>NZ_AGFU01000024.1 GCF_000226955.1 Sphingomonas elodea ATCC 31461
TCGCGCTGCAATGGGCGGCACTCGCCATGCTGCTGGTGCTCGCGCTGCTCGCCTGGCAGCCCTGGCCGATCGAATGGCTGCACAGCCGGATGATCGATCCCTGGGCGCAGACCGTGCCGGCGCACTGGTACCTCACCGCCGCGCTGGTGGTCAGCGCGCTCACCTTCCTCATCGTCCGCGTCGCGCTGGCGAAGGACGCCCTGAGGATCGCGCTCGCGCCGGGATCGATGAAGACGCGGCGGGTCCATGCCCGCGCGCTGACGCTGTTCCGCACGGCGGCGGAGAAGCGGACCACGGGATCCACCGGCGTGCTGCTCTACCTGAGCCTAGCCGAACATCGCGCCGAGATCCTGGCGGATTCGGCGATCCATTCGCGCGTCACCCCCGAGGTGTGGGGCGCGGCAATGGCGGCGCTGCTGGCCGAGGTGAAGCAGGACCGCGTCGGCGAGGGCATGGCCGCCGCGGTGGCGCAGATCGGCGTCGTGCTGGCCGAGCATTTCCCGCGCGCCGAGGACGACGTGAACGAGCTTCCCGATCGGCTGATCGAGCTCTAAGGCCCATCCCATGACCGACGAACCGATCGAGACCCCCTGGGCGGGCAAGTGGATCACCGTGCGCCGCCAGGGCAAATGGGAATATGTCGCCCGCGCCCGCGGCATCCGCGCCGTGGTGATCGTCGCGATCGACGAGGAGGACCGGGTGATCCTGGTCGATCAGTATCGCGTGCCGCTGGGCCGCCGCTCGATCGAGCTGCCCGCCGGGCTGGTCGGCGATACCGAGGAAGGCGACACGGTCGAGGCCGCCGCCCGCCGCGAGTTGGCGGAAGAAGCGGGCTATGCCTGCGAGCGCGTCGAAGAACTGGGCGAGTATTTCGCCTCGCCCGGCATGGTCAGCGAGAGCTTCACGCTGGTGCGCGCGCACGGACTGACGCGAATCGGCGAGGGCGGCGGCGTGGATGGCGAGGACATCAACGTCCACCATGTCCCGATGGCCGACCTGCCCGCCTTCATCGCCGATTGCCGCGCGCAGGGCATGGGCGTCGACGTGAAGATGCTGTTGCTCCTCAGCGGCGCGCTGCTGGGGCGCGCCGGCTGAACCGAACGATCAGCGAAAATTGTCGGCGTAGGCCTGCAGCTTGAGCTTGCGCTGCGGCGCCGGCACGACGTGATAGGCATAGCCCTCGCGCTCGGCATAGTCCTTGGCAGCGTCCAGCGTCGGAAAGGACAGCCGGACCTGGTTCGCGGTCTCGCCGCCGCCGGCCCAGCCGGTCAGCGGATCGGGGCGCTGCGGCGTGTGCGGCTCGAACTCGAGAACCCAGTTGTCGGTCCGGGCGCGGCCGGACTGCATCGCGTTCTTGACGCGCTGATAGATGCGAGCGGACTTCATGGGGCCACCCTTTAGCGCGCCCCGCGCGCCCTTGCATCAGCGTTTTTCGTCCGTAGCGTTGCGGAGGCCGCCGCCGGATCCTCGGGCCAGGGATGGCGGGGATAGCGCCCGCGCATTTCCTTGGCGACCGCTGTCCAGCTGCCCTTCCAGAAGCCGGGAAGGTCGCGCGTCGTCTGGATCGGTCGCCCGGCCGGCGAGGTGAGGCTGAGGACCAGCGGCACATTGCCGCCGATCACCGGATGCTCTGCCAGGCCGAACAGCGCCTGTACCCGCACCTCTACGGTCGGGCCTGCTTCGGCGGCATAATCGATCGCATGGCTGGAGCCGGCGGGCGTCTCGAAACGCGCGGGCGCGAGGCGATCGAGCGCCTTCTGCCCGTCCCAGCCGAGCAGATTCTGCAGCGCCTGGGTGAGCGATTCGGGGCTGACCGCATCGAGCCGGCGCTTGCCTTCGAGCGCCGCGGGCAGCCAGTCGTCTAGCGTGGCGAGCAGGGCTCCGTCGGTCAGCGCCTCGATCCCGGCATAGGCGCCACGGGTGCGGAGCGCCTGCGCGGTATCGGACCAGGGGAGCAGGTGGAGGCCGTGGGTCCGCACGCCTTCGAGCAACGCCGATTCGATCTCCGCAGGGGTCGCACCCGAGTCGCTGCCGCCGGACAGGCGCACCGCGCCGAGCCTGCGCTCCCGCAGCGCCTCGATCCGGCCGGTCGCGGGGTCGAAGCTGACGGTACGGCGCGTCTCGATGCGGTCGGCGAACAGCGATTCGACCGTCGCAGCGTCGATCGGCGCGGCGGAGAGGATGCGCGCGCCCGCGGCCATGCCCTGGGTTTCCGCCACCGCCAGCCAGTCGGCGCGGGCGAGCGGCGAAGTCGGGTCGAGCTTGAACCCGCGCCCGCCGACCGACGCCCAAGTCTCACCCGAGCCGTCGCGACGCTTGGCGACGCGGTCGGGGAAGGCCAGCGCGATGCAGAGGGCAACCTCTTCGCCCTGCGCTCCCCCTCCCGCGAGCGGGAGGGGGCCGGGGGGTGGGCCACCGGCATCCGCACCGGAATCGCGCGTGGAGAGCGGGGGCCCACCCCCTAACCCCCTGCCGCTCGCGGGAGCGGGGACCAGCTTGCTCCAGCGTTCCGCCAGCCTTCGCGCATTCTCCGCGCGCTGGCCGCGTTCGCCCTTCCATCGGCGCAGGCGCAGCTCGAGGTCGGCGTCGTTGCCCCCCAGCCCGCGCTCGCCGAGCAGCACCGCCACCTCCGCCGCCGTCCGCGCCAGCCCGCGTTCGCTCGCGCGCACCAGCATGTGCCCGAGTCGGGGCGGCAGCGGCAGGCGGGCGATCGCCTTGCCGTGGTCGGTCGGTCGGCCGTCTTCGTCGATCGCCTCCAGCGCCCCCAGACGCGCCCGCGCCTCGGCAATGGCAGCCTCGGGCGGCGGATCGAGCCAGGCGAGCGCACGCGGATCGGTAACGCCCCACAGTGCGCAATCGAGCATCAGCGCCGACAGATCCGCTTCCAGTATCTCGGGCGGATCGAAGCGCGGCAGTCCCGCCGTCGCCGCCTCTTCCCACAGCCGATAGGCCGTTCCCGGCCCCTGTCGCGCCGCACGGCCCGCGCGCTGGGTGACCGCCGCCTGGCTCGCCCGCTCGGTAACCAGCCGCGTCATCCCCGCCGCCCGGTCGTACCGCGGCCGCCGCGCCAGCCCCGAATCGACCACCACGCGGATGCCGTCGAGCGTCAGCGAGGTCTCTGCGATCGAGGTCGCCAGCACGATCTTGCGCCGCCCTTGCTGGTCGGGCGCGATCGCGGCGCGCTGGGCAGCGGGCTCCAGGCTGCCGTGCAGCCGGTGGAGCACCGCGCCGCCGATATCGCCCAGCCGCTCGGCCGTCCGCTCGATCTCCGCCACGCCGGGCAGGAAGGCGAGGATGCCGCCCTCCTCCTCCCGCAGTGCCTGGCGCACTGCCGCCGCGACCGAGTCCTCGATCCGCGCCTCGGTCGCGCGGCCGAGATGGCGCAGTGTCAGCGGAAAGCTGCGGCCTTCGCTTTCCACCACGGGTGCCGCGCCCATCAGCCCCGAGAAGCGGCTGCCGTCGAGCGTCGCCGACATCGCGACCAGCCGCAGGTCGGGCCGCAACGCGCCTTGCGCATCGAGCGCCAACGCGAGGCCAAAATCGCTGTCGAGGCTGCGCTCATGCACCTCGTCGAACAGCACGGCGGATATGCCCGCGAGCTCGGGATCGGCCTGGATGCGATTGACGAAGATGCCTTCGGTCACGACGGTCACGCGCGTCGCCGCCGAACGTTTCGTATCCATCCGCGTGGCATAGCCGAAGGTCTTGCCGACGCTCTCGCCCGCCAGTGCCGCCATCCGCTCCGCCGCCGCGCGCGCGGCGAGCCTGCGCGGCGAGAGCAGCAGGATCTCGCCGGTGCACCAGGCTTCGCCGAGCAGCGCCGGTGCCACCGCCGTCGTCTTGCCCGCGCCGGGTGGCGCGACCAGCACCGCGTTGCTCGCCCCCCGCAGCGCATCGAGCAGCGCCGGCAAAACAGCGTGGATGGGCAGGGAGGACGTCATCAGGCTGCAACCATTCGGGACAAGCGTGGTTAGGCGGACTCACCGCCAGAGGAGCGCGACATGGCACGAATCCTTTCCCAGTTCACCATCACGCCGGATAGCGACGGCGATTACACACTGCACCTCGAGGACGAGGACGGTGAGACGATCGAAATGACCGCGAGCTACGAGCAGCTCGACCTGATCGTCGAGAGCATCGAGGAGGTGCTCGACATGGACGAGGAAGACGCGCTCGAAGTCGACGAGGACGACGGCGACGAGAAGTCGACCGAAGAATAATCCCCGGGCGGGTCGGCGCGCGTCAGTAGGCGCGCGCCACCGCGAATTCCACCGCCTCGACCATCGCGTCCTTCGCCTCGCAGGCGCGGAAGCCGCCCAGCGCATCGATCGCGCGCTGGCCATAATGGCGGGCGCGCGCCAGCGTATCGTCCACCGCGCGGCAGCTCTGCACCAGCCGGATCGCCTCGGCGAAATCCTCGTCCGAATTGCGGCGGCCCGAAATCGCTTCCTTCCAGAAGCCGCGTTCCGTCTCGTTGCCGCGCGCATAGGCGAGAATCACCGGCAGGGTCATCTTGCCTTCGCGGAAATCGTCGCCGGCATCCTTGCCCATGGTCGACGCGTCCGAGACATAGTCGATCGCGTCGTCGACCAGCTGGAAGGCGATGCCGAGATTGCGGCCATAGGCGTCGAGCGCCATTTCCTCCGTCTCGGGACGCTCGGCCACCACGCCCGCGATGCGGCAGGCGGCGGCGAACAGCGCGGCGGTCTTGGCGCCGATGATGTCGAGATAGCGATCCTCGGAAAGGTCGATCCGGCGCACCGCGGTGAGCTGGTTGACCTCGCCCTCGGCAATGATCGCGCTGGCGCCCGACAGGATGCGGAGTGCCTTGAGGCTCTCCGCCTCGACCATCAGCTCGAACGAGCGGCTGAACAGGAAGTCGCCGACCAGTACGCTGGCCGGATTGCCCCAGATGATGTTGGCGGTGCGGCGACCCCGGCGCAGGTCCGAGCTGTCGACCACGTCGTCATGGAGCAGGGTCGCGGTGTGGATGAACTCCACCGCGGCGGCCAGCTTGTGGTGGCGGGTGCCGGCATAGCCGAGCAGCCGCGCGCTCGCGAGCGTCAGCATCGGCCGCATCCGCTTGCCGCCGCCGGCGATCAGATGGCCGGCAAGCTCCGGAATCAGCGGGATTTCCGACTGCATGCGATCGAGGATCACCGCGTTCACCAGGTTCATGTCCTGGGCGACCAGCGCCATGATCGGATCGAGCGAGGGCTGGGTTCGCGACCCCAGGCGATGGACGGTAGCGCTCATATGCAGGTGCCTCTGGCCTTTGTGCATTGCAAAGGCAAGAGGCGCTTGCATGGCCGTGCCGCAGCGGCAAAAGAGACTTCCATGACCGACGCGACGCTGACCCGCTTCCGCCAGAGCATCGACAATATCGATGCGGCGCTCGTCTTCATGCTCGCCGAGCGGTTCAAGGTGACCCAGGCGGTGGGACGCTACAAGGCCGAGGCCGGGCTGCCCCCGGCCGATCCGGGCCGGGAAGAGGCGCAGATCGCAAGGCTGCGCGCGCTGGCGCAGGATGCCGATCTCGACCCCGAATTCTCCGAGAAGTTCCTGCGCTTCATCATCGACGAGGTGATCCGGCATCATCGCCAGGCGCAGGAAGCGGGCGCCGACGCCGGAACCCCGGGGGCCTGACTCCGTTGCTGGGCGTGACACCCAAGGGGGCAAGCGCTTGAGCGACGATTACCTGATCTTCCGGCCCGACGATGTCGACCTCACCCGCTCGCCGCTGCGGGCGGGCGTCGACGCGCGGACCTATGTCCTCGGCGCCTTCAACCCCGGTTTCACGCGGCTGCCGAACGGCAATCTGCTGCTGATGGTGCGTGTGGCGGAAGCCCTGCGCGATCCGGTGGTGGACGGCCATGCGCGAGCGATTCGCTGGACTCCGTCCGGCTATGTGCTGGACGGGCATGCAGTGGCTGGACTCGACATGGACGATCCGCGCCAGTTCGCCCTCAAGGAGCGAACCCCGCGGCTGCTCGGGCTCACCTCGCTGTCCTGGCTGCTGCCGGTGGAGCTCGACGCCGATGCCCGCACAGTGGTGGCGGTGCATTACGACAAGGCAATCGCGCCCTCGGCGAGCTATCTCGATTACGGCGTCGAGGATGCGCGGATCACGCGGATCGACGGCACCTACTGGATGACCGTGTGCGGTGTCTCCGCCGAACGGCACTGCACGGCCATGTACCGCTCGACGAACGGGCTGGACTGGGAGCTGCTCGGGGTCGTGCTCGACCACCAGAACAAGGACATGATCCTGTTCGAGGGGCGGATCGGCGGGTTTTTCCACGCACTCACCCGGCCGCTGGGCGAGGTCTATTTCGCCTATCCGGACGACTCGCCCTGGCTGGGTGGCCCCTCGATCAATCTCGCCCGCTCGCCCGACGGACTGCACTGGAAGCCACTGGACCAGCCCGGCCTCCGCGCGCGCAAGGGATCTACCTCCAACCAGCGGATCGGCGGCGGCAGCCAGCCGGTGCTGACCGATGCGGGCTGGCTGCTCATCTATCACGGCGTGGAGAAGCGAGAGTCGGTCGGAATCTATCGCAGCTTCTGGGCGCTGCTCGACCGCGACGATCCCAGCGTGATCCTGCGACAAGAAGATGCGGTGCCGTTGCTCGAGGCCGATCCCGCGCTGACCGCGGACATCGCGCACCAGCTCTATCTGCCGACGCCGGTGGTGTTCACCACGGGGCTGGTCGATGCCGGCGATCGCTACATCGTCGCGAGCGGCGAGGCGGATCTGGCCTGCCGCATCACCCATATCCCGAAGGAACGCTTCCGATGACCGAACCGCTGTGGTGGCAGAAGGGCGTGATCTACCAGGTCTATCCGCGGTCGTACGCCGATTCGAACGGCGACGGGATCGGCGATCTGGCGGGCGTCGCCGCGCGGCTCGACTATCTGGTCGATCTCGGTGTCGACGCGGTGTGGCTGTCGCCGATCTTCCCCTCTCCGATGGCCGATTTCGGCTATGACGTGGCGGACTATCGCGGGATCGATCCGCGCTTCGGCACGCTCGCGGATTTCGATGCGCTTCGCGACGCCGCGCATGCCCGCGGCCTCAAGCTGCTGCTCGATTTCGTGCCGAACCACAGCTCGAGCGAGCACCCCTGGTTCCTCGAAAGCCGCGCCTCCCGCGAGAACCCTAAGCGCGACTGGTATATCTGGCGCGACGCCGCACCCGATGGCGGGCCGCCCAACAACTGGCAGAGCTATTTCGGCGGCAGCGCCTGGGAATGGGATGCGGCCACCGGCCAATATTATCTCCACCAGTTCCTCAAGGAGCAGCCCGAGCTCAACTGGCGCAACCCGGATCTGCGCGCCGCGATGCTGGAGGCGATGCGCTTCTGGTTCGATCGCGGCGTCGACGGGTTCCGCATCGACGTGCTGTGGCTGGCGATCAAGCATCCCGACTTCCCCGACAATCCCGCAAATCCCGCCTGGCGCGAGGGGATGCAGGACATCGAGCGGCTGCTGCCCGCCCATTCGGCCGACCAGCCCGAGATGATGGAAATCATCGCGGCGATGCGCGACGTGACGGATGCCTATCCCGAGCGGGTGCTGATCGGCGAGATCTATCTGCCGATCCCGCGCCTCGTCGCCTATTATGGCGCGCGCGGGAACGGGGTGCATCTGCCCTTCAACTTCCATCTGCTCGACGCGACATGGGACGCGGCGGCGCTCGCTCGGTTGATCGCCGAGTATGAGGGTGCGCTGCCGGCAGGCGGCTGGCCCAACTGGGTGCTCGGCAACCACGACAAGCCGCGGGTCGCCTCGCGGGTTGGCCCAGAACAGGCGGCGGTTGCGATGATGCTGCTGCTCACCCTGCGCGGCACCCCGACATTGTACCAGGGTGACGAGCTGGGCATGCCCAACGTGCCGATCCCGCCCGAACGGGTGCAGGACCCGCAGGCGCTCCGCGAGCCCGATACCGCCTTCAACCGCGACGAGGTCCGCACGCCGATGCCGTGGGATGCCAGCGCGCATGCCGGATTCAGCACGGTGGAGCCCTGGTTGCCGCTCAACCCGGACTGGGCGGAACGCAACGTGATGGCGCAGCGGGACGACGCAGGCTCGATGTTGGCCTTCACCCGCGCGCTGCTCCAGCTGCGGCGGGCGCATTCTGCACTGTCGGTGGGGAGCTGGCATGCCGTGTCGAGCGACGGCGCGGTGCTGGCGTACGAACGGCGGCACGGCGCGGATCGCGTGCTGGTCGCGCTCAACCTGTCAGATGCGCCGCAGGCGCTGGCGCTGCCGGACTGGGCCGTGACGCTCGCCCCCGTGCTCACCACGCCCCATCACGACCTTCGTGCGGAGGGCGCCACCCTCCTCCTCGCCCCGAACCAAGGCATTCTGCTCCTATGATCATCCTCCCCATATGAAGATCGCCATGCTCGCGCCGATCGCCTGGCGCACCCCGCCGCGGCATTATGGCCCGTGGGAGCTGGTGACGAGCCTGCTTACGGAGGCGCTGGTCGCCAAGGGCGTCGACGTCACCCTGTTCGCCACCCAGGATTCGGTCACCACCGCCCGCCTCGCCGGCGTGGTGCCGCGCGGTTACGAGGAAGATCCGGCGATCGACGCGAAGGTGTGGGAATATGCCCATCAATCGCATCTCTTCGCCCGTGCGTCCGAGTTCGACCTGATCCACAACCAGGCCGATTTCCCCGCGCACGCCTATGCACCGCTGATCGACACGCCGATGGTCACCACCATCCACGGCTTCTCTTCCGAACGCATCCTGCCGATGTACAAGCCCTTCGAGGAGCGCGTGCACTATGTCGCGATCTCCGATGCCGATCGGCGCCCGGCACTGCGCTATGCCGCGACCATCCACCACGGCATCCCGCTGGACGACTTCGCCTTCGACGCGACCGGGAGCGAAGACCTGCTGTTCTTCGGCCGGATGCACCCGGACAAGGGCGCGGCGGAGGCGATCGCCGTCGCCCAGGCGGCGGGGCGGCGGCTGAACCTCTACGGCATCGTCCAGGACCAGGGCTATTTCGAGCGCGACGTGCAGCCGCACCTCGATGACCATATCGTCTACCACGGCCCCGTGGGTGGCGAGGAGCGCATTCGGGCCCTCGGCCATGCCCGTGCGCTCCTCCACCTGATCAACTTCGACGAACCGTTCGGCCTGTCGGTGATCGAGGCGATGGCGTGCGGCACGCCGGTGATCGCGATCCGCCGCGGATCGATGCCCGAGCTGATCGACGACGGCGCCACCGGCTTGCTCGTCCGCTCGGCCGAGGAGGCGGTGGAAGCAGTCGACCGGGTCGCCGCGATCGACCGCGCGGACTGCCGCCGCGCGGTGGAAGCGCGCTTCTCGGTGGAGGCGATGGCCGATGCCTATATCGCGCTCTACCGGCGTATCCTGGAACGGTAGCTCAGCGCACCCCGAGCAGGGTCAGCGCGCGGGCCAGGTCGGCCTGGCGGAACGGCTTGGGAAGATGCGCATAATCGCGGCCCAGCCCTTCGACATCGGCATAGCCCGAGACGATCAGCGTCGGCACCTCCCCCAGCCGGGTGCGCACCTCGCGCGCCAGCTCGGTGCCGGTCATGCCCGGCATCAGATGGTCGGTCAGCAGCAGGTCGGGCACCAGCCCCTGGTCGAGCATCCGCAGCGCCGCCTCGGCCGAATCCGCCGGCTGCACCTGGTAGCCGAGCGCGCGCAGCATCTCGGCCGCGGTGCCGCGTACGATCTCCTCATCGTCGACCAGCAGCACCATGCCGGCACCGTCATGCGGTTCGTGCCGGGGCGCCGCTTCGGCGATCTTGAGCGCGTCGCCGCTCACCGGCAGCCACAGCTCGACAACCGTACCCGCGCCCGGCTTGCTCTGGAGCCCCATGGTGCCGCCGAGCTGGCTGGCGAGCCCGTGCACCATCGACAGGCCCAGCCCGGTGCCGCGCCCCACCCCCTTGGTGGAGAAGAACGGCTCGATCGCACGCGCCAGCGTCGCTTCGTCCATGCCGAGCCCGGTGTCCCGCACCGCCAGGCGGACATAGCTCCCCTCCGCGAGCGGCTGCGGCGCCTCCGCCGCGCCGCCAAGCCCCAGCCGCACCTCGAGCGCGCCGCCTTCCGGCATCGCATCGCGCGCGTTCACCGCGAGGTTGAGCAGCGCCATTTCCAGCTGGTTGGCGTCGGCATGCGCCGGCGGCAGCGCCCCGGGCTTGGAGACCGACAGCGCGATCTTGGGGCCCAGGGTGCTGGCGAGCAGCGGCACCATGCCGTCGACCAGCGCGATCATGTCTACCGGCGCGGGCTGGAGCGGCTGGCGACGGGCGAAGGCGAGCAGCCGCTGGACCAGCGTGCTCGCCCGCTCCGCCGAGCGCAGTGCGCCATCGAGCAGCCGGTGGAGCACCGGGTCGTCGCCGCGCTTGCGCAGGATCAGGTCGAGGCTGCCGATGATCGGGGTGAGCAGGTTGTTGAAATCGTGCGCGACCCCGCCGGTCAGCTGGCCCATGGCCTCCATCTTCTGGCTCTGGCGCAGCGCCGCCTCGGCCTCGCGCAGCGCGTCGGTGCGGTCCTCGACGCGGCGCTCCAGCGTCTCGTTGGCGGCGCGGACGTCGGCGAGCAGCCGGGCATTGTCGATGGCGACGGCTGCCTGCGCGGCAAGGCTCTGCGCCAGTTCCTCGTGCCGGGCGGTAAAGCGCCCCGCCTGCGGGTGGCCGAACAGCAGCCCGCCGAGCACCGATCGATCGCGCGAAACCACCGGCACGCCCAGATAGCTGGTGATCACCGGATGGCCGGCCGGCATGCCGTGATGGGGCGCGTTGAGACCATATTCCGGTTCGCGCGTCACGTCGTCCGAGCGGATGACCACGTTGCGGAAGATGGGACCGAGGATGCCGGTGGCGCGCGGTCGCCCGAGCCGCTCGAACCGGCTGCGGTCCTCACCGGAAAGCGTGAAGAGGTGCAGCCGCTCGCCGCTTTCATCCATCACATTGTGGAAGAAGGCGCCGACACTGGCGCCGGTCAGCTCCACCCCGGCATCGGTGAGCATCTGGACCAGCCGTTCGAGATCATGTTCGGCCGAAAGCGCCGCGCCGACCCGGTTGAGCGTTACCAGCGCGCGTTCGGCGTTGCGCTCCTCGCTGACATCCTCGCAGGATATGGCGATCTGGTGGACCGTACCGCTCTCGTCATAGACCGGTACCCAGTTCTGCCGCCAGGTCGACATGCCATCGGGCCGCCCCCTAGTCGGCCCGGTGATCTCGATGTTCAGCAGTGGCTCGCCCGCAAGCACCTTCTGCAGCGCCGCCACGACCTGGTCGGTCAGGTCGGGCACGATCTCGCTGACATGCCGGCCGATATGGTCGGCGACCGGCAGGCCGTTCCATTCCGCCAGCTGACGATTGATCCGGATATAGCGGAGATTCGTATCGAGCACCGCCAGGCCTACCGGCGAATTGTCGTACATCACCGCCAGCTCGTGGGTCTGCTCGCGGGCCCGCGCCTCGCTCGCCCGCAGTGCCGCCTCGCTCTCGCGCAGCCGCTGCTCGGCCTTCACCCGTTCGGTGGTCTCGGTGAGAATGCACAGCACCCCGCCGATCGACCCATCGGGTTCGCGCAGCGGCGAGCAGGAAATGTCGAAATGCACCGTCTCGCGGAAGCCGCGCCGGTCGATCCGGAAGGGGCGATCCTCGGCCGCGAAGGTCTCGCCAGTCGTGCGGACGCTTGCGATCAGCGGCTCGAGATCGCTCCACCAGTCGCTGCCGTGAAGCGCGCCCGGCGCACCCAGCGCCGCGGGATGGCGATCGCCGAGGAGTTTGGCATAGGCAGGGTTGTAGATCGCGATCGCCCCTGCTGCCCAGAAGATCGCTACCGGGATCCCCGGCGGCAACAGCAACGCCGCGGACAGGCGCAGGCCCGGCGGCCATGCATCCGGGGCCCCGAGCGACGATTGCGCCCAGTCGCGCGCGGCGGCGAGTGCCGCCAGCGTCGGATCGGCCGGGCTCGTCACAGGGGCATCGGATCCGGCATCAACCCTCCGCCGGAACGATCGGATTGATGGCGCGGCGTGGATCGGGCGCACGCCGGTCCAGTGCCGAGCGGATCCGGTCCGCGAGCTGCTCGCGGCGATAGGGCTTGCCGATCACGTCCAGATTGGTGCCGCGCGGAATGTCGGCGACGAGATCCTCGTTGTAGCCGGTGGTCATCAGTACCGGCGTATCGGGATGCGTGGCGCGGAACTGCTCGACCAGCTCGAGCCCACTCATCCCCCCCGGCATCACGATGTCGGTGAACAGCAGGTCGATTGCCTCGGTCTTCAGCCGCTCCAGCGCTTCCTCGCCGCTGGCGGCCTGCAGGACGCGGTACCCCATCGCCGCAAGCTGCTCATGCGCCAGCGCGCGGACGTCGTCGCTGTCCTCGACCAGCAGAATGGTCTCGCTGCCCCCGGCGACGCCGCGACCGGCCGCATGGCGGGGCGTGGGCGGCGGTACGGCACCGGCAGCTGCATTGGCCGTCGGGAACAGCATGCGAATCTCGGTTCCTTCCCCCGGCACGCTGTCGATCTCCAGCCGCCCCAGCGATTGCTGGACGAAACCGTGCACCATCGCAAGCCCCAGCCCGGTGCCGCGCTCCGCGCCCTTGGTGGTGAAGAAGGGCTCGGTCGCGCGGCGGCGAACCTCCTCGTCCATCCCCGTGCCTTCGTCGCGAATGGTGAGGACGACGTAATCGCCCTCCGGCAGCTGGTGCTTGGCCGCGTCGCCGTTGAGCTTCCACAATCGGGTGGCAATGGTCACCGTGCCGCCCTTGGGCATCGCGTCGCGGGCATTGAGCAGCACGTTGAGGATCGCCATTTCGAGATGGGTCGGATCGACATGCACGGCTGGCAGCCGCCGTTCCAGCGCAGTCACCAGCCGGATCTGCGCGCCAACCGTGTTGTCGAGCAGGTCGCCGAACTCGTGGATAAGCTGGTTCATCTCCACCCGCTTCGGCTCCAGCCGCGTCTTGCGGGCGAAGGCGAGCAGCTGGCGGGTGAGTTTCGATCCACGATCGGCCGCCCGTGCGGCGTTGCTCAGCAGCCGCTGCTGCCGCTCGTCGTCGACCTGATTGAGGACGATGTCGACATTGCCGGAAACGACCTGGAGCAGGTTGTTGAAGTCGTGCGCCAGCCCCGCGGTGAGCTGGCCGATCGCCTCCATCTTCTGCGCCTGGCGAAAGGCCTGTTCGGATTGTCGGCGGCGGGTAACGTCGAGCTGGCTGGCGAAGAAATAGATCAGCTCGCCGTCCGGATCGAGCACCGGCGCGATGAACACCGCGTTCCAGAAGGGCGATCCGTCGCGGCGATAGTTGATCACCTCGATCGCCAGCGCTTCCTCGGCTTCCACCGCCGCCCGCATCTCCGCCACCGCATCGCGATCCGTCTCCGCGCCCTGGAGGAAGCGGCAGTTGCGGCCGAGGATCTCGCTTTCCTCATAGCCGGTCAGGTCGAGAAAGGCCTTGTTGGCGAAGACGATGGGATTGTCGTCCTGACGCGGATCGGTGAGGATCATCGGCATCCGCGTCATCTGGAGCGCAGCGAAGAACACCGTGCTGCGATCGCCCAGGCCGGGCGTGCCGATGATCGCGCGCTGCCAATGATGGGTGGGATGGTTGCCCGTGGGGCTGTAGCTGGTCGAATCCTTCAGGTTTTCGGCCGCTTCTCCGATAGCCGCCGGCTTCTGCTCGTCGTCATGCTGCACGCGCGTTTCTTCCTTATGGTCGCACCAACCCGGCCAACCAATGCACGGGCTGCCGTTTCGGTTGCGAACCTTTTGGAAGTGTTGAAGAAATCTTCAGCCGCGACGCCAGTCCAGCGCCGTCCAGCCGCGCTCGCGCGCCAATCTGGCCAAGGGCCCATGCGCATTGACGGCGAACGCCTCGTCCGCCCAGCCGAGCAGCGGCGCGTCGGAAACATGGTCCGAATAGGCGCGGACATGACAATCGGCGCGGTGCTGTCCCCGAGCCGCCAACCAATTTTCGATCATATGGAGCTTTACGGGCCCGTAACAGTTCTCGCCCTCGAGTTCGGAGAGAATATGCCCCTGCCCATCCCGCTTCGCATTGGTGGCAATCACGTCGTCGAAGCCCAGCCGCTTGCCGATCGCTTCGGCATAATAGCGGTGCGAGGCGGTGGCCATGACCAGCCGGTAGCCGGCGGCGCGATCGGCCTCGATCTGCGCACGGGCACCCTGCAGCACGCCCTTCTGCAGCTCCAGCTCGGCAAAGGCCTCGGCCACCGCGGTCATTTCCGCCGGCGCCAGCGCCCGGCCGAGCAGCAGCCGGTGCGACAGGCGCTTCAGCCCTGCACGGTCGATGCGGCGGACAAGATAGGCCATGCCCCCCAGCCCCACCACGGGGAACAGCCCGAGCCGCCAGGGCGCGCGAGTCCGGGCGACGTGCAGCAGGAACCGCGTCCAGGTGGGTTTCGCGGTGATGGTCTTGTCCATGTCGTAGATGGCGAGGCGTTGCATTGCGCCCTCTAGCCACGGGAGAACTTGCCGTTCCAGTCGGAATCGCGGAAAGGGGTGGTCGATGAGGGGACCTGCCGACTTCGAACGCTCCGACAGCAACGGCGAAGCGGTGCTCCGCTTCTCCGGCAATCTTTCGCTCGCCTGCCTTGGCGACCTGGCCGACCGGCTCGACGCCGTCGACGGCCCGGTTGCCCGGCTGGACCTGAGCGCGGTGGGCCGCATGGACACGGTAGGCGCCTGGGTCGTCCATCGCTTCGCCCGCGATCGCGGTGCCACGATCGAAGGGCTCAACACGGACGAGCAGCACCTGCTCGATCAGGTGATCGCCGCCGAACACCCGATCCAGCTTCCCCCGCCACCGCCCGGCTCATTCACCCGCGCGCTGGACGAGATCGGCAAGGCGGTCCTCAATTCCGGCCATACGCTGTACGGCCTGCTCGGCTTCATGGGCGCCACGGTGGTCTCGCTGTGGCACGTGATCCGCCATCCCAGCCGCTTCCGCTTCAACGCGACGGTGCAGCGGTTCGAGGTGGTGGGCGTCGGCGCGCTGGGCATCATCGCGCTGATGAGCTTCCTGATCGGGATCGTCATCGCGCAGCAGGGATCGGTGCAGCTGCGCCAGTTCGGCGCGGAGATCTACACGATCAATCTGCTCGGCCGTATCACCCTGCGCGAACTCGGCATCCTGATGACCGCGATCATGATCGCCGGCCGATCGGGCTCGGCCTTCGCCGCACAGATCGGCACGATGAAGCTCACCGAAGAAATCGACGCGATGCGCACCATCGGCGTTTCGCCGATGGAGGCGCTGGTGCTGCCGCGCGTCTTCGCGGTGGTGTTCATGCTGCCGCTGCTCGGCTTCTATTCCTCGGTCATCGCCATCGCCGGCGGCGGCCTGCTGTGCTGGGTGGACCTCGGCATCCCGCCGATCACCTTCATCCAGCGCGTGCGCGAAGTGGTGCCGATCACCGA
The DNA here is from genome assembly GCF_000226955.1 of Sphingomonas elodea ATCC 31461. Taxonomy (GTDB): domain Bacteria; phylum Pseudomonadota; class Alphaproteobacteria; order Sphingomonadales; family Sphingomonadaceae; genus Sphingomonas; species Sphingomonas elodea. The sequence continues at coordinate 15,448 of NZ_AGFU01000024.1, forward strand.
TCTGTGGGTCGGGCTGGTCAAGGCGCCGGTGTTCGGCGCGATCATCGCCATCGCCGGCTGCTTCCACGGCATGCAGGTGGAAAGCGACGCCGAGCAGGTCGGCAAGCGCACCACCACCGCGGTGGTCCAGGCGATCTTCCTGGTGATCGTGCTCGATGCGTTCTTCGCGGTGTTCTTCACCAATGTGGGCTGGATATGAGCGACGCGGCAGACGCCCCCGAAAGCATCATCCGCGTCCGCGGCCTGCGCAACGGCTTCGGCGACCAGCTCGTCCATGACGGGCTGGACCTCGACGTGCGGCGCGGCGAGATCCTCGGCGTGGTCGGCGGGTCGGGCACCGGCAAGTCGGTGCTGATGCGCTCGATCATCGGGCTCCAGTCGCCGCTCGACGGCACGGTGGAGGTGTTCGGCGAGAACACCGTCGGCCGCGACGAGACCGAGGCGCTGGAGATCCGCAAGCGCTGGGGCATCCTGTTCCAGGGCGGCGCGCTGTTCTCGACGCTGACCGTTTCCGAGAACGTCCAGGTGCCGCTCAAGGAATTCTATCCCAGGCTCGACCCTGCGCTGCTGGAGGAAATCGCCGCCTACAAGGTGGTGATGACCGGCCTGCCGCCCGAGGCGGGCCCCAAATATCCGGCCGAGCTGTCCGGCGGCATGAAGAAGCGCGCCGGCCTGGCGCGGGCGCTGGCACTCGATCCCGAGCTGCTGTTCCTCGACGAGCCCACCGCCGGGCTCGATCCGATCGGCGCAGCGGCGTTCGACGAGCTGACCGCCTCGCTCCAGAAGACGCTGGGGCTCACCGTGTTCCTGATCACCCATGATCTCGACACGCTCTATGCCATCTGCGACCGCGTCGCGGTGCTGGCGGACAAGCGGGTGATCGCGGTGGGCACGATCCCGGAACTGCTGGCGTTGGATCATCCGTGGATCCAGGAATATTTCAACGGACCGCGCGGACGTGCTGCGGTCGCGGGCCCGAACCGGCCGGCGCATGAGGATAAGAGGGGCTGATGGAAACGCGTTCCAATCATGTGCTGGTCGGCGCGGTGGTGCTGATCCTGCTCGCCGTGCTCTGCCTGTTCATCGTCTGGCTGTCGCGGCTGGGCGGCGGTGACGAGCAGCAGTACGACATCTTCTTCAAGCAGTCGGTCGATGGCCTCAGCCCCGGTTCGTCGGTGAGCTTCTCGGGCGTGCCGGCAGGCCAGGTGAAGGAAATCCAGTTCTGGCGCCCCGATCCCAGCCTGGTGCGCGTGCGCATCAGCGTACGGCCCGACGTGCCGATCCTGGAAGGCACCAACGCCACCATTCAGGGCAGCTTCACCGGTCCCAGCACCGTGCAGCTGGACGGCGCCGTCAAGGGCCAGCCGCCGATCGAGTGCCCCAAGGACAATCCCCGCGCGGCCTGCCCGCTCGGCGTGCCCGTGATCCCGACCAAGCAGGGCGGCCTCGGCGCACTGCTCAGCTCGGCACCCAAGCTGCTCGAGCGGCTGACCACCCTCACCGAGCGCGTGTCGGACCTGCTTGATGCCAAGAACCAGGCTTCGATCTCGGGCATCCTCGCCAACACCAACCGCCTGACCAAGTCGCTGGCGGATCGCGGGCCGGAGATCGCCGCGACGCTCGCCGAGACGCGGGTCGCGATCCAGCAGGCGGGTGCCGCCGCGCAACAGATCGGCCAGCTTGCCGAGACGACCAACAGCATGATGGCCAACGACATCAAGCCGACCATCGCCAATCTCAACGCCACGATCAGTTCGGCGCGCAAAAGCGTCGAGACACTGGATGCGGCCATTGGCGATGCGCGGCCCGGCCTGCAGACCTTCTCCAACAAGACCATGCCCGAGGTCGGCCAGCTCGTGCAGGATCTGCGCGAAATGTCGCTGGCACTGACCAACGTCGCGCACAAGCTGGATCAGGGGGGCGCCTCCAGCCTGATCTCGGCGCCCGCGCTGCCCACCTACAAGCCGAAGAAGTGAGGTTCCGGATGAACAAGACCGTCATCGCCGCGCTGCTCGCCGCCGTGCCGCTGTCCGGATGCATTTCCTTCGCGGCCAAGCCGCCGGCCTCGCTCTTGACGCTGCAGCCGGCGGCGGTGCTGCCGGCGGGCGCGGTGCAGCAGTCGGGCCAGGTCAAGGCGGTGACCATCGGCGCCGTCAATGCGCCCCAGGAACTCGCCACCACCCGCGTGCCGGTCCATTCGGGCCCGGGCGGCACCACCGTTGCCTATGTGAAGGACGCCCAGTGGGTGGAAGGGCCGGCCAGCCTGTTCGGTCGCCTCCTCGCCGACACGATCGCGGCGCGCACCGGGCGCATCGTGCTCAGCCGCCGCCAGTCGCTGACCGCCCCGAGCGCCAGCCTGGGCGGCGATCTACGCAGCTTCGGCGTCGACGCCAGCAGAATGGAGGCCGTGGTCACCTTCGATGCGGCGCTGGGTCGCGAGGGCACCCAGACGTTCGAACGCCGCCGGTTCGAGGCACGCGTGCCGGTGGCGGCGATCGACACCGCCGCGATCGGCCCCGCGCTCAACCAGGCCGCCAACCAGGTCGCCGACCAGGTGGCGGACTGGATCGGCAGGTAAGCCGGGCCAGGCGCCTCAGGGCCGGCGGCGGACCGCTGCCGGCAGGTCGCACACGTTGAGGCCGGTCGCCACGGTCGGCGGCGCAGGATCCTCCCGCAGCGCGATCATCGCTGCGTAGCGGACATTGTCCGTGGCACGGACCTGGAAGTGCGGGCGCTCGTCCGCCGGCAGCTGGCTGGCGAGCCGCACCCAGGCGATGCCGGTCCGCTCCCCCTCGGTCGCATAGACGCCCATCGCGGCATCGCTGCGCGGCAGCGCCGAGAGAAACGGCATGCCCTCGATGATCCGCCCGACCACCGTATAGTTGCGGTCCAGCCGCCGGGCCGACTGGCCGATCGGGGTGAACAGCTCGGCACCGGTGCCGGTATCGGGCAGCTGGTCGCGCGCGACGCCGACCATGCCGTAGCAATGGGTGAGCCATGCCGCCTTGCCGTCGCTGGCGATGGGCCAGCCGTCGGCGGTGACGCCGGTGGCCGCGGCGTAGGAATCGGGCTTGGACAGGCGCTGCGCGGGGGCGAAGGTGCCGATCTCGAACTCGGCGGGCGGCCGGGCAAGGATTTCGGGCGGCAGCGGTTTCTTCTCGGTCGGATCGCCCCACTGCGCGACCCAGTTCTCCTGCACCCGATAGACGCTCTCCCCGTCCCACCAGCGCGCTGCGGCGAGCTTGCGGATGTTGTTGACGTGCGCCGGCGCGAACCGGGCCGCGAGCCGGATTGCGACCTGACGGCCGGTCTTCAGCTGGACGAGCAGGATCTCGTCGTCGGGAATGTCACGCCAGTCCTCGGCCGCCGGCTCGGCGGCCGAGGGCGCGGGCCGTGCCGCAGTGGCCGTCCGGGCCGGGGTCTGGGAAGCGGTCTGGGCGGCGAGCGGTGCGGCGGCGAGCGCCGCGGCAAGGACGAGCAGGGTTTTTGCCATCAGGCGAGCTTGGCATGCGAACGGGTGCTTGCCTAGCCGCCCAAGGAACGGTAGGGCCGCGCCTTCCAGGTATCCTGCGGAGCGGTGGCCGAGTGGTCGAAGGCGCTCGCCTGGAAAGTGAGTATACGGCAAAACCGTATCGAGGGTTCGAATCCCTCCCGCTCCGCCACCTGCGCCCTTTTTGGGTCTCCCCAAACCCGCTAAAAACTGCTAGAAAGCCGCAGAAATCAGCGGTTTTTTCGTTCCGCTGAATTCCATGTGATCCGACACCATCCCACGAGAAGTGTGGGGTAAAGTGTGGGGTAAATCGGAGTGGGATGCGATGGGAAAGCTGACTGCGACCAAGATCCGGGCGTTGACCGAACCGGGTCGGTACTCCGACGGTGACGGGCTCTTCCTGGAACTGAATGGCAAGGATTCAGGCCGCTGGCTTCTTCGCGTTCAAGCTGAGGGCCGGCGAAGGGATATTGGCTTGGGGTCGTTGAAAGCTGTTTCTCTCGCTGACGCGCGAGAAGCCGCGCTGCTGACCCGAAAGAAAATCGCCCAAGGCGTCGACCCCGTCGCCGAGAAGAAGCAGGAGCGACAGGTCATCCCAACGTTCCGCAGGGCTGCCGAAATGGTCCACGAGGAACACGAAAAGGCTTGGAAAAACGGCAAGCATCAGAACCAATGGATCGCGACGCTGAAGACCTACGCCTTCCCCAAGATGGGCGACCGCCTAGTCAGCGAGATCGAGGGTCCCCTGATCCGGGATGTGCTGGCGCCAATCTGGCTGGCGAAGCCAGAAACTGCGCGCCGCGTCCGGCAACGCATCGGCACAGTTCTGGACTGGTCGTATGCACGCGGGTTTCGTGCAACCGAAGCGCCGATGCGGTCCCTTTCCAAGGGTCTCCCTCGCCAGCCCAAGAAGGACAAGCATTTCGCAGCCCTGCCGTACGCTTCTGTACCGGATTTCCTTGAGAAGCTGCGGGCGCGTGAATCGGTGGGCCGTGTAGCGTTGGAGGCGTTGATACTGACCGCCGCGCGGTCAGGGGAAATTCGGGGAGCGACTTGGTCGGAACTCAACCTGGAAGCAGCGTTGTGGACGATTCCGGCTGAACGGATGAAAATGGGGCGCGTGCATGTCGTGCCCCTTGCCCCCGAAGCGGTGGCGGTGTTCGAGCGCGCCAAGAAGTTCAAGGCTGGCGCTAGCGACTTGGTGTTCCCCGGCCAGACCGTGAAGAAGCCGCTCTCGGACATGACGCTTCTCAAGATTCTACGAGACATGGATCTCGCGGTGACCGTGCACGGGTTCCGCTCAGCATTTCGGGACTGGGTTGCGGAGCAGACCGACTATTCCGGCGAGATTGCAGAGGCGGCGCTTGCTCATACGGTCTCGAACAAGGTCGAGGCCGCCTACCGCCGTACTGACTTCCTCGACAGGTACACCTTCGTGCCGGGTGGAAGCGAGATCATGCAGTTTCCCGCAGCGCCCGCAGCACGCGGGCCAGCGCCTTCTCGTTGACGTAGGTGTCGACCGACAGGCGGACCCCACCGGGCAGGTCGATCTCGATGCCGCCGGGGCGCAAGCCCGGGTTCGGCCGTATCAGCTCCTCCTGCGTCGTTCCCGTCTCGCGCGCCGCATCACGAGATGAAGCAGCCGCTGGCTCGGCGCTTTGCAAGGCCACTGCTGGGGGCTCCGCAACAGAGCCGCCCGTCACTTCACCATATGGTACAAATTGCAGCGGCTCGCTCGTCAGAAGCGCCATGTCGCGCTGCCGCTTGCGCCAGCTATGTATCAGACTGGGCGACATCCCAAGCTGCCGAGCAACGCCCACGATGGTGGCCCTTGGTGCATCGCATTGCGCGAGCACCGCGGCCCGCTCCGCGTCTGAATAGCGTCGACGGCGTTCCACATGGGTGATGATCTCCATCCGTCCCATCCGCACTCTCCTTACGGAGTGCGAAAGGACACTCCTGAGTGCTCCTCGCCTCGCGCAGCAGAAGTACCCACGCAATACGGGTCAGGACGGACGCTTACCTGCCGACGCCTCGCCACGCGCTATGACCGCACCGCCGCCGTCTTCCTCGGCAGCATACACCTCGCTGCCGCCGTCATGTGGTTTTTGTGAGTCCGGGCCCTAGGATACGCGACTGCCCAACATCCAGCGGAGCGTTTCTTCTAGTGAAGGCCCCTCTACGAGGCCAATCAACGACTGCAGCTTTGTATCATCGCCCCACAGCCGCTCGACTTCGTTTTCCCGCACAAGAGACGGGTTGGTGGCGACCTCGAGCCGTATTCCCGACAGACGAGCGACAAGGTCCAAGACAGAACTGATGCTGTAGGCTCGACCAGAGCAGATGTTCACACGCTCGCCGTCCAGGTCGAGCTCCATCAGTCGCGCCAGCGACTCCGCGAAGAAGCGTACATCACTAAAGTCGCGAGCGACATTGACGTTGCCCAGCTCGATTTGCCTCGCGCCTTGCTGAGCGTGATAGACGATCTTCGGAATCAGAAATGACCGAGACTGCCCGATCCCGGTATAATTAAATGGCCGAACTATGAAGTTGCGAACGCGAGAAGCAAAAACATCACCAATGAATTCACCAGCGAGCTTGCTGATTGCATAATCGCTTTGAGGACGTGGTGTAAGCGCCTCATGGAGAGCCCCGCCTTGGCGATTTCCATAGACGTTTGCACTTGAAACAATTGCTGTTGGCCCTGCGATAGGGCCGACGTCTGCCAACGCCTGCAATAGATTATGCGTGCCGATCACATTCGTCTGATAAATTTCTGACGCATTTGAATAGGCGACGTGGGAAATTGCCGCGAGGTGAACCACGGCATCAGGGAGAAGCACCGCTATGGCGCGTTGAACGCCGCCAAGATCTCGCAGATCCACTGTCTCCAACGCCTCAAAAGAGGCGCGGACGGAATCGTCGGCATCGCTATGCGCGAGGCCGACGACGCGATGGCCACGGGAACGAAGCGCGGCCGCCACATAGCGCGCCGCAAAGCCCCCGGCTCCTGTTACGAGTATCGTGGCCATGGCTAGTCCTCGCCCGTCCCCCTCTTAGAAGGAGAAGCCGATCTCGTTGCGTCGCAGATCCGCTTCGACCATCAATCGGCACAACTCCTCAAGGGTGGTCTTAGCTTCCCAGCCCAGCTCGGTACGCGCCTTTTCCGGGTTGCCGATTAGCAGGTCGACTTCGGCCGGGCGGTAATAGGCTGGATTGATCCGCATCACCATTTTCCCGGTACCGCGATCCAGCGCATACTCTTCTTCCCCGTTGCCGCGGAACTCAATGTCCATATCCACGCATTTGAAGGCGAGACGAAGAAAGTCGCGGACGGTTTCCGTGCGGTTGGTCGCCAGCACGTAGGTGTCGGGAACGTCGCTCTGCATCATCATCCACATGCCCTCGACGTATTCTTTAGCGAAGCCCCAATCGCGCTTGGAGTCAATGTTACCGAGTTCAAGATACTCCATTTTACCAAGCTTTATCTTCGCCACCGAGTCCGTGATCTTGCGGGTCACGAATTCGCGACCACGCAGAGGACTCTCATGATTGAACAAAATGCCGCTGCACCCGAAGATGTCATAGCTTTCCCGATAGTTTATCGTGGTCCAGTGCCCGAACAACTTCGCGACACCGTAAGGGCTGCGAGGATAGAACGGCGTATCCTCGTTCTGGGGAATAGCCTGGACCTTGCCAAACATTTCGGACGTGCTTGCCTGATAGAAGCGAATCCGCGGATTAACGATGCGGATCGCTTCCAAGAGGTTTAGGGGACCGATGCCCGTGATCTTAGCGGTGGTAACCGGCTGGTCGAAGGAAACGCCGACGAAGCTCTGCGCCGCGAGATTATAGACCTCATCCGGCTGGCACGTCTCCAACAGTCGGATGCTCGAAGCCAGATCGGTCAGATCGTATTCGACCAGCGTGAGGTTCGGATGGTTGGTGATTCCAAGCTCATCGATACGCCAGAAGTTCACAGAACTCGTGCGCCGGAACGTAGCGAAGACCTTGTACCCTTTCTCGAGAAGAAACTCCGCGAGATAAGCGCCGTCCTGCCCCGAGATACCGGTAATAATCGCCTTTTTCATATTCTAGTTCCGACTAACGTCCAAAAGGGACTTGGTTATTGATCCAGATCGCGACTACGTGTCGTGCCGCCGACCGTTATAAGGACCGGACGAGAGAGGTGCCGTCATCCATAAGCAACGCTTCATTGTTGCTGACAGCGCCCAAACAGCGAAACTGCGTTATGCCGTAGATCGCATGCGCAGCGGATAGTAAATCAGCATCTTCAGCACCAGGCCAGCAACGTATCTCCGCAATTTCACCAATCAAATCTTCTGTCCGCACCACGTTCGAGCGCGCCGGCTTGGACGGAGACAGACAAGTCCGTGCCAGACAGGACTCCATCGCAGCGATCGCCCTGCTCGCCACCATATCCCAGGAAAAACGACGGACATGTTCCGCAGCGTGCCGGCGCAGCCGTTCGCCAAATGCTGCTTCGCCAAGCGCACGTGCAATCAAGGCCGCCATTTCATCCGCATCGTACGGATTGAATTGCGCTTCGGGCAAACCGACCACCTCCGGCACGCTGGACAATCGCGATCCGAGCACCGGTGTCCCGCACCACATCGCCTCCAGAACCGGCAGGCCGAAACCCTCGTGGAATGATGGAAAGACGAAGAGAGACGCGTTGGCATATAGGAGCCGAAGATCCCCGTCCTCCACATAGTCTGTCAATATCACGTCTTGGTCTTGAAGACCCGCGTCGGCGATGGCTTGCCGCAGCTTGGCGCGGCCATGGTCATCAAGACGGCAAACGAGCACGAGCTGGTGCTGCGCGCGCATCTCCCGTGGAAGCCGGCCGAATGCAGCTATCAGACCTTCGAAATTCTTCCGCTGGTCGAACGCGCTGGTGTGCATGACATAGGGGCGCGTGATTGCATGGCTCGCGAGCAACGCGGATGCGGCATCGCACCCCCGCAACATACCCAGATCCTCTCGCGCGAAGTCGTCGGCTGCTGCCGCACCTATATGCACGATCGCCTCTCGCGCGATTGGAAGATGCGCACGGCCTTCCTCGCACGCGGAGTGCGAAATGCCGAGCAGGAGGTCTGAACGGCATGCTTCCTCAATCTTGCCGGCGTACCAGCTCCGTGCACCTTGATGCGACAGATGCCGATCCGGATCTAGCAACGGAATCAGGTCGTAGAGGATGGTCGCGACACGGTACGATCGGGGCTCTTCCGGGATCGCAACGACCGTGTCATCCCCCATTCCCTCGAAAAGACTGCCGACCAACAGCACGTCAGGCGCAAGTTGCCGTACCGCCTGCGCGTAAAGCTGCTTCGCCGCCGCCGCGCGCCACCCGTTCCTTGGGTCTCCACTCGCTACGGCTGATGGGAGATTCACCGTCATGAATGCGTCCGCATCCGCGAGATCGGCCAGCGACGCCATCACCGCGTCGGCATAGGGCAACGCACCGTTCAGCAAGAACCGTACGTCATGCCCGTTAGCATTTCGCAGCAGCCCGCGAGCCAAGGCATGTACATACCGGCCGATACCGCGAAAGCGGCTCCCGTTCTGCATGCCCTGCAAGTCGACCAATAGGTACATCTTCAGCGGTTCACAGGCCGGTCATAGGCGGCACAAAGCATGCGATAAATCGCTACCACTTCCTGCGATGTGCCAACAGGTGGTGCGCGATGCGGCAAGCGCAGCGCACGCCGAACAACGGCGCGCGTCGGGAGGCCGAAACGCGCAGCTAGACGAGCAGCTGGACGTGTAACTGCGAACCTCCAAAAACGCACGACTCGACGACGAAGCCATCGAATGCCTCCCGCCACGGAGCGCCCCTTCCTCACGGCGGTATCGGGTGCGGCAGCAAAAGGACGGCGGCCCTCAGACATGCTGGATGCTCTTGTAGAAGACGTATCCCTCGTCGATGTCGTCAAACATCGTCAAGCGCCCCTTGTTCAAGACGCCAACGCGAGAACAGTGGTCTCGGATGTACGGGGCATCATGCGACACGATGATGAGCGCCCTATCCGCACGCTTCTCAAACAGCTCAATCCTACATTTCTCGTGAAAACGCGCATCGCCGACCGCGATGATTTCGTCGATCAAGAAACAGTCGAACTCAACGACCATCGACACCGCGAAGGCAAGGCGCGCGCGCATGCCCGCCGAGTAGGATCGCACCGGCTCCTTCAGATAAGCGCCCAGCTCGCTGAACTCTTCCACGTACGCGACGCGTTCTTTCCAATCGAGACCGTACAACCGGCAAATGAATCGCATGTTGTCCAGTCCGGTCAGAGCGCTCTGAAAGGCACCACCAAACGCCAGAGGCCAGGATACCGTCATTTCGCGACGAATGGTCCCGCTGGTGGGCGCTTCAGCCCCACTGATCAGGCGGACCAAGGTGGACTTGCCGGCACCATTGCGACCAAGAAACGCAACCTTTTCGCCGGGCTTCACGTCGAAGTTCACGCCATCCAGGACAAGCACGCTTCCGTGCCGCGTCGGATAAACCTTCGATACGTCGCTGACGGTGATCATTCCGGAACCACCTTCGCACCGACCCTGCGGAGCATTACAAGTGCCATGAAAGTGAGCACTGCATTTATCGTAGCGAGATAGCCCATGTCATAATGGGCGCGGATATGCGACCCGAAAAACCCTTCGCGAACCAGTTCCACGCCGTGCACCAATGGCAGGATCAACACCACCTTCTGAAAAGCCGGCGGGAGAGCATCCACGATGTATGCCGCCCCAGAAACCGGCAGCAGAAAGTACGAGATCGGGTGCCAAAGCTTTTCAACGAGCTCCGTCTCCTCGGCAAGGCAGCCAACGAAGATCGCAAAAGAACATCCGAACCAAGCTAGCATGAACCACCCGAACGCGACCTTCAGAACATCTTCGGGCAGGCTCATCCAACCCATGTAGCTAAAAAACAGGGTCAAAATTATGAACGATAATGTAGCACCGCCACCCTCGACCAGCAGCCTCGCCAGAAATATGTCGATGACTTTGACATAACGGTGATACATGAGCGACAAGTTCGGCTGAATCGCGAGGATGCAGCGCGATGGCATGTTTCGCCATAGCAAAACACTAGAGTAACCCGAAACCGCAAAGGCGGTAATCGGAATATTTGAACCGTGAGTTGACTTGAACGCCGTCCACAAAATCGTAACGCCGACGGTAAACATCATCGGCTCTACGAACAGCCACAGAAATCCAATGTTATGCCTGCCAAAGCGAGTCAGCAATTCGCGAATGAAGAGCGCGCCGATCACTCGGCGCTGAATAGCCCATGCACGCGATAAATTTGCGACGGTAGCCAATTCAACTCCCCCTCAAGCGTTATGCTCAAGCATGGCGGAAAACAGCATCTTGAGTACGCCCCAGGCGACTAATCCGAGTACCAAAACGGAAAGAATGCCGCGCAATCTACGGGGTTCATGGGCCTTGTCTGGCAGGTTTGGCTGGACAATCCGTTCAACATATACCTGCTGACGCCGCGCATCGTTGTTTGCCGACTGTAGCGAGACAAGGGCATTGGCCAGAAGCTTTTCTGCATATTCGGAGTCAAGTGCGAGCCGGGTATAATCAGCCGTCTTGGCCGCGAGCGATCCACTGGTTCCGGTCAGCTTACCCGTCTCGATCTTCATCTCCTTGGTTAGAGACGCGATGCGAGCCTGGAGTACGGGGAGCTGGGGGTTGTTGGGCGCGAAGGCCCTGATCTGCATCACCTGGGTGCGCGTGGCGATCAGATCGTCCTGGAGCTTGGAGATCATTTGCAACGATACGCCGGCTTGCTTTTCCGGATCGATCACCGCGTGCTCATTGCGATACTGCGCAAGTGCAAGCGCGGTCACCCGAACCTGCTCTTTCGCATCCTTGACCTCCTGCTGCGCATAGCGGACGAGATCGATGCGGCTCCGATCGTTCAAGCGATTGACCAGCCCCTCACCAAGCGTGAGAAGGCGCTCGTTGATCCAGCGCGCATCTTCCGGCCGGTATGCCTTCACGACAAGGGTCGTGATGGAGGTCTGATTATCTTGATTCAGCGACACGTGCTTGCTGAAGAACGAGTACAAATCCTCGCGCTTCGTTGCCCCGAATAGCTGAAGGCGATCAAACCAAGTAACTTCCGGACGATTGTACATCTGGTTCAGCTGGCCGCGATCATTCAACGCGGTCATCGCGTCTCGCGAGGCCGCGTACTCGGCTACCGCGCTTATGGCGCTACCGGACAGACCCGCCACATCCCCGCCTACCAACAACGATGCCAGGCCGGACGGAGCCTGCTTGCCCTGGGTACGCACAATGTATTTGGATTCCGAAACATAGACGTCCGACGCCAGAAATCCAAAATACACCACCGCCAGCGCCGTCGGCAGCAACACCGTCAAGGCAAAGAGGGGACTAATCCGCGAAAGGATCCTTCGAACCGGGTGCACGCGCTCGGTACGGTCGGTAGACTTGATATGGGATAACAGCATCGGCTTTCCGGATTGTTCTTCTTGTCCCGCAGGGTGAAAATCGCTGGGCAAGAGCTGGCCGCAGAGGTTTCAAAACTGTTTCTCTAACGTTGACCGCAGAACCCACGCAGCGCGAAATCTCGCGCGGAGACTGAGGCCCTATCTATCAAGCGCATCATTAATGCAACCTCCAGACCACCGATATCCAGCGGGTAACCAACGCAGGTTCCGCACGTTCACACTGCTGCCGGGGACCCCCGGGAATCAGAATGCCAATGTAGCGCGCGTGGCGCACAGCACGCAGCGCCCGCCTAGCAAGGCAATGATGCGGCAACTCCCCCGGCAGGCTGACTAAGAACCGCCACACCTGCTCGACGTTAGAAAAGACATTGCCCGTCACTCGAGACCAAGTACAGAAGCGTAAAGGCCCTTGAATCCTAAGCGCGGATCGTGTTGAAGCCGGGCATCTGAGCGCTCGGGCGGCCACGCTTCCCGGTGCCGTTGCGCCTTGTCGAGTTCGAAAAGATGAAATCAGGTTTGTTCCGTGGGGCTGGGTTGGCCGCTTTGCTCGCGACCTTGTCGGCCTGCAGCGGGCTGGTCGGCCAACCAGGCCCTACCGCAAGGGCGATCGCAGATGCCCCCAATAACAAGGCATTGAGCGGCATCGTTGTGATCGATCTGGATCGCGATACGGTGTTGCGCACGCGTTCCCGGACCGTGAATGACAGCTTCGCGGACGCGTTTGGCACCACGCAGCCCGTCGCAACGATTGTGCGGCCGGGTGATGTTCTGGAAGTCTCCATTTGGGAAGCACCGCCCGCAACGCTGTTTGCCGGCAGCGGCACGACGTCTGCTCGCGACAGCGCCAATGCTGCTGTCGGCACCCCTGAAGTAAGCACCAACGCTACGCTACCGGAACTACTGGTAGACGGAACGGGCACGATTTTCGTGCCCTTCGTAGGGGCAGTTTCGGTCGCCGGGCGCTCTGTTCGAGAAATTGAGCGTGACATCTCGACCCGGCTTCAGAAGAAGGCCCATTTGCCGCAGGTCGTCGTCCGACTCGTGCGGAACACCACTGCCACCGTGACGGTAGTCGGAGAGGTGGTGCGAAGCACGCGCATGGCGCTGAGCCCGAAAGGCGAGCGCCTGCTGGATGCGCTCGCCCAAGCCGGAGGCGCTACCCAGCCGGTGAACCGGATGGTGATACAGTTGACCCGGGGAGACCGGGTATTGTCGATGCCGCTCGAAAGCGTGATCCGCGATCCCAGACAGAATATCATCCTGTCGTCGGACGACGTCGTGACGGCTGTTTACCAGCCGTTTACGTTCACCGCGCTCGGCGCATCGGGCAAAAACGAGGAAGTGAAATTCGAGGCGACGGGCCTGACATTGGCGCAGGCTTTGGGAAGGATCGGCGGTCTGCAAGCCGATCGTGCAAATGCCAAGGGGATCTTCATCTTCCGGTGGGAGGATCCGGCGAACCTCCCGCCCAGCGCAAATCCGCAGATTGCGCAGAACGGAAAGGTGCCTGTCATCTATCGGGTAGACTTGCGCGATCCCGCTACGTTCTTCCTTTCTCAACAGTTCGACGTCCGAAACGACGATCTGGTCTACGTGTCGACAGCGCCGATTGCAGAGTTCCAGCAGTTCGTGAACGTCGTCGCCTCGACCGTTCTGCCATTGATCGCGGTCCGAAACTCGGTCAACTGAGGTGACTTCTACTTCAATAACCGTCACAATGGCCAAAGCGAGAAGCTACGTTGCTTTACGTTGCGGCCACGGGGGCGCCAATTGCGATAGCGGCAGAGCATCTTAGTAGGGCCATTGCTCGACTCCGGTACTGCCGTTAACAAAACCCGATAGCTGATTGAGACTCACGATGAGAATTCCTGTCTACACGCCCGACCTCACCGGCAACGAAGTTGCATATGCCGAAGATGCTATCCGTAGTGGCTGGATCAGCAGCATCGGCCAGTATGTAGAACGGTTCGAGCGCGGGCTCGCGGAAGTCATTGGATCAGAAGGCTCAGTGTCAGTGTGCAACGGCACCGTGGCGCTTCACCTTGCGCTTCACTGCCTGGACATCGGACCGGGCGATGAAGTCATTGTACCTACCTTCACGTATATCGCTTCGGTGAACACCATTGCTCAGACCGGGGCGAAGCCCGTTTTTGCGGACTCGCGCGCTAGCGATTGGTTGCTTGATCCGGAATCGTTCCGGTCCCGCATCACCCCGCGCACGAAGGCGGTAATGCCCGTGCACCTGTTCGGCGCTGTGTGCGATCCCGAGATTACGCAGATCGCGCGTGAGCACGGCATTGCGGTCATCGAAGATTGCGCGGAATCGCTCGGATCGTCCCTGCACGGCAAGCATGTGGGCACCGACGCGGACGTCGCGACCTTCTCCTTCTTCGGTAACAAGACCATCACAACCGGTGAAGGCGGCGCCGTTATCGCCGCTGATCCCGCCCTTCTCGCCCGCATGCGAAAGGTCAAGGGCCAGGGACAGTCGCTGACTCAGCGTTATTGGCACGACGAGCTCGGCTTCAATTATCGGATGACGAACATCGCGGCGGCCATCGGAACTGCCCAGCTTGAACGTCTCGATGCCATTCTTGCGCGCAAGCGCGAGATTGCGACGCTCTACCAGAAAGAGCTGGGAAACCACTTCACCTTTCAGACCCTCGCCGAGGGCGCGCTGTCGAGCAACTGGCTGGTTTCCACGCTTCTCCCGCAGGGTTGTGATCGTGCAGCGGTTATGGCCTCGCTGGCTGAAAAGGGTATCGACAGCCGCCCCGTGTTCTTCTGTGCGCACCATATGCCAATGTACCGCAGTGACGAGAGCTTCCCGATTGCGGAAGACATCTCTGCGCGCGGCATCTCGCTTCCTTCCTATCCAGGCCTCACTGATGCAGAGGTTCTCGAGGTAAGCGCCGCGCTGACGGAGGCGGTGGCCGCGCAGGCAGATCGCGTCGTCGCATAAAGCGGTGATGCGTCACCTGCTGTCCACAAGCACTACCGCGCCGAAGGATACGGTCGTGAAGATCGCGTTGCTGCTGCCAGCCTACCCTAGCCGACGGATCCTCCGTAAAGGGCGTGCGCTCACCAAGTCCCTGCTTCAAACTCAGTCACTTGCAGGTGAGACAGTAGAAGTCGTTGTTGGCCTGGTACCGCTGACCGACGTGTACTGGAAAGAGGAATCGGCGCGATTTACGGCGCTGGGAGAACGCGTGTCGGTGCGTCGCCTCCATTGGGAACGCATCCCCTTTTCCAACGCCAAGCGCATGTTCTTCGCCTATCCACGGCCGTCGACGGGACCGGGGATTGACTCCGTAATCCTGCCGCGGGACTTTGGAGAGAATTTTCTCGACTGCTCATTTTGGTTCAATATCGCAGACCTTCGCGCTGGGGCGGTATACGGCGTTCGCCCCATGGCGAACTTCCTACTCGAACCAACCCCACGGCAAGTCCCGGAGGCATTCCCGCACGCCTCTGCGGATCCATATTGGGCTCTACAGACCGAAGCATTCCGTAGCTTCCGCATGACGGGCTTGGTTGTTACCGAAGGTGAGTCCGATGCCGCCGAATGGGCATCCTATGCCGGCATCCGTCGCGACGACGTGATGGCTGTAGGAGAGCTTTATACGCCGGCCGCCTCCATCAGCACCTCCCCGCACCACGCGAGCCGATTGCTTTGGCGGGTGGAACCCGATCCAATCTACGATTTCGAGCGAGCTGCTGCGGGCCTCCAACGGTACCTGAACGAGGGCGGAAGCATGTCGCCAGTGCTGCTGTCCGAACTTCCGGAAGAAGGTTTTCGCAAAGGGAGCAACATCCCGCTCGTGGCAGGGGCCTCGTTCTCGGTGCGCGAGATGTTGCACAGGCTGCCCTATCGACATTATTGTGACGAGAACGATATTGCCCGGGCACTCGCTACTTCGGCGTATGTCTGGGATTCCGCCGTTTTCGCGATGGCGAAGGCTCTCTCAAGAGACGCGCTATTCGCCGGGCTGCCGTTGCTATCGGCTGAGGTGCCCGGGTGGGAAGCAAGCGAGGGTGCAACCTTCCTGCGATATCGCTCGGACAACGCCCACGCCATCGCCGACGCTCTGCACGAACTCGAGCGTTTCCAGCCACACGCGCCCGCCTTACACGAAGATACGCTAGCTGACGTCACCGTTCGGATCGGTTTCGTGCTCGATCGCCTCTGGGAAATGTCCGATGCTTAAGACCAAGGTGGCGGAGCGCACGCCGATCGGCTTCTGGATTGAATCGCCAAAGGGCGCCCAATGGACCAACCAAGGCATGACGCGACTGGTCGGGTTCATCATCGAGGGTGCCGCCAAGGGCGAGCGATATATCTTTCATGTCGTGACCACGAACGACATCCGCGATGAGGCAGAAGGCGATTTGGCTACGCTCGCGGCGACGGCCGGCGTGGATTATGTCATCCATTCACCGCGCGATGTCGGCGTCACTGACGAGTCATTCGATGCGCTCGCAGATTTTGCGAATGATCACGTTCCCGTGGAAGCCTGGATATCGATTTTCCCCATTCAGCTATTCGCGGCGCGCTTGAACGCACCTGTTGCGGTCATCTTTCCTGATGCGATCGGCCTTGCCTACCACGACTATGCTGACGCTGCTTGGAACGCGGAGGGCCATGCCGAGCGATGGCGCCGCCTGGTGGCCAAGAATTTGCCGCTCTTGGGCAACATAATTACGTTCTCTGACCATGTTGCGCGGGAGCAGGTCGTCAGATTCTTTGGCGTAGACGAAGACCGTCTGCGAATCATTCCCCACGCGCCCCCGTCGTTGGATGGCATCCTTCCATTCGTCAAAAACGGGAAGAAGACTCCGGAAAGCCTGTTCAAGGCGGCCACGCTCTTGCGGCGCCACGCCGCGGAAAGGGGCTGGAGATATCTGGTCGACTTCCCCTTTGAGGAAAGTAGCTACATCGCCGTCTCCACCCAGGACCGGGTGACCAAAAACATCCGGATCGTCGCGGACGCAGTGGCGATAGCCAACGCCAAGGGCGGTACGGGCATCAAGGCCTTTGTAACAGCCAAGATTGATTTCCACGCCCGCTTCACCCCGCTGCCCGGCGCAATCGAAGTTGCCCGTTCGTTCTACGACGTTGTTTCCGTTCCAGACCTTCCCAGGGATGTACACGCCGCTTTCTATCATTGCGCGCAGTTGACAGTGCATCCTTCGGTATTCGAAGGGGGGCGCGGCGTGTTTCCGTATTACGAATCCGTCAGCGTCGGCACGCCATGTATCATGGCAAAAGGGCCGCACGTAACTGAGTTCCTCGATGACGCACCTGAGTTCGCGCCTTATTGTTTCGATGCCTATGATGCTGTGAGGCTGGCCGAGCTGATTGAAAGGGTGTCCGTGAATTGCGATGAAGTCACGCAGCACCAGCAAGACACCTATGCACGGCTGCGGCAACGCGATTGGGCGCAGGTTGCCGATGAGTATGCCGTTGCTGCGCTGACGTCGAAGCAACCTGCTTCCCTTACCAGCGAGCAACCTTTGTGATTTTCGACAGGACCGAAACGTGCCTACAGATGAGTCGGAGCAGAT
Source organism: Sphingomonas elodea ATCC 31461 (assembly GCF_000226955.1). Taxonomy (GTDB): domain Bacteria; phylum Pseudomonadota; class Alphaproteobacteria; order Sphingomonadales; family Sphingomonadaceae; genus Sphingomonas; species Sphingomonas elodea. Next base: position 33,013 of record NZ_AGFU01000024.1, read on the forward strand.
GACGACGACGCACACCAACTCCGAGCTACATTCAGAGCTAGCAAAGCTCAGACAGCACATCGCTTTGGAACGAAACCAGCGCTGGCGCGAGATGGAACGCCACAAGCGAATCGTGCTGGAAACGCAGTGGCTTCGAGCAGAGCTGCGTGATCGTGATGCCGAGCGGGCGCAGGAGGAGGCACGCGGTCAAGACGGGTCCGTGGCGGAAATTTGCAGTCCGGCGGTGCGCACCCTTCGTCGGGAAGAGCAGCCGATCCGGCAGAACCTGCTTTCGCGACTTCTTGCTGCGCTGCTTCTGCGTTTCGCCCGTCGAGCCGCTCGCGACAGGCAATATGCGCAGGCCGAGATACTGTATCAGGCGATCCTGCTCTTTCGCCCGCGCGCCTTTCTGTGGCGCCAGGTCGGAAACATGCAGGCCGGGCAGGGCCTCTACGACGCCGCGGCTGAGAATTTCCGTCAGGCTATCACGGCGGACGACAAGGATGGAGAGGCCCATCTAGCATTGGGCCACGCGCTGCACCAACTCCACCGGGAGGCTGAAGCGGAAGCAGCCTTTGCAAAGGCCATCAGCCTCGACAAACGACTGCTCTCGCGGGTTATCCGGTAACCTTAAGCTTCGAAAGCACGCATTCGCGTTGCTGGATTGCCGAAAACGGTAGCGTTTGGGGTCACGCGTGCGAACGTGACGGCGCCTGAACCTACCACCGCATCGTCCCCGACCTTGATACCGTCGAGAACGATCGCTCCGGAGCCGATCAGCGTACAGCGGCCAATCCGCGCGCCGCCACCAATCTGGGCCCCCGGATTGATTTGCACATATGCGCCAACGTCCGCCTCGTGTCCGATTCCCACGCAGAAATTGACGAAAGCCAACTCTCCCAGCTGCACATTAGGCGAAACATGCGATTGGGGACAAACTACTACGCCATCCGCCAGGCGGGCCCGCGGGGAGACAACCGCGGAGGGATGTACCACCGCGGGGAAAGAGAAGCCCGCCGTACGTAGCCGCGCATGAAGCTTGGCCTTCAGCTTCGGGCTGCCAATTGCCATGACTGCGAGGTCTGTACCCGCCGCGGCGGGTGTGACCTCGTCGGGGAAAGCCGATCCAGGCATTTCGAAGCGCGCATGCTCGTCTGCATCGAGCGTCGAAAAGCCGACGATCTGGTAGCGCTCCTGCAGCCAGCACGCGATCTCGCGCGCCAAGCCGCCAGATCCGATAATCAGAAGTTTTTGCACGTCACGACCTCTTGAAGCGGTGCCCAACTGCTACGCTTTCGAAGCGAATACGGCGCGGTTGCATGTGTACGGGCAAACGCTCTGCAAGGAACTTGCCCAGCAGTTTGGCATCCCCGTCCACGCCTTCAGCCATTTGTACCGTCATCTCGGCATGTTGACCGGAAATCGGATTGGGCCGGCCAATGACTTTGACCAGCGACACACCCGGATATTCGAGTGCAACGCGTTCCACTTCGGATGCCATGAACTTCAGACCGCCGACGTTGATCACCTCTCCGATCCGCCCGGTGACGCGGAAAAACTCGCCTTTCACCTCGACGATGTCCTTCGTGTTGTACCAGCCTTCCTCGTCGAATGGGGACTCGGCGTTCATATAGCCAAGCATGCGGGTCCTAGACCGGATGTACAGCACGTCGTCCACAACCTTGGTCTCGACGCCTTCCCCGCCGATCCGCATAAACAGGCTGTCGCGCGCTTCCGACTTCGCGCGCACGATTCCGAGCTCGGACATGCCAAACGTCTGGCGGAAGTCGACGCTCGGAAGCAACTCGCACAGTTGATCGAGCGTCGGCTGATCCATGCGCTCCGTACCGTAAGTGATGAGTTTCAGGCACGACGGAATCCGGTCAGGCACCGCACCGCTCATCAACATCATGCGCAGGAACGTCGGCGTCGTCGGCAGCACCTCAACGTCATAGTCGCGAATGGTGCTAAGGATCGAGTCAACCGTACGACTCTCAGGAGCGATGACGACCCCCTTGTTGAACAGCGTATGCAGCAGCGTGTTGATGCCGCCGATATGATCAAACAGCAGGAAATTGATGGTTCGCTGTGTGGGCCGCGGTGTGTCGAAACGCTTTAGGAACAGGGTGAGATCGTGCAAGATCGCTTTGGGTCTTCCCGTCGTTCCGGTCGAGAAGAGGATCAGGCCGGCATGTTCCTGCTCCCGCAGTTTTGCGACCAACGGGTGCGTTTCCGTACGCGGTATCCGCCGCACCTCGCCGCTGTGAACGACGACATCGACGCAGGCGGCTTCGAAGAAGTAATCGTGCTGCCCCTTTGTGTCTTCCGTCAATGGTACGATGATCGCACCCTTGTCGATGATCTGCAGCAGGAGAGAAATCGATTCCGGATCGAAATCGCCAATTAGGGCAACAACATCACCCGACTTGATCTCGTCGATATTAGCTGTCTTCTGATCTGCAATATTAGTGAACCGCAGTTCCCGACCCTGATGTATCAGAAATGGGTAATCGGCGTTCTGCCAGATCTGCTGTAACTTCTGTATAAGAGTGCTCATGCGCCACCAATGCCAAAGACCTGCCCAGACAGCGATCCACTACGATCGTCGAGCAGAAGTTCTACTACGTCGCTGACCGCATCCGGCCCAAACTGCCAAGGCAATATTTGCTGGGAAACAATTTTCCCGATCTGGTCGGATGTAATCCCACGCAGGAGGGCGGTGTCGATCGGCCCAGGTGCGATGCAGTTCACACGGATGTTAAAGTCTGCCATCTCGCGCGCGAACGCGCGGCTAAACCCTTCGACGCCAGCTTTGGACGCGGCGTAGACCGCCTCCCCCTTTAGGCCTAGCGCCACCGCAATCGTCGAGAAATTGATAAAGCATCCGCCCTTCTGACGCATCATCAACGGCGCAAATACTTGGCAACAATAGATCGTACCAAGCAAATTAACCTGCACAACACGCGCCGTAGTGTCCGGCGGCGTGGTGACCGCCAGATTCATGGCAGCGATACCGGCGGCATTTACAACACCGGAAACCTTCATGTTATTTTGCCGAAGGTGCTTCGCGACGGCTTTTACCTGCGCGTAGTCGGACACATCGCACGCTAGCGCAGCATAGGGCACGTCCTCCACCGAACGCGCAAGCGCAAGGACCTCCTGCCCCTTTGACAGCAGACGCTCGCAAATGGACCGTCCGAGACCCCGGCTACCCCCGGTCACGATGATCATTGCTGCGCCTTCATCTGCTTGGTGAACTCTTCCACCAGCGCCCCTACGCTGCGGAACATGCTGCGCGAGCGGGACATAGCTGCGTTGGACGTCCAGTCAAATTCGAAGCCCAGGTCAGCAGCCACGTCTTCCAGCGCGATACACAAAGAAACGACCTTCATCGAGTCAAGTACGCTTCCATCACCGATGAGAGGCATTTCGTCGGTGATCACAATATCGTCATTGTCGATGACTTCTTGCAGCTCAGCATAAATCTTTTCTTTGAAATCGCTCATGTCCGGAAACCTTTAGGTCGATGGCAAATTTTTGATATATAGCATAGGAGAAATTTATCGACCGGCAAATACATGATGGCTCGGGCGCTTGCAATCCCATGATCTTGGCGGGCCATCGCAGGATCTCGATTGCTATAGGCTTGGCCCGTACGGCATGCTCAACCGCGATACGCATCAGCGCGATATCGCGGAAGCCTCGAGCGAGCGGCCTTAGATAGTTTCCCGACCATAATCGGTGCACCTGCTTCATCGCGAAAGTGACGGCGATGATCTCGATTATTCCGGGCAAGAGCTATTGCAATGTATCCACCAGGATGTTGAATATATTTTTGAGCAATCCCTAAAATTCGCGACGCTTTGGATCCCAAATTTGAAGATCGGAGACGACGATGGGAAGCCCAGTTCAGCGATGACTCAAGCATGATGCGCTGGCCCAGATCACCGAGCATGGGTGTCCGGTAACGGAGGGCTCGGCGTCAGCCAGCACTTGCTGTCTTCGTGGAAACAGCAGCTGGCGAGGCAGGTATTTGGCGAGCTCGACAAGGATACGGAGATCCGGCAGCTGAAGCGCGAGCTGACTCCGGGCGACCGAGCAAAGCAACACCCTAAAAAGCCACGGCGTATTTCGCGTACGTTGCAAAGTGAAATACGTGTTCATTGCCGAACATCGCGATCTTTTGGAGCGTGGGCGATGTGCCGCGCCTCGCGTGGCCGCTCTGCTTGGCAGCGGAGTCCGCTGAGCCCGCAGGCTCGGGAAGTTGCACGGCAGACTGAGTTGCTCCGGCGAGCCTGGAATGACAGTGGCAAGGTCCGTGGCTAGCCCAAGCTGCACGACGACCTGCTGGATCCCGGAGGGACTTGGTGTCTCAACCGCTTTGCCAGGCTAGGCGGGCTGGCGAGCATCACGGCGTAGATTGGCTACAGGCGGAGGTCGCCCTCCATTGCCGTCGACAACACGCTGAACCGTCAGTTCGACATCGCTGCGCCCGACCAGACACGAGTGATAGACATAGCCTACATTTGCGCTCTGGAAGGCTTGGTCCATCTAGGGCTTTGACCCAAAAATGGGATGCCGTCTGCGCGAGAGATGTGATTCACCCCAGGATGTTGGAGGTGGAGGGCGTTTAGCCGGGCGAGTTCCGGCTGAACGACGAGCACTGGGATCGTCTACGGCCGCCGCTGCCAAACAAACCGCGAGGTGTGTTCGACGGCCATCGGGTGATCGAATGCGGCGGTGGCCGCGCGGGCATACGTCAATGGTCTGTAGCGTCTACGGGTGCTTTATTGAGAAGGGGTTCGGCTGCCGCGCTCTGTCAGAGCGCAGTATCCATCGCCCCTCTATTACGCTGAACCTGCCCGAGCCCGCATATTGTGCGCCCGAGCAAGCTAAGATTAAGTCGCCTCGCGCCCTATCGTCCGCTCCGCCAACTGGCGTGGCAGCGCCCTGTCGTCCGATCCCAGCACCACCGTCGGCATGCCGTTGCCTCCGTCGACCGGCATCACCTGCTCCAGCTCATCCACCCGTTCCCATTCCGGACCATCGTTCCACGGCCCGCGCAAGTCGCCTTCGCCCTGCGAGTTGTTCACGTACATGCTCGCATCTTCCGGCACGCCCGGCAGCTTGCCCGGCGGGAAATTGTCCTCGATCGCATAGAGCGCCTTCTCGAACGATTTCTGGTGCGCCACCTCGCGCATCATCAGAAACGTGAGCGCGTCCTGGATGCCCCGCATCGTCGGTCAGGTTGACCAGCCGCTCATCGACGATCTTGGCGCAGCTGCCCGCGGCGATGTTCGAGGGCAGGTCGCAGACCGGATCGCCGCGGCTGTCGACATAGGCCGCCGTCCACGGCTCCCTGCCGAATTGGTAAGCGACGGGCCGCCGCCATAAAGGATCGCCTGGGTGTGGCTGTTGCCGCCTTGGGTCAGCGACATGTACAGCTCAGCCTCTTCCATATCGCCTTCGGAGACATGGGCCCTTACGCCCTTGTTGAGCATCGTCACGATTGATCCGATCGCCTCGAGATGGCTCAGCTCCTCGGTGGCGATGTCGAGCAGCACTCCTGCCACCGCCCTGAACGACGCAACCGATCAGCGGAACGGGCGCCCGCGCCGCTTCGTTGAGGATGGAGAAACCCACGGAAATCACGAGCTTGGCAAATGAGTGACAAACAGCCGATGCAGGCGAGCGGCGGCGGCGAACGCAAGGGCGCACCCGACGGCGTATCGGACGTTGACACCCATGGCCGCAGCGAAGGCGAGAGCGAAGGCGGCGCCTATCCGAACCCCTATCCGCAAAAGGCAAAGAAGGAGGGCCCCGGCCACCTGATGGGCCATGGCGGGCAGAGCCATATCAACTACGAAGGCGGGCCCAATCCGAACGCGACGACCAAGGGAGAGTAGCTGAATGCCTCCTGTCTTCTAATCCCCTCCCGCCGGCGAGAGGGGGAGAAATGTCACACCACCGCCGGCGTGATGGACTGCGCACCACCCGGCTCGACCGACATGGCCCTGCCCTCCACCACCTGCAGCATCTTCGCGGATACCGCGCTTCCGCCCGAGCGAGGTCACGATGTCGAGCGCGGTCGCCGCCGCGACAAAGGCGATCCCGCCCCGTACCGCCTTGTTCTGCGGTGCCCGTCGCGTGGCGAGGCCGAGGGCCGCGATGTCCAGAGCGTAGCCCGCCACGCGGTTCCACACTCGCACGCTGTGCGCCGGTCCTGAGAGCAACGCTGAACCCGCCAGCAGCTCGCGGGCACCGAAGGCGCGCACCGCGGCCAGTTCGGCAATGCCGAGGCCGATCGAGAACAGCCCCAGACAGAATCCGAGCTTGCGATAGTCCGTTTGCCCAGCTCCTTGCGCTTTCGAGGATCGGTGCGCCGGGCACATTCTGCCCGGGTCACAGCCGATCAACGGCGGCACGCCACCGCCGCTCCGCCAAATCGCGGCCAGAATTTCTTATGTTCACAAGATCATTTGCACGGGAAGCGCTGCTGCATCACCGCCGCGAAGGCGGTCTTCACACTGATACTGCGCCGGGCCGGCGGGATCTTCTCGAACGCGGCGATCAGCTCGCTGCTGCTCATCTTCACCTGCCCCTTTGTCGGCGGACAGCTGCTCGGCCGCTTGCCGGCCGCGGCAGCGGCGGCGAGGTCCGCGCGATACGCAGCGGACGCGCCGTCCACTTCCTGCTTCAGCAGGCCGATGTCGGAAGAGAACATCGCCAGCGCACCCTTCGCCTTGAGCGCGTTCACCTTGGCGAGAAATTCGGCCACGCTCATTGCCTGGGCGGGGACCGCCACCAGCATCAGGCCGCCGACGGCGAGGAACAGACGTCGCATGCAAAAACGCTCCCGAATGGTTGCACCCGGGAGCGTTCTCTATCGTAGCTGGGCGGAACCCGGCAATGCCGGGCCGCGGTCAGGCTCCCTGCGGCGCCGGATTGCCGAACGGATCCTTCAGCTTGCGCGTCTTGGGGATCGAGGTGCCGCCCACCGCCGGCATACCCGGCGTGCCGGTGGGATCGCCGCGATCCAGCGTCTCGCCGGCGATCAGCTTCTTGATCTCCTCGCCGGTCAGCGTCTCATATTCGAGCAGCGCTTGCGCGATGGTGTGGAGCTGGTCGGTATGGTCGCCCAGGATCTGCCGCGCGCGGTTGAGCCCCTTCTCGACGAACGCCTTCACCTCAGCGTCGATCAGGCGCGCGGTCTCATCCGACATCGGCTTGGCGCGCTGCACCGAATAGCCGGTGAAGCTGTCCTCGCTCTCGGAGAAGTCGAGCGGGCCGAGATTGTCCGACAGGCCCCACTTGGTGACCATCGCACGCGCCAGACGGGTCGCCTGCATGATATCGTTCGAGGCGCCCGAGCTGACCTTGTCATAGCCGAAGATCAGCTCCTCGGCGACGCGGCCGCCGAACGCCACGGCGATGTCGGCGTGCATCTTGTCACGGTGATAGCTGTAGGAATCGCGCTCCGGCAGCGGCTGCACCATGCCGAGGGCAAAGCCGCGCGGGATGATCGTCGCCTTGTGGATCGGATCGGCGGTCGGCTCGTGCGCGAACACCAGGGCGTGGCCGGCCTCGTGATAGGCGGTCATCCGCTTCTCGTCGTCGGTCATCACCATGGAGCGGCGCTCGGCGCCCATCAGCACCTTGTCACGCGCGTCGTCGAATTCCTGCGCCGCCACCAGCCGCTTGCCGCGACGAGCCGCGAGCAGCGCCGCCTCGTTGACCAGGTTGGCGAGATCGGCACCCGAGAAGCCCGGTGTGCCGCGCGCGATCACGCGGGCATCGACGTCGGGTGCGATCGGCACCTTCTTCATATGGACCTGCAGGATCTTCACGCGGCCCTCGATATCGGGGCGCGGCACCTGCACCTGGCGGTCGAAGCGGCCCGGACGCAGCAGCGCCGGATCGAGCACGTCGGGGCGATTGGTCGCGGCGACGATGATGATGCCTTCGTTCGCCTCGAAGCCGTCCATCTCGACCAGCAGCTGGTTCAGCGTCTGCTCGCGCTCGTCATTCTGGTTGCCCAGTCCTGCACCGCGCGACCGGCCGACCGCGTCGATTTCGTCGATGAAGACGATGCACGGTGCCGACTTCTTGGCCTGCTCGAACATGTCGCGCACGCGGCTCGCGCCAACGCCGACGAACATCTCGACGAAGTCTGAACCCGAAATGGTGAAGAAGGGCACGCCCGCCTCGCCGGCGATCGCGCGGGCGAGCAGCGTCTTGCCGGTACCGGGCGAGCCGACCAGCAGCGCGCCCTTGGGGATCTTGCCGCCCAGGCGTGCGAACTTCGAGGGGTCCTTTAGGAACTCGACGATCTCCTGCAGCTCCTCGCGCGCCTCGTCGATGCCGGCGACGTCGTCGAAGGTGACCTTGCCTTCCTTCTGCGTCAGCAGGCGGGCGCGGCTCTTGCCGAAGCCCATCGCGCCCGAGCCCGAATTCTTCTGCATCTGGCGCAGCACGAAGAAGGCGATGCCGAGGAACAGCAGGAAGGGCAGCGACTGGACCAGGATGTACTGCCAGATCGAGGGCGTATCCTCAGGCCGCGCGTTGATCACCACGCCCTTGGCGCGCAGCGTCTCGACCAGCTTCGGATCGCCGGGATTGTTCGTGCGGAACTTGCCTTCGCTCGTGGTGAAACCGATCGCGCCGCTTCCCGGCGTGATGTTGGTCTCCTTCACGTCGCCCGACTGCACCTTGTCGAGGAAAGTCGAATAGGGGATCGCGTTGCCCGTGGGCTGCGCGGTGCGGGTATCGAACAGCGTGACGAACAACGCCAGGGCTGCGAGGATTCCTACCCAGATGAGCAGGCTCTTCATCCAGGGGTTGTTCCCCCCGTTTTCCGGACCCTGCTGCTTGCCGTTTTCGCTCATCGTGTACCCGGTACCTTTCCAGCCCTAAGATAGGCATGGCGGCGTTAATGACAATGGAACAACGTCGATCACGGTGATCGATGCGGGGGCGCCGGCGAAAAGCGCCAGCGGGCTCCCGGCCGCACCACGACTCCGGCCAGCGTCGCTACCCTGCCGGCATCGACCGCCGCGATCAGCCGGTCAAGAGCGGAACCGCGCGGATCGGCAGCGCCTCCCACGGCGCACAGCGCGCGGGCGACGAGGCGGCGACGCAGCTCGCGCGGCAGATCGGCGGGGTCGAGCGTCACCTGCACGCCGTCCAACCGGACGCGGTCCGCCCATGCTCGGTCGGCGGCCCAGGCCACCGCATCCTCGGCGTCGCGCAGATTCCCCGCGGCGAGGGCCAACCGCGCGGGCGGCAGCTCGGACGTCTGCGCCAGCAGACCGCGCATACGGGCACGATCGAAGCGGGGATGGCGATTGGAGGGGTCTTCGACCGACTCGATCCCCGCCCGGGCGACGAGATCCGCCAGGCGCGCCCGCGACCAGCCGAGCAGCGGACGCACCAGTTGCACGCCGCCAGCGCCCAGCGGCCGGACCGGCAGCATGGCGGCAAGCCCGCCTACGCCCGCACCGCGCCGCGCGCGCAGCAGGAAGGTTTCCGCCACATCGTCCTGCTGGTGCGCAACCGCCACCCAGGGCGCCCCAGCCGTCGCCGCCCAGTCGGCGAGGCAGCGATAGCGCATCGCCCGGGCGCGATCCTGGAGATTGCCGCCGTCCAGCATCCCCGGCCGCGGCGGCAGGCAGGTGTGGAGCACGCCGATCCGGGCGCATACCGCCCCGACGAATGCCGCCTCCTCGGCCGATTCCGCCCGCAGGCCGTGATCGACGGTGGCGGCGGCAACCACGCCCGGAAAGGCCGCGCGGGCGAGAAGCAGCAGCGCAAGACTGTCCGCGCCCCCCGAAACGGCAACGCCGATCGGCGCGTGCTCGGCAGGCCGGCGTCCGGCAAGCTTCAGCCAATCGGCGGTGAAGCGGGCGACATCCTCGCCCGCGACCGCGCCGATCAGCGCCGCGTCACTTGCAGCGCTGATCCGCACGGCCCTTGGCGACGCCCGCCTTCATCTCGGCCGAAAGCGACGGGCCATAGACCTTGTTCAGCTCGTCATAGACCTTGCAGACCTCGCTCGACGGCTTGTTCAGCTTCACCAGTGCCTGCGCCAGATAATAGAGGCTGTCGGGCGCGCGCTCACCGTCCGGATCCTTGGTGTAGTTCTCGTACAGCGCCACCGCCGCGAGGCTTGGCTTGCCGTCGTCCAGATAGGCACGGCCCAGCAGGTTGCGGGCGAAGCTGGCGCGCTTGCCGGTAGGGAACTTGGCCTTGTACTGCTCCAGCACCTTGGCCGATTCGGGATAGAATTTGGCCTGCCACAGGCGGAAGCCATAGAGGTACAGGTCCTCGCCGGCATCGCCGCTGCTCGGCTTCTGGACGGCGGCGACCTTCGCGGCGCGATCGCCGGCGGGCTTGGCCGGGGCCGGCGCGGAATCGCCCGATGCTGCCACATCGCCCTCGGTCGGCGCGGCGTCGGTGGAGGCAGGCGCCGGCGGCGTCTCCAGCGTCTTCAGGCGCGAATCCGTCGCCGCCTTGTACGCGCCGAACGCCTCTTCGAGCTGACGCATGCGATACTGGTTCTGCTCGATCTGCCCGGTCATGGTCTGGATCTGGCTCTCCAGCGCGGCGACGCGCTGGGTGAGATCGGCCAGCGGCGTGGTCGCGGGCACGCCCGGCGGAGTGGTATCCACCTGCTGGGTGATCTGCGGCTCCACGGTCATGCCGGCGCCGCCGGGGAAGACCTTGCGCTGCACCGCGCGCATCTCGCGCTCCAGCTTGTCGACGCGCGGGCCGACATTGCCGTCCTGGGCCTGCGCCATCGCGGCGCCGTTGAAGCCGAACGCGGCAAAGGCCAGTGCCGCTGCGAGAGCAATACGCATCGTCGATAATTCCCTCAGCGCCCCCCGGGGAGCGGAGGCGTGGCGCCGCTATAGCCAAGCGGCGCCCGCTCGCGCCAGCCCCTCAGGGGTTCGGCGTGTCGCCTGCAGGCGTCGCACCGGCGGCCGGCGCGGTCGAGGCGCTAGCGCCGTCGGACGCCCGGGCGGCGGTGTCGCGGCGCGTGGCACGCAAACGGGAGGCCGGGGCGGCCGCCGCATCGGGGGTGCCTGCCGGCGTCGGCGTCGCGCCCGGCTGGCTGCGGGCCCGCAGCGCCGCGGAGGTCAGCTCCGCCTCCACCACCTTCACCTCGGTTCCGAGCGGCGCGATTTCGCTGCCGTTCAGCAAGACCTGCAGTTGGTCCGGACGGCCGGTGCGGACGCGGGGATGGTCGGCATCGTCGGGCACTTCGTAGCGCTCGCCGGCAGCCAGTTCCTTCTCGGCCAGGCGCTTGCCGGTCGCGTCGGTGATGCGGATCCAGGCGGGCCCGCGGGCAACAAGCGTCACGTGCTCAACCGCAGGGATCGTCGGGCTGGGTGCCGGCACGGGTGCGGCGGCCATGGGAGTCGGCGTCGGCGCGATCTGCTGGACGAGGCCGTCGCCAATGCTCGTGCCGCCACGAAACCAGTCGGTACCGTACCAGATGCCGACGCCGGCGACGAGCAGCACCGCCACGATCACGCCGAACCACACGACCCCGCCGGGGGCGGCGCGCGAAGGCTCCTGCAGCGGATATTCCGGGGTCAGCACCGGCCGCTCGATCTGGCCGAGCTCGGCGCGGACGTCGCGGGCGATCGCCACCTCGTCGGCATCCACCGCGCGTGCATAGGCCTTGGCGAAGCCGGTGGCATAGGTGATCGACGGCAGGCCGGCATAGCTGCCCTGCTCGATCGCCTCGAGATGGCGCTGCGGAATACGGGTGCGGGCCGCGATCTCGGTGAGATCCAGCCCCAGAGCCTCGCGCGCGGCGCGCAGCCGTTCGCCGGGGCGGGCAGCAGTCTGGCCGGAATCGTCGGGCGTCTCGCCTTGCATTCTATCCTCCGGCGAGCGCGTTGGACCCTGGGTCGCTCACCTTGTCGTGCAGGGGATGCCCCCGCGGTACAGCCGCTGTCAACGCCGCGGCAAAATCATTCCGTCGCCGGATCAGGCCAGCTCGACCCCCTGGGACTCCGCCCATGCGGTGAGATCGTCGCGCAGCGTGCCCTGGGGATGCGCGAGCATGGCCGTCATCGCCGCCATGACCGCGTCGCGATCCAGCGAGCGCAGCATCGCCTTGATCGGTCCCACCGCCGCCGGCGTGATCGACAGGCGATCGATACCCAGCCCGATCAGCGCGAGCGCCTCCAGCGGACGCCCCCCCATCTCGCCGCACACCGCCACCGGCACCCCCGCCGCGCGCGCCTGGTCGCTCACCCGCTTGAGGAAGCGCAGGATCGCCGGGCTCAGCCAGTCATAGCGCAGCGCCAGCTTGGGATGGGCGCGATCGGCGGCGAACAGAAACTGGGTGAGGTCGTTGGTGCCGATCGACAGGAACTGCAGCTTGGGCAGCAGCATGTCGAGCATCTCGGCCAGCGCCGGCACCTCGAGCATCGCGCCGTAGCGGATCTCGGTCGGCATCTTGCGGCCGCGCGCGGCAAGCCAGGCATGCTGCGCCTCGAACAGCGCGCGCGCCTGATCGAACTCCCAGGGCTCCGAGACCATCGGGAACATCACGTTGAGCGTCCGCCCCGCCGCCGCCTCGATCAGCGCGCGCGCCTGCGCCTTCATCAGGCCATCGCGATCGAGCGCCAGGCGCAGCGCCCGCCAGCCCATCGCCGGGTTCTCTTCCTCGCCGTCCTCGTCATGGTTCAGATAGGGCAGCGCCTTGTCGCCGCCGATGTCGACGGTGCGGAAGATCACCGGCCGGTCGCCCGCCGTCTCCAGCACGTCGCGGTAGAGCCGCCGCTGCGCCTCGCGCTGCGGCAGGGTGGCCGAGACGAGGAACTGGAATTCGGTGCGGAACAGGCCGATGCCGTCGGCGCCGGTCAGGTCGAGCGCGGCGACGTCGTCGCGCAGCCCGGCATTGACCATCACCGTCACCCGGTGCCCATCCCTGGTCACTGGCGCGACGTTCTTGAGCTGGGCAAAGGCCGCCCGCCGCTTCTGGCTGAGCGCGAGCTTGGCCTCGAACGCCTCCTCCATCGCCAGCGAGGGGCGCACGAATACGCTTTCCTCGCCCACGTCGAGCAGGAGCAGGTCGCCCTCGGCGACTTCGCGGCGGATCTCGCGAACACGGCCGAGCACCGGCACGCCCATCGCGCGGGCGACGATGGTGACGTGCGCGGTCAGCGAGCCTTCCTCGAGCACCACGCCCTTCAACCGCCGCCGATCATATTCGAGCAGCTCGGCCGGCCCCAGGTTGCGCGCGATCAGGATCGAATCCTGCCGCAACCCCAATTGCGCGGCGGTGCCGAGCTGGCCCGAGACGATCCGCAGCAGCCGGTTGGAGAGGTCCTCCAGATCGTGCATCCGATCGCGCAGCAGGGGATCGTCGATTTCCCGCATGCGCTGGCGGGTGCGCTGCTGCACACGCTCGATCGCAGCCTCGGCGGTAAGGCCGGAATCGATCGCCTCGTTGATGCGGCGGCTCCAGCCCTCGTCATAGGCGAACATCTTGTAGGTGGCGAGGATCTCCTCATGCTCGCCGCCGCTGCCGAATTCGGCCTGGCTGGTCATGCGCTCGATCTGCTCGCGCATCTTGTCGAACGCGGCATAGACGCGGTGGCGCTCGGCCTCGGTATCGTCCGCCACGGTATGTTCGATCACGATGCGCGGCTGGTGGAACACCGCCACGCCACGCGCCATGCCCTCGACCAGCCGAAATCCGCGGATCGTGCCGGAGGCGGTCGGCTGCAGCCGGGTGGAGGCACCGCCCGCAGCATCGATCAGCTCGGCATTGGCGATCAGCTCGGAAAGCACCATCGCCACGGTCTGCAGCGCCTCGATCTCGATATCGGCATAGCGCCGTGGATCGACATGCTGCACGGCGAGCACGCCCACCGCCCGCTCGCGCCGGATGATCGGCACGCCGGCAAAGCTGTGGAAGCGGTCCTCGCCGGTTTCCGGATTATGGACGAAATTGGGGTGGCTGGTTGCCTCGTCGAGGTTGAGCGTCTCGACATGGGCGGCGATGGTGCCGACGAGGCCCTCGCCCATCCCCAGCTTGGTGACGTGCACCGCCTCCTGCTTCAGCCCGCGCGTCGCGAACAGCTCCAGCGCGCCTTCGCGGAGAAGATAGATCGAGCAGACCTCGCTGTGCAGCGCCTCGCCGATAATGTTGACGACGGCGTTGAGCTTCGACTGAACCGGCAGCCGTTTCGCCATCAGATCATGAAGGCGGGTGAGGATTTCCCGGGCGGAGGCGGCAGCAGTCAGGGCCATGCGACAGCGCTAACAGATTGTGCGCACCCGCGCCAAGCGGGGTGCGCAGCAAAAGCGGAGGAAAGCGCGCAGCCCAAGCGTCAGGCCGCGCGCTTCTCCAGCGCGTGGGCGGCCTCGGCCATCAGCGCCTCGATGATCGTCGCGACCGGTTCTTCCTTGGTGACCATGCCGACCGACTGGCCCGCCATCACGCTGCCATGCTCGACATCGCCGTCGATCACCGCGCGGCGCAGCGCGCCCGCCCAGTAATGCTCGATCTGGAGCTGGGCCTCGGCCATCTCGACCGTGCCTGCATCGAGCGCCTGCGCCACTTCGCGCTGCTTGGCAGTGAACAGCTCGCCGCCGGCATTCTTGAGCGCGCGCACCGGGATCACCGGCAGGCGCGGATCGATCTGCACGCTGGCGATCGCGTCGCGGGCCGAAGCGCGGATGAACGCCTTCTTGAAATTGGCGTGCGCGATGCTCTCGGTCGCCGCCGCGAAACGGGTGCCGAGCTGGACGCCCGCCGCCCCCATGTCGAGATAGCCGGCGATCGCCTCGCCGCGCCCGATGCCGCCGGCGACGAACACCGGGACCTGGGCGGCGACTTCCGGCAGGATCTCCTGCGCGAGCACGCTGGTCGAGACCGGACCGATATGCCCGCCGGCTTCCATGCCCTCGACGACGAGCGCGTCGACGCCCGAGCGGATCAGCTTCTTGGCCAGGCTCAGCGCCGGGGCGAAGCAGATCAGCTTGGCACCGTGGCCCTTGATCGCATCGAGCGAGCCCGCCGGCGGCAGCCCGCCCGCCAGCACGACATGGCCGACGCCGTGACGCCCACACACCTCGATCAGCTCGAACAGCTGCGGGTGCATGGTGATGAGATTCACGCCGAAGGGCTTCGACGTCAGCGCCTTGGTCGCGGCGATCTCGGCGTCGAGCAGCTCGGGGCTCATCGCGCCGCACGCGATCACGCCGAAGCCGCCCGCGTTCGAGATGGCGGCGACGAGGTTGCGCTCGGACACCCAGGACATCGCGCCGCCGAGAATGGCGACCTCGCTGCCCAGGAAGTCGCAGCCGCGCGCCATGCGGCGGGCCAGGCGCTCGGCGCCGATCGTGGAAGTTGCGTTCATGGGGCTAGCGCCTAGCCCCGGCGCCCCCGGCTCGGCAAGAGGCGCCTGCCCCTTGCCGAGTCCCGGCTCAGGCTGCGACCTCGTCTGCGTCGAGGCCATAGGCGGTGTGCAGCACGCGCACCGCGAGTTCGGTATAGTCTTCCTCGATCAGCACCGAGACCTTGATCTCGGAGGTGGTGATCGCCTGGATGTTGATGCCGCGCGCGCCCAGCGTCTGGAACATCGTCGCGGCGACACCGGCATGGCTGCGCATGCCGACGCCGACCACCGAAACCTTGGCCACGCGCGTGTCATGGCTGATGTCGCTGAAGCCGATCGCGTCCTTCTGCTGCGCCAGGATCTCCAGCGAGCGGGCGAGATCCGCCGCCGGCACCGTGAACGTCACGTCGGTCGCGCTGGCGCTGCCGGCGCTCTGGTGCGCGATGTTCTGGATGATCATGTCCACGTTGATGCTGGCATCGGCGAGCGGGGTGAAGATCGATGCCACCGCGCCGGGCTTGTCCGGCACCGCGGTCAGGGTGATCTTGGCCTCGTTCTTGTCGTGCGCGATGCCGGTGATGAGCTGGCGTTCCACGTCCTGAATCTCCTCTTCGCCCACGATCATCGTCCCGGGCAATGTATCTGCCATCGGCGCATCGTCGCCCGTGAAGGACGAGAGCACCTGCACGCGAACCCCTTCCTTCATCGCCAGGCCGACCGAACGGGTCTGGAGCACCTTGGCGCCGACGCTGGCGAGTTCGAGCATTTCCTCGTAAGTGACGCGCTTCAGCTTGCGCGCGCGGGGCACGATGCGCGGATCGGTGGTGTAGACCCCGTCGACATCGGTGTAGATGTCGCAGCGATCGGCCTTCACCGCCGCAGCGACCGCGACCGCCGAGGTGTCCGAGCCGCCGCGGCCGAGCGTGGTGATCCGGCCCTCATGCACGCCCTGGAAGCCGGGGACGACCGCGACTTCGCCCGCATTCATGCTGGCGAGCAGTGCGTCGGTGCCGATGTCCTCGATCCGTGCCTTGGCGAAGGCGTCCGAGGTCTGCACCGGCAGCTGCCAGCCGAGCCAGGAGCGCGCCGGCACGCCGATCGCCTGCAGCGCGATCGCCAGCAGCCCGCTGGTGATCTGCTCGCCGGCGGAGACGACGACGTCATATTCCTTGGGGTCATAGAGCGACGAGGCCTCGCGGCAGAAGCCGACCAGCCGGTCGGTCTCGCCGGCCATCGCCGATACGACCACGGCGACCTGGTTGCCCGCCTCCCACTCGCGTTTGACGCGGGCGGCGACGCTGCGGATACGCTCGATCCCGGCCATCGATGTGCCGCCGAACTTCATTACGATACGCGCCATGGCTGGTTGCTTGTTTCCTGCCCTTGGGAGAGATGGGCGTGCCTGATAGGAGCCAGCGATGCCGAACGCAACAAGTGCTACGATTGACCCCCGTGAAGCGGAACATTTCGGTCGTCTGGCGGCCGATTGGTGGAATCCAAAGGGCTCCTCGGCCATGCTCCACAGGCTGAATCCTGCGCGGCTGGGCTATATTCGCCGCGCGATCGACCAGCATTGGGCCAGCGATTCGGCCGATTTCATGCCGCTGACCGGCAAGACCGCGATCGATGTCGGCTGCGGCGCGGGCCTGCTGTGCGAACCGCTCGCCCGGCTCGGCGCGCGGGTGACCGGGGTGGACGCGGCGGCCGAGAATATCGGCGCGGCGCGCGCACATGCCGCACCGTCCGGGCTGCCGATCGACTATGTCCATGGCGGCATCGAGGATCTGGCAGGCCGGACCTTCGACCTCGTCACCTCGATGGAAGTGATCGAGCATGTGAGCGACCCCGCCGGCTTCGTGCGCGGACTGGCCGGCGCACTCGCCGAGGGCGGGCTGATGGTGCTGTCCACGCCCAACCGCACGCCGCTCTCGCGCCTGGCGATGATCACGCTGGCCGAAGGCACCGGCGCGATCCCCAAGGGCACGCATGACTGGAGCCGCTTCCTCAAGCCCGAAGAACTGGAAGCGCTGCTCGCGGATTCGGGCCTGAAGGTGATCGACCGCCAGGGCCTTACCTTCTCCCCCACCCGCGGTTTCGTGGTCAGCGAGAACGAGGCGCTCAACTATCTGGTGACGGCGATCCGCGCCTGACGGGAGAAAGCCCGTGGACCCGCTCGACCGCTTCGTCGCCGCGCAGGCACGGGACTATGCGGTCGCGCTGGCCGAGCTGCAGCGCGGGCGCAAGACCAGCCACTGGATCTGGTACGTCTTGCCCCAGATCGCGGGGCTGTGGCGCAGCGGTACGCGATCGCGGACCTGGCGGAGGCCCGTGCCTATCTCGCCCATCCGCTGCTGGGCGCCCGGCTGCGCGAAGCCATGGCGGCGCTGCTCTCTCACGCCGGCCGCCACGCGGCGACGGCGATCCTCGGCGACATCGATGCAGTGAAGGTCCGCTCCTCGATGATGCTGTTCGAGGCAGCGGCAGCGGACGCGGAGGCAGGCAGCGGCTTCGCCGCCTGCCTCGATGCCTTCTATTCCGGCCGCCGCGATCGAGAGACGCTGCGCCGGATCACTTGTTGAGGTCGAGAAGCAGGATCGGCCCGATGTCGAGCACCTGCTTTGCGGTGGCGAGGTGCAGCGAGACCGAGATGTCGCCCACCGCATAGTCGCGGTCAGCCACGCCGACGACGTGCACCATCTTCCATTCGCTGCCGACCTCGGCCTCGCCCTTGAACACGGTCGTGTAGGGCTCCTTGGCGAGACCGACCTGGATCGTCGCGATCTTGGCGGTGGTGGCACCCTCGGGCAGCTTTTCCGCGCGGGCCCACACGGCGGCGACCAGCTTGTCGCCCTTCTTCACCGGCTGGTTGATCGACGAGATCAGCCCGACGCTCCACGGCTGGTCGCCACCGCCGGCAATCGGCACCCGCAGCGCGCGACCACCCTGGACATTCTTGTCCTTCACCACCGCCGGCTTGGTGCTGAGGCCATAGACGTTGAACGTCTCGGGCGTCGGCGCATTGATGATCTGCTTGGAAACGTCGCTTTGCGGCTGGCCTTGTGCAAACGCCGGGGCGGCGGCGGCAGACAGGCAACAGGCAAGCGTGATCAGCCAGGTTTTCATGGCGTCCCCTCCTCACTGTGTTTTCGTTGAGGTGCAGGCTATCGCGGGGGTCAACGCTGTCAATAGCCGTCGATTGACAGGCCCGTGCCGACAGCGGACAGTGTGCCGCCATGTCGACGATCAAGCTGCATCCGAGTTGGCTGGCGCCGCTCGAAGAGGAATTTGCCCAGCCCTATATGGCAGCGCTGCGCGACTATCTGCGCGCCGAGAAGGCGGCGGGAAAGCGGATCTTCCCGGCCGGCAAGGACTGGTTCCGCGCGCTCGACCTGACGCCGCTGGAGCAGGTGCGCGTGGTGATCCTGGGGCAAGACCCCTATCATGGCGAGGGGCAGGCGCACGGCCTGTGCTTCTCGGTGCAGCCGGGCGTTCGGGTGCCCCCGAGCCTGGTCAACATCTACAAGGAGATGGAGACCGACCTCGGCATCCCCCGCGCGAAGCACGGCTTTCTCGAGCATTGGGCTCGCCAGGGCGTGCTGCTGCTCAACGCGGTGCTGACGGTGGAAATGGGCCGCGCCGCCGCCCATCAGGGCCGCGGCTGGGAGCGATTTACGGACGCGGTGATCCGGCTGGTCAACGCGAAGCCCGAGCCGGTGGTATTCCTGCTCTGGGGCAGCCACGCGCAGAAGAAGGCGGCGTTCGTCGACTCGATCGACAAGGGCGGGCGGCATCTGGTGCTCAAGGCCCCCCACCCCTCGCCGCTCTCGGCACATTCCGGGTTCTTCGGCAGCCGGCATTTCAGCAAGGCGAACGCGTTTCTGCAAAGTATCGGGCAGAGGCCGATCGATTGGGCGCTGCCGGCGCTGTGAGACTGTAGAAGCAACTTTCTGCATACTATGATATGTGCCTCGTATGCGGACGATCTCGGCGGCAGAACTCGATGGCACGTTAGATGAGGTTCTTGCCGCCGTGGCAGAAACCAGGGAAGCCGTGCGGATCAATAGACCGGATGGCGAAGGCGTAGTGATGATCGCCGCTACGCAATGGGCTATGATGCAAGCTGTTTTGGACGGGCAATCTCCCATCTCCAAAACACTGAGCAAGTGAACGATCCAGACAATCCGGCCCCTATGACGGCGACGGGGGCACCCTTGATTATTGAGGTAGAATCGCCGGAGTCGATCGTGCTACAGAATCCACATGTCGGACCCGCAGTATGGCATTGGCGCGTATACGCTCACCGAAGCCGGCCGGCTGCTTGACCTGTCGCCGGCGACCTTGAAGCGTTGGCTCTTCGGGTACAGCTATCAGCATCACGGTCCACCTAAAACGCAGCCTCCGATCTGGATATCGCAATATGATGCGGAGAAGGATGAACCACTTCTGGGTTTCCGTGACCTGATCGAAGCGAGGGTGGTGCGCGGGCTTCGCTCGCTAGGCATCGGTCTTCCGACGATCCGGCAGTGTCTTGCTCAAGCGAGCGAGATCGTAGGCGACACGCACCCCTTCTCGACGCGCCGTTTCAAGAGCGACGGAAAGAAGATTTTTCTTGAGGTGACGGAGCGACTTCATGGCGAAGATCGAGATCCGGCATTGATCGATTTGAAGTCACGGCAAAGAGTGTTCAAAACGATCGTTGCGCCGACATTCGTCGATCTTTCGTTTGACGCCGAGGTCGCTTCGAGATGGTGGCTGCTGCCTAGTAAGCGCACGATCGTTCTTGACCCCGAACGATCCTTCGGTCAGCCGATTGTCGCAGAAAACGGCGTTCCGACAAACCGGTTAGCCCAAGCCGTCGCCGCGGAGGGCTCGGTCGAGCGTGTGGCGGATCTGTTTGAATTACGGCCTCAGGTCGTGCGGGACGCCCTTCTCTTCGAAGACCGGGCATCGGGCAAGATCGCTGCGTGAAGCTCCTGGTAGATCACAATCTACCGCCCCGATTGGCGCAAGCGCTAAATATCATCTTTGAACCTGAGCACGAAATCGTTGCGCTGGGAAAGAAATTCGGCCGACACAATCTTAAAGACGAAGAATGGATTCCTGCTCTAGGGAAGGAGGGCGGATGGGCCGTCTTATCAGCTGACATGAACATAGCAAAGAAGCGTCCATCCAGAGACCTGTTTAATCGCGCAGGCTTAGTCGGATTTTTCTTCAGCCCAGCGATGCAGAAATGGCCCCTCCACCGGCAAACGGCCCGCTTGCTGACGTTATGGCCTCAAATGGCTTCCCACGTCCGCACTACGGCTAATGGCGTTTTCGAGGTGCCAGCGAGCGGAAGCAAGTTCCGCTCGATAGGCCGCTAACCCCGAGAACCACAGAGCACCTCAGTCGTGCTCGCGGCCGCCGGCGCCCATGTAGAGCTCGCTGCCGGTTTCGCGGAACACCTTGCTCATCTCGGCCATGCCCGCTTCGGCCTCGGCAGGCGCAGCAGCCGGGGTCGCGGCCAGGAAGCTGTCCGCCGCCTGATTCTGCTTCGCCGCGAAGTCGCGGACCTCCTGCGTGATCTTCATCGAGCAGAATTTCGGGCCGCACATCGAGCAGAAATGCGCGGTCTTGGCGCCTTCGGCCGGCAGGGTCTGGTCGTGATACTGTTCGGCGGTGTCCGGATCGAGCGACAGGTTGAACTGGTCGCGCCAGCGGAACTCGAACCGCGCGCGGCTCAGCGCGTCGTCGCGCACCTTGGCCGCCGGGTGACCCTTGGCGAGGTCCGCCGCGTGTGCCGCCAGCTTGTAGGTGACCACGCCCACCTTCACGTCGTCGCGGTCGGGCAGCCCCAGATGCTCCTTGGGCGTGACGTAGCAGAGCATCGCCGTGCCGTACCAGCCGATCATCGCCGCGCCGATGCCGCTGGTGATATGGTCATAGCCCGGCGCGATGTCGGTGGTCAGCGGCCCGAGCGTGTAGAAGGGCGCCTCGCCGCACGCCTCGAGCTGCTTTTCCATGTTCTGCTTGATCTTGTGCATCGGCACATGGCCGGGGCCCTCGATCATCACCTGCACGTCCTGCTCCCAGGCGCGCTTGGTCAGCTCGCCCAGCGTGTAGAGCTCGGCGAACTGCGCCTCGTCATTGGCGTCGGCGATCGAGCCGGGGCGGAGACCGTCACCCAGCGAATAGGCGATGTCATAGGCCTTCATGATCTCGGTGATCTCGTCGAACCGCTCGTAGAGGAAGGATTCGCGGTGATGCGCGAGGCACCATTTGGCCATGATCGAGCCGCCGCGGCTGACGATGCCGGTGACGCGCTTGGCGGTCATCGGGATGTACGGCAGCCGGACGCCGGCATGGATGGTGAAATAGTCGACGCCCTGCTCGGCCTGCTCGATCAGCGTGTCGCGGAAGATCTCCCAGGTCAGCTCCTCGGCGATGCCGCCGACCTTCTCCAGCGCCTGATAGATCGGCACGGTGCCGATCGGCACCGGCGAGTTGCGCAGGATCCATTCGCGGGTGTCGTGGATGTTGCGGCCGGTGGACAGGTCCATCACCGTGTCCGCGCCCCAGCGGATCGACCAGACCATCTTGTCGACCTCGCTCGCCACATCGCTGGCGACCGCCGAGTTGCCGATATTGGCGTTGATCTTCACCAGGAAGTTGCGGCCGATCGCCATCGGCTCGCTTTCCGGGTGGTTGATGTTGTTCGGGATGATCGCCCGGCCGCGCGCGACTTCGTCGCGGACGAATTCCGGCGTCACATAGTCGGGGATCGAGGCGCCCCAGTCCTGCCCGTCGCGGACATATTCCGCCAGCCGCTCGCGGCCGAGATTCTCGCGCTCGGCGACATATTCCATCTCGGGCGTGATGATGCCGCGCTTGGCATAGTGCATCTGGGACACGTTCATGCCCGGCTTGGCGCGCAAGGGGCGCTTCACCACATTCGGGAATTGCGGCACGCCGGCGGAACGATCCGGGCCCTTCAGGCCATTGTCCTCGGGGCGGACTTCGCGCGCGTCATAGGCCTCGACGTCGCCGCGTCCGAGGATCCAGTCGCGGCGCAGCGCCGGCAGGCCCGCCATGATGTCGATGCGGGCGTTCGGATCGGTGTACGGGCCCGAGGTGTCGTACACGCGTACCGGCGGCTCGCCGCTGCCCGGCTCGAGATGGATCTCGCGCATCGCCACGCGGTGCTTGCCGACGTAAATCTTGCGGCTGCCGCGGATCGGGCCGGTGGTAACGCCGATTTCGGTCTTGGCGGGGATGTCAGCCATGCTCGTCTACTCCTTGGGCGGACGTACGGGAGCAGACGGACCTCGGGGAACAAGACCCTCCCTCCCTACGCCGGTGTCAACCGGATCAGGTTCAGCGGGTCGAAGGCTGCAGCCCTCCTCTCAACCGCTGCACCAGCGGTCCCCCGGGGAATGATGCCTGCTGTAAAGACTTGTGCGGGCGCGGGCAATGCCCCCGTCAGAAGGTGTAGGCGAGCCCGACCGCGCCGTACCACTGGTTCCGCGAACCCGCGATCCGCACGACGGGGGAATCGGCCGCATCGTCGAGCATCCGCCGATAGGCCACCCCGCCCACCGCCGAGAGGCCGTGCGTGAGGTCACCGGTGAGCGCGACATTGCCCATCGCCCCCAGCGTCCAGTCCTTCCAGCCCTTGCGCGCGTTGAACACCGGCAGGCCGCTGCGCGCGCTGCCGCCCGGGGTCACGCCGAAATAGGTCTGGGCATAGCCGTTGCCCATGTAATTGGCGGAGAGGTTCAGCAGCACATAGGCCTTGCGGCTGAGCGGCGTGCCATAGTTGATCGAGGGCGACACCAGATAGCTCTTATGCACTGTGCCGACATCGTGGATGTACGACACGCCCACCGTCAGCTTGTCATAGTCGCTGGTGATCAGCCCCTGCTTGCCCAGGCCGACGAACCCGCCCGCCTCGATCGCGGTCTTCACCTTGCCGAGCGCGGAAACCTGGCGGTCGTCGATCCGCGCGGTGCGGTTGAGGTTGACGTTGACGACGGGGCCGGCCTGAAAATCCCAGCCGGGGCCGTTGTTGTCGGCGATCAGATCGGCCCAGGCACGGCTGCCGAGCAGCGCGAAGTTGATGCCGGAGACGCGACCGCGGATCGCCGGCGCGGCGGTGACGACGCTCTTGTCCGACCCGTCATAGCTCGGCACCACCGCCGCGCCGACGCCCACCATCACCGTGTCGCGGGTCAGGTCGGGTGGGGAGTCGGGGGCATCCTGCTGGGCGAGCGCGGGCGCCGCGGCGAACAGCGGAAGCAAGACGAGGGCGGCGCTCGCCGTAGTGCGCAGAAGGGGCATGGGGAAACTCCGGGAACGGGATCAGACGATCAGAAACCCCGGCAACGCCTGCATGCTCGCGCAGTTCCTAGAGGAGGTAGCGCAGGCGCACCTCCTGCCGGTCGCTGCCGCCCTCCAGCGGGAAGCGCGCGGCGGAGAAGCGCGGCGGGCCGAAGCCGATCACCGGGTTGCGCGAAAAGCCGAAGCCTTCGCGCGGAATGCCCATGAAGGTGTCGAGCTTGCCGTTGCCGTTGGCATCGTGGATCACCGCCACCGCATAGTCGCCGGGCGCCAGGCCGCTCAGGCGCAGCTTGCCGTCGCTCGCGGGAATGGTGCGCTTGATCGCGCCTCGGCCGTCGCGGCAATCCGGAAACTCGCTCGCGGCGGGCGCGATGCAGATCTGAAGCAACCCGCGGGTCGAGCGCAGCTTGGTGAAATCAAGCTCCAGCGTCGCCAGCGGCGCGGCGCTGGTCAGCAGCGGCAGCGCGGCGAGTGCCGCGCCCGCCCGGCGCATGGTCGAAACGCCCCAGCCCCTGGTCCGTCCCGCACAGCCGATCCCAGAACCGGAAATAAAGTCCATAATTGCACCCGTACCGCTCGTGATGGCGCTGATGATGGCTCGCCGTGATCAACCACGCCCCCAGGGGCCCCCGCCACATCCAGGCCGGGAAGATCTCCCAGCCCATGTGGTTGGTCACCCCCATAACCGTCATCACCGTCAGGACCAAGCCGAGCGCGGCGACATGAATGGGAATTACGAAGACCAGCAGCGGAATCACGATCGCACCGGACAGCGCCTCGCCCCAGTGGAAGCTCATCGCCGCCCAGGCGGTGGGGGGGCGGCTGGGATGGTGGACCGCATGATAGCGACGAAACAGGGACGGCCGGTGCATCGCCCGGTGGGTCCAGTAGAACCAGCTGTCGTGCAGGAACAGGTAGAGCAGCACCGACACCGGCAGGTACCAGAGCGACATCGCATGCACGTCGTCGTAGATCCGGGTCCAGCCCTGTGTCTTCCAGCCCCAGGCGACGATGCCGGCGGGGATGCCGTAGATCGCCGCAGAGGCGAGGCTCCAGCCGATTTCCTTCGCGATCTGCCGGTCCAGCCCGGCGTAGAGGCCGGGGTGCCGCAGACGCGTCGCCAGCGCAAACCCGGCCGAGGCGGCCAGGTAACGCACGCCGACGATCGCCGTCATGGCAAGCGCCGAGGCGAGGATGGCAAGCGCGACGTTCATGCGCCGATCTGCTACGCCTTCGCGCGCCGCACCGCAATGCGAACTCTTCCCCCTTGCGCGGCGGGCTGCAGGAGAAACGCGCCATCGCTACCCCGCCCTTCCGCACCCGCCGGGTGCAGTTGCTCACCATCCATGTGCCCGTCGCGGCCGACACGCTTCGCGCGCTGGCCGCAGGGGATGGCGACGCCGTCGAGCGCGAGCCGGCGCTGTCCGCCATCCTCGCCATCGTGCGGGAGGCGAATCCGCTCGGCGATTTCGGCGCCTATAGCGGCGTGGTCGAACTCGGGCTGGGATGGGAGCTGTTCACGCCGGCTGCTAACGCCCGGCCAACGCTCGGCGCGGCGGAGGTGGAGACCCGCTCGCCCACTGTCGTCCTGCGCGTGCACCTCGACTCGGAGGATGGACAGGCCGCTGCCGAGTCCATCGCGCGCATCCTCGCCGCCCATCCCTGGGAGATTCCCGTAATCGAGCGTATTTCTGTCGAGCTGCTGATGCGGTGACGCCGCCGACGCAGCAAAGCTTTGCCTTCCGCATCAGAAGCTTTGCTACGCATTTTACCGGTACATAATCGTCGTACTTCTACGCAGGTGCGCAGAACACTCTGGTAAGGCCCGCCCCCCTAGACTCCCTTCATCAACGATAACATCGGGCTGTTGGGAGTGGTCGCCATGAAACTTCGCTATCTCTTGCTCGCGTTTGGTGCGAGCGCAATCGTTCACCCGGCGCTGGCGCAGACCAGCGGCGAGGAACAAAAGCCCGCCGCAAAGGCACAAGTGCCGGAGAAAGAAGTCTTCTCGACCGGCGTCGCCAAGGGCCGTGACCGGCTCGACAGCGCTACCTCCACCAGCGCCTTCCGGGCCAGCGAGTTCGAGAAGCTGGGCCCGCGCCCGCTCGGCGATCTGCTGCGCACCATGCCGGGCATCCGCGTCGAGAACGGGATCGGCGAGGGCAACGCCAACTATACCGTGCGCGGCCTGCCGCTGGCGGCGGGCGGCTCCAAGTACATGCAGTTCCAGGAAGACGGGCTGCCGGTGCTGGAGTTCGGCGACATCTTCAACGTCGCGGTCGACGTCTATATGCGGCCGGACTTCAACGTGGCGGCGATTGAATCGATTCGCGGCGGCTCCGGTTCGACCTTCTCGTCGAACGCGCCGGGCGGGCTGATCAACCTCATCTCCAAGACCGGCGAGACGCGTGGCGGCGCGATCCAGACGACGCTCGGCCTAGATTATGGCGAGAAGCGGGTGGACATGGATTACGGCCAGCCGCTCGGCGATGGCTGGCGCTTCCATGTCGGCGGCTATTACCGCGTCGGCGAGGGCCCGCGCGACATCGGCTTCACCGGCTACAAGGGCGGCCAGCTCCGCTTCAACGTCACGAAGCAGTTCTCGAACGGCTATGTCCGCCTCCACGCCAAGTGGCTCGACGACCGCTCGCCGACCTTCGCGCCCTATCCGGTCCGGATCACCGGCACGAACGACAATCCGGTCATCACCAACGCCGGCAATTTCGACATCCGCAAGGATTCGCTGCTGTCGCCCTTCATCGGCCCGGTCGTCACCCTCAACGGCGACAACAAGCTGGACCGGTTCGAAGTCGCGAACGGCATGCGCGCGATCAGCAAGTCGATCGGGCTGGAGGCGCAGTTCGACATCGGCGGCTTCACGATCAGCGAACGCATGCGCTATGCGGCCAATTCGGGCGACTTCCTCCGCGTCTTCCCGTCGAACGTCGGCACGGTCGCCTCGATCGCCGCCTCCCAGGCGGGCGCCGGCGCGGTTGCGACCTATGCCAGCGGCCCGAACATCGGGAACGTCGTCCCGGTCGACGCCAACGGCAACGGCCTGCTCGCCTTCAGCTACATGGCGCAGACCCGCGCCCGCTCACTCGACAACTTCACCAACGATATCCGCGCCACACGCGTGTGGAAGATGGGACAGGGCGACCTGACCGTCACCGCGGGCCTCTACAAGGCGAACCAGAAGCTCAACGCGCAGTGGCTGCACGCCGGTATCGACACCGATGTGGCAGGGGGCGCGCAGACCGCGATGGTCAACGTCACCAGCGCGAGCGGCGTGGCGCAGACCCAGAACGGCTATTACACCTTCAGCCGCAACGGCAGCCGCTTCCGCCGCATCTTCGACGTGTCATACGACATTCTCGCCCCCTATGGCTCGGTCAACTATCATGTGGGCAAGCTCTCGATCGGCGGCAGTGTCCGCTACGATCGCGGGCGGGTGCGCGGCACGCTGATCGGTGCGGATCTGGGCGGCGGCCGCGTCGGCATCACCAGTTTCGACATCAACGGCAACGGCGTGATCTCCGCACCGGAAACCCGCGTCGCCATCCTGCCGCTCGATCAGCCGGCCCCGGTCAACTATAATTACGGCTATTGGAGCTATTCCAGCGGCATCAATTACCGCGTCGCCGAGCCCTTCTCGGTCTTCGCCCGCTACAGCCACGGCGCCCGCGCCAATGCGGACAAGATCCTGTTCACCCCGGCGGTGAGCGCGGTCACCGGCGGCGTCCCCGACGCGGCCGACAAGGATGACGGCGTCACCCAGCTGGAAGGCGGCTTCAAGTTCCGCAAGGCGGGGGTCACCCTCAACGTCACTGCCTTCCGCGCGACGGCCGAGGACCACAATGTCCTCAACGGATCGGCCAACCAGACCATCCGCAGCTATCGCGCCACCGGTGTCGAAATGGAGGGCAGCTATCGTCGCGGCATCTTCAGCATCACCGCCGGTGCCACCTACACCACCGCCAAGATCACCCAGGACCGGCTGGATTCCACGCTGACCGGCAAGGAACCCCGCCACCAGCCGGCCTGGACGCTGGAGGCGACGCCGCAGATCGAGCTGCGCCGGGTAACGCTGGGCGCCAACATCGTGACGATCACCAGCAGCTATGCGCAAGACAGCAACCTGCTCAAGATGCCGGGCTTCACCACCGTCGCGGCGTTCGTGATCGTCAAGCCGGTGGATCGCGTGCAGCTGATGCTCAACGCGACCAACCTGTTCAACACCACCGGCTTCTTCGACATCAACCAAAGCGAGGTACCCGCCAACGGCATCGGCTGGGCCCGCGCGATCAACGGGCGGACGGTATCCGCCTCGGCCAAGCTGAGCTTCTGATCCGCGACATGGCGGGCGCCGGTCACGCGCCCGCCATCGCTTCGGCGCTCGGGCTCAATGGCGGGGTTTCCACGCCCCGGGCGTTGGGCTAGGCGGCAGTCATGCCTTCAACCATCAGTTGTGACGTCGCCATTGTAGGCGGCGGCCTTGCCGGCGGGCTTATCGCGCTGGCAATCCGGAAGAAGAAACCCGATTGCACCGTCCGGCTCATCGAAGGCTCGGCGCGGATCGGCGGCAATCACCTCTGGTCGTTCTTCGCCGACGACGTGGCGCCCGAGCATCGCTGGCTGGCCGCCCCGCTGATCGGCCATGGCTGGAACGGCTATGACGTCGCCTTCCCCGGCCATTTCCGTACCCTGCCCGCCCGCTATTATTCGGTCGAATCCGATCATTTCGATCGCGTCGTGCGCGGGGCGCTGGGCGAGAAGAGTCTGCTGCTCGAACGCGAGGCGGCGGACATCACTCCCACCGCCGTCGCGCTCGCGGACGGCGACCTGGTCGAGGCCGAGGGCGTGATCGACTGCCGCGGGGTGAGCGATACCAGTGCGCTCCAGCTTGGCTGGCAGAAATTCCACGGCGCCGAACTGGCGCTCAGCGACCTGCACGACGTCACCCGCCCGATCATCATGGACGGCACGGTGCCGCAGATCGACGGCTATCGCTTCGTCTATTGCCTGCCGTTCAGCCCGACGCGGATGTTCGTCGAGGACACCTATTACAGCGACACGCCGGCGCTCGACATCCTCGCCACCGGCGACCGGATCGAAGCCTATGCCGATGCCGCGGGCTGGAAGGTCGACCGCGTGCTGCGCGAGGAAGTGGGCAGCCTGCCCGTCGCGATGGGCGGCGACCATGCCGCCTATTGGGCGGCCGGCGGGCGCGGCATCGCCAAGGCCGGGATGAAGGCCGGGCTGTTCCACCCGATGACCGGCTATTCCTTCCCCGATGCGATCCGCACCGCCGCGCTGATCGCCGACGCGCGCGACTATTCGGGCGAGGCGCTGCACCAAATGCTGTATGGCTATTCCCGTGGGCTCTGGCGCAAGCGCGGCTTCTATCGCATGCTCGCCGCGATGCTGTTCAAGGCGGCCGAACCCGAGGAGCGCTATCGCGTGCTGGAACGTTTCTATCGTCTGGATGCAGGTCTGATCCAGCGCTTCTATGCCGGCCAGTCGACCTTCGGCGATCGCGTGCGGGTGCTTTCGGGCAAGCCGCCGGTGCCGGTGGGGCGCGCCCTTTCCGCGATCTGGAGCCGCTGATGCGCCGCGCAGTCGTGATCGGCGCCGGTTTCGGCGGTCTCGCTCTCGCCATCCGCCTGCAGTCCGCGGGGGTCGACACCACCGTGATCGAGGCCCGGGACAAGCCCGGCGGCCGCGCCTATTATTGGGAGCGCGACGGCTTCACCTTCGACGGCGGCCCGACGGTGATCACCGATCCGGACGCGCTGAAGGAGCTGTGGCGCCTCTCGGGCCACGACATCTCGGAAGATGTGACGCTGAAGCCGGTCACGCCCTTCTACCGCCTGTCCTGGCCCGATGGAACGACCTTCGACTACACCAACGACGACGCCGTTCTGGCAGGCGAGATCGCCAAGCTCGATGCCAGCGACATCGCCGGCTATCGCCGCTTCCTCGACTATTCGGCGAGCGTCTATGAGGAAGGCTATGTGAAGCTGGGCGCCAAGGCGTTTCTGGACTTCAAGTCGATGCTCAAGGCCGCCCCTGCGCTGATGCAGCACCAGGCCTGGCGCTCGGTCTATTCGATCGTCTCGGGCTTCGTGAAGAACGAGAAGCTGCGGGAGGCGCTGTCCTTCCACACGCTGCTCGTCGGCGGCAATCCGATGGCGACCAGCAGCATCTACGCGCTGATCCACAAGCTGGAACGCGACGGCGGCGTCTGGTGGGCCGAAGGCGGCACCAACCGGCTGATCGCCGGCATGATCACGCATTTCGAGCGGCTGGGCGGCAAGGTTCGCATCGGTGATCCGGTCGACGAGATCCTGACGCTTGGCGATCGGGTGGTCGGCGTGCGCACCAAGAGCGGCGTCGAGGTCGAGGTGGATGCGGTGGCGAGCAACGCCGACATCGTCCACAGCTACCGCGACCTGCTGCGCAACTCGCGCAGCGCCCGGCGCACGGCGAACCGGCTGGTCAACAAGCGCTTCTCGCCCTCGCTGTTCGTGGTGCATTTCGGGCTGCGGGGCACCTTCCCCGACATTCCGCACCACATGATCCTGTTCGGCCCGCGCTATAAGGGGCTGCTGGACGACATCTACACCAACGGCGTGGTGAGCGAGGATTTCTCGCTCTATCTCCACCACCCCAGCGCGTCCGACCCGAGCATGGCGCCGGAGGGTCATTCGACGTTCTACGTGCTGGCGCCGGTGCCGCATCTCGGCAAGTTCCCGGCGGACTGGAGCCAGGTGGGGCCCGTGCTCGAATCGCGAATCCTGGCGGAGGTGCAGCGCCGGCTGATCCCCGACCTGGCCGAGCGGATCGTCACCAAGTTCCACTATGCGCCCACCGACTTCCGCGACGACCTCGCGGCGCACCACGGCTCGGGCTTCAGCCTCGAGCCGATCCTGACCCAGA
Source organism: Sphingomonas elodea ATCC 31461 (assembly GCF_000226955.1). Taxonomy (GTDB): domain Bacteria; phylum Pseudomonadota; class Alphaproteobacteria; order Sphingomonadales; family Sphingomonadaceae; genus Sphingomonas; species Sphingomonas elodea. The sequence goes on from NZ_AGFU01000024.1 coordinate 63,609, forward strand.
GCGCCTGGTTCCGGGTACACAACCGCGACGACGCGATCTCGAACCTGTATTTCGTCGGCGCGGGCACGCATCCGGGCGCGGGCATCCCCGGCGTCGTCGGCAGCGCCAAGGCGACCGCCGAGCTGATGCTGGGCGAGTTGGCGTGAACATCCAAGCCCCTCCCCTTCAGGCGCATCAGGTCGGTGCTGCCCCCGG
>NZ_AGFU01000023.1 GCF_000226955.1 Sphingomonas elodea ATCC 31461
TTTGGGAATCCCTCGACGATTCAGCTCGGTCGAAATCCGCTCTAAGCTCCTCTCGCGATCCTAGCCGCCATTGTCTTCGCGACGCGCCTCACGCAGCCCCGCATCCGGTGCGCCCGGGTCAGCGCTTCAGCCGGTCGTCGAGCCAGCGGGCGGCGGCGTCGGGGCTCTGCTGGTCCGTGTCGCGATCGACCAGGTAGTTGGCCTCGCGCATCCGTTCGACCGGAATAGCCCCGATCAGCGGGCGGAGCGCGGCCTGGAAGCGGCGGTCGCCCGCGCGGGAAGGTGCGATCAGCAGCACCGCGTCATAGCCGGGGATCGCCCCCTTGGGGTCCCGCAGCACCGCCAACCCCTGCGCGGCGATGCGGCCGTCGGACGAGAAGGCGGGGATCACGTCCGCGGTGCCGCTGGCGAGGGCGCGGTACATGAAGGTCGGCTGATAGGGATGCGCCTCGGCAAAACGGAGGCCATAGGCAGCCTGCACCGCCTTCCATTCGGAGCGTTCGAGAAACTCGATGTCGGTGGCGAGCTTCAACGACGGGGCGATGCGGGCGAGATCGGCGATCGTGGCGATGCCGCGCCGCCGGGCATCGTCGCCGCGCATCACGAAAGCATAGGCATTTTCGAAGCCGAGGGACCCGAGCAGGGTCACGCCCTTGGTGCGCCTTGCCCAGTCTGCGACCCCTCGGACGATCGCGGCGCGGGACGGCACATCGTGGCGGCGCATCTGGTTGGTCCAGATCGTGCCGGAATAGTCGACATAGACGTCGATCGCGTTGCTGGCGAGCGCGCCATAGGCAACGCCGGAGCCCAGCCCCTCACGGTAGCGGACCGCATAGCCCGCGGCCTGCAGCCGCGCGCCGATCAGCCGGGCAAGGACATACTGCTCGGAAAAGCCCTTTGCGCCGATCGTCACCGTGCCGCGCGCTGCCGGCCAGGCCGGGGCAAGCGCCGCCAGCGCACCGGCGGCAAGCGCGCCCAGGCTTGCCCAGACGAGCAGCCGCCGGCGGCGTGCGATCCCCCATTCGGCCAGGCCAAGCAGCGCATCTACCGCCAAGGCAAGCGTGGCGGCGGCGATGCAACCGGCGAGCACCAGCGTCCAGTTCTGCGTCTGTAGCCCTGCGAAGATCAGGTCGCCCAGGCTCGGCTGGCCGACGGTGGTGGACAGGGTCGCCGCCCCGATCGTCCAGACGGCAGCGGTGCGGATGCCCGCCATCACCATGGGGGCGACCAGCGGCGCCTCGACCAGCCGCAGCGTCTGCCAGCGGGTCATGCCGACGCCGTCCGCCGCCTCGCGCACCGCCGGGTCGAGGGTGACGAGGCCGGTCACCGCGTTCCGCAGGATCGGCAACAAGGCATAGAGCGTGAGCGCCAGCAGCGAGGGCAGGAAGCCGAGCGCCGGAATGCCGCCGCCGACCAGCGCCGACACCGACAGCAACAGCGGATAGAAAAGCGCAAGCAGCGCAAGGCTGGGGACGGTCTGGATCAGGCTCGCGACTCCCAGCGCTACCCGGGCGACGCCCCGGTGTCGGGCCGACAGCACCGCCAGGGGCAGGCTGATCGCGATTCCGAGCAGCAGCGCGGCGAGCGCCAGCAGCAGGTGCTGGGCCAGCAGATCGGGCACGCGGGTGAAGGCGGCGGTCATCGGGCCAGCGCCGCCAGCCGCTCGGCCTGTTCGCGCGGTACCGCGACGAGCGCGTCGGCGGCCGCGCCGCCCTTGCCGGCAAGCAGGTCGGCCGGCGTGGCGTCGCCGACGATCCTGCCCGCCTCCATCACCAGCACGCGATCGGCGAGCAGCAGCGCTTCCGCCATATCGTGCGTAACGAGAAGCGTCGTCAGCCCCATCGTGTCGTGAAGGCCGCGGATCGCCTTGCCCAGCGCATCGCGGGTGACCGGGTCGAGCGCGCCGAACGGCTCGTCCATCAGCAGCAGTCGCGGGCGTGTGGCGAGAGCCCGGGCGACGCCGACGCGCTGACGTTGGCCGCCCGAAAGCGCATCCGGCATACGCGCCGCCATCGCTTCGGGAAGGTCGACCAGGCGGAGCAGTTCGGCGACGCGGGAGTCGCGATCGCGCGCACCGGCCAGCCGCAGGCCGATCGCGACATTCTCGCCCACCGTGAGATGCGGGAACAGCCCGACATTCTGGAAGACATAGCCGATCCGGCGGCGCAGCAGATGGGGAGGCTCGGCATCCACCGGCGTGCCGCCGATGGTGATGCGGCCCGCGCTGGGCTCTATCAGTCGGTTGACCATCTTGAGCAAGGTCGACTTGCCCGAGCCCGACGCCCCGACCAGCGCGACGAAGCTCCCGCCCCGGATCGTGCAGGATACGCCGTCCACCGCCTGCGTGCCCGTTGCATAGGACTTGCGCACTGCATCAAAGGCTAGGTTGTGCAGGGGCTCCGGCATCGCGAGTGCTTGTGGGCAATCGTGGCTCAAAGGTCAAAGCGATCAGAGTGGCGTAAATGCAACAGATTGAATGGAACCATGCCACCCGTGCGGGCGCCTCGCTTGACAATAAATTATTAATATGATTTTTCCCACAAAGGGCAGCAATCGTTTGCTCGTTTAAAGCATTGGCACAAGCGGACAAGCCGCCTGCCGTGGGGAGGATCTATGAAAGCAACTTTCACGCGCTCGCGCGTGTCCGTTTCCGTGCGCCGTTCGGCGCTCGCTTCCGTTGCATCGCTGGCCGTAATGACGCTTGCCGTACCGGCAAGCGCGCAGACCGCGCCGGCCGACCAGTCGGGCGAAGCCGCCGGCCAGGAAGCCGAAATCGTCGTCACCGGCCTGCGCGCCAGCCTCAATCGCTCGATCGACGTCAAGCGCGACGCCAGCTCGATCGTCGATTCGATCGCGTCGGAAGACCTGGGCAAGTTCCCCGACACCAACGTCGCCGAATCGCTCCAGCGCATCACCGGCGTTTCGGTCGATCGGAGCAGCGGCGAGGGTCGCTTCGTCACCGTCCGCGGCTTCGGCCCGCAGTTCAACCAGCTGCTGCTCAACGGTCGCACGCTCGCCACCGAGAATCCCGGCCGCCAGTTCAGCTTCGACCTGCTGCCCGCCGACCTGATCTCGGGTGCCGACGTCTACAAGACCGCCAATGCCAATCTCCAGGAAGGCGGCATCGGCTCGACGATCAACCTCAAGACGCCGCGCCCGTTCGACACGCCCGGCCAGCGCGTGATCCTCAGCGCCAAGGCCAATTACGAGAGCCTGGCGGACAAGTTCACCCCCGACCTGTTCGGCCTCTACAGCAACACCTTCCTCGACGGGCGCCTGGGCGTGCTCGTCTCGGCCTCGTACGAGCAGCGCAAGGCGCGGATCGATACCGCATCGGTGAGCGGCTATTACCGGACCAGCGTCGGCGGCGCCAACGGCTCGCCGGTGCTGAACAACGTGTCCATGCCGCAGGACTATAACCAGTATTCCGACAGCCAGGACCGCAAGCGGCGGACCTTCACCGCCACGCTCCAGGCGAAGCCGACCGACACGCTGACGATGACGCTGGACGGCGTGTACAACAAGTTCGACGTCCGCTCGGTCGCCAACCAGATCGGCCATTTCTACTCGCCGGCGAACATCAGCAACGTGAAGCTGGACGGCAACCGCACCGTCATCGGCTTCGACCAGGATGCAACCGGCCACACCGACTATGTCGCGCGCACCTTCAACCGGCCGACGGAGCTCAAGTCGGTCGGCTTCAACACGGTGTGGAAGCCGAATACGATGGTCGACGTCGCGTTCGACAGTTCCTATTCGGAAGCGCGCAACAACAATGGCGGCAACGAGATCTTCGCGGTCATCGGGTTCAACAACCCGATCAAGGTGGACAGCAGCGGCAGCGGCCTGCCGAGCCTGACGGCGACCAACGGCTTCACCAATCCCAATGTCGGCCGCGCCCATTTCGCGACGCGCCAGGGCTCCAACTATGGCGAGACGGTGTACGAGAACCGCCTCGATGTGACGCTGCGGACCGATTACGAGCATCTGACCGCGCTGCGCTTCGGTGCGATCTACACCGATCGCACCAAGGACAACCAGCTGGTCCAGTCGAGCAGCGACACCTGGTGCTCCTATTGCGGCTATTCGATCCCGGTGGCGAGCGGCCTGCTCCAGCCCTTCACCCCCAGCAACTTCCTGGGCGGCGTGGGCGGCACCTTCCCGCGCGCCTGGCTGGCGTTCAACCCGGAGAGCTATTTCACCTTCCTCGAGAGCCGGGCGGCGGCCGATGCCCAGGATCGCGCGACCGGTCAGCCGGTCGGCACCACCTATGCGCAGATCCAGCGGACCAACGGCTATGCCGCGACCGTGCAGCCCAGCTCGTACCGGGTGCATGAGAAGGTTGCCGGCGCCTATGCGCAGATCGACTTCAAGGGCGAGATCGGCGGCATGAAGCTGACCGGTGCGCTGGGTGCGCGCTACGTGCATACCGAACTGACCTCGACCGGCGTGAACCAGGTGCTGCTCGATCTGCTGCCGACCCCGAACGATCCCACGCTGTACCGCGCGCCGCTCTCGCCCACGGCAGTGCCGGTATCGGGCCAGACCAGCTATGACAGCTTCCTGCCGAGCCTGAACGCGAAGCTTGAGCTGTCGCGTGACATGGTGGCCCGCTTCGGCGCGTCGCAGACGGTCACGCGTCCGAACCTGACCGACCTCGCGCCGCAGCTGGTCTACACCGTCACCCGCCCGGGCAACCTGCAGGCGAGCGGCGGCAACCCGGCGCTGAAGCCGTACAAGTCGACCAACCTCGATCTCAGCTACGAATGGTACTATCAGAACGCCGGCTTCTTCACCGTCGGCGCCTTCTACAAGCGGCTCGACGACTTCATCGTCACCTCGGTGGGCAACGAGACGATCACGATCGCCAATGCCTCTAACCTGCCCGAGTTCGCCGGCGGCCGCGCGACCTTCGCGGTCAGCCGTCCGCGAAACGTGGGCGCGGCGACGGTCTACGGCCTCGAAGTCGGCTTCCAACACAATTTCTCGTACCTGCCGGCACCGTTCGACGGCCTGGGCGTGACGCTGAACGCCACCTTCGTGAAATCGAGCACGGGCGACAGCAACGACAACGGCGCCGCCTTCGCGCTGGTCGGCCTGGGTAACAGCCAGAATGCGGTGCTGTTCTACGAGAAGGGCCCGATCCAGTTCCGCGCCGCCTACAACCACCGCGACGGCTTCCTCTCCACCCAGTCCAACGCGACGGGCGGCAACCCGGTCTTCACCCGCGGCGCCGGCCAGGTGGACCTGCAGGCGAGCTATGCCGTCACCAAGAGCGTGTCGCTGGTCGCCGAGGCGATCAACGTCACCAACGCGGTGGTCCAGACCTATGACGGGACGGTCAACAAGTTCCTGAGCTATACCGAAACCGGTCCGCGCTACGCCCTTGGGGTGCGCGCCCGCTTCTGATCGGACGCCGCGGACCAAGCAGGAAGGCGGGGCTTTCGGGCCCCGCCTTTTTCGTTGGCCCCGAAGCGGATCAGGCGATCCGTTCGAGGTGGAGCAGGAACGCCGCCTGCGGCTTGAGGCGCGGCGGCTGGAGCCCGGCCGCCATCAACGCCGCGCCCGAGAACACCGCGCCTTCGCCCAGTGCTGCGAACAGCGGCGAGGCGGGATAGCCGCTGCCCGGCCAGGCCAGCGTCACCCGGTAGCGCGCCGCCGGATCGAGCCCGTCGAGCCGCAAGGGAGCGGCAAAATAGCCGCGCGGCTCGGTGACCTGGGTGTAGGAGAACAGCGCCTCCCGCTGGTCGGCGGCGACGATGCCGAAGGCGATCTCGCTTTCCGGCCGGTCGAGCCGGTAGAGGTCGCCTGTATGAATCAGCGCGCGGTGCCGCTTGTGGAGCGCGATGCCGGCGGCGAGCTCGGCCCGCTCGGCATCCTCCATCGCGTTGAGGTCTGCTTCCACGCCAAAATGGCCGAACAGTGCGGTGGCGACGCGCGTCGCCATGCCCACCCGTCGGCCGGTGATGTGGCAATCGGCCGGGCCGACATGCGCGCCCATCAGCTCGGCCGGCACGAAGGTGGAGAGGCCGCGCTGGATCGTCAGCCGGTCGAGCGCGTCGTTGGTGTCCGAGGTCCACACGCGGTCGGTATAGTCGAGAATGCCGAAGTCGGTACGGCCGCCGCCGGCCGAGCAGCTTTCGATCTCGACCGAAGGATGCGCCGCGCGCAGCCGGGCGAGCACCTCGTACAGCCCGAGCACATGGGCATGCGCGCCGGCGGCCCCGCCGGCGCCGCCGGGATGGGTGATGTCGCGGTTCATGTCCCATTTGAGATAGGCGATGGCGTGTTCGCGCAGCAGCGCATCGATCCGTTCGAACAGATGCTCGCGCACCGCCGCCTGACCGAAATCGAGCACCAGCTGGTTGCGGAAGCGCAGCTGCGGGGCAGGGGGTGTGCCGAGCACCCACTCTGGATGGGCGCGGAACAGCTCGCTGTCCGGATTGACCATCTCGGGTTCCACCCACAGGCCGAACTCCATGCCGAGCTTGCGCACATGCGCCACCAGCGGCCCCAGGCCGTCCGAGTAGATCGCCGGATCGACGATCCAGTCGCCGAGGCCCACGGTGTCGTCGCGGCGGCCGAGGAACCAGCCATCGTCGAGCACGAACCGCTCGATGCCGATCGCGGCGGCTTTGTCTGCCAGCGCCATCAGGGCCGCGGGCTTGTGGTCGAAATAGACCGCTTCCCAGGTGTTGTAGTGGACCGGCCGCGGCTTGGCGCGCAGCCGATCGTGCTGCGGCCGCGCGCGGACATGGGCGTGGAAGGCGCGGGCGAGGCCGCTGCGCCCGGCATCGGACCAGGCGCAGACCAGATCGGGGCTGGTATAGCGCGCGCCCGGCGCCAGCCGGCACTCGCCCGGCAGGAACAGCTCGCCCAGCTGGAGATAGGCGCGTCCGTCGGACAGCGTCTCCGCCCAGAGCCGATGGTTGCCGCTCCAGGCGAGCTGCACGCCGAACACCTCGCCCGCCTGCTCGCCGCAGGGCCCGACTTCGGCGAGGATCGCGGGGAAGGCATCATGGCTGGTGCGGCCGCGCCGGTTCTCGCGCGCCACCGCGCCCATCGCGCGGGCCACGCGGCGGGTCTGCAGCTCGCCCGACCAGCGGCCCTCGAACAGCGTCCAGTCGGTCACCGCCTCGGGGGCCGGCAGGGCGGGGGCATCGCACGCCTCGACGCTGAGCGCGGTGTCGCCGCGGTTGATCAGCGTGGTCCGCATCCGCAGCACGTCGCCGGCAAGATGCAGCCGGTGGACGAGGCCGATGCCGTGGGCGGTATCTTCCGAATCGATCTCGACGGTTGCGGCGTCGATCCGGTGTATCGCGGTGATCGCGGTCCAGGTCGCCCAGCCTTGGCCGTCGCGATGCGCCGACAGCCCGGGGCGGCCGGGAAAGCCCGCACCGATCAGCGGCGTGAGGCCCAAGGGCGGCGTGGTCGCGGGCGAGCAGGGGGCTTCCTGCCGCACGCCCAGCAGCGCCAGCGCGGCGGGATCGAGATCGTCGGGCAGGCGGCGGCCCCAGTAGAGGATCGCCGGCGCCTCGCCGCGGCAATCGACGATCAGGCAGGTGGCGCGGCCATCGAGCCGGACAAACGGGTCGGTCACAGTGCAATCCTCTCTCGGCGGGCGGGGCGTGCGTCCGCGGCGCAGTCGTTATTGACCGAGGTTTATTATGGTATAAATATGATGATCAACAAGCCAGTGCGGTGCGCGACGCAATCTTGCCAAGCGCAGCGTGCCGGTACAAACGATTTAGCAACAGGGTGGCGGCGCACGCACGCTGCGGCCCGGAGAGGAATGCAGTCAGGTGCTTGGCGTCTGCTATTACCCGGAACATTGGTCGCGCGCGCTGTGGGCGGAGGATGCCCGCCGCATGAAGGCGCTGGGGCTGCGCTATGTCCGCATCGGCGAATTCGCCTGGTCGCGGCTCGAGCCCGAGCCCGGCACCTATGACTTCGCCTGGCTCGACGAGGCGATCGAGACGCTGGCCGCCGCCGGGCTGGAGGTGGTGCTCGGTACCCCCACCGCGACACCGCCGAAATGGCTGATCGACCGCTATCCAGAGATCCTGCCGGTCGACCCGGAGACCGGCCGCACCCGCGGCTTCGGCTCGCGGCGGCATTATGATTTCTCCAGCGACGTCTACTTACGCGAATCCGAGCGGATCGTGACCGCGCTGGCCGAACGTTACGGCAGCCATCCCGGCGTGGTGGGCTGGCAGACCGACAACGAGTTGTGCTGTCACCTCACCACGCTCAGCGCGTCGCCGGTCGCCCGCGATGCGTTCCGCCTTTGGTGCAAGGCGCGCTACGGCACGATCGAGGCGCTCAACACCGCCTGGGGCAACGTCTTCTGGTCGATGGAATATCGCAGCTTCGACGAGATCGAACTGCCGGTCGGCGCGGTGACCGAGACGAGCCCGGCGCACCGCATGGCGTGGCGGCGTTTCTCGTCCGACCAGGTCGCGCGCTATCACGATGCGCAGGTGGCGATCCTGCGCCGGCTGTCGCAGGGCAAGTTCATCACCCACAACTTCATCCCGATGAACGAGACCGGGGTCGACAACCACCGGCTCGCCCGCGACCTCGATTTCGCGGCGTACGACAATTATCCGCTCGGCCGCACCGATCTGTGGATGGCGGACGCGCCCGCCGAGGAATTCCGCCGCTACATGCGGACCGGCCACCCCGATTTCGGCGCCTTCTTCTTCGACCAGACCCGTGGCCTCGCCCCCGGCGCCTTCTGGATCATGGAGCAGCAGCCGGGGCCCGTGAACTGGGCGATGCACAATCCGCGCCCCGCGCCGGGCATGGTGCGGCTGTGGACGCTGGAGGCGTTCGCGCACGGCGCCGGCGTGGTCAGCTATTTCCGCTGGCGCCAGGCGCCCTTCGCGCAGGAGCAGATGCACGCCGGCCTGCTCCGGCCCGACAGCAGCGCGGCGGCGGCGTGGCCCGAGGTCGAGGCGGTCGTCCGCGACCTTGCCCTGCTCGGCCTGGAGGAGCGCCCGCGCGGCCGTGCCAGGGTGGCGCTGGTCGTCGATGTCGAGGCGCAGTGGCTCGGCGATATCGAGCGGCAGGGCGACAGCTACGACTATACACGCATCCTGCTCGGCTATTACCAGGCGTTCCGCCGGCTGGGCGTGGATGTCGACTTTATCGCCCCGGACGGCGATCCGGCGGATTACAGGCTGATCGTCGTGCCTTCGCTGGCGATCGCGCGGGCGGACACGGCGGCGCATCTGGCGCGCGGCGGCGCGGTGGTGCTCTATGGCGCGCGCTCGGGCGCCAAGACCGAGGATTTCACCCTGCCCGAGACGCTGGCGCCCGGCGCCCTGCAGGCGGTGCTGCCGATCCAGGTGCAGTCGGTCGAGACGCTGCGTCCGGGCTGCGAGGGCAGCATTGCGTGGAACGGCCGCGTCTATCCGAGCGGCGGCTGGCGCGAGGAGCTGGGGCTGGATGCCTCGGTCGAGACGCTGGGCCGGTTCGAGGATGGCGGCGCGGCGCTGGTCCGCAAGGACAAGGCGCTGTATCTCGCGACCCTTTCCGACGCGACGCTGCTGACCGACCTGCTGGAGGCGCTCTGTGCCGAGGTGGGCGTGGCGACGGTGCGGCTGTCCGAGGATCTGCGGATCTGCCGGCGCGGCGGCCTCGTCTTTGCCTTCAACTATGCCGAGACCGCCGCGATGGCGCCGGCACCGCAGGACGCGACCTTCGTGCTCGGCGGCCACACCATCGCCCCGCGCGACGTTGCCATCTGGAGCGAGAAGTGATCGCGGTGCTGCGCGGCGCGGGCCTCGTGCTCGCGGCGGTGCTCGCCAGCCCGGCGGTGGCGCAAGGCCTGCCCGATGTACCGGAACTCGCGCAGCCCGGCGCCTATCCGGTCGGCGTGCTGCGGATGGACCTGACCGATCCGGCACAGAAGCGGGATCTGCCGTTGACCATCTGGTATCCCTCTGCCGGGCAGGGCGGCGCGCCCGCGCACTATGTGATGAAGACGCCGGGGCCGGCCGCGACCGGTGGCCATGTCGGTGTCGCGCGGGTCGATGTACCGGCACTTACCGGCAAGCGCTTCCCGCTGGTCGTCTTCTCGCACGGCTATCGCAACTGGGCGACGGGGTTCAGCGATCTCGCCGAGGGGCTCGCCTCGCACGGCTATGTCGTCGCCGCGATCGACCATACCGATATCGAGCCCGCGAAACCCGAAGAGGGGCTGCGCTCCTTCGCGCGGGTGGTGCAGACGCGCAGCGCCGACCAGCGCTTCGTCATCGCCGAACTCACCCGGCGGGCGACCCGTGGTCCGCTGGCGAACAGCTATGATCCGACCGCGATCGCGCTGATCGGCTATTCGATGGGCGGTTTCGGCGCGCTGATCACCGCCGGGGCGGGGCTCGACCCCAAAAATCCCTTCTTCAAGATCGCGCCGGGCATGGACGCCTATGCCGAAGGATCGTCGCTCGAGGCGCAGGCGCCGGCGGGCGTGAAGGCGATCGTCGCCTTCGCCCCCTGGGGCGCCACGCCTCCGCTTCGGGCATGGACCCCGAAGGCGGTCGCCAACATCACCGTTCCGATCCTGTTCGCCGTCGGCGATCAGGATGATGTGAGCGGCTATGGCGAAGGCGTCGAATGGCTCTACCAGAATGCCGTCGGCGCCGACCGGACGATGCTGGTGTACCAGAATGCTCGTCATAACATCGTCGGGGACGGCGTGGCAGGCATCCCCGATCCCAGCTTCGAATGGGTCGAGCGGCTGGAAGAACCGGTCTGGCGGCGCGATCGTATCCTTGCGATCAACCGGCACTTCGTGACCGCCTTTCTCGATCGTACGCTGAAGAACGATAGCGCACATGGCGCCTTGCTGACCGTCCCCACCGAAAAGGCAGCCGACGGCGCCTGGCCGCTCGGCGCCGGCCAGAGCGTCGGTGCGCGCTATGCCGCACCCGACGATTCCGGATCGCGCGGCTATTGGCCGGGCTTCCAGCGCCGCTGGGCGCTCGGCCTTGAACTCCATCACGCCGCCCCGGGAGCGCGTCCATGAACCTGCAGCAGAACCAGGCGCTGATCGCCGCGGCCCTTACCGCCCTCGTCGCCTTCATCACCTACTGGAAATGCCGGGGCGAGGGGCGCTCGGCCGAGAACAGCAACCGCGAATTCTTCCTCGCCGGGGGCGGGCTATCGTGGTTCTACATCGCCGGCTCGATCACCATCACCAACCTGTCGACCGACCAGCTGATCGGCATGAACGGCAACCAGATGGCGCTGCTCGCCTGGTGGGAGCTGGCGGCGGTGGCGGGGCTGACGATGCTCGCCTTCATCTTCCTGCCGATCTATTATCGCAACAACTGCACCACCGTTACCGAGCTGCTCGAGAAGAAGTACGGCGACGTCAACATCCGGGCGACCATCGCCACGGTGTTCCTGCTCGGCAATATCCTGATCTACCAGCCGATCGTCCTCTATTCGGGCGCGCTGATGATGAAGTCGATGTTCGGCCTCACCGTGCCGACGGTGCTGCTGGCGGCGGTGTTCGGCGTGGCGGGATCGCTCTACTCGATCTTCGGCGGGCTGCGCGCGGCGGCGATCACCGACACCTATAGCGGCGTGCTGCTGCTCGGCATGGCGATGCTGGTAGTGTTTCTGTCGCTGGCTGCGATCCACTGGGACTTTTCCGGCATCCCGCCGGAGCGGCTGACCATGCTGGGCGGCCCGGACTCGCCGATTCCGTGGCCGACCCTGTTCACCGGCATCCTGTTCATCCAGATGTTCTACTGGTCGACCAACCAGACGATCACGCAGCGCGCGATGGCCGCCCCCAATCTGCGCGAGGCGCAGAAGGGCGTGATGGCGGCGACCGCGATCCGCCTGCTGGTGGTGCCGGCGATCGTCGTCATTCCCGGCATCGTATCGTACAAGCTGTTCGGGCATCTGGGCGACGCGGCGTACGGCAAGATCGTGTGGACGGTGCTGCCCACCTGGATGTCGGGCATCTTCGCCGCCGCCATCGCCTCGGCGGTGCTGGCGCACTTCACCAGCCTGCTCAATTCCTCGGCGACGCTCTATGTGTGCGACCTGCACGAGAAATATATCGATCCGAACCCCAATGTCGCGAAGCTGAACCTGATCAGCAACATCCTGTTCGTGATCCTCGCGATCGCGATCGTGCCGATCTATGCGGGCGCCACCAGCATCATCAACCTGGTGCAGCAACTCAACGGGCTGACCAGCATGCCGGTGCTGTCGGTATTCCTCGTCGCGCTGCTGTTCCGCGGCGTCGATGCGCGCGCGGCGATCTGCGGGCTGGTGGCGGGCGTGGCCTTCTACGCTTTCGCGACGTTCGTCTGGGCGCCGCTCCACTATATCCACATGATCGCGATCACGCTGTTCTTCAGCATCGGCGTGTCGCTCAGCGTCAACCGGCTGGCGTTCGGCAACCGGGCGACGTGGCGACCCGCACGAGGCTGAAGGCTCAGGCGGGGGTGGTTTCGGCCGCCGCCGCCGGGCGCCAGCCGAGCGCCTCCGAAATGCGCCGCGCGGTGCGGATCAGTTCCTGCAGCGATTGCTCGACGGACATCAACTGCGATCCGTCGACGACCTCCAGATAGGGGACGGTCAGCGCGGCGAGCAGTTCGCCGTCGAAGCCAAGCACCGGGCAACTGATGTCGGTCACGCCGCGGGTGATGGGGCTCTGCCGCAGGCAATAGCCATCGGCGCGGGCGGTGCGCAGATGCGTGGCGAGCGTCGCCTCGTCGATCGGCGTGTCCCGCAAGGCGGAGGCGCGCTCCCGCATCCGGACGGCGCGCTCCTCGCTGGCGAAGGCGAGCAGGACATGGCCCGAGCAGCTGTCGATCAGGTCGATCGTCGCGCCGATCCGGAGCGCGAAGCTGCGGGTGCCCGGATTTTCCTCGCGCGCGATGACCAGTCCTTCGCCGGCCTTCGCCACCACCAGATGGCATGACTGGCCGATCGTCGCGGCCAGTGCCTGCATCTCCGGCTGGGCGGTGACGACCAGCTTGCGCGCCGGAGTGGCGCGATAGGCGACGTCGAGGAACTTGTAGGTCGCGGTATAGCGATCGGTGAGCTCCGACTTCTGGAGATAGCCGGCCTCTTCCATCACCACCACGATGCGGAACAGTTCGCCCAGCGAACGACCGAGCGCCGCGGCCATCTCGCTGGCCAGCAGCCCTTGCGGGTTGTTCGCCAGCAGTTCGATGATGAGGAATGCCTTGTCGAGCGCCGGCGCGCTGTAGCTGCCCTTGCGCTGGGAAGGGGCTCCGGTTCGTTTCGGCATGGCGTCTCGCTATTCTGGTTCGGCACCAGCGCTAGCCGCAATCGCGGCGCCAAGGAAGCGGTGGTGCCGATCAGATGGTGACGAGGGCCTTGAGCACCGATTCCTGCACGGCGATCAGCCCGGGCAGCGCCGCGGGCGCTTCGGCCAGCGCCACGCGGTGGGTGAGGAAGCGGTCGATCGGGATGGTGCCGTCGCGGATTGCCGCCACCACCTGCTCGAAATCGGCCGAGAGCGCGTTGCGGCTGGCGAGCAGCGTCGTCTCGCGCTTGTGGAATTCGGGATCGGGAAAGCTCAGCGTATCGCGGTTGAGGCCGACCAGCACATAGGTGCCGGCATGCGCGAGGTTGGCGAGGCCGGCGTTCATCGCCTGGATGTTGCCGGTCGCGTCGAACAGATAATCGAACATCTCGCCACCGGTGCGCGCTTCGAGCTGCTCGGTCGCCTCCGGTCCGGCGATCACGCCGTCCGTGAAGCCGAAGGCCTCTGCAGCGGTCGCCAGCCGCCGGGCGCTGCGATCGAGCAGCGTCACCTCCGCGGCACCTGCGATGCGGGCAAACAAGGCGCAACCGATCCCGATCGGGCCCGCGCCGGTGACGAGCACGCGGGCACCCGGCTCGATCGCGGCCCGGCGCACGGCATGGGCGCCGATCGCGAGGAACTCCACCATGGCGGCGTGATCGAGCGAGAGGCCGGGAGTGGGGATCACCGCGTGGAGCGGGGCCGTCATATATTCCGCCATGCCGCCATCGGCGTGCACGCCCAGCACGCTGATCCGGCTGCAGCAGTTCGGCCGGCCGCGACGGCAGGCGACGCAGGTGCCGCAGGGCAGATAGGGATTGACGGTAACGATGTCGCCCGGCGCCAGGCCACTGCCCTCCGGCGCCTCGGCGATCTCGCCCGAAAGCTCGTGGCCGATCAGGCGGGGATAGGTGAAGAAGGGCTGGCTTCCGTCGAAGATGTGATAGTCCGTGCCGCAGATGCCGACGCGGCGCATGCGGATCAGCACCTCGCCCTCGCGGGGCTCGGGGCGGGGTCGCTCTTCGATATGGGCTTGATGCGGACCCACGCAAACCAGTGCCTTCATCCTGTCTACTCCCCGGCACCACTGGGATGCGCTTTCCTGAATTTGGTTGCGGTGATATCGAAATATCATAGGCGAAAGCAAGGCTGCAGGGACGACAGCATATAAAGCCTGGTCCCGATCTTGGCTGCCCGCCGCTTTTATGAGACCGCGTTTTCATGGGTGCAGCGAATCAACCACGGACGAAAGCGACAGGCGGCACGCGCCGAACCGCGCGATGGCCGCGGCCGATTTGCTCGCACGGCGCGCCGAACCTGCTATCGCTGCTCCCTCTGCCCCTCCCCTCCGGAAACCAGAAAAAGGAACCCGCATGAAGCTCTGTCGCTATGGCGCCCCTGGCCAGGAACAGCCCGGCCTGATCGATGCGGACGGCCGCCTGCGGTCGCTCGCCGGCCATGCCGACATCACGCCGGAGACGCTGGGGCCGGACGCGCTCGCCAGGATCGCCGCGATCGATCCCGCCAGCCTGCCGCTGGTCGAAGGCAGCCCGCGCTACGGCGTGCCGGTGTCGGGCACGCGCAAGTTCATCGCGATCGGCCTCAACTATGCCGACCATGCCGCGGAATCGAACCTGCCGATCCCGGCCGAGCCGGTGGTATTCAACAAATGGGTGAGCTGCCTGCAGGGCCCGAACGACCCCGTCGTCATCCCCCGCGATTCCCAAAAGACCGACTGGGAGGTCGAGCTGGGCGTCGTGATCGGCACCCGCGCCGAATATGTGTCGGTGGAAGACGCGCTGAGCCATGTCGCAGGCTATTGCGTGATCAACGACGTGTCCGAGCGCCACTGGCAGATCGAGCGCGGCGCGACCTGGGACAAGGGCAAGGGCTTCCCCACCTTCGGCCCGGTGGGCCCCTGGCTGGTCACGTCCGACGAGGTGGGAGATCCGCAGAACCTGTCGATGTGGTGCGCGGTCAACGGCAAGCGCGTGCAGGACGGCAACACCAGGACGATGATCTTCACCGTCGCCGAGATCATCGCCTATTGCTCACAGTTCATGACGCTGGAGCCGGGCGACATCATCACGACGGGGACGCCGCCGGGCGTCGGCATGGGCCAGAAGCCCGAGCCCTGGTATCTCAAGGCCGGCGACGTGGTGACGCTGGGCATCGAGAAGCTGGGCGAACAGCGCCAGGACTTCGTCGCCTGGACGCCGCGGGGCTGAGGCGCATGCGGCCGCCGTTCGTCGACGCGCATCTCCACCTCTGGGACCGGGAGCGGCTGCGCTATCCGTGGCTGGACGAGGCAGACAAGGCGTCGATCGCCGCGACCTATACGGTGGCGCAGCACCGCGCCGCGGCGGCCGACTGGAATCTGGTTGGGGCCGTGCATGTCGATGCCGGCGCCCATCCGGACGACGGCGAGCGCGAGACCGACTGGCTGAACAGCATCGCCGATGCCGAGGGGCTGCCGAGCGCGATCGTCGCCCGGGTGGCGCTGGATGCGCCCGATGTCGAGGCGGTGCTTGCGCGTCAGGCGGCGCGGGCGCGGGTGGTCGGCATCCGCCACCTGATCAACTGGCACCCCGACCCATCCCGCCAGGCGTATTCGCGCGACCTGACGATGGACCCGGCATGGCGCCGCGGCTTCGGGCTGCTGGCGCAGCATGGGCTCAGCTACGACTTTCACGGCTTCCCCCCGCAGCTCGCGGGGCTGGCGGAGGTAGCGGCGGCGCATCCGGACGTGCCGGTGATCGTCAACCATCTCGGGCTGCCGATCCCGCAGGATGGTCTGGAAGCATGGCGCGCCGGGCTTACCGCCCTGGCCGCAATGCCGCAGGTTGCCATCAAGCTCTCCGGCGCCGGCTTCGTCGCCTCGCCGTTCGATCCCGCCGCCTTTGCGCCGATCGTGGAGGAGGTGATCGAGCTGTTCGGCATCAGGCGGGTGATGGTCGCCAGCAACTTTCCCACCGATCGGCTGTTCGCGCCATTGGACACCACGCTCGCCGCTTACGAGGCGCTGCTCGCCGGCTATTCGGACGATGAGCGCCGCGACCTCTGGGGCCGCAACGCCAACCGTATCTATCGACTGGATCTCCACCTGTGACTGCCATTCCCCACCGCCCGATCGGCCGCACCGGCCTGACCGTTCCCGAACTCGGCTTCGGCGCCGCCTCGCTCGGCAATCTCTACGCGCCGGTCAGCGATGCCGATGCGCGCGGCGCGATCGACGCGGCGCTGGCCGCGGGGCTGCGCTATGTCGACACTGCCCCCCATTACGGGCGTGGTCTCTCCGAGCGCCGGGTCGGCGAGGCAGTGCGGCTGCAGCCGGACGTGGTGATCTCCACCAAGGTCGGGCGGCTGATGGATCCCGATCCCTCGGTGACGGACGATCGCGAGCGCGACGGTTTCCGCTCGCCGATGCCCTTCCGCATGCGCTACGACTATAGCCATGACGGCATCCTGCGCAGCCATGAACACAGCCTCCAGCGGCTGGGGGTGGCGCGGGTCGACCTGCTCTATGTCCATGATATCGGCGGCTATACGCATGGCGACGCGGCCGGAGGCTATTGGCAGCAGCTGACCACCGGCGGTGGGCTGAAGGCGCTGGAGCGGCTGCGCGACGAGGGCAGCATCGCCGGCTTCGGGGTGGGGGTGAACGAGATCCAGGTATGCCTGGACGTGATGCAGGAAGCGCGGCTCGATGCGATCCTGCTCGCCGGGCGCTACACGCTGCTCGAGCAGAATGCGTTGGATGCGCTCTTCCCCGCCTGCGCGGCGGCCGGCACCTCGATCGTGATCGGCGGGCCGTACAATAGCGGCATCCTGGCCACGGGCACCAAGCGCGGCGGCACGCTTCACTATGACTACGGCCCCGCGCCCGAGACCGTGGTGGCGAAGGTGCGCGGCATCGAGGCGGTGGCCGATCGCCACGGCGTGCGGCTGCCGGCGGCAGCACTGGCCTTCGTGCTGGCACATCCGCAGGTCGCCAGCGTCATTCCCGGCATCGGCAGCGCCGCGCGGGTGGCGCAGACGGTGGAGCTTTACCGCGAGGCGATCCCCGCCGCCTTCTGGCAGGAGCTGCGCGCCGCCGGCCTGCTCCGTGCCGACGCGCCGGTGCCCGAGGACGCCGCCTGACGCCCGAAGCCGCCCTGCTCGGCTATGTCGCTCGGCTGCTGGCCGAGACAAGGGCGCCGGTGGTGCTCGGCCTTTGCGGGGCGCAAGGGAGCGGCAAGTCGACGCTGGCCGCCGCCGTCGCGCGGGCGGTGCCGGGGACACTGGTGCTGTCGCTCGACAACCTCTACCGCACCCGCGCCGAGCGGTCCGATCTGGCGGCAACCGTCCACCCGCTGTTCGCAACGCGCGGGGTGCCGGGCACACACGATGTCGATCTCGGGATCGCGACACTGGATGCGCTGCGCGCCGGCGAGCCGGTGCGGCTGCCGCGCTTCGACAAGGCGATCGACGACCGCGCGGCCCCCGCCGACCAGGTCGCGGTGCGCGCGCCGCGCCTGGTTCTGTTCGAGGGCTGGTGCGTCGGTGCCCGCCCGATCGACGAGGCCGAACTCGTCGCGCCGGTCAACCCGCTGGAGCGCGACGAAGACGGGCAGGGGGCCTGGCGACGGGCGTGGAACGCGGCGCTTGGCGGCCCGTATCAGGCGCTGTTCGCGCGGATCGACCGGCTGGTGCTGCTCGAGGCGCCCGGCTGGGATGCGGTGCTGCAGTGGCGGCGCGAGCAGGAACATGCCCTGCGCGCCTCGGGGGCCAGCGGTCCGGGCGTGATGGACGATGCCGCCGTCGCCCGCTTCATCCAGCATTATGAGCGGCTGACCCGGCATATCCTCGCGGAAATGCCGGGTCGGGCGGACCTGGTACTGCCCCTTGACGAACGCCGCGGCCTGCGCGCCAGCTAGTGGCAGGCGGCGCTGCCGAGCGGCGTCGTGCGAGTGAGGTCCGGGCGCGTCGCCAGCACCTTTTCGGCGATCGGCAGCTTCAGGCCCTTCAGTTCCTGCGCGACCAGATCGGCTAGCGCACGGGCGCCGAGTTCGCTGAAATGGGTGTCGTCGTCGATCCCCTTGGGAAAGCCGGCCACTTTATCCTCGGGCGTGTAGTGAAGGTACAGCTTGCGCGAGCCGTCCGGCCCGAGCCGCTGGAGCAGCTCGGCCGAGCGCGCCTCCAGATCGAGCAGCGGCGTGCTGGTGCTCGAAACCAGCGCGCGCATCACTTCGCTATAGGCGGCGAAGTCGGCCTTCACGCGTGTCCCGTCGAAGCTGCGCCGCACCGGCGGGGTGACCAGCACCGGCACCAGCCCGCGCCCGCGCGCCTCCCAGATCATCCGCAGCAGATTGTCGCGGTAGAGCGTGGCGGCGGGGGCATAGCGTTCGGGCTTGCCCGTGCTCGCATCATTGTGGCCGAACTGGATCAGCACGACGTCGCCGGGCTTGGCCTCGGCGAGCAGCGAATCCCAGCGGCCCTCCGCGAGGAAGGACTTGGTGCTGCGCCCGCCGATCGCGCGGTTCACCACCACGGCATCGGCCGCCATCCCGCACGGCAGCATCTGACCCCAGCCGGTCTGCGGATAGCGATTGGCGGCATAGGTCTGCGCGGTCGAATCGCTGGCGATGAACAGCGTTTGCGCGCCGGCGGGCGTGGCGACGGCGAGCGCCGCGGCGAGCAGCGCCCCCCTCATTGCAGGTTCACGAAGGCGCCGCCGTCGACCAGCAGCGCGGCGCCGGTGACATAGGCCGCCATGTCGGAGGCGAGGAACACGATCGGCCCGGCAAGATCCTCGGGCTGGCCCAGCCGGCCGAGCGGCACCCGGCCTTCCATGTATTTCCGCTTCTCGTCGTCGGCGAGATCGTCCTTGTTGATCTCGGTGAGGATCGTGCCCGGCAGCACCGAGTTGCAGCGGATGCCGTGCCGCCCCAGCGCGATCGCCGCCGATTGCATCAGCGAATGGAGCCCCGCCTTGGTGGGGGTGTAGTGCGTCTGATATTCGCCGCCGACCAGCGCCGAGATCGACGAGACCGCGACGATGGCGCCGCCATGGCCTTGCGCGACCATCTGGTTCGCCGCCGCCTGGCACATGAAATAGCCGCCGAGCAGGTTGACCTGCATCGTCCGCTGCACGGTCTCCGCCGGCATATCGAGGAACGCGTGGAAGGGGCAGATGCCGGCGTTCGAGACCAGCACGTCGACCTTGCCCAACGCGTCGACCGCGCGGGCGACGAAATCGGTGGCGGTGGCGGGATCGGCGACGTCGCCCTTCACCGCCAGGCCGCGCCGGCCCTTGGCTTCGATCGCGGCGACCACCGCTGCGGCATCGTCGTCGCGGCTGTGATAGTTGATCGCCACATCCGCGCCGGCCTCGGCCGCCCCGATCGCCGCCGCCCGGCCGATCCCGGTCGACCCGCCGGTGACGAGCACCGTCTTCCCCTCCAACAGCTTCACTACGCTCTCTCCCTTATCGTCGTTGTTTGCGGGCCGGGCGCATCTCCGCGCTCCAGCCGAGATCGGTGCTGATCGCTTCCGCCGTGCCGCGCACCTGCGCGCTCAGGGCCGCCATGCGATCATCGTCCATATATTGCGCCGCGCTCGACACGCTGATCGCCGCGACGATCCGGCCCGACACGTCGCGCACCGGCGCCGCCACGCAGCGGATCAGGTCCTCATTCTCCTCGAGGTCGAAGGCGTGGCCGGCGGCCGCGTAGGCACGCATCCGTCCGAACCACAGGCCGTGATCGGTATGCTGCTGGCCGCGGCCCGCATCGGCGGCGTAGAGCCGTTCCCACTCGCTTTCGGCTGTGTCGATCAGCAGCGCCTTGCCGAGCCCGGTCGAGGTCAGTGGCTGGCGGTCGCCGATGCGGCTGGAGATTTCCACGCGGCGACGGCCGGGAATCTTGTCGAGATAGAGCGCCAGATCGCCGTCCATTCGGCCGAGATGCACCGTGTCCTCGGTTTCGGCCGCCAGCGCTTCCATGCGCGGGCGGGCGATCTGGACGATGTCTGCCTGGCTCTGCGCCAGGAAGCCCAGCTGGATCAGTTTCGGTCCCAACTGATAGCCGTCGCGGGGCAGATAGCCGAGAAAGCCGCGATCGATCAGCGCATTTGCGAGGCGGTGCGTCGTCGAGCGCGTCAGCCCCATGCGAGCCGACAATTCCGCCAGTTTCACAGGACCTTCGATGACCTTGTCGAGCATGTCGAGCCCGCGCAGCAGCGTCTGGCTGCCCTGAATCTTGGAGGCTCCGGCGGCCGACGCGGCGCCTTCCGAGCTTTCAGTATTTGACGTGGGGCGTTCCATTAATTATCATCCTATCCCATAAAGTGAGAAAGTAAAGCATTCAGGAGGATGCCGGGCAGCCGATCGCGGCTGCGACCCACCCGAACCTCTTGGGCGCGGACGTACCACATGCTGGCACGCTGCGCGCCCGGATTTCATATTGTCGGAAACCGTCCAGCCATCTGGGATGGACGCCAGAAGGGAAGCGTCGAGCCGTGGTAGCCGGACTCTCAAAGATCAAGCATGTGCGCGCCTATACCGTCCGCGGCGGGGGCGCCGATTATCATGACCAGGGCGAGGGCCACTGGATCGACGATCACATCGCGACGCCGATGAGCCGCTATCCGGAATATCGTGCAAGTCGGCAGAGCTTCGGGATCAACGTGCTCGGCACGCTGATCGTCGAGATCGAGGCCGAGGACGGCACGATCGGCTTCGCGGTGACCACCGGCGGCGAGCCCGCCTGCTACATCGTCGAGAAGCACCTCGCCCGCTTCCTCGAGGGCCGCAGCCCGACCGACTATGAGAAGATCTGGGACCAGATGTACTTCTCGACGCAGTATTACGGGCGCAAGGGGCTGGTGGTGAACGCCATTTCCGGCGTCGACCTGGCGCTGTGGGACCTGCTCGGCAAGCTGCGCGGCGAGCCGGTCTATCACATGCTCGGCGGCGCGGTGCGCGACGAGCTGCAGTTCTACGCCACCGGCGCGCGGCCGGACATCGCCAAGGAGCTGGGCTTCATCGGCGGCAAGCTGCCGCTCCACCACGGCCCGGCCGAGGGGATCGAGGGACTTAGGAAGAACATCGCCGAGCTGGCCGAGATGCGGTCGCGCGTCGGCCCCGACTTCTGGCTGATGTGGGATTGCTGGATGGCGCTCGACGTCGACTATGCCACCCGCCTCGCCATCGCCGCGCACGAGCATGGCCTGAAATGGATCGAGGAGGCGATCAGCCCCGACGATTACTGGGGCTATGCCGAGCTCAAGCGCAACGTGCCCAGGGGCATGCTGGTCACCACCGGCGAGCATGAGGCGACCCGCTGGGGCTTCCGCATGCTGCTCGAGATGGACTGCTGCGACATCATCCAGCCCGATGTGGGCTGGTGCGGCGGCGTGACCGAGCTGCTCAAAATCTCGGCGCTGGCCGATGCGCGCGGCAAGCTGGTCGTGCCGCACGGGTCATCGGTCTACAGCTACCATTTCGTCATCACCCGCCACAACTCGCCCTTCGCCGAGTTCCTGATGATGCATCCCGGACCCACCGAGGTGGTGCCGATGTTCCACCCGCAATTGCTGGGCGAGCCCGTGCCGCAGAATGGCCGGCTCCGCGCGAGCGCGCTCGACAAGCCCGGTTTCGGCGTCGAGCTCAACCGCGACCTCGCCATGCACCGCCCCTATTCGCACTGAGAGAGACGCCCATGAAATTCTGCCGCTTTGGAGAGCGGGGCGAGGAACGCCCCGGCCTGATCGACACCGAGGGCCGCGTTCGCGACCTGTCCGGCCACATCGCCGAGCTGACGATCGAGGCGATCGCCGGGCTTGGCGCGATCGACCCCGCCGGCCTGCCGCTGGTGGACGAGGGCGTGCGCCTCGGCGTGCCGCTCAAGGGCATCGGCAAGATCGTCGCGATCGGCCTCAACTATGAGGACCATGCGATCGAATCGAACCTGCCGATCCCGACCGAGCCGGTGATGTTCATGAAGGCGCTGTCGAGCCTGACCGGTCCCAATGACGAGGTGATGCTGCCGCGCGGGTCGACGCACAGCGACTGGGAAGTCGAGCTGGCGGTGGTGATCGGCAAGACCGCGCGCTATGTCGACAAGGCCGACGCGCTTTCCCATGTGGCCGGCTATGCGGTGGCGAACGACGTGTCCGAGCGCTTCAACCAGAAGCAGCGCGGCAGCCAGTGGAGCAAGGGCAAGGGCCACGACAGCTTCTGCCCACTCGGCCCCTGGCTGGTGACGGCGGACGAGATCGCCGACCCGCAGGATCTCGACATGTTCCTCGACGTCAACGGCGCGCGCATGCAGACCGGCAACACCCGCACGATGATCTTCACCGTCGCCGAGATCATTGCCTATGTCAGCGAATATGTGACCCTCTATCCGGGCGACGTGCTGATCACCGGTACGCCGCCGGGCGTGGGCGAGGGCAAGAAGCCGGAATCGATCTTCCTCAAGGCGGGTGACACGATGCGGCTGGGCATCGCCGGTCTGGGCGAGCAGCAGCAGAACGTCGTCGCATGGCGCCACCTCGGCGACGCGGTGCTCGGATGAGCGCCTTTGCGGGACGCTTCGCCGGGCGCACGGCGGTGATCACCGGCGGCGCCTCGGGCCTCGGCCTCGCGGTCGCCCGGCGGATGGAGGCGGAGGGCGGCCAGGTCGCGCTCTGGGATCTCAACCCCGATCAGCTAGCCGTGGCGGCGGCCGAACTGGGCGGTGCACATGTCGAGCAGCTCGACGTCTCCGATGCCGAGGCGGTCGCCCGTGCGGCGGACGCGACGGCGGCGGCGCTGGGTAGGATCGACATCCTGGTATGCTCGGCCGGCATCACCGGCGCGACCGTGCCGGTGCACGAGTTCCCGCTCGACAGCTGGCGCCGCGTGATCGACATCAACCTGAGCGGCCTGTTCTATTGCTGCCGCGCGGTGGTGCCGCACATGCTGGCCAACGGCTATGGCCGCATCGTCAACGTCGCCTCGGTGGCGGGCAAGGAGGGCAATCCCAACGCCTCGGCCTATTCGGCCTCCAAGGCCGGCGTGATCGGCTTCACCAAGTCGCTGGGCAAGGAACTGGCCGGCAAGGGCGTGATCGCCAACGCGCTGACCCCGGCCACGTTCGAGAGCCCGATCCTCGCCCAGCTGCCGCCGAGCCAGGTCGAATACATGCGCTCGAAGATCCCGATGGGCCGGCTGGGCGAGGCGGAAGAAAGCGCCGCGATGATCTGCTTCATGGCGAGCGAGGAGTGCAGCTTCACCACCGCCTCGACCTTCGACACCTCGGGCGGCCGGACGACGTTTTGAGCGATCTGGGGAGGGAATGATGGCCCGCGATCTGCCGTTCGTCGATGCGCATGTGCATCTCTGGGATCTGGACCGGATTTCCTACCCCTGGCTGACCCCGCCCTTCGCCGACGACGGCCCGAACGGCAGCGTCGAGCCGATCGCGCGCACCTATCTGCTCGACGACTATCTGGCGGATGCGGAGGGCTGGGACGTGCGCGGCATCGTCCATGTCGATGCCGGCGCGGCGCCCGAGGCGGCGCTCGCCGAAACCGAATGGCTGCAGGCGATGGCGGACGAACGCGGCATGCCGAACGCGATCATCGGCTTCGCCGCGCTCGACGATCCTCAAATCGAGGCGCGGCTGGCGGCGCATGCGGCCCATCCGGCGGTGCGCGGCATTCGCCACATCGTCAACTGGCACCCCGACTCCCGGCGCAGCTACACGCCGCGCGACGTGACCGAGGATCCGGCCTGGGCGCATGGCTTCGCGGCGCTCGGCCGGTACGGGCTGAGTTTCGATCTGCAGGCCTATCCAGGTCAGTTCGCGGGGATCGCCCGGCTCATCGCACGCCATCCGGAGGTGCAGGTGATCGTCAATCACACCGGCATGGCCGTGCCGGGTGAATGGGACCTGTGGCAGGCCGGCATGCGCGCGCTCGCCGCGCTGCCGAATGTCGCCACCAAGCTTTCCGGCATGGGCTTTACCCATCGGCCCTGGACCCAGGCGCAGATCCGCCCCTATGTGCTGGAGGCGATCGAGATCTTCGGCGCGGATCGCGCCCTCTTCGCCAGCGATTTCCCCACGGACAAGCTGTTCGGCAGCTTCGCCGGGCATCTCGATGCCTACGATGCGATCACGCGCGGCTTTTCCGACGACGAACGGCGGGCGCTGTTCGCCGGCAATGCGAATCGCATCTATCGGCTGGGGCTCCGCCTCTAGCAACATCGCCCGGAGCCGATGCCTGCGGGTCCCGCTTTGGACCGCGGATTCCTGTGTCCGTCACTGACAATTTGTCGGCGCAGTTCCGAGACCCTTGCATGGTCCGCAAAAGCTGATATCGTTCTATTAAGTGAAGCGTACATTCACAATGTGGGAGTAGCGGCCATAGAGTCACACTTCCCGGGACGTTGGGCGGCAGGGGACGGGATCCCCCCACGGGTGCCGCTGACCGGAACAGGAGAGGGAACGTAATGAACAGGGCACACCATTCACGGCGTCATATCGCTGCCACGGCCAGCTTGGCCGCGCTGGCGGTAATGCTGGGCGGCGGCATCGGCAGTGCCGCGGCGCAGACCAGCCAGGCGCGAGAGAGCGTGCCGGCGCCCAACATGAGCAGCCAGCTCACCGAAGCGCAGGAAGAGGCGATCGTCGTCGTCGGTTCGCGCGCCAGCCAGCAATCGGCCAACGACCGCAAGAAGAACGCGCGTACCGCCACCGATTCGATCGTCGCGGACGACATCGGCTCCTTCCCCGATCGCAACGTCAACGAAGCGATCTCGCGCGTGCCCGGCGTGGCGCTCAGCCGCAACGAATTCGGTGAAGGCGACGGCATCGCGCTGCGCGGCAACGGACCGGACCTGACCCGCGTCGAACTCGATGGCATCGGCGTGCAGAGCACCAACGGGCTGGCAATTGCCGGCGCCGGCGGGCGCGGCGCCGACCTTCGCGAACTTCCGGCGGAGATCGTCAAATCGGTCGACGTGGTGAAGGGCTCCACCGCCGACATGACGGAAGGCGGCCTGGGCGGCACCGTCCAGATCAAGACACGTACGGGCCTGGATTTCAAGAAGCCCTATTTCTCGCTGCGCGCGGGCGCAGGCCAGAATTCGCTCGGCAAGGATTGGACGCCCGACGTCAACGGCGTGTTCGCCAACAAGTTCTTCGACGATCGTCTGGGCGTGATCCTTACCGGCACGTACAGTAAATTGCAGAACAACGGCCACATGTACGAGACGACGACGAGCGGCAATCGCGGCTATGCGCGCTTGTTCGACTTCGACCAGTCGCCGGACAAGACGTTCGAATACAATGTCAACACGATCGGTACCGATGCCGCAGACGTCGTGTTCGCCAACAGCCTGGAGACGCCGCGCAGCCTGATCACGAAATCGGCATCGGCCAAGACCAAGGCCGACTGCTTCACCTTGTTCCCGCATAACGGTACCGCAGCCGCGGCGGCCCGCGCCCAGCGCATCCTCGAACAGCAGACCTGCCTCAATCAGTGGAACGACTATACGCCGTCGCTGATCCGCAATTTCACCAGCACGCAGACCGACGAGCGCTATTCCTTCGACGGCCGCCTTGATTTCCGCATCACCGATCGGCTGACCGTGTTCGGCAAGGCGACCCTCGCCAATCGCAAGGTCCACGATCAGTTCCGCAGCCGCAACCCGGTCACGCTGTTCAACCAGAATGTCACCGGGACCTTCCTGGATTCGGCCACGGGCTATCCTCGCGCCCGCACCCTCAACCCCAATGCGGGCGCCGGATATTATCTGTTCGACGGCCTGAACAACGTCGCCAACAACGCGACGATCGGCAACGTTCTGAACGTCGTGCCCAGCAGCATCGTGGTCGACTCCAAGCACAATGTCACCGCGATGACGCTCACCAACAATTCGGTGAACATCGATCAGATCGAGAACCGGATCAACACCAAGACCAGTTATTACCAGACCGGCTTCGAATGGCAGGGGGACCGCGTTCTGCTCGAAGGCATGGCCGGCATGACCAAGGCCACGACGAGTCGCGGCGACATGCGCACCTCGCGGTCCTACATGTACGGCGATGCGCAGCTGAAGCTGCAGTCGAACGGCCTGTGGGACATCCAGCTGCCGGCCAATTACGACGAGACCAACCCTGCGAATTTCGTGCAGCTTACCGCCCCGCGCTGCATCGGCGCGGGCACGGCCCCGACCTGCCTTGGCCAGAATGCGGTGCTGGCAACCGAATTCAACCCGGCCACGCCTGCCTATACGGTCGGCCAGCTGCCGCTCACCACACCCACCTTCGCCGTGCAGTATACGCCGGCCCTGGGCGAAGCGACCGAGAAGATCGCGCGGCTCGATCTGACCTATGACACCGATGGCATCCTGCCCTTCATCAAGCGGGTGAAGGTCGGCGGGATGTACCGCAACAACGAGATTCAGCGCTGGAACAATGGCGGCTATACGGTCAGCTCGCCCATCGGCACCTTCGGCCAGCCCGGCTTCGTGCCCGGCGTCTATGTGCCGACGGCCATCGTCCGCGGCAGTTTGCGCGCCTGCCAGCCGACCGCCACGTCCACCGTATCGTGCAACTATGGCTATGTGCCCAGCACCGATCCGCGTTCCGCGCGGTCGGGCACCGACACGCTGACCCCGCAGCAGCTGCAGGATCTGTTCGCGCGTACGTTGGAAGCCCCTGATTCCTCGTATTTCGGCGATCTGCCCAATCGCGGCAATCTGCCACCCTCGTGGCAGGGTATCCGCACCGACAAGCTGTTCGAGGCGCTGGGCGCGTCGCAGTTCATGAATTTCGACTGCCTGCAGACCTGTGTCGGCAGCGACGGCAAGACCTATGACCAGCCGGTCACGCGGGCGGACGAGACGATCCAGAACGTCTACGGCATGTTCGACTTCGAACAGAATCTGCCGCGCGGCATTCGGGTTACCGGCAATGTCGGTCTGCGCGGTGTGTTCGTCCGGGTGAAGGGCACGGGACTCCAGACGCTGAATTCGATCCGGGTGACCCCGGCGTTCGACGCGGCGAACCCCAACGCACCGGGCGGCTTCATCACCCAGACGTTCAGCCAGCTGGTGACGCTCGACCGCACGACGCGCGACTGGCTGCCGACCTTCAACCTCAACCTGTGGGGCTTCGACGACTCGCTCGTCTTCCGCGTCTATGGCGGCAAGACGGTAGCGCGGCCCAACATGAACAATCTGGTGCCCGGCGGAACATGCACCATCGACGAGCGCCTGACACTGACCGAGGGCGAGGACGTCAACAACTGCACCGCCGGCCGCGTCGGCAATCCCGCCCTCAAGCCGTTCACGGCCTGGAGCTACAATGCCAGCCTCGAATGGTATCCCAACCGCGACACGCTGATCTCTGCCACCTATGGCAAGCTGGACGTGAAGGTCGGCAACCCGATCCAGGTCACCCGTATCGAGCGGCCCTTCGCCGGCAGCACTGAAACCGATCCGGGCACGGGGCTGCCGCTGGCCGATGTGCAGTTCAACGTGCCGACCTGGGACAATGGCCCCGGCTACAAGCGGGACATCTGGGAATTCCAGGCAAAGACGGCGTTCACCTTCCTGCCCTGGTTCCTGAAATATACCGGTGCGGACGTGAACTTCTCGATCCTCGCCTCGGCCGCGACGTCCGGCCAGCAGGATCCGTTGACCGGCGACATCATGCTGCCGCCGAACGAATCGCGGTATAACACCAACGCCTCGATCTGGTATGACGACGGCAAGTTGAACCTGCGTCTGGCCATGCAGAAGCGCAGCGCCAGCTTCAACTGCATCACGCCGTGCGGTGGCAACAATATCGATACGAACTATCCCGGCGAGCAGTGGACCAATGTCCGCCTGGTCGCACCGGGCTATAATCCGGGCGTGCCGCGCTTCTCCGACGAAACCACCTTCTTCGACATGAAGATTTCGTACAACATCAACCGCAATTTCCAGGTCTATATGGAAGGGCGGAACATGACGCGCGAATCGCAGACTTTCTCGACGGGCGACTATGTTCGCTTCGCCGATGGCACGCCGCGCGTCATGCGGCTGATCTATGGTGGCCGTCGTCTCATGGGCGGTGTCCGTCTCCGCTTCGGCGGCTGACGGGAGGCCGCGCCGGTCACCGCGTCGCTGCGTGGTGACCCAGGGCGGCGCTGATTTCCCCCGCCGCCGTACGAACCTCCGCGACGATGCCGTCCAGTGCGGCATCGTCGACATATTGTGCCGGGCTGACTACGCTGATGGCGGCGACGATCCGGCCCGCCGCGTCGCGGATCGGGGCGGCAACGGCGCGCAGATCGTCCGGCGGCGGGCTGCGATGCACCACGACGCCGCGGCCGCGATCGGCAGCAAGATCGGTCGGGAAGCTCGGCTGCGGCGCGGGGCGGCGTCCAAGCAGAGCGTCGAGCGCGGCCGGTGTCTCGTCGAGCAGCAGCGCCTTGCCCAGGCTCGTCTCCGGGAGCGGGCGCCTGGTACCCACCGGGGTCGTCACCACCACACGCTGGCCGCCGCCCACCCGGTGCAAATGCACCGAATGATCGCCGTCGCGCTCGCCGAGAAAGGCAGGCATGTTGGTGGCGTCGGCCAGAGCCCGGAGCCGGTCGCGCGCCAGTTCGACCACATTCAGCCGTTCCTGCGCCCGCACGCCCAGCTGCATCAGCTTCGGGCCCAGCCGCAGGCTACCGTCACGCTCGCCGACGGCGAAGCCGCGATCGATCAGCGCCAGCGCCAGCCGCCTGGCGGTCGACACCGTCAGGCCGGACCCGGACGCCAGTTCGCGCACGGTGTGCGGCCGCTCGGCGAGCAGATCGAGCAGATCGAGCCCGCGTTCGAGCGTCTGCGTCCCCGCGCGCCCTGCGGCCTTTTCCTCGGTCATGCGATCCCTTTTGCCTGCATTCGTTTCCACCTCAGGACTAGGCAGGTCGCCGAGCCGGGTAAAGTGGCTTGCCGGACGACTGCCGCACCGGATTGCGAAGCCTATCCAGCAAGCCATTGAACATTCGTTAGGAATCCGTGGTGCACGAAAGCCGCCCGCACCCCGGGACGGCGCGGATCTACAGGGGATCGGACATGCGGATTGCAATCATGGGGCTGGCGCTATGCGTCGTGGCGGCACCGGCCGCGGCGCAGGGCGCGCTGGAGACGCCGGCGGGGGGCGTGCGACTGGAACTGGTGGCGGGCTGGGACCGGCCGGTGCTGCGCCTCCAGTCCGCCGGCGGCGGCACGGTGGACGCGGGCGAGGTGACCGGCGGCCAGACCGGCATCAGCTATGGCGGCGAGATCGGGTATGACGTGGCGACGAGCAGCGCGACCTTCGTCGGCGGCTATGCCGGGCTGTCCGGATCGACGGCGGCGGCCTGTACCGCACCGTCGAGCATCGCGCGCTACTGCGTCCATGCCGGGCGCAATCTGACGCTCGGCCTCCGCGCCGGGGTGATGTCGCACGGGGTGGCCTTCTACGCGCAGGGCGGCTGGTCGAACGGCCAGATCAAGGACGAGCGCACCAGCGCCCTGTTTCCGGCGTTGAATGGCAAAGGTTCGGACACGCTGGACGGCTTCCATGTCGGCCTGGGCCTGCAGGCGCGGCTCCCCGGCCGCGCCTATGCCAAGATCGAGTATCAGTTCACCAACTATAACGGCTTCGAGTTCAACCTCGACGGATCCCCGATCAAGCTCGACTTCGATCGCCACCAGATCAGCGGCGGATTGGGCGTCCGTTTCTAACTGGTGGGGGCTGGCCCGCTGCTGTCGCGCAGCACCAGCGTATAGGGCAGGCGACGGGTGCGGTCGTTGCCCAGCGCATCGTCGTTGCGGGCGATGCCGTCGAGCAGGTCGATCGCCGCCGCCGCCATCTCGACATGCGGCTGGCGGACGGTGCTGAGCGGCGGCCAAGCCATGCGAGCGAGCGCAGCATCGTCGAAGCCGACGATCGACAGCCGGTCCGGCACGGCGATGCCTGCGCGCATCGCCGCGACCAGGACGCCGAGCGCCATCTCGTCATTGGCGGCGAAGATCGCACTCGGCCGGTCCGCCGCGGCGAGCAGCCGTTCGCCGGCCTCCAGTCCCGAGCGGAAGGTGAAGTCGCCCTGCAGCGTGTGCTGCGGCGATACCGGCAGGTCCGCCGCCGCCATCGCTGCGCGGAACCCCTCCAGACGGCGCGCGGCGGCGTGGTGTTCGGGATTGCCCTGGATGAAGCCGATCGTGCGGTGACCGAGGGCGATTAGCGCCTCGGTCAGCTCGCGGGCGGCGCCGCATTCGTCCATCTCCACCGCCGCGGTCCGGCCCGGGAAGTCGCCGGGCGAGATCCGCACCACCGGCACGTCCATCCGTGCGAACAGATCGAGCAGTTCGGGCCAGTCGCACAGCGGGGGGGTGAGGATCGCGCCACCCAGCCGCATCGAGCGCAGCGACGCCTCGCATTCCGCCAGCCAGCCCTCGCCGTCGCGGCTCACCTGCTCGACGACAAGGTGATAGCTGAGCACCCGGCAGCGGGCGAGCGCGCCGCGCTGGAGATCGGCGGCATAAGCCGAAGAGGGATCGTCGAAATAGAGGCCGAGCAGGAACGAGCGGGAACTGGAAAGCTCGCGGGCGAAGGCGTTGGGACGATAGCCGAGCTCGTCGACCACGCGCTGCACCGCGGCGCGCAGCTCCGGCCGGACATAGGCCTCGCCGTTGATGACGCGCGATACCGTCTTGGGGGAAACGCCCGCACGGGCGGCGACGTCCTTTAGGGTCAGCGGCTTCATTATCGCGTAGCGTATCGCGTTGCGGCCGATAGCGCTACCATCAGCGCGAAGGCCGCGATCCCCAGATAGCAGAGCAGCGGCAGCCCGAGCGCCGTCGCCAGCCCGAGGCGATCCGCCAGCGCGCCCGTGGCGAACGGCACCACCGCGCCGCCGACCACCGCCATGCACAGGATCATCGAGGCATAGGCGGCCGCACCGCGATCCTCGGGAAGCGCGAGTGCGAAGATCGTCGGGTACATGATCGCATTGCACAGCCCGACGCCGAGCAGCGCGGCGGCGCCCAGCGGGCCCTGCGTCTGAGTCGCGATCGCGATCAGGGCGACGGCGGCAATCGCCACCATGGCAAGCAGGCGCGCCGGGGCGATGCGGGCGAGACCGAAGGCCCCGGCAAAGCGCCCGAGCATCGCACCACCCCAATAGAGGCTCACCAGCCGCCCGGCCGTTGCCGGATCGGCTCCCAGGATCGCCGGCTGGGCGAGATAGTTGGTAAGCAGGCTGCCGATCGTCACTTCGGCCCCGACATAGCCGAACATCGCCAGGCTGCCCCAGGCCAGCCGCGGCGTGCGCAGGACGCGGATCAGCTCGGCCAGCGGCAGGCGGCGCGGCGCGGGATGATCGGCCAGCAGGTCGCGTGCCTGCCAGAAGGCAAGACAGAGCCCGGCCAGCGCCAGCGCGCAGGCGAGGAAGGGTAGGGCGAGCGGCAATCGCCCGAACCCGCCGCCGGCATGGAGCAGCAGCCCCGCGCCGAGCAGCGGCGCCAGTACCGTCCCAATCGAATTGAAGCCTTGGAGCAGGGTAAGCCGCGCCGCGCCGCCGCCTTCGGTCGCCACCAGCGGCTGCACGACATTGGCCGCGATCTGGAGGAACGTGATGCCGGTGGAAAGCGCGAGCAGCGCCGCCAGCAGCAGCGCATAGCTGCCGATCCAGGCGGCACCGCCCAGCGCAACGCACGCCAGTGTCATCACCGCCAGCCCGATGGCAATCGCGCGCATATAGCCGGTGCGCACCAGGAGCATGGTGATCGGCAGCGCGAACAGCAGATAGCTGGAGTGGAAGGCGAACTGGACGAAGGTCGCTCGCGTATAGTCGAGCCCGTCGACCAGCGTCAGCCGCGGCACCAGCAGGCCGACCAGCGCGGTGACGAATCCGCCCAGGAAGAAGATGCCG
Source organism: Sphingomonas elodea ATCC 31461 (assembly GCF_000226955.1). Classification (GTDB taxonomy): domain Bacteria; phylum Pseudomonadota; class Alphaproteobacteria; order Sphingomonadales; family Sphingomonadaceae; genus Sphingomonas; species Sphingomonas elodea. The sequence goes on from NZ_AGFU01000023.1 coordinate 32,219, forward strand.
ATCGAGCGTCGGAACAGCCGCGCGACCATTTCGGCGCGCGCGAGGGGAGGGGGAGAGGCTTGCACCCCCCGACCTTAGCGGCGCGCGGCGGCTGCGCAACGCCCGGTCTTGCCTGTGCTTGACATCGCTGTCACACTCCGTCAGACATCGATGTCAGATACAAGGCTCCGTAAAAATACGGAACACGTGGGAGCGGGTATATGCCGGGCATCGCTGCCGTACGTCACGCAACCGCGCCCGCGCCGCGCCTCTTTCCTGTTACCCTCGACGCGGTTTCGGTTCCGGCCCCCTCCTCAAGGGCGGATTCCCTGCGGCCGCTGCCTGCCCGATGGGCGGCGGCCGCATTTTTTCCTTTCCCCACGCGCCGGATCGACGGGCCCGGTCCCGGGCGGGCGACCGCGTGCGCCAAGCTGCTGCAACAGGATTTCCCGCGCCGATGAACGCTGCCCGCGCCCTCGCCCTTGTCTTGCTCGCCGGTACCGCGCCAGCGCTCGCCGGCGCCCGGAGCGCGCCGCCGGCCTGGCAGGACACGCGGCTTGCCCCCGAAGCCCGCGCCGAAGCGCTGGTCCGCGCGATGACGCATGCCGAGAAGCTCCAGCTGGTCCACGGCCTGTTCCCGCCGCGCGCCGAGCCCGCGCCCGCCGACATGATCCCTTCCGCCGGCTATGTGCCCGGCGTGCCCCGGCTCGGCATCCCGACCTTGCGGGAGAGCGATGCCAGCCTGGGCGTCGCCAACCAGATCGAGCAGCGCAAGGGCGATGTCGCCACGGCGCTGCCCTCGGGCCTCGCCACGGCGGCGACCTTCGACGTCGAGATGGCGCGCGGGCGGCGCGATGATCGGCGCGGAAGCGCGCCAAGACCTTCAACGTGCTGCTCGCCGGCGGCGTGAACCTCACCCGCGACGCCTGGAACGGCCGCAACTTCGAATATCTGGGCGAGGATCCGCTGCTCGCCGGCCACATGGCGGGCGCGGCGATCGACGGTGTCCAGTCGAACCACATCGTCTCGACCGTCAAGCACTTCATCCTCAACGCGCAGGAGACCGGCCGCGCGGTGCTCAATGCGCGGATCGACGAGACGGCGCTGCGCGAAAGCGACCTGCTGGCCTTTGAACTGGCGATCAAGCTGGGCAAGCCGGGCTCGGTAATGTGCGCCTATAACCGAATCGAGGGCGATTATGCCTGCGAGAGCCGGCGCATGCTCACCGAATATTCTGCGCGGCGACTGGCGCTATACCGGCTGGGTGATGAGCGACTGGGGTGCGGTGCACTCGACGGTCAAGGCAGCGGCCGCCGGGCTCGATCAGGAATCGGGCCAGGAACTCGACCGTGAAATCTGCTTCGCGCCGGACAGGATCGACGCGGCGATCAAGGCGGGCCAGCTTTCCGAGGCACGGCTGGACGAGATGGTCCGCCGCATCCTGACCGGGGTGATCGCCAGCGGCCTCTACAACCATCCGCCCCCCGTCACCGCCCAGCCGATCGACTATGCCGCGCACGCCCAGGTCGCGCAGCGGGTCGCCGAGGCGGGCATGGTGCTGCTGCGCAACCAGGGCGATCTGCTGCCGCTCGCCAGGACGGCAAAGAAGATCCTGCTCGTCGCCGGTCATGCCGATGTCGGCGTGCTTTCCGGCGGTGGCTCCAGCCAGGTGCGCTCGGTGGGCGGTGCGCCGGTCGAGATCCCGCTGACAAGCGGTGCGGCGGCCTCGTTCGCGCGGGTGACCTGGCATGCCTCGTCGCCGCTCCAGGCGATCCGCGCCAAGGCACCGGGCGCGCAGGTGACCTATGTCGACGGGCAGGACGCGGCGGCAGCGGCGGCCGCCGCCAGGGAAGCGGATGTGGTGGTCGTGTTCGCCACCCAGTGGACCACCGAGGCGCAGGACGTCGACTCGCTCTCTCTGCCGGATCATCAGGACGCGCTGATCGCTGCCGTCGCCACGGCGAATGCGAAGACGATCGTGGTGCTGGAAACCGGCGGGCCGGTGCTGATGCCGTGGCTGGACCAGGTGCCGGCGGTGCTCCAGGCCTGGTATCCCGGCCAGCGCGGCGGCGAGGCGATCGCCGGCATCCTGTTCGGCGACGTCAATCCCTCCGGCCGCCTGCCGATCAGCTTCCCGAAGCGCGCGGAGCAACTGCCGCGTCCGACACCGGTGGTGCCCGCCGGACTCAATTCGAACGCCGCAAGCGCTGCCGGCGCCGGCGACGGCAGCGCGCTGCCGAGCTGGGACGTGACCTATCAGGAAGGCGCGAATGTCGGGTATCGCTGGTACGCGGCCAAGGGCACCCAGCCGTTGTTCCCGTTCGGCTACGGCCTCAGCTACACGCGCTTAGGCTTTTCCGCCCCGCGATTTATCGGGGGGAGCAAGCCGGCGGTGACCTTCACGGTGCGCAACCAGGGCGTGCGCGCCGGCGCGGTCGTGCCGCAGCTCTACGTCACCGATCCGCAGGGCGGCGCGCCGCGCCTCGCCGGATGGAAGCGCCAGTGGCTGCAGCCGGGCGAAGCCGTGCAGCTGACCATCGCCGCCGACCCGCATGCGCTCGCCCGCTGGCGGGACGGCCGCTGGGCGATCGCGCCCGGCCGCTATCGCCTTGCGCTCGGCCAGGACTCCGCCGCCGCCATCGTCCAGCACGCGGTGGATGTGCCAGAGAGAGTAATTTCCGAGTGAAAACAGAAAGAACTGGGTGAATGTGAAGAAGGAATCGACAACGTTCTCGTCGGCATCCGCGCGTCGCTCGAACGGACATCTGGGCCGCCTATGGCCAGCTCACCTGGAAGGGCGAGCTGGGCGGGCGCAACGCCACCGTGGTCGCCGGCGTGCGCTACGAGCACACCAAGGTGAAGTCGGTCTCCTACCAGACGGTGCCGCTGGCGATCGTGTGGGAAGCGGACAACGACTTCTCGGTGCTCAACTCGGCGGACCAGCAGGCGGTGAACGGCCGCGGCAGCTACGACAATCTGCTGCCCCAGATCGACTTTCAGATCGAAGCCGCGAAGAACCTGATCGGTCGCGTGTCGTACAGCAAGACGATCTCGCGCGCGCCGTACGGCAACCTGTTCGCCTCCACCGGCGCGGGCGCGCTCAACAACCCGACCTCGCTGGGCGGCGTCGCGACCGGCAACCAGAACAATCCGGCGCTCAAGCCGCTGGATTCGGATAACTTCGACATCTCGCTCGAATGGTATCCGCGCCGCGACGTGTATCTCTCGGTCGGTTTCTTCGACAAGCGGGTGCACAATTTCATCGGCAACACGGTGGTCCAGCGCAACCTGTTCGGTCTGCGCGACCCAACCGCGGGCCCGCTGGCCACGTCGGCGCGCAACATCGTCACCGGGCTCGGCGGCGACATCAGCAACGTCAACCTGTTCACCAGCGCGGCGATCCTGCAGAAGTATGGCGGCAACGTCGCCCAGGCGACGCAGGAGCTGCAGGCGAACTATGTGCCGGCCACGCGCACCTTCGGCTCGACCTATATCAGCAACACGCTCGCCGCGATCGACGTGCTGCCGACCTCGGCCGACCCGCTGCTCAACTTCTCGGTCAACACGCCGATCAACAACAAGGACGCCGAGATCTACGGCGTCGAGCTCGCCGGCCAGTATTTCCTCGGCAATACCGGTTTCGGTATCGCCGCGAGCTACACGCTGGTGCGCGGCAATATCGGCTTCGACATCACCGCCGATCCGACGGCCAACCAGTTCGCGCTGGTCGGCCTGAGCGACACCGCCAATGCCACGCTGATCTATGACAAGCACGGGCTCTCGGCGCGCCTTTCGTACAACTGGCGCGGCAAGTTCCTGAGCGACGTCAACCGTGGGGCTGCGCACAACCCGGTGTTCAACGATCCGTACGGCCAGGTCGATCTCAGCATCAATTATGACCTGACCCGCAACATCGCGCTGAGCTTCGAAGGCATCAACCTCCTCGAGGAGGGCGTTCGCAGCTACAGTCGCGATTACATCAACACCTGGTACGAGTCCGAAGGCTCGGCCCGCTATCTGGTCGGCGCGCGCTTCCGCTTCTGAAGCCCGCCACTTTGCACGGAAGGGCCGCTCGCCTCGCGCCGTGCTCAACAATATCGACCATGCCGATCTGCGGATCCGGCTCGACCGCGGTGCCGCGGTCGGCGAGCCCGGCGAGCCGATGATCCATATCGATACCGACCATCCCCGCGTCTCGACCAGCGAAGGCGCGCCGCTGTTCCTGAAGCAGGGCGGCAATGCACCCTATCTCGATCGTGTCGCGGCGACGTTGCAGGCGGTCTATGTCGGCGACCAGCTCTCGGCGCCGATGTTCGCGGCGTTTGAAGCGGCCCGGCTGCTGGAGCCGGTGACGTTCGATATCGAGCTCGCCTCCGGCCGGCGCTACAAGATCCCCGACTGCTGGGTGATCGAGGGCGGGCGTTTCGCCGCATTGGGTGGCGAGGCGCTGGCCGCGCTGCACGCGCAGGATTTCCTGCGCTGCGCGGTGTGGCAGCTCTCCTCGCTCGGCAATCTGCCGCGCCTGATCGCGCGCAAGGAACGCCGCGAGGGCTAAGGCGAGACAACGAAAATTCCCTGGGGAGGAAGCGATGGGCGAGCAGAAGTTTCGGGTGGTCATCGCCGGCGGCGGTACGGCGGGCTGGGTGGCTGCGGCGGCGCTGGTCCGGCATCTGGGGCCCAATCTCGACATCACGCTGGTCGAATCCGACGCGATCGGCACGGTGGGCGTAGGCGAATCCACCATTCCCACCGCCTGGACCTTCCACAAGCTGCTCGGCATCAACGAGCAGGTCTTCCTCCGCGAAACCAACGCCACCTTCAAGCTGGGCATCGCCTTCGAGAACTGGCTGCGCGACGGCGATCGCTATTTCCACCCGTTCGGCACGATCGGTCGCGCGCTTCCCCTGTGCGACTTCCAGCATTTCTGGCTGGAGGCGCAGCGCCGCGGCTTTGGCGGCGCGCTGGGCGACTTCGCTGGAAACGCAGGCGGCGCTGTCCGAGAAGTTCGCCGCCGGCGATCCGATGCCGCTCGCCTATGCCGCCTTCCTTCGCGGGCTCGCCGAACCGGCGGGCGTGCGCCGGGTCGAGGGCCGCATCACCCATGTGGAGCAGGCCGAGACCGACGACATCGCCGCACTGGTGCTGGAGGGCGGGCTGTGCATCGAAGGCGACCTGTTCATCGACTGCACGGGGTTCCACGCCCTGCTGATCGAGGAGACGCTGAAGACCGGTTTCGAGGACTGGAGCCACTGGCTGCCGACCGACCGCGCTTTTGCCGTCCAGTCGGAGACGACGCAAGCGCCGGTGCCCTATACCCGCGCGATCGCGCACGGCGCGGGCTGGCGCTGGCGGATCCCGTTGCAGCACCGGATGGGCAACGGCTTCGTCTATGCCAGCGACTATCTGTCAGACGATGCGGCGCGGGAGCAGCTGTTGGCCGCGGTCCCCGGCCGGGCGCTGTTCGATCCGCGGCTGATCCGCTTCACCACCGGCATGCGCAAACAGGCGTGGAACCGCAACTGCGTGGCGCTGGGGCTGGCGAGCGGATTCATCGAGCCGCTCGAGTCCACGAGCATCCACCTGGTGATGATCGCGGTGACGCGGCTGCTCCAGAATTTCCCGCGCCATGGCGACATGGCCAGCTTCGCCGCTCGCTTCAACGCCCAGTCGCGCGCGGAATCGGAGCATATCCGCGACTTCATCATCCTCCATTATAAGCTCAACGACCGCCCCGAGCCCTTCTGGCGCGACCATGCCGCGCGCGCGGTACCGGACAGCCTGGCGGCGCGGATCAGACTCTTCGAGGACGGGGCCGCCGCCTATCAGGAAGGCACCGACCTGTTCCGCGTCGACAGCTGGAACGCGGTGATGCTGGGGCAGGGGGTACGCCCGCGCACGCACCATCCGATGCCGTCGCAGATCCCCGACGCCGATCTCGAGCGCGCGCTGGCCGATCTCCGCGCCGGAATCGCCGCGCAGCTGGCCAAGCTGCCGGGCCATGTCGCATTCATCGCCCGCTATGCGGCGGCGCGGGTACCCGCTGCCGCCTGAGCCACCCGGCAAATTTTTCCCACCCCGTTTGAACCATCCGCCGCCGCCCCGCCACTGATGGAGTGCGGCGACTGCGGACCCGTGCGTATCCCCTGTTTCGGGCGCCGCATCCGCCGTGCGAGCCCGGCCCGGTGCGCCCCCAGCACCGGGCCGGTGCCTATACGGGAGAATCAAGCATGCGTACCCTTCTGAGCGCCGCGGCGCTTACCAGCCTTGTCCTCGCCGCCCCGGCGCTGGCGCAGACCCAGACCCAGACCGTCACCGATGCCACCGGGGACTTCCTCTCGGGCTATACCGGCCCCAAGCTCGCCGATCTCGACGTCACCAGCTTCTCGGTGAGCTATGATTCCGCGGCCCAGCTGTTCACGCTCGGCACCACCTTTGCCGGCGCCATTACCCCCGGGACGCCCGGCTTCTACGTGTACGGCGTGAACACGGGTGCGGGCGCGATCCGGCCCTTCGGCGGCATCGGCCAGGGCAATGTGATCTTCGATCAGGCGATCGTGGTGCAGAAGAACGGCACCGGCACGATCGGCGGCACGGCGCTCGACTCGAACTGGATCGCGATCGCCGGCAACATCCTCACCGTGAAGGTGCCGCTGTCGCTGCTGCCGAGCACCGGCTTCGCGCCGGAGCGGTACGGTTTCAACCTGTGGCCGCGTTCGGGCGGCGGCAATGCCGGGATCAGCGATTTCGCGCCCGAGAACGCGACGCTTGCCGCCGCGGTGCCCGAGCCGGCGACCTGGGGCATGCTGGTGATCGGCGCGGGCCTTGCCGGCGGCGCGCTGCGCTATCGCCGCCGCCGCACGACGCTCGCGTTCGGCTGAGGCCGGTCGCCTGCCGGCCGGGAGCCGCCACGCCCCGGCCGGCACATTTTTTCGGCCATGTTGAACCTTCCGCCCCCGGCCCGGCACTACAGTGCGAGCGAAGGAGGCGCGTGACGCAGATCGACCCGCAGGACCGGCAGCCGCCGATGTCGATGCACGAGGAGGAGATGGGCCTCGTCGTCGCCGTGCGCGCGCGCGACTTGCGGGCCTTCGAGCAGCTCTATCGCCGCTACCAGCCGCGTCTCGCCCGCTTCGTCGGCACGCTGGTGCGCCGCCCGCCGCTGGTGGAGGAGGTGGTCAACGACACGCTGATGGTGCTGTGGCAGAAGGCGAGCGACTTCACCGGCGCGAGCCGTTTGTCGACCTGGCTGTTCGCCATCGCCTATCGCAAGGCGGTGCGGGCGCGGGTTCGCGACGAGGAACCGCCCGACGATGCCGGGCTGGCCGAGCTGCCCGACACCGCCGCCGCCGTGGATGCGGCGCTTTCGCAGGATCGCACCCGCCACGCGCTGCGCCGGGCGATGGCCGGGCTGTCGGCCGAGCATCGCGCGGTTGTGGACCTCACCTATTTTCACGAGATCGGCTATCGCGAGATCGCCGAGATACTGGGGTGCCCGGTGGACACGGTGAAGACCCGCATGTTCCACGCGCGGCGCCATCTGCGCCGGGCGATGGCCGGCGAACTGGCGGACTGGATCTGACGATGGGCGACCTTCACCATTTGCGCGGCGACCCGCACGAGGCGACGCAGCAGCTGCTGCCCTGGTATGTGACCGGCGCGATCGAGCCCGGCGACCGGCTGCTCGTCGAGACGCATCTCCCTCAGTGCGAGGCATGCCGTGCCGAGCTCGCCGCCGAGCGACGCCTGCGCCTCGCGGTCGCCGATCTGCCCGCCGCCGCGCCGGGCGGGTGGGAGCGACTGGTCGCCGATCTTGCCGAGCCCGCGCCGCCGCAGCGCCTGCCCCGCCGCTTCGTGGTGAACGCCGGATGGATGCTGGGCGCGCAGGCGGCGCTGTTGCTGCTGGGCATCGGCGTCGTGCTCCAGTTTCGCCAGCCGGCCGTGCCGAGCGCGGGCGCGTACCATGCGCTCGGGGCTCCCGAGGCGCGCCCTGCCGGCAACATCCTGGTGATGTTCGCGCCGGACACCCGCGAGGCGGCGCTGCGGCAGACGATCGCGGCGTCCAACGCACGGCTGGTCGACGGACCGACGGCCGCGGGTGCCTATCTGCTCGCCATCGCGCCCGAGCAGCGGCGTGCCGCCATCGCCCGGCTGCGCGCGGCGCCGGGGGTGGTGATGGTCCAGCCCATCGATCCCGCGCCATGAGGGGGCTGGCGGCGCTGCTGCTCGCCCTGGCCCTGCTCGTCGCCGCGCCGGCGACGGCGGAGGAGGCGCCGGGTGGCGCGCGCATTCTGGTAATGCTCCGCCTCGCCCCGCCGCACTTTCGCGCCGGCAGCGGCTATGGCGGCGGCTATGGCGAGGACGGTTCGGCGGCAGGGCGGCGGCGGATCGCGGCGGCGGTCGCGCGACGGAACGGTCTGCAACTCGCCGGCAACTGGCCGATGCCGATGATCGGTATCGATTGTTTCATCATGGCCGTCCCCGCCGACCGATCGGCGGCGACGGTTGCCGCCCAGGTCGCGCGCGACAGCGCCGTGGAATGGTCCGAGCCGATCTCGACCTTCGAGGCGCAGGGACGAGCAGGCCCCAATGATCCGCTCTATCCCGCCCAGCCTACCGCGCGGGCATGGCACCTTTCCGCCCTGCACCGGGTCGCGACGGGACGGGGCGCGCGCGTCGCGGTGATCGACAGCAAGGTGGATGCCCGGCACCCCGACCTTGCCGGCCAGGTCGGCGTCGCGAGGGATTTCGTCGGCGAAGGCGCCGTTCCGGCCGAGAACCACGGCACCGGCATCGCCGGGGTGATCGCGGCGCGGGCGAACAACGGCGTCGGCATCGTCGGCATCGCGCCCGCCGCGTCGCTGCTCGCGCTGCGGGCCTGTCGGCAGGAAGGCGCCGGCGCCACGGCCGTGACCCTGTGCGACAGCCTCAGCCTTGCCCGGGCGGTGAGCTTCGCGGTGGAGCAGCGCGCCGACGTGATCAACCTCAGCCTCAGCGGACCGCCCAGCCGGCTGCTGGAGACGCTGCTGCGGGCCGGGCTGGATCGCGGCGCGATGGTGGTGGCGGCGGTCGACCCCCGGCTGCCCGGCGGCGGCTTCCCCGCGTCCATGCCCGGCGTGGTCGCGGTGGCCGAGGCGCCCGCGGGCAGCGCCTATGTCGCCCCCGGGCGGGATATCCCCACCGCCCAGCCGGGCGGCCGCTGGTCGCTGGTGAACGGGTCCTCCTATGCCGCGGCGCAGGTCAGCGGCCTGCTGGCACTGCGGCGCGAACATGATGCCAAGCCGGGCAGACGCGCCATGCCCGCATCTGCTAGGCCCGGCGGCGGAGAGATCGATGCCTGTGCGACCGTGGTGGGGAAGGAAGGCTGTCCGGCGGACGTGGCGCGCCGATAGCGGTCGGGCAGTGGCGGCGGCGATGCTCCTGCTCGTCGCGGGGCTTGCCGCCGGGGATGCGCATGCCCAGTGGAGCGGCGAAGTCTCCGCGACCAGCGACGAGCGCTGGCGCGGCCGAAGCCTCAGTGCCGGGCGGCCGGCGGCGACGCTGTCGCTCGGCTATGACGATCGCTCCGGCGTCTATGTCGATGCCTCCACCACGGTCGCGGCGCTGCGCAGCGGACTGGACCTCGTGTCGGCCGGCGTCGATGCGGGCTATGCCCGGCGGCTGCGGAACGGGCTCGTCCTCGACCTGGGCCTTACGCGGCGGGAGTTTCGCGGGGCCGGATCGGGCGCGAGCGGTTCCGGCTATACCGAGCTGTATCTGGGGGCGAGCGGCCGCAGCCTGGCCGCGCGGGTGCTCTATTCGCCCGATTATCTCCGGCACGGCGTCCACACGCTGTACGGCACCCTAGACGGCGTGGCGCGGCCAGCGACGGGGTGGCGCCTGCTCGGCCATGCCGGGCTGATGACGGTGCTGCGCCAGCGCCCCTGGGGGGGCATGGCGCGTACCCAGTTCGACTATAGCCTCGGCGTGGCGAGGCAGCTCGGCAGGGTCGATGCCCGGCTCGCCTGGGGCGACGGCATGCCGGGCAAGGACTATGACGGCGCCCGCGCGCGGAGCCGCCAGGCCGTGACCCTCTCGGCGTCGATCGGCTTCTAGCGGTCCAGGCGGACCCGGTTGTTGTGCAGCGTCACCTCCGGTGCATCGCCGGGAAGGGCGACGCGGACCTCGGTCGGGGTGGTCGGGCTCGCAAGCCGCACCTGCACCGTCGCCGCGCGCGGGGTGAGGTCGGCCGGCGCCTGCAGGGCCGGCACCGTCGCGCGGCCGAGTTCGCCGGACGCGCCGGAGACGATTAGCGTGCCGCCCGTCGTCGCCGCATGGCCGAGGCTGTGGACGGTAACCGTCACGCTTCGCCCGCGCACCACCACGTCGTCGCGGCCGATGCCGAGATCGGGGCGCAGCTCGACCGGGTCGCCGGCCCGTTCCAGCGCGAAGGTCCAGCGGCTGGCCCCTGCCGGGAAGCGGATCGCCACGTCGCTCGACCGGCCGAGATCGAGCGTCTTCACCGCACCGTCCGGACCGCGCATCGTCCAGCGGCCTGCGGTGACGTTCCAGGTCGTCATCGTGGCATCCTGCGCCATGCTGCTGGTGTTGAACGCCTCCACCGTGAAGCCGGTGGGCGTCGCGCCCGGCACCAGCAGCGCGACCTGCTCGGCGGCCTCGTCCCGGGCGAAGCGCCAGCTCACCGCATTGCCCGGATAGGTCTGGTTGCGGCGGAGCGCGATGCCGCCCAGCCGTTCGCGCTGGAGCCACTGGTTCTCGCTCTCGACGCGATCGGTCCACCAATGGCCTTCGGTCATCATGGTGAGCCGCGCCGTCTTTTCCTGGATCGCTGCCTCGTGCAGCGGCACCAGCCCCGCCGGATCGCCGCTGCGCGTCCAGGCGGCGATCCGTGCCGCCTCGCTATCGCCCTTGGCCGCGACCATCGCCTTGGTCTCGGGCAGCACCGCGCCATTCTCGTTGATCTCGCCGATCGCGCCGGGCCTGGCCTGAAGCGGGCGGAGATACTTCGCGTCGCCGGTGAAGCGGTACGCGCTCCACGCGGTCTGAAGCGGCGTGCTCACGCCGCCACCGTCGCCGACGCGCGTCGCATCGGTGCGCCAGTTGATCTCGTTGGGGAAGCTCCAGCGACCCTCGCCGTCCTGCTTGCCGTGCGCCAGCCAGCCATCGGCGAGCCCGGTCACCAGTCGCCGCGCGCTGGGGCTCGCGTTGAACACGCCGAGCAGGATCGGCGCGTGCATCACCGTGTAGCTGTACGGCTTCTGCCACTCGAACGCGCCTTCGCGGTACATCTTGCGCGCGCCGTACCAGTTGCTGGCGAAGTGGAGGTGCCCGGCCGGATTGGGCAGGATCACCTTGCCCAGCGCGCGCGTGGTGGCGAACAGCCGCTCGACGGTCCTGGGCTCGCCCCAGTTGAGGTAGAGGCGCGCCGCATCGGCGTTCAGCCCCTCCTCATAGGCGTGGAGTTCGTCCGTGGTGATATAGCCGAGGCCGTCGACGATCATGCCGTTGCGATAGGCTGCATCGTCGAGCGCGCGCAGCGAAGCGTTCACCTTGTCCGGGATCACCCCCATCAGCGCGAGGCCGGGCCACTGCGCCATCAGATCGGAATCGTCGCTGATCCCGCCGCCGAAATCGCCGTACGGCACCTGGCGATTGTCGATCCACCATTCGACGAAGCGGCGGGTGAGCGCCAGGTCCTGCAGCTGCCGCGCCGCCCAGGCGGGGACGCCGGCGGGGAGGGGCGGCAGGGCCCCGGCGGGCATGTTCTCGGGCCGATAGTCGATATCCGCCCAATAGGCCCGCATCGCCTTGTTCTCGGGATCGACGCGGAGCAGGTCGCTCGCATCGCCGCGCACCCGGCGATAGAGCGCGGCGCGCTCGGACGAAGTGTGCTCCTCGACCAGGAAGCCCCAATTGTCCTTCACCTGATTGAAGCGATCGGCGACATGCTCCGGCAGCGCCTCGGCACGCGGCTTGAAGACCAGGCGGATCTCGGCGCCGTCCAGCGCGTCTGCATCGAAGTCCGGCGCGGCGGAAGCGACCGTCAGGAACAGGCTGTCGTCGCTGAGGATCCGGTCGCGCAGGTCGAGCCACAGCGTCCGCGCCTCGCCAGGGCGGACCGATACCGACAGGTCGAGCATGTCGCGCTGCGGCCAGATCGGATCATGGACGCGGATGTTGAGCGGGATCAGCCCCTGCGCATCGGGCGTGGCGCGCAGCGCGGGCAGGTCGATCGCGATGCCGTCCAGCCCGTCATGCAGGTTGCGCCACCCATAGTTGAACGCGCGCGCCAGCGGCTGGTCGGGCGGGGCCTGGTTGAGGTTCGAGGGAATGAGGATGTGGACGATCGGCTTGGGGCTGGCCGGACGCACGGCCGCGCCGCTATCCCCCGCCGCCCCGGCGCCGACCGCGGCGCGGACGCCCGATTTGGGCATGGCGAGGACGGTGCTGCGCTCGTCGGGGGCGAAGCGACCGGCGATATAGCGGTTGAGCCCGTCCAGCGCGGCGAGATTGGCGGCGGCCTTGGCATTGACCCGGTAGCTGAGCTTGAAGCTGCCTTCGGGCTCGGATGCGCCGTCGATTCTGTAGGCCCAGACCTCCTGGATCGGCTGCTCCTGCATCACATTGGTGAAGCGGAGCACGCCGCCCTTGTGCTCGGCCAGCGCATCGACCGAGCGGACCACGCCCTTCGTGCGATCCGCCAGCTTGGCGAACTGCGCCCCATCCGCCGACCAGGCGAGGTCACCGTACGCGGCGCCGCGGATCTCCACCCGGTTGAACGCCTCGCCGGCAGGAACGGTCAGCGTATAGGTCTTGCCGCCCTCGACATAGGTGTTCCAGTCGGGCAGCTCGAAATAATCGTCGCGGCCGGGCAGGCGCGAGCGGTTGTAGACGCCGGGCCAGGTCGTCTCGGCGATGCCGTCCACGCCCTTCCACATCCATTGCTTCTGGTCGCGCGCATCGGCGAACTCGACCTTGCGGACGCGGGTGACCTTTTCGGCGAGGACCGGCGGCGCGGCCCTGTCCCAACCATAGCGATGGAGCCAGGCGGCGCGCTCGGCAGCGGTGTCGCGCGCAGGGGCCGCGCCGGGCAGCCCGCGCGCGGCAAGCGCGGCGACGTCGGCCGCACCGAGCATCCGGTCGTAGACGCGGATCTCGTCCAGGTCGCTGCCGCGCATGAAGTTGTAGCGGCTCTGCACCTGGTGCGGGCTGATCACCCGGCCGGCCATGCCGAACTGGTCGAGCCCGGAATCGAGATCGGCGACCTGGTTGCGGCGGGCAACTTCGCGTCCGTTGAGGAACAGCCGCACGCCGATGGTCTCGTCCCAGGCAAAGGCGAGGTGCTGCCATTCCTCGGGCGACGGGACCCGATCGAGCCGGAAAGAGACGCGGATGCGCGAAAGATTGGCATCGGTGACGAAGGCGTCGAAGCCGTGGCCGTTCCAGTCGATCCGCAGGAACGCCATGTCCCAGCTCGAATGGTCGGCGAAGCCGGCGCGGAAGAGCACGAAGGGCGCCTCGCCCAGCGGGGTGCGGGCGCGCCAGAAGAAGGCGAGGGTGCCGCGCTGCGCACGCATGTTGCCGGGGGCGTTCCAGGCGACATAGCCTTCGTCCGCCCAGCGCGCCGCGCCGCCGATCGCGCCGTCGGGCGTGACGGTGACGCCCGAGCGGAAATTGGGGACCGGATCCCCGGCCGCGATATCGGCGGTCAGGCTCTTGTCGGCGGAAAGATGGAAAAGGAGGCCGTCTTCGCGGGCGGCGGGCTGGGCAAGGGCGGGCGCGGCGACGGCAAGTGCCCAGATCGAAATGCCCCAACGCCGCATATGGTCCCTCCCAACCCGTTGTTTTGCCGGGCCGTCCGCGCTGCATGGTCGCGAACATCCCCGTTGCTGACACCGGTAGCAACTCGGGAGGCGGATGCCAATGGGGCGGCAGCGATCCTTAGCGGCGGCTGCCGAGCAGTGCGAGCTCGGCCACGCGCAGGCTGAGCTGGTCCGGTCCGTCCGTCGCCCCCCAGGCGAAGGCAGGACGGTCGCTCCCCAGGTCGGCGCGCACCCGCTCGGCGACGCGCGCGAGCTCGCCCGGCGTGGGCGGCCGCCCCTCGGCGATGCAGGCGATCACCTCCGGTGCGATCGTGCTTGGCATGGCGAACATCCTTCCCCTCCCGGCATTCTGGCGGAAGCTGGGGACGAACGAACGCCGAAAAAGGTCCATAACGGCGCGCTTGCGACGAAGCGCGCCGTCGCTAGGATCAGTGCCGATGTCCATTCCCGCGCTTCGCATCGCCGGCCTGCAAAAATCCTTCGGCAAGCCCGTCATCACCGGCCTCGACCTCACCGTCGGCGCGGGGCAGCTCTACGCGCTGCTCGGCCCCAACGGCGCGGGCAAGACGACGACGCTGCGCATGGCGGTGGGTCTCACCGAGCCCGATGCCGGCGAGATCGAGATCTTCGGCATCGACGCACGCCGCCGCCCCCAAGAGGCCAAGGCGATCACCGCCTGGCTGCCCGACGAGCCGATGCTCTACGACAAGCTGACCCCGGCCGAATATCTCGGCTTCGTCGCGGGGCTCTGGCGGATCCCGCCCGATCAGGCCGCGCCCGAGGCGGAGCGACTGCTGCGCTGGCTGGAGCTATGGGAGGTGCGCGACACGCGCTGCGAGGGCTTCTCGCGCGGCATGCAGCAGAAGGTGGCGCTGGCCGGCGCGCTGATCCACGATCCGCAGCTGCTGATCCTCGACGAGCCGCTGACCGGGCTCGATGCCGCGATGGCGCGATCGGTGAAGGATGCGCTCCGCGCCGCGGTCGATGCCGGCAAGACGGTGATCGTCACCACCCATATCCTCGAGGTGGCCGAGCGGCTGGCCGACCGGATCGGCATCATCGCCGGCGGCAGGCTGCTGGCCGAGGGCACGCTGGAGGAACTCCGCGCGCTCGCCGGCGCCGAGGACATGACGCTGGAAGATACCTTCATCCGCCTGACGAGCCGCGCATGATCGGCTGGGCGATGCGGCGGCTGCCGCCGGGCGGGCTCGCCTGGCTGACGCTCCACGAGCTGCGCGGCAATCTGCGCGCGGCCGGCGGGGGCCGGACACGATGGATCGTAGGCGGGCTGGTGCTGCTCGGCTATACCGGTCTCGGCATCTTCTTCAGCACGATGCTTGCCGATACCCCCATCCGGGGCGGGCCGATCGCCTGGCTGGCGGTGCTGACCGCGAGCCTGCTGCTGTTCACCTTCATGATCACCCAGTCGCTGCTCGCCGCGCAGCGCACGCTGTACGAGGCGGGCGATCTCGACCTGCTCTTTTCCGCCCCGCTCGATCCGCGCACGGTGGTCTCGGCCAAATTGCTCGGCATCGCCGGCGGGGTGATGCTCACCTTCTCGCTGTTCCTGCTGCCGATCCTGGTGCCGGTGGCGGCATTCGGCCATCCCGGCCTGCTCGGCGCGGTGGCGCTGCTGGTGGCGCTGGCGCTCACCGCGGCCTGTATCGGCCTGGGGGTGACGCTGGCGCTGGCCCGCACCGCCGGTCCGCGCGCGGCGCGTACGGTAGGGCAGATCCTCGCGGCACTGGCGGGCGCCAGCTTCTTCCTGGTCACCCAGATCTTCAACCAGGAGCACGAGAATCGCCAGTCCGGGCTGTCACTGCTGTTCGAGACGATGCGCACGCGCGGCTATGGCAACGGGGCGATCGGCAGCCTGCCTGGGCGAGCCGCCTTTGGCGAGCCGCTGGCGATCCTGCTGCTGTTCGGCGGCGCGGCGCTGCTGTTCGCGCTCACCGGCTGGGCGATGCGCCATCTGTTCCTCCAGAGCTACCGCGCCGGGGGCACGCGCCCGGCATCGAAGCGCGCTGCCAAGGGCGGGATCGCCCGGCACTTCCAGCAGGGGCTGTTCGCGACGATCTTCGCCAAGGAGCTGCGGCTGCTGCTGCGCGATCCGGCACTGGTCTTCCAGATGCTGCTGCGGATCGTCTATCTCGCCCCGATCCTGCTGGTCGCGTTTCGCGACGGGCGCGCGCTGCCGCTGGCGCCGACGCTGGCCTTCACCAGCGTGGTGATCGCCGGGCAGCTGGTGTCGAGCCTCGCCTGGCTTGCCGCCTCGGCCGAGGACGCGCCGGACCTGCTGAAGGTCGCGCCCGTCGCCAAGGACGATCTCGATTTCGCCAAGCTGCTCGCGGCGATGGCGCTGGCCGCGCCGCTCGGCCTGCTCCTGCCGATCGCGATCGCCTTCCAGACGATCCTCGGCGCCCTGGTGGCGCTGGTCTTCACCGCCGGGGCGGGGGCCGCGGTCGGCTATCTCGAAGTCGCCCACGCCCAGCCGGCGCCCCGCTCGACTTTCCAGCGGCGCCAGAGGGGCGGGGGCATCGTCCGCAACCTGTTCGAATTCCTTATCGCGCTGATCCTTGGGCTCGTCGCCGGGGTGCTCGTCTATCTCGTCTGACCCCCGCGACGGGTGAGTGCTCGGCGATGAAATAATGCAATCGATTGTTGCCCTCTGACGCAATTGCCCGCATAAGAGGCATAAGAGAGCAGAATCTGCCGGCGGAGAGGTGCGACGATGAACATGGGAAGCGGCAAGCCGCATCTGCCCTTATGGCGCATCCTGGAGATGAACCTCGGGTTCCTTGGCCTGCAGTTCAGCTTCGGTCTGCAACAGGGCAACATGGCGCCGATCTATTCCTATCTCGGCGCGTCCGAGGCTTCGATCCCGCTGCTCCAGCTGGCCGGGCCGATGACCGGGCTGCTCGTCCAGCCGATCATCGGCGCGATGAGCGACCGGACCGAGAGCCGCTGGGGCCGGCGCACGCCCTATTTCCTCATCGGCGCGGTGATGTGCGCGCTGGGCCTGTTCTTCATGCCGCTCAGCAGCTCGATCCTGATGGCGGTATCGCTGATGTGGCTGCTCGATGCGGGCAACAACATCACGATGGAGCCGTACCGCGCCTATGTGTCGGACCGGCTCGACAGCCGCCAGCATGGGCTCGGCTTCCTCACCCAGAGCGCGTTCACGGGTCTGGCGCAGATGCTCGCCTTCCTCACGCCCTCGCTGCTCGTCTGGGCCGGCATGAATCGCGACTGGGTGGATGCGCACAACATCCCCTATACCGCGCGCGTCGCCTTCATGGTGGGCGCGGCGCTGTCGCTGGGGACGATCCTGTGGTCGGTGCTGCGGGTGCCGGAGCTGCCGCTGACCGATGCCGAGCGCGCGCATATCCGCGCCCAGCCCAAGTCGGCGCTCGCCACGCTGCGGGAAATCTGGAGCGCGATCCGCGCCATGCCGCTGGCCATGCGCAAGCTCGCGCTGATGAGCCTGTTCCAGTGGTACGCGATGGCGGCCTACTGGTATTATGTGATCTACGCGATCGGCCGCTCGGTCTACGGCACCGTCGATCCTGCCTCGGACGGCTTCCGCGCCGCCGTGCTCACCAATGGCGAGATCGCCGCCTTCTACAACGCCGTCGCCTTCGTCGCCGCCTTCGCCATGGTGCCGATCGCCCGCCGCCTGGGCGCGGCGAGCCTCCACGCGCTCTGCCTGGTGCTGGCCGGCATCGGCATGCTCTGGCTGCCGCATGTCGAGGACAAGGCGATGCTGTTCGTCCCCGCGATCGGCGTGGGGCTCGGCTGGGCGAGCATCATGGGAAATCCCTATGTGATCCTCGCGGGCTCGATCCCGCCCGAGCGCACCGGCGTGTACATGGGCATCTTCAACATGATGATCGTGATCCCGATGCTGCTGCTCTCGGTCACGCTGCCTTTCTATTACGGGCCGCTGATGGGCAGCGATCCGCGCCATGTGCTCACCTTGTGCGGCGTGCTGATGTTCTGCGCCGCGGCGGCGGTGTTCACCGCCCGCGAACGCACGCCGGCCGCATGAGCCGTCCTTCCCTTCCATCCGAGAGGTTTTCCGTGACGTCTGACGCCCCCGCCGCGACCTGCGCTTCCTGGACCCGCGAGGCCGTCGCCGGAATCGCGACCCAGCCGGGCGCCGCCCTGCCGGTGCTGGCACCGGACCGGACGCCGGTGATCCCGGACATGGACGTGTGGGACATGTGGCAGATCGCCGATGCCGCCGGCGCGACCGTGATCCGCGGCGGCCGCAGCTGGTGGTTCTTCCTCGCCGCGCCGCAGTTCGCCGATCCCGAGGCGCGGCATGACGTCGCCCGTATCTGGCTGACCAGCCACGGCGCCGATGGCTGGCGCGCGCACGGCCCTGCCTTCCCCGAGGGCTTCACGCCGGGATCGCGCGAATGGTCCGGCTCCGCCGTGCTCGGCGCGGACGGGGAGACGCTGACCCAGTATTTCACCGCCGCCGGCCGGCGCGGACAGCCGACCACCTTCGAGCAGCGGCTGTTCGTCACCACCGGCCGTTTCCTGCTCGACGGGGACGATGCCCGGCTCGAGGGGTGGAGCTCGCCCGAG
This sequence comes from Sphingomonas elodea ATCC 31461, assembly GCF_000226955.1. GTDB lineage: Bacteria > Pseudomonadota > Alphaproteobacteria > Sphingomonadales > Sphingomonadaceae > Sphingomonas > Sphingomonas elodea. The sequence goes on from NZ_AGFU01000023.1 coordinate 50,611, forward strand.
GAGTTCGTCGCGGCCGACGGCGCCTGCTATGCGGTCGCCGACGAGGCGATCGCGCCCGCGCACGGCATCAAGGGCTTTCGCGATCCGGGCTATTTCCGCGATCCGGCGGACGGGCGCGAGCATATCCTGTTCACCGCCAATGCCGGCTGGAACCAGGGTCCCGTGAACGGTGTGATCGGCATCGCCACCCGGGTGGGCGGGCGCTGGCAGCTCGGCACTCCGCTGCTCGATGCAAGCGGCGTGAACAGCGAGCTGGAGCGGCCCCATATCGTGGTGCAGGGCGGCCGCTATTATCTGTTCTGGTCTACCCAGGCCCGGCGCTTTGCGGCGGGCATCACGGCGCCCACCGGCCTTTACGGGATGGTGGCGGAAACGCTCGCCGGCCCGTGGCGACCGCTCAACGGCACCGGCTTCGTCGCCGGCAACCCGCCCGCCGAGCCGGCCCAGGCCTATTGCTGGTGGGTGACCGGCGAGGGCGAGGTGCTGAGCTTCGTCGACTATGCCGGGCTGGGCGCGGCGGGCGCGGGTGCGATCGCCGATGCGGAAGGCCGCCGGCGCCAGTTCGGCGGCGTGCCGGCACCATTCTTCGCGCTGCGCTTCGACGGCGACCGGGTGACGATCGCCGCCTGATGCGTTCGCTCAGGCGGAATCGCGGATGACGAGCTCCGGCGGCATCACCATGGAGGGCGCATCCCGGCCGCCGATGCGGGCGAACAGCGCATCGACCATCGCGCGGGCGCCCGTCGCAATGTCCTGCTTCACCGTGGTCAGCCGCGGCACCGTCTGGAGCGCCAGCGGCAGATCGTCATAGCCCACCACCGGCACGTCGCCCGGTACGCTCATGCCCTGGTCGGCGAGCACGCGCAGCGTGGTCATCGCCAGCACGTCCGAGCCGGCGACGATGCCGTCGATCCGGTCGATATGGCGGGCCATGTGCGCGGCGATCTCCTGTTCCATCATGTCCGAGGCGAGATGCGCGTCGAGCTGGAGCGGCGCGGGCAGGCCGGCCGCTTCCACCGCCGCCCGGACGCCGGCATAGCGGGCGTGGATTTCGGGCGCGCGCAATTCGCCCAGAAACGCGATGCGCCGCACGCCGCGGGCGATCAGATGCTCGGCCGCGAGCTTCCCCCCGGCGATATTCTCGGTGCCGATGGCGCAATGGACCTGGCCCGGCAGCACGCTGCCCCAGGCGACGAGCGGGCGATAGCGCCGGGCGACCCGCTCGATCGCCTCCATCTGGTCGGACTGGCCGATCAGCAGCACGCCGTCGAGCATGCCGGAATCGACGATCCGCTCCAGCCAGTCGGCAGCATCGGGGATGACGCGCGAGAGCATCAGGTCATAGCCGTTCTCGGTCAGCGCATCGGCGAGATGGCCAAGCAGCGTCATGAAGAACGGGTCCGAGAGATGCTGCCGCCGCTCGTGCCCGAGCGGCACGACCACGCCGATCACGCCGGTCCGCTGTGTCCGCAGCCGGCTCGCCATCTGGTTGGGACGAAAGCCGTGCTCCGCGGCGAGCGCCTGGATGCGGCGACGCGTTTCGGGGTTCACCAGCGACTTGTCGGCGAGCGCGCGGGAGACGGTGCCGGCGGAGACGCCGGCCAGCCGTGCGAGATCGGCGAGCGTGCGGACAGGGCGATCGAAAGGCTGGGCGTCGGTCACACTCCCGCTTCTGACCCGTACAAACCCGGAGGGCAAGCGGATGCGGATGCAATCGATTGTGATTTCTTGTTGCAATCGATTGTCGTGTGATATATCCCGAAGAATGAAGGCGCCCCCGTGAGAGGGGCCGCCACCAATCCGGGAGAGGTTCATGGCACGTCGCCATTTGCGTTCGCTGGTTTCTCTGCATGCCGTCGCGCTGGCGACGCTGGGCGCGGGCAGCGCCTTCGCCCAGGAGACGCCGCCGCCGCCGCCGCCCGCCGACAGCGCCGAGGCGCAGCAGGGCAGCTTCCTCGACGAGATCGTCGTCACCGCCGTTCCGACCAGCCGCAGCAAGATGCAGAGCTCGGTCTCGGTCACCGACATTTCCGCCGAATCGGTGCAGAACCTCGCGCCGCGTTCCGAAGCCGAAGTCTTCCGCCTGATCCCCGGCATCCGCGCCGAATCGACGGCGGGCCCGGGCGGCAACTCGAACATCACCGTGCGCGGCCTGCCGCTCGCCTCGGGCGGCTCCAAATATGTCCAGCTGCAGGAAGACGGCGTGCCCGTCGTCGAGTTCGGCGACATCGCCTTCGGCAACAACGACTATTGGACCCGCTACGACCTGACCGTCGATCGCGTCCAGGCGATCCGCGGCGGCTCGGCCTCCACCTTCGCCAGCCAGGCGCCGGGTGCGGTGATCAACTATGTCTCCAAGACCGGCGAGACCGCCGGCGGCGAGGTGCGCGCCACCACCGGCCTCGGCTATAACGAGAGCCGGCTCGACTTCAACGTCGGCGGCCCGATCACGTCGACGCTGCGTGCCAATGTCGGCGGCTTCTACCGCACCGGCGACGGCCCGCGCGACACGCCGTGGCGTGCGCTGCAGGGCTATCAGATCAAGGGCAACGTCACCCAGAGCTTCGATGCCGATCGCGGCTATGTCCGCCTGCTGTTCAAGGTGCTGGACGATCGCGCGCCGACCTATACCGCATCGCCGATGCAGGTGCAGGTGCAGGGCAACAAGATCACCGGCTACAGCGCGCTGCCCGGCTTCGACGCCCGCTCGGACACCAATTTCTCCAACCTCAACCGCTTCTTCACCACGGTGAACCCGGACGGGTCGACCAAGATCGGCGACAATGCCGATGGCATCCATGTGAAGTCGCGCAGCGTCGGCGCCCAGTTCCACTGGGGCACCGGCGCGTTCGAGATCGACGACAAGTTCGCCTATAGCTGGAACAGCGGCAAATTCTCCGCGCCGTTCTTCGGCAGCCTCACCAATGTGGCGGGCCTGACCACCGGCGCGGGCGCCTACTCGATCGCCGCCGGCGGCACCACCTATACGGCGGCCCGCGCGGTCTATGCCAACGGCCCTCGTGCCGGGCAGACCGTGGCCGGCGCCACCGTCGTCAACCAGAATCCCAATCTCTATACCGACATGACCGGCATGGACCATTGGGCGAACGACCTGGGCGTCACCGGCAAGTTCGACCTGGGCACCGGCAAGGTCACCGCGCGCGCCGGCTGGTACCATTCGCGCCAGCAGATCGCGATGAACTGGCACTGGAACGCCAGCCTCACCGAAGCGGTGCCCGGCGGCGCCCTGATCGACCTGTACAGCGCGAACGGCACGCGGCTCACCGATGCCGGCCTCACCGGCTACAACAACATGTGGGGCGGCACGAGCCGCGAGTACGACCTGCACTACACCACCGATGCGCCCTATCTGTCGCTCAACTATGCCGATGACGCGCTGGATCTCGACGGCAGCGTGCGCTTCGACAACATGAAAGGCGGCGGCACCTTCTTCCCCACCGGCGCCCGCACCAGCCGCGACATCAACCGCGACGGCACGCTGAGCGTCGCCGAGCAGAATGTCTATCTGACCAATTTCGCCGGGGCCCAGCCGATCGACTACAAGGTCGATTATACCAGCTGGTCGTTCGGCGGAAACTATCGCTTCACGCCCAGCACCAGCGCGTTCGTCCGCGTCTCGCGCGGCAACCGCGCCAATGCCGACCGCGTCGTCTCGGACTTCGCCGGCGCCTTCACCGCGACGGGGCAGCTCACCTCGATCGGCCAGGCGGTGGTGGTCAATCCGGTCACCCAGCAGGAATTCGGCGTCAAGCAGCGCGGGCGGCTGGCAGGCGGCAATTACGGCCTGTTCGTCACCGGCTTCCGCAGCCAGGCGACGGAGTATAATTTCGACCTGACCACCCAGCGCCAGACCTTCCAGCGGTACAAGACCTGGGGCATCGAACTCGAATCGCAGTACACCAATGGCGGCTTCTCGCTGCTCGCCAATGTGGTCTACACCCATTCGCGGATCGCCGAGGACCTGATCAGCGGCAATGCCGGCAAGACGCCGCGCGCCACGCCGGACCTGATGTACACGATCGCGCCGACCTATGATTTCGGCAAGGCGGCGATCGGCTTCACCCTGATCGGCCAGACCGACAGCTATCCGCAGGACGACAATCTGCTGAAGCAGAAGGGCTCGAACATCGTTAGCGCGTTCGTGCGGGTGCGCCCGCTCGAACGGCTGGAGGTGTCGCTCAACGCCAACAACCTGTTTAACGCCTGGGATCAGGCCGGGCGGCTCGACCAGGGCAGCGTGGCCGACCTCTCCGCGCTCGGGCGGCTGTACGGCGTGCCCTATGCCGCGACCAACCGCGTCGGCCAGGGCCGCACGGTCTCGGTCTCGGCCGGCTATCGCTTCTAAGGGGCGACCCTCGGAACCCGGCGCGGCGGCATCCCCCCTTCCGCCGCCGCGCCGGGCTTGCTTTAAGGTACCGCGATGACCGACGATCGCCGCATCCGCTGCATCCTGATCGCCGGCGGCGGCTCGGCGGGCTGGATGACGGCGGCAGCGCTGGCCAATGCGCTGGGGCGCGACGTGGCGATCACGCTGGTCGAATCGAGCGAGATCGGCACCGTCGGCGTCGGCGAGGCGACGATCCCGCCGATCCGGCTGTTCAACCGCACGCTCGGCATCGACGAGGCCGCGTTCGTGCGGCGCACCAAGGGCTCGTTCAAGCTCGGCATCGAGTTCGTCGACTGGGGACGGATCGGCGCGCGCTATTTCCACCCCTTCGGCCCCTTCGGCCGCGATTTCGACCTGGTGCCGCTGCACCAATATTGGCTGGATGCGGCGGCCAGAGGCGGAGCGCCTGCGCTCGACGATCTCTCGATGGCCTGGGCGGCCGCCAAGCGCGGCCGCTTCTCGCCGCCGCTCCCCGATCCGCGCAGCGTCGGCTCCACCTTCGACTATGCCTATCATTTCGACGCGGGGCTCTATGCCGCGCTGCTGCGCGACTATGCCGAGGCGCGCGGCGTCATGCGGATCGACGCGCGGATCCAGGGTGCGGAGCGAGAAGGCGAGCGCGGCAACATCGCGGCAGTGGTTCTGGAGGACGGACAGCGGATCGCCGCCGATCTGTTCATCGACTGCTCGGGCTTTCGCGGGCTGCTGATCGAGGAAACGCTCGGCACCGGCTATGTCGACTGGCGCCACTGGCTGCCCTGCGACCGGGCGATCGCGGTGCCGTGCGAGCGCGGCGACTTCACCCCCTATACCCGCTCCACCGCACGGCCTGCCGGCTGGCAGTGGCGCATCCCGCTCCAGCACCGCACCGGCAACGGCCATGTCCATTGCAGCGCCTATATGGGCGAGGATGAAGCTACCGCGCTGCTGCTCGCCAATCTCGAGGGCGCGCCGCTCGCCGATCCGCGCACGCTGCGCTTCACCACCGGTCACCGGCGGCGCTTCTGGAGCCACAATGTCGTCGCCATCGGGCTGTCGAGCGGCTTTCTCGAGCCGCTCGAATCGACCAGCCTGCACCTGATCCAGGCGGGCATCTCGAAGCTGCTCGCGCTGTTCCCGACGCGCGACATGGATCCGCTGCTGGTCGACGAGTTCAACCGCATCTCGATCGCCGAGTTCGAGCGGATCCGCGATTTCCTGATCCTCCACTACAAGCTGACAACCCGGGACGATTCCGAACTGTGGCGCTACTGCGCGGCGATGCCGGTGCCCGACACGCTGCAGTGGAAGATCGACCATTTCCGCAGCGCCGGCCGGCTGGTGGCGCGCGAGTTCGACCTGTTCGCGGCCCCGTCCTGGCTGGCGGTACATATCGGGCAGGGCAACCGGCCGCAGGCGCGGGATCCGCTGCTGGCGGCGCGCGGCATCGACGGGCGGGCGCATCTCGCCAAGCTCGCCGACGCCATGGCCCGTGCCGCCGAAACGATGCCGACTCACGCCGATTATGTCGCGGCCCTGTGCGGTGCGGGGGGCGAGTCGCGGCGGCTTGGCTGACGCATCCGGGTTCGCCGCCCGTGCCTCGGGCGGCGCCGGAATGCCTCGGGATTCTCTCTGTCCGTCCCGTCACGGGACAGTTCGCCGCCCCCGATTTTGACCTGTCCGGCGTTTGCTGCTAGCGGCCGCGCCTCGTTCAGCCCGCCATGATGTCGTCCGGAGCCGCCTGTCGGCGCGGATCACGCGTGGGGGCGAGACGTGGGGGTTACCCGGCGCATCTTCTCCTGCTTGCATTTCTTCGATGCGCAGGGCGCCCCCGCGCACAGAAGAATAGCTAGATGATCAAGCGTCTCCCGATGGTTCTATGTCTGTTGCCGGTCATGCTCGGCGGAACGACGAGCATGAAACTATCCGCGGCAAGCCCCGCGCAGCCCGTGGCTTCCCCACCAGTACAGGACCAGTCGGTCGAGGCCCTCGCCGCCGCCCAGCCGGCGGCGGAAATGCCCGCACCCGAACCCAGTCCGCGCGACGTCGCCTGTGTCGCCAAGGTCATCATCCATGAAGCCGGCAACCAGCCGCTCAAGGGCCAGTTCGCGGTCGCCCAGGTGATCCGCGCCCGCATGGAAGACGGCCGCTTCGCCAAGAGCGCCTGCGCCGTCGTCAAGCAGCCCGGCCAGTTCTTCGATGTCGACGCCTATCATCCGGAGCGCGGCGACGATCGCTGGGACGGCGCGGTCGAGATCGCCAGGACGACGCTGAAGGGCGAGGGCGAGGACGTGGTGCCGGGCGCGCTGTTCTTCCACACCGCCGGCTATGACATGCCGAACCGCACCCGCGTCGCGCGGGTCGCCGGGCACGTCTTCTACCGCTGAGAAACCGTTCGGAACTTCGCGGAAGAGCGCATTTCCGAGCAGGCGCTGACCGCTCAGGGCGCGGCCGTCGCTCCCGCTTCTCCCGGTTCCTCCGCCCCGAAGCGCGCGCCTTGCGCCGCCTTCCAGTGCTGCCGCAGCCATGCGGCGGGCGCATCGAGGTGCGCGCGGGTGGTCAGGTCCGCCCAGGCATGGGCGTGCGGCTGGAGCGCGGCGGCGACCGGGCCGGGCGGCAGGTCGTCTGCCCAGTCGGCCATGGCCGGCCCCTGGACCAGCGCGAGCAGCAACGCGGCGACGACGATGCTGGTCGTCGTCCAGCGCCAGGGACGGCGGCGGTCCACCGCTGCCGGCGGCAGCACCACCGGCGATCCGATTTCGGCGATTTCGCCACGTTCGGCCCCTAGGGTCACGCGCCCGCTCCTCAGAACTGATAGTAGATGAAGGGGGCAACCCCCTCGGGTTGCATCGCGCCGATCAGCAGCAGGCCGATCGCGACCAGCGCGCCGACCAGCGGCGCAGGCCAGTGGCGCACCCGCTCGGCCAGCTGCTGGAGGCCGCGCGGCGGCAGCGCGTGCATCGCCAGCCCGATCCCGACCAGCGCCAGCGACAGCGGCGTGACCAGGGTGTTGCGCCAGTCGCCGCTCGCCAGACCGCGCAGATAGGCGAGCGCTTCCGTCAGGCCCGGCGCGCGGAAGAAGATCCAGCCGAGCACCACGATATGGAAGGTGACGAGCATGCCGATCGCGCGGGGCAGGGCGATCCGCCCGCGCGCCGCGCGCACCAGCGCCCGCTCGATCGCCAGCCAGCCGCCATGGAGCGCGCCCCACAGCAGGAAGGTCCAGTTGGCGCCGTGCCACAGCCCGCCGAGCAGCATGGTCAGGAACAGGTTGAGATAGGTGCGCAACCGCCCCTTCCGGCTGCCGCCCAAGGGAATGTAGAGATAGTCGCGCAGCCAGCTCGACAGGCTGATGTGCCAGCGCCGCCAGAAATCCTGCAGCGAGGCAGCGCGATAGGGCTGGTCGAAATTGCGCGGGAAGCGATAGCCGAGCAGCATGGCAAGGCCGATCGCCATGTCCGAATAGGCCGAGAAGTCGCAGTAGATCTGCACCGCATAGCCATAGGCACCGAACAGCAGGTCGAGGCTCGTCCGGTGCAGCGGATCGCGGAAGGCCGGGTCGACCAGCGCGGTCGCCAGTTCGGAGGCGATCACCACCTTCTTGAACATGCCCCACAGGATCAGGAGCAGCGCCGCCGCCACGGCCCCCCGCGCCAGCCTGGGCGGGTTGCGAAACTGCGGCAACAGGTCCGATCCGCGCACGATCGGCCCGGCGACCAGATGCGGGAAGAACGACATCAGCAGCGTCAGGTCCAGCCACCCCGCTGGGGCGATCCGCCGCTGCTGCACGTCGACCAGATAGGATACCGCCTGGAAGGTGAAGAACGACACGCCGACCGGCAGGAACACCTGCATCAGCGGCACGTCGCGCCCGAAGCCGAGCGCCAGCAGCAGCGCATCGAGCTGTTCGAGGAAGAAGCCGGCATATTTGAAATAGGCGAGCACGCCGAGGTTCAGCACCACGCCCAGCCCCACCAGCGCTCGCCCCCGGCCCGGATAGGCGGCGATGCACCGGGCGAGCAGCCAGTTGCCGCTCGCCGAGAGGAACAGCAGCAGCACGAAGCGGCCGTCCCAGGCGCCGTAGAAGAACCAGCTCGCCATCAAGAGCGCGATCTTGCGCCACTCGTTCGATCCGTTGAGCGCCCAGGCGACCGCATAGACCACCAGGAAGAAGAGCGCGAAGCTCAGCGTGGGGAACTGCATCGCGTCTAGCGGGAGGGCAGGGCGGCGGATGCCATCGCGGCCTCCAGATCGGCTTCCAGCCAGCCGGCGATCCGCGCCGCGCCCGGGCTGGTGAAATGTACCCGGTCGCCGCGCATCAGCGGCGGTGTCTGCGTCGCCCAGTCGGTGGCGGTGCAGCGCCCGCCCATCCGCTGCGACCAGTCCCAATAGGCCAGGCCCAGCTGATGGGCCCGGGCGCGCTGGATCGACTGGACCGAGGCGAGCGCGGCGGTCGGCCGCCATTCGCCCGCGCCGCAGGGCAGCGAGACGGTGATCGCGCTGGACTGGAGCGACGGCAGCCTGGTGGCGGAATCGGGGGCGCCGATCAGCAGCATCGGCACGCCGGGCGCCAGCCGCTGGAGCCGGCGCAGGCTCGCCTGGAGCTGCGCGTCATAGCCGCCCAGGGTGAAGCGGGGATAAAAGGCCTCGTTGGTGCCGAAGGCGATGACGATGAGGTCCGGGCGATACGCGGCCAGCTCGCGTGCCACCACCAAATCGTCGGTGCGGTCGTAATGGAGCAGCTGCGCACCCACCGTGCCCAGGTTGGAGAGCGTCACGCCGCCCGCTTTGCTCGCCTCGGTCGCCCAGGAGGTGAGCGTCACCGGGCCCTGCAGTACGGCCACCCCGGCATTGGCGACGGGGAGGGGGCTGGTAAGGGTGGTGCAGTCGCTGCCGGCCACCGGCGCGGCGAGCGTCCAGGTCTTGTCCATGCCGCCGAGCGTCAGCTGCACCGAACCCGCGCCGGGGCCGGTCAGCGCGCAGACGGTGAAGCGATCGAAGGTAAGATCGGGACGATCCGCGCGCAGGCCGATCGCGGCACCGGGGATTGCGGACGACAGCGTATAGCCGGTCAGCCCGAGCAGCCCACCGCCCGGGTGCCAGGCCGATCCGAAGATGCCGTTGGTCGTCCAGGGTCCGGACTGGGTGGCGGTGATGTCGCGGGTCAGATAGCCGGCATAGGGACGCCCCGGCGGCAATATGCCGCGGCCGCCGCGACCGAACCGGGCCTGGAGCAGGGTCCGCCAGCTGCCGGTCACCTGGTCGGCGGCGGTGTGGCTGTCGCCGATCTGGAGGATGCGCACCGTCTGCCCGGTGCGGCGGGCGTCCCGGAGCTTGGCGAATACCGGTGCCAGCCGGTCGGCATCGCACAGCACCTCGGTGCACGGCGTGGCGGCGGGGGCGGCAGGCGCCGTCGCCTGCAGCATCGCGGCAATCAGCGCGCCGATCACTTGGCGGCAGCCTCGGCAGCACCTTCGCGGCGCATCCGCTGCGCCAGCGTCTCGATCCGCCCCGCCAGCCCGGCGGTGATCCGCTGATAGCCGACGCCGAGCATGTGCAGCCCGTCATTGGTCCGCACCAGCTTGCGCGCGCCGGTCTTGTCGTCGGGCAGATAGGCGGCATAGCGGCCAGCTGCGTCGACCGAGCGGCTGCGGGTTTCGAGAAACGGCACGCCCAGCGCGCGCATATGCTCGGCATAAAAGGCGTTCATCGCCTGGATCGAGGCGTCGAGGCCGGGATCGCGCATCGCCGGCAGGCCGAGCCAATAGACGCTGGCACCCGTCGAGCGCGCCACCGCGACGAACCGGTCGATCCGCGCACCGACCACGCGCTTCCAGCCCGCGCTCAGCAGCGGCTGTTCCTTGCCCTCGGCATAGAAGGGCACGGTATCGTTGGCGCCGAAGCAGATCACCGCGACGTCGACCGGATCGGCGGCGAGTTGCTCCTGCGCCCGCGTCGCCAGGTTCAGGCGATGATATTGGGTGAAGCCGGTCGCTTCCTTGGCGAAGCGCAGCACCTGGAACCCGGATTCGCGGGGCAATTGGGCATCCAGTGCTTCCCACACGCCCACGCCGAAGCTGTCGCCGAACACGCCGACGCGCACCTTGCCGCTCGCCTGCACGCGGGCCAGCACGCGCGGATCGATCGCGCGCTCGTTGACAGGCGGAAGCGGGGCCGGGGGCATCGCCGCCGCGGCAGTGGGGGCGGGCGCCGCCGGCGGCGGCGGCGGGGCAGGCCGGTGGAGATCGAACGACATACCCACCCCGATCCCCGCCGCGAAGCCGACCACCAGCACCGCGCTGCGATCCAGCGTCAGCCGCACCCAGCCGAAGCGACGGCGTGGCCGGCGCGGCGCGGAGTCGCCCGGTGCCCCCGCGCCCTGGCGGGCGTCGCTGCCGGCTTCGTCGTGGAGGGAAAGAAATCTCACCGCACAATCCGTTCGTCGTGGTCCAACGCAGCCGCCCTGCCCGCGATTGCAGGGGGGGACGACTCCTGGTTTCCGATGCTCGCCATGGCCGGTCCGCGGCGGCCGATCCCGCTTTCGCACCCGTTAACCGGATGTGCAACGCCGCGCAGGCAAAGTCGAGGGCGAAGCCTTCAAAAAAGGCGCGCAGCAAGATCGCTTGGCGCCTCCTGACATCGCCGCGGCTTGCGGTATAGAACCGGGCTCGCAACCATGGACGCAATGATGACCAATCCGCTGCTCGACACGCTGGCCCTTCCCCATTTCGACGCGATCCACCCCGATCAGATCGCCCCCGCGCTCGACGCGGTGATCGCCGAGCATCAGGCGGCGGTGGAACGGGTCATCGCCAGCGAATCGCGCAGCTTCGACGATGTGTGGATGCCGCTGGAGCGTGCGGAAACGGCGATCGACGCGCTTTGGTCGACCGTCTCGCACCTGCGCGGCGTCGCCGACACGCCCGAGCTGCGCGCCGCCCATGCCGCCGGCCAGGCCCGGCTGATCGAGAATCAGCTGGCGGTGATGCAGAATCAGGCGCTGTACGAGGTGCTGGTCGCCCTGACAGCGACGCCCGACTTCGCCGCCCGCCCCCAGGCGGATCGCGCCGCGGTGGAGCACATGGTCCGCGATTTCCGCCTGTCGGGCGTGGCACTGGATGCCGAGGCAAAGGCGCGCTTCGCGGCAGTGTCGGTCGAGCTGTCCACCCTCTCCACCGGGTTCGGCAATGCCGTGCTGGACGCGACCGATGCCTGGTTCGAGCATATCGAGGATCCGGCGCTGCTCGCCGGCATTTCGCCTGCCGACATGGCGATCTTCGCGGACGCGGCGAAGGCGCGCGGGCTGGAGGGCTGGGTGGTCACGCTGCAGGCGCCGAGCGTCAGCGCGGTGCTGACCTTCGCCGAGAATCGCGATCTGCGCGCGCGCCTCTACCGCGCCTATGGCACTCGCGCCTCGGATCAGGGGCCGCATGCCGGCCAGTTCGACAACGGCCCCCGCATCGCCGCGCTGCTCGAGCTGCGCCGCGAGGCGGCGCAGCTGCTCGGCTTCCCCGATCCGGTCGCCTGGTCGCTCGCCACCAAGATGGCCCCGGCGGCGGGCGAGGTGCTGGCGTTCCTGCGCGACCTCGGCCGCCGCGCCAGGCCGGCAGCGCAGGCGGAGTTCGCCGAGCTTTCGGCCTTCGCCGCCCGGGAACTCGGCATCGACACGCTCCAGCCCTGGGACGTGCCCTTCGCCTCGGACCGGCTGCGCGCCGCGCGCTATGCGGTGGACGAGCAGGAGGTGCGCGCGCACTTCCCCGTGGAGCGCGTGATCGCCGGCTGGCAGGCGCTGCTCGCGCGGCTGTTCGGCGTCCGGCTGGTCGCCCGACCGGACGTGGCCGTCTATCATCCCGATGCCTGTTATTATGACGTGGTCGATGCCGAGGGGGTGGTGATCGCCGGCGTCTATACCGATCTCCATGCCCGCGCCGGCAAGCGCAGCGGTGCCTGGATGGCGCAGGCCCGACCCCGACTGAACGACGGCAATGTCCGCCGCGTGCCGGTGGCCTATCTGGTCTGCAACTTCGCGCCGAAGACCGAGGGCAGCCCCTCGCTGCTCAGCCATCCCGAAGTCGTCACGCTGCTGCACGAGACCGGCCACTGCCTCCACCATCTGTTCACCCGGGTCGACCGTCCGAACATCGCCGGCACCAGCGGCTTCGAATGGGACGCGGTGGAGCTGCCGAGCCAGCTGATGGAGGATTTCGCCTGGGACCGCGATGTGCTGCGCGGCATGTCCGGCCATCACGCAACCGGCGCCCCGCTGCCGGATGTGCTGTTCGACAAGCTGATCGCCGCCCGCCGTTTCCTTGCCGGCATGGCGCTGGTCCGCCAGATCGAATTCGCGCTGTTCGACCTGCTGCTCCATCTGGGCACCATGGGCAGCGATCCCATGGAGGTGATCAAGGCGGTACGCGACGAGGTGGCGGTGGTCCGCCCGCCCGAATGGCATCGTTTCCCGCATGCCTTCAGCCACATCTTCGCCGGCGGCTACGCCTCGGGCTATTACAGCTATCTCTGGGCCGAGGTGCTGGCGGCGGACGGCTTCCAGGGCTTTGCCGAAGCCGGGCTGATCGACCGGGCAACCGCCGATCGCTTCCGCGACGAGGTGCTCGCGCGGGGCGCCAGCCGCCCGGCGGCGGAGAGCTTCCGCGCCTTCCGGGGCCGGGATCCCGATCCGCAGGCGATGCTGCTCCGCCACGGGCTGACCGCCGATGCCCGCTGAGCGCGACGCCCGCGCCTGGCGGGACGAGGCGATCCGGCGGATCGAGGCCGACTATAACCGCTCGGCCGACACCCATCTGATCCGGCTGGACCTGCCGCGCTTCCCCGGCATCCCGCTCTACCTGAAGGACGAGAGCAGCCACCCGACCGGCAGCCTCAAGCACCGGCTGGCGCGCTCGCTGTTCCTCTACGCGCTGTGCAACGGCTGGATCGGGCCGGACACGGTGGTGATCGAATCCTCCTCGGGCTCTACCGCGGTGAGCGAAGCCTATTTCGCCCGCATGCTGGGGCTGCGCTTCATCGCCGTCGTGCCCGCAAGCACCGCGGCACCCAAGCTCGACGCGATCCGTTTCCATGGCGGCGACATCCATACGGTCGACGATCCGCGCACGGTGTACGATGTCGCGCACCGGCTCGCGGCGGAGACCGGCGGCCATTATCTCGACCAGTTCACCTTTGCCGAGCGCGCGACCGACTGGCGCGGCAACAACAACATCGCCGAGAGCATCTTCGCCCAGATGGCGGCGGAGGAAGCGCCGATCCCGGCCTGGATCGTGTGCGGCGCCGGCACCGGCGGCACGTCCGCGACGATCGGCCGCTATATCGGCTACCAGCGTCACGCGACGCGGCTGTGCGTGGCGGATCCGGTGCATTCCGTGTTCCATCGCCACTTCGCCGACCGCGCGGCGGTGTCCCTCCCCGAGGGCTATGCGAGCTGCATCGAGGGGATCGGTCGCCCCCGTGTCGAACCCAGCTTCATTCCCACGGTGATCGACCGGATGATCGCGGTGGAGGATGCCGAGAGCATCGGCGCGATGCGCGCGCTGTCGACTCGGCTCGGCCGGCGGGTAGGGGGGTCGACCGGCACCAATCTCGCCGCCTGCTTCCAGCTGATCCACGACATGGCGGCGCAGGGGCAGACCGGAGCGGTCGTCACCATCCTCTGCGACGGCGGCGAGCGTTATGGCTGCACCTATTATGACGATGCCTGGCTCGCCGCACGTGGCGTGGCGTGGCAGCGGCATGCCGAACGCATCGCGACATTGTTCGCCTCGGGCGGCTGAGGTCGGGGTCTCCCGGGCACCATCCGGCGCAAGCCGCCTCGCGCGATCCTGCGGCGGGGCGGTTTGCGATTGACCGTGCCTGCGCACTGGATGCATGATCATCCCAATTAGTGGCGCGTAAGTTCACATTTCGAACTTGGATCAGGCGCCATGGAACGGGAGAGGAAGGCATGCGGGTATTCCTGCCGTTCGTCGCCGCTGCGCTGGCACTCCTGCTGGGCAGCGCCTCGGCGGACGCGCAACCCTCGGGTGCCCAGTCGTTTGACAGCGGCTGGCGTTTCGCGCGCGGCGACATCGCCGATGCCGAGACCGCCCGCTTCGACGACGCGCACTGGGCCAGCGTCGATACGCCGCACGACTGGGCGATTGCCGGCCCGTTCGATCGCGATGCGCCCACCACCGGCTCCGGCGCATGGCTGCCCAGCGGTGTCGCCTGGTATCGCAAGGCGTTCACCATGCCCGCCTCCGCCGTCGGTCGGCGCGTCTTCATCGAGTTCGACGGGGTGATGGAGCGCTCCGGCGTGTGGATCAACGGCCACCATGTCGGTCACCGGCCAAGCGGCTATGCCAGCTTCCGCTACGAACTGACGCCGCACCTGAACCCGGCGGGCACGCCGAACGTCGTGGCGGTGCGCGCAGACACCAGCGCGCAGCCTGCCTCTCGCTGGTATGCCGGCGGCGGCATCTACCGCCATGTCCGCCTGATCGTGACCGGCGACGTCTATGCCGAGGCCTGGAGCAGCACCGTGCGCACGACCGCGCTGGCTGCCGACGGGGCCGAACTCGCCGTCGCCAGCCGTATCGTGAACCGCGCCGCCGTGCCGGTGGCCGCGTCGCTGGAGGCGGTCCTGCGCGATCCCCAGGGCCGCGACGTCGCCACGCTGCGCGGCGCGCGCGTGGAGCTCCTGCCCGGCCGGAGCATGGACGTGCAGGTGGCGGGTCTTCTCGCCGCGCCGCGCCGCTGGGACCTGGACGATCCGGCGCTCTACACGGCACTGGTGCGTGTGCGGGGAAGCGACGGGGCATTGCTGTACGAGGAGCGGGTGCCGTTCGGGATTCGTGAGGCACGGTTCGAGGCGGCGAGCGGCTTCTGGCTCAACGGTCGCAACGTAAAGCTGAAGGGCGTGGCGATCCATGCCGATGCGGGGCCGTTCGGCATGGCGGTGCCCTTGTCTATCTACGAGCGGCGGCTGCGGCAGCTGAAGGCGCTCGGAGTCAACGCGGTCCGCACCGCGCACCATCCTTTCTCGCCCGAGTTCCTCGACCTGTGCGACCGGCTCGGCCTGCTGGTGATGAACGAGGCGTTCGACATGTGGACGGTCGCCAAGAACCCGCAGGATTACCACCTGTTCTTCACCGACTGGTCGTCGATCGACGCGCGCGATTTCGTCCGCCGGGATCGCAACCATCCCAGCGTGGTGATCTGGTCGCTCGGCAACGAGATCCATGACACGCCCTATCCCGTGCTCGCCAAGTCGATCGTCGAGCGCCTGCGCACGATCTTCCATGCCGAGGATCCCACCCGGCCTGTCACCATGGCGCTCTTCCGGCCCAACACCACCGGCGATTATCGCAATGGCCTGGCCGACATGCTCGATGTCGTCGGCCAGAACTATCGCGAGACCGAGCTGGCCGCCGCCCATGCCGACAAGCCCGCGCGCAAGATCATTGGCACCGAGAACAGCAAGAACCGCGCAAGCTGGCTCGTGGTGCGCGACAATCCGGCCTATGCTGGCATGTTCCTTTGGACCGGGGCCGATTATCTGGGCGAGGCGGATCGCGCCGGCTGGCCCGCGATCAGCAACCCCGCCGGGCTGCTCGACCGGACCGACGGCGTGAAACCGATCGGCTGGGAACGTGCCGCCTGGTGGTCCGAACGGCCCGTGGTCCGGCTCGCCCGGCGGGTGACCGACGTGATCGACACCAGCGAGCTGCCCACCATGGTGGGCGTGGCGATGCCCCAGCCCAAAGGCCCCGGCGCGCTTGCGGACTGGACGCCGCAGGACCGCCGTCCGCATGACGAGAAGGTCGAGGTCTATGCCAATGTCGACGAGGTCGAGCTGCTGCTCAACGGCCGTTCGCTCGGACGCAAGCCGCGCAACCGCGACGACAGTGCGATCGCCTGGACCGTGCCCTTCGCCCCCGGAGAACTGCGCGCGATCGGCTATCGCGGCGGCGCCAGGGTGGCGGAGGACGTGCTGCGGACGGCGGGGCCCGCGGTCGCGCTGCAGTTGACCGCCGAAGCTGCAACGGTGGGCAGCGGCTTCAACGACGTGGTGGCGATACGGGTACAGACGGTCGACGCGCGCGGCGTGCCGGTGCCCTCCTCCACGGTGCCGGTGACGATCGAAGTGTCGGGCGCGGGCAGGCTCGTCGCCTATGACAATGCCTCGGTCACCGATCACACGCCCTTCCGCGCGTCGACCCGCAACCTGGCGGGCGGCAGCGCCATCGCCTTCGTCCGGGGCAGCGGCGCTGCGGGGACGATCCGCATCACGGCCTCCGCACCCGGACTGAAGCCCGGCACCGCGCGGCTGCAGGCGGCGGAATAGAGGCTTTCCGGCACGGGCGGGCGGGGGGGTAGCCTGCCCGGAATCAGAGGAGAGGGTGATGGCGCAGGGAACGACACGGCGAGACGCGCTGGCCGGCATGGCGGCGCTCTCGCTCGCAAGCGGGGCGGCACGCGCACAGGCGCAGGCGACCTCCGGCGGTGCGGGGGCGTCGCCGCGCGATCCGCTGACCCTGTGGTATCGCCAGCCGGCGCAGGAATGGGTCGAGGCGCTGCCGCTCGGCAATGGCCGGCTGGGCGCGATGGTGTTCGGCGGCACCACTACCGAGCGGTTCCAGCTGAACGAGGATACGTTCTTCGCCGGCTCGCCCTACGACGCCACCAATCCCGCCGCGGGACCGGCGATCCGCCGCATCCGGCAGCTGGTGTTCGAGGGCAAGGGCAAGGAGGCACAGGCGCTTGCCGACAAGGATGTGATCGGTCGTCCGGCCGGGCAGATGCCCTACCAGCCGATCGGCGACCTGCTGCTGCTGTTCCCCGGGCTGGAAGGCATTCGCGGCTATGAGCGCAGCCTCGATCTCGACGGCGCGATCGCCACCACGCGCTTCCGCACCGGATCAACCACCCATGTCCGCGAGGCGATCGCCTCCGCCGTGGATCAGGTGATCGCGATCCGCCTCACCGCCGGGCAAGGCCGAGGCGGTGTCACGACCACGCTCGCGCTCACCAGCCCGCAACAATCGGAAAGCTTCGTCGAGGGCGGCGACACGCTGGTGCTGCGCGGCATCGGCCCGGGCGCGCGCGGGGTGCCGGGCGGCATCCGCTTCGAGACGCGGGTGCGGATGATCGCGACCGACGGCATCGTGACCGCGGGCAAGAGCGACCTCTCCGTCGAGCAGGCGAGCGAGGTGCTCCTGCTCGTCGCCACCGCCACCAGCTATCGGCGCTGGGACGATATCGGCGGCGATCCGTCCGCCATCGTTCGTGCCCAGATCGACGCGGCGGCGGGCAAGGGCTGGGCGCGGCTGCTCGCCGATCACCAGGCCGATCATCGCCGCCTGTTCCGGCGCATGACGCTGGACCTGGGCCGCACGCCCGCCGCGGCGCTGCCCACCGACGAGCGCATCCGCCGCTCGACCGAGCTCGACGATCCGGCGCTGGCGACGCTGTACCACCAGTTCGGTCGCTATTTGCTGATCGCCGCGTCCCGGCCGGGCACCCAGCCCGCCAATCTGCAGGGCATCTGGAACGAGCGCGTCCACCCTAGCTGGGATTCCAAGTGGACGCTCAACATCAACGCCGAGATGAACTACTGGCCCGCGGACATGACCGGGCTGGGCGAGCTGACCGAGCCGCTGCTGCGGCTGGTCAAGGAGCTGAGCGTCGCCGGCCAGCGGACTGCCCGCAACGACTGGGGCGCGCGCGGCTGGATGTCGTATCACAATGTCGACCTCTTCCGGAACACGGCGCTGATCGACGGCGCGGTCTGGGGGCTGTGGCCGATGGCGGGGGCGTGGCTGCTGTCCAGCCTGTGGGACCATTGGGACTATAGCCGCGACCGCACCTTCCTGGCCGAACTCTACCCGCTGATGGCGGGGGCGTGCGACTTCTACCTCGATGCGCTGGTGCCGCATCCGACGACGGGCGAGCTGGTGATGAACCCGTCCAACTCGCCGGAAAACCAGCACCATGCCGGCATCTCGGTCACCGCCGGGGCGGCGATGGACAGCCAGCTGCTGCGCGACCTGTTCGGCCGGACGGCGGAGGCGGCACGTCTGCTCGGCCGCGACGAGTCCCGCGCCAGGGCCGTGCTGGCGGCACGGGCACGGCTGCCGAAGGACCGGATCGGCAAGGCGGGCCAGCTTCAGGAATGGCTGGACGACTGGGACATGGAGGCGCCGGAGATCCACCATCGCCATGTCAGCCACCTCTATGCGCTCTATCCCGGCGACCAGATCACCGTGCACGAAACACCCGCGCTTGCCGCCGCCGCACGCCGCTCGCTCGAGATCCGCGGCGACGATGCCACCGGCTGGGGGATCGGCTGGCGGATCAATCTCTGGGCGCGGCTGGAAGACGGCGAGCACGCCCACCGCGTCGTGAAGATGCTGCTGGAGCCGCGGCGCACCTATCCCAATATGTTCGACGCGCATCCGCCGTTTCAGATCGACGGCAATTTCGGCGGCACCGCCGGCATCACCCAAATGCTGCTGCAAAGCTATCGCGACACCATCCACCTGCTGCCGGCGCTCCCCTCGGCGTGGTCCGACGGCAGCATCACCGGCGTGCGCGCCCGCGGCGGGGTACGGGTTGACCTGCGCTGGCGGGGCGGCAAGCTGGTCGAGGCGGTGCTTCTGCCCGACGTCAGCGGCACGACGACGCTGCGCTATGCCGGGAAGCGCAAGCAGGTGAAGCTTGTGCGCGGCCAGGCGCGGCGCATCGAGCTTGTCGATGGAACGCTGGTCTAAGCTTCGTTCCGGAGCGGATCGACCGGCAGCTCGGCCGAGCCGAGCCAGCCGCTCACCTCCGGGCTGTGGATCGGCGAGCAGTGGGATGCGATGGACAAGCTGGACGCGATCGAGAAGACCCAGGTCACCCAATCGGACGTGATCAGCTTCCACGACTATAGCTGGCCCGAAACCTTCGAGCGGCGCGCGCGCCAGATGCTCAGGTACGGGCGGCCCGTGTTGTGCACCGAATATATGGCGCGGGGCAACGGCTCGACCTTCGACGGCGCGCTGCCGATCGGCAAGCGGCTGAACATCGCGATGTTCAACTGGGGCTTCGTCGACGGCAAGACCCAGACCCGGCTGCCGTGGGACAGCTGGAAGAAGCCCTATACCTGGGACGAGCCGACTATCTGGTTCCACGAGGTCTTCCGCGGCGACGGGACGCCCTATCGTCCGGCAGAGACCGATCTGATCCGGCGCATGTCGCTGGCCCCGAAGGGCGCGGTGCCGGCGCCGCGCTTGGGTGCGCATGCCGGACATGGTGCAGCGCGACCATGAAGTAGCAGTGAACCAAACGCCGGACGTCACAGAGGGCGTGTTCGTCCAGTACCGGCGCGGCATTTACCATCTCTCACACAGCGTCGGCCACTGGGACCAAGCGGACTATCCTGTCGAAATGGCGACCATCGCTGGGAAGGACAGGCAGGGGCGGGCCCCTATCACGGGACCCGGCGGAGCGGCTGGTCTTCGGAAAAGGCGGTGCGATCCTCCCCGTCCGCATGGGCTGCAGGCGCTAGCGGCCGGTGCCCCGGGCCGCCACCTGATCCGCCATGTCGATCCGCCCGGCCTGCCGCAACCCCTGTTCCACGCCGATCCGGTTCGCGGCGGGTTGGTTCTGGCTGACCTTCCATTTGCCCTCTATCCGCGCGATCGGCAGCTCGATCCCGACGATCCCCTTCAACTGCCCCGCGATGAACGCCGCGGGCGCATCGTCCACGCTCCACGGTTCTCGCTGGTCCTGTTCATGGATCGCGGTGAGCGCCTCTATCTCCGTGCGTAGCCAGTCCCGGTCCTCGATCACCGTCGGGGTGCCCCGTGCCTGGACGACGACATAATTCCACGTCGGCACCACCTTTCCGTGCGCGTGCTTCGTCTCGTACCAGGAGGGGCTGACATAGGCCTGCGGCCCCTGGAAGATCACCAGGGCCGGCACGCCCGTGCGAAGCTGCGCAACCTGCTCGTTCGCCCGGGCCATATGGGCCCGCAGCACGCCCGCCGCTCCATCTGGATGCAGAGTAAACGGCACGAGGTTCGCCATCAGTCCCTCCGCACCGCCGGTGACGAGCGTCGCCAGCGGATGGGCGAGCATCGCAGCGTGCAGAACCTCGAGACGGTCTTCGCGGAAGGCGGGCGGGCGATACACGCTGCCTGCTTAGGCACATGCGCCACGTCAAGCAATCGGATGCGGGAGGTGCCCCCGCCGGCGTCACGTCTCAACTCCCGACAACGGTCCAGCGGTCCAGAACGGTGGTCGCGGAGCGGCGCACCTGTTCCGCGATCAGCTGGAACGCAACGTCCATGCTGGTCCCTCGCCGCCACGACAGGGCAATCGATCGATAGCGCGCCCAATCGGCGACCTGCAGCACCCGCAGCCCGGACGTGCCGCCGACGTCCGAGGTGAGATACAGCGTCGGCAGGATCGCCAGACCGAGGCCGCTGGCGACCATCTGATGCAGGCTGTCGAGGCTGGTCCCCTCATAGTCCGGCGTCATCCGCATCCCATAGGCTTCTGCGATCTGCGAGCATTGGCGATGGAAATGATGCCGCGGGTCGAGCGACAGCAGAGCTCTGCCGGCGAGCAATGCCGGTTCGATCCTGTCCAGCGCCGCCAGCGGGTCGTCGACGGCCGCGACAAGATGAAGTGGCTCGCGGAACAGCGGCTCGATCTCCAGTTCGTCGGCCTCGGCCGGCATCGGGCCCAGTAGCAGGTCCAGCCCACCACGCAGCAATTCCTGCGTCTGCTCATCCGGTATGCCCTCGCGAACGTACAGGTGCAGATCGGGCGCGCAGCGGTGAAGCTCGGCCACGATGGGCGAGAGCAGATAGGGTCCGAGCGTCGGCGTCGTGCCGAAGCGGAGCGTGCCGGTCAGCGCGTCGGCCGAGCGGCCGGCAAGGTTCTCGATCTCCCGCACCTCCGCCAGTACGCCTCGTGCCTTGGCGACGATGGCCCGGCCTATCGGCGTCAGGATCGCGCCGGCGGCACTGCGATCAATCAGCCGCACGCCCAGCCGGTCCTCCAGCGCTTTGATCTGGTGGCTCAGCGTCGGCTGCGACACATTGGCCGAGCGCGCCGCCCGCACGAAGGATCCGGCGTCAGCGAGCATGACCAGATACTGGAACTGGCGCAGTGTAGGCATGAAAGGATATAGAGCGTCTCTATAGCTTTGGTGCAAGCATTTCGATTGGCCGCCCGCGACTAATCGGGATATCAGATCAGTACCGGAGCGGCAGAGGAGCTAGGTGCGTTGCCCCCTCGCACATTCCCAAGCCAAACAGCCTCTGCCGCTGCGGACCATATCGCGCCTATCCGGCAGCAGCCCGCCCCTTGGTGACGCCTCCTGCTCCACCCACCATGAGAGAGCCCAAAATGCTGAAGTCATTGCTGCTGTCTATAGCCCTGTGCGCACCCGGCCTGGCCAGTGCCACCACGGTGCGGGTCGAAAACCGGTCGGACATCACGCTGAAGCTGCACGTGGAACATGCGAGGGCCGATATCAAACGGCACCTGCGCCCAACGTTGTCGCCGCATACAAGCACGTTCGTCCGGCAGGTCGGCGGCAAGGTGCTGGCACCGCGCGACGAAGCCAACGGGCATCTGGTGGACATCGTCGTCACCGACGCGACCGGCCGCGGCTGCCGCTTCCGTACCGTCGCCGAGCGGCATAGCGATGCAATGGTGCTGATCGTTCCGGTCGCCGCACCCGTCGGCGCCGGCCATTGCGAAGCGCGTACCGGGCGAACCATCGGCGACTTTGTCTTCATCGCGTTCTGATCGCCGGAATACCGCGCGTACCTAACCTTACAAGGCGTCGCGAAGGAGCGCGGTACACCAAGGTCAAGCAGATCCGAACCGCAACCGACGCGATCGCATGCGGCGAACTGCCGGCAGCGTCGCCCTGCCGCGCAGCCAGCTTGGTGAGGCGGAGGCGGCCCGGACCACGCTCGCCGACGAACGGAGGCGACGCGCCTAGCCTCTCGCCGCTGTCTCCAGCCCGAGCAGCCGGTCCAGCGACCAGGCACCCGGGCCCGCCGCCACCAGCGGCAGCAGCAGGCCCGCCCAGCTGAGATGCGTCGGCCATGCATCGGGATAGACGAAGAGCTCGATCACCGTCGTCATGCCCAGCAGCGCCAGCGCCGCCGGCCGGGTGAACAGACCGAGCACCAGCAGGACTGGGAACAGATGCTCGGAAAAGGTGGCGAGATGCGCTGCGAGGACCGGCGGCGCGAAGGGCAGCGCATAGTCGGTGTGGAACAGTTCATAGGTGGCGTCGGTGATCGTCAGCCAGCCTTCCACCTTGGTACGGCCGGACAGGAAGAAGATCGCGGCGATGCCGAGCCGCGCCACGAGCAGCAGCAGCGACGGCGGCAGAAGGCGCGCGGCAAGGTCGCCCGCGCGGGCATAGAGGGTGACGAAGGTGGGCATGCAAGGCTCCTGGCGTCGGGGGATGCCCGGCCGCCCCGCGGCCGGGCAGGGAGGCGTCACGCCTTGGGAGTGAGCGATCCGTTGCCCTTCGGCGTCTTGATGTCGGTGCAGGTGCCGGCCTTGACCAGCTTCCAGGCATTGCCCTGATAATTCTTGGTCGAGGTGCCGGCGCAACTGGTGCCCGCGCCCGCCTTGCAGTCGTTCTTGCCGGCGAGCGCGACGCCGTAGCATTTTTCCATCTTGGGCTGCTGGGCGTGCGCGGCCGTGCCGGCGATGCCGAGTGCAAGGGTGGCGGCCAGGGCGGCGGAGGTCTTGATCATCGGGGTTCTCCTTGGATGGGGCCTCTCGCGCGGCGGCCGTCCAGGGGGGCTGGCCGCCGCGCGGTGACCCCTGGGAAGCGAGGACGCCGGGTCACCTGTCGCCGTACGCGGGTCGCCCGACCGCGGTTACAGCCGGACCGCCGCGACCGTTGCGATTCCTTTTTGCCGTGCCTGCTGTAACCTGACGCGCATCGGCTGCGTATCGCCCGTGCGGGGAGTGGGAATGCGGCACAGCGAAGCAGAGCTACGAGCGTGGATGACGGCGGGACTCGACGGCGATGCCGCGGCACATGCGGCGTTGCTTCGCGCGCTGGTGCCGCTGCTTCGCAGCTTTTTCCGTCGCCGGATGCGCGGCGACGAGGATATTGAGGATCTGGTGCAGGAAACGCTGATTGCCATCCATACCAAGCGCGGCACCTATGATCGCGACCGGCCGTTCACCGCATGGCTCTACGCGGTGGCGCGCTACCGGCTGATCGATCACCTCCGCCGCCGCCGCGTGTCGGTGCCGATCGAGGATGTCGAGGCGATCCTGGTTACGGAGGGCTTCGAGGAAGCCGTGTCGGCGCGCGTCGACGTCGACCGGCTGCTCTCCGGCCTCTCGCCCAAGCAGGCGCGGGCGATCCGGGACACCCATCTGGACGGACTGAGCGTCGCCGAGGCGGCCGACAGCGCGAGGATCGGCCAGTCCGACGTGAAGGTCTCGGTGCATCGCGGGCTCAAGGCGCTGGCAGCGCGGCTGCGGGGGCACGAATGATGGCGCCCGGAGACGCCGAGCGCGGCACCGACCGCCTGATCGCCGCGCTCGCCGCCGATGTGCCACCGATCGCGCGGCGCTATATCGGGCGCCGCATCGCCCTGGGCATCGCCGGCGGCGGCGTGGTAAGCATCGGGCTGGTGTTCGCCCTCTTCGGCGCCCGCCCGGACTTTCCGCAGGCGATGTACGGATTCTCTTTCTGGATGAAATGGGCCTACACCATTTCGCTCGGCCTGATCGCGGTGGCCGCCACGGTCCGGCTGGCCAGGCCGACCGGCGGCTCGCTCCGCATGTTCTGGCCGCTGGCCCTGCCGATTCTACTGCTCGCCGCGCTCGCGATCGAGGAGATGGCGCGGACGCCGATGCGCGACTGGCTGTCGATGTGGCTGGGGGGGAGCTGGAACCGGTGCCCCTGGCGCGTACTGCTGCTGGCGGTGCCGATCTTCCTCGGCCTGCTCTGGGCGTTCCGCAAACTGGCGCCGACGGACCTGCGCGCCGCCGGGGCCGCGGCGGGCCTCGCCGCGGGCGCCTGGGCGGCGACCATCTACTGCCTGCACTGCGACGAGTTCGCGGCTGTGTTCGTGCTCACCTGGTACACGCTCGGCATCGTCCTGGCTGCCGCGCTCGGGGCGCTCCTCGGTCCGCGCGTGCTGCGCTGGTGAGCGTGTAACCGGCGCGGCGCGCCCTGCGTATCGGGAAGGCCGAACCGGCATCAACCAAGCTCAGGGAGCCTCCGCCATGATCACGATCCAGACCGGCGCCAGCATTGCCGCCACCGCCGCCCTCGTCGCGCTGTCCGGCGCCAGCGTCGCCGCCCCCTCCGCCTCTGCCGAAAAGCTAGTCCATTGCTACGGCATCAACAGCTGCAAGGGCACGTCGGACTGCAAGACCGCCAGCAACGACTGCAAGGGTCAGAACAGCTGCAAGGGTCAGGGCTTCAAGGCGATCACCGCCAAGGCCTGCAAGGCGCAGGGCGGCAGCCTGACCGAGAAGAAGTGACGCGTGCGCGCGGCCCGGCACCCACGCCGGGCCGCGCCGCCTTGCCGGGAACCGACTATATGAACCCTTCCCATCGCTTCGGCCTCGGCCTTCGCAAGCCGCATTATGCCGACTTTCTGGAAACGGCGGTGCCGGTGGATTTCGTCGAGGTGATCTCGGAGAACTTCATGGTCCCCGGCGGGCGGCCGCGCGACGTGCTGCGGCGCGTGCGCGAGCGCTATCCGGTGGCGCTGCACGGCGTGTCGATGTCGATCGGCTCGGCCGATGGGCTGGACGCGGACTATCTGGCCCGGCTGCGCGACCTGGTCGACGCGATCGACCCGCTGTTCGTATCGGACCATCTCTGCTGGACGCGCTTCGGCGATTTCCAGTCGCACGACCTGCTGCCCCTGCCCTATACGGAAGAGGCGCTGCAGATCGTGTGCGACAATGTCGACGCCGCACAGACGACGCTGGGACGAACGCTGCTGATCGAAAATCCATCCAGCTATGTCGCCTTCGACGGTGCCGAGAGGACCGAGTGGGAATTTCTCGCCGCGCTCTGCGCCCGCACGGGCTGCGACCTGCTGCTCGACGTCAACAACATTGTCGTCAGCGCGACCAATCACGGCTTCGATGCGCACGCCTATCTCGCCGGCATTCCGGCGGGGCGCGTGCGGCAGATCCACCTGGCCGGGCACAGCCGGGGCGAGACGCTGCTGATCGACACGCACGACCAGCCGGTGCCGGACCTCGTCTGGGCCCTCTACGCCGATGCGCTCGCGCGGCTGGGGCCGGTGGCGACGATGATCGAGCGTGACGACGCCATCCCGCCGTTGCCGGAGCTGCTCGCCGAACTCGATCGGGCACGGGCGATCGCCGCGCTGGACATGGCCGCGTGACGCTGGCCGAGATCCAGGCCGGTTTCGGTCGCTGGCTGCAGGCGGAATGCCCGTCCGCCGCGACGGCGCTCGGCGGCGGGGCGGGGCTGGACGTCTATCTCAACACCTATCGCAGCCAGCTGATCGCCGCGCTCGAGAGCGGATTCCCGCAGTTGCGGCAATGGCTGGGGGAACCGGCCTTCCTGTCGGCATCGGCCCGGCACGTCGAGGCCTCGCCGCCCCGCGCCTGGACGCTCGACGCCTATGGGGCGGATTTCCCGGAGACCATCGCGGCGCTCTACCCGGCGGATCCCGAATGCGCGGAGCTGGCCCGGATCGAGGGGTGCCTGGCAGCGACATTCACCTCCCCGGATGTCGCGCCGCTCACAGCGGACCGGCTGGGCGAAGTGGATTGGGACCAGGCGCGCTTCGCGTTCGTGCCCAGCCTCGCGCTGCTGCCGGTCGCAACCAATGCCGCCGCACTGTGGCAGGCGCTCTCGGCGGGAACGGTCCTGCCGCCGGCGCAGACCCTCACCGCACCGCGCGTCGTGCTGGTCTGGCGGGACGGCTTCCATCCCAGCTTCCGGACGATCGAACCGACGGAAGCGGGGGCGATCTGTCAGCTCCAGTCCGGGATGCGCTTCGGCGACCTCTGCGCGGCATTGGCAGCCGAACATGGCGAGGGCCGCGGGGCGGAGATCGCCGGCGCCTGGCTTGGAGGATGGTTGCGCGACGGGCTCCTCGCCGCGATCCAATGAAATGTCGCCCTGTCGCGCGCCTCAGGACAGCTTGGGAAAGCAGCCGCGCCCCTGCACCGTCGTCGGCAGCATGGGCAGGAAGCCGGTGAGGGGAGAGGCGAAGCCGTAGCTGATCGTCACCTGCATGCTCGCGGCATTGCCGTCGCAGGTGATGTTCGGCGCATAGGCGACCAGCGCCGCATCCAGCTTCAGTCCCCAGCGCAGCGCACGCGCCGCGGCGAAGCTCTGGACGTCGGCCGCCGCCTTGCACGGCGCGGCGAGAGCGGCGCAGCGGGCGGTGCTGTAGGCGGTTTCCGTCAGCACCTGCTTCACCCAGAGCAGCCGGCCTACCTCCACGATGCCGAACAGCAGCGCGAGGAACACCGGCGCCAGCAGCGCGAACTCGATCGCGGTGGCCCCGGCCTGGTCGTGGGGGAGCGTCCGCCGCTTCATTGCAGGCGGATCATCACGGACTGCACGATCGGCGTGCCGTTCAGCATGCCGCTGGGCAGCACCATCGCCTTATACTGGGCAGAGGCGGTGATCTGCAGATAATAGCCCCCAGTGGAGCCGGGCGTCGTGCCCGCGCCGCAGCTGCCGCCGCAGATGGCGTCGACGAAGCCGCCGGTCTTGGAAAGGCAGGCACAGCTGCGATTGCTGTTGGTGCAGCCACCCGCCACGCCGTTGCAGGCGATGCTTACCTGCGGCGCGCCGGGTAGCCGGGCGGCGTTCTGGACATAGCCCGGCAGGCTCTGGAACGGCACCGCATTGCGGTTGGCGAAGGCTGACATCGAGCCGGCCGACACCGCCGCCGCCATCTGGCTGCGCTGGACGAAATAGCCGCCCACATCCAGCGCCAGCAAGGCGAAGACGAAGAAGAACAGGGTGAGCATCGCGAACTCGATCGTCGCGGCGCCGCGCTGGTCGCGCATCAGGCGGGACCGGTTCATTGCACCAGCCCGATCGCGGTCGCGCCGCCACTGCTGCCGCTGCCGACGATGCTTGTGCAGGCCGATCCTGCCGCCGCGCCGCCGTTTGCGGTGATCGTCCGCACGATCAGCATGAAGCACTGCCCGGCGGACAAGGTGGAGCTCCCGCCCGACATGGTCAGGTCGGAATTGGGCAGGTGGACCGCGCCGACGAAGACGTTCTGCGCGCCCGCCGACCAACTCGTCGCTTCGCCGGTCAGGCTGTCGAGCAGCAGGTCGGCGATCGCGCCGCCGGAAACGGTGGTGCTGCTCGCGATCAGCTTGCTCTTTGCGCCGCCCGCCAGGTTGATCGTGCCGGACAGCAGGATCGACACGTTCACCCCCGCCAGGTCGAACCCGGAAACGTCGACGCCCTCCAGCGTCGATCCGTAGCTCTGGCCCGTCACCGGCGAGCTGTAGGGCCAGGTAGTGCCGCCGGTGCCGTTCACCAGATTGCCCGAGACCGTGTATCGTCCCGCACCGAACAGCGCCGAACCCGCAACGTTCAGATTGCCCTTGATCAGATGGTTGGCGGTCCGGCCGAACACGATCCGGCTGCCGCCGGCAGTGACGATATCGCCGGCCGCGCTGAACGCGCCGTCACCCATCAGCATCACCGCGCTGCCGGACAGGGCGATCGCCGGGGCCGATCCGACGGCGCCGATCCGGTACGCCCCGGCGCCCGCCGCCAGCGTCGATCCGCCGTCGATGGCGATGCCGCCGCGCACGTCGAGATCACCCGCGCCCATCGTCAGCCAGCTGCCCCCGGCGATGCTGATCGCGCCGAAGGCATGGTCGCCGGCTCCCAGCGCCAGTGTCGCACCACCGCCCAGCGCCAGCGCGCCGTTGACGGTCACAGGCCCGTTGCCGAAACGGTTGGTCCCCGAAAAACTGATCGTCCCGCTCCCGATCGCCAGGCTGCCATTGCCGAACGTCACCCCGTTCGAACCGCTGTCGAATCCGCCATTGATCGCAAGGTTGACGTCGCCGAACGTCACCGTCGATCCGCCGCCGATCGACACGCCGTTGGCGACGGTGATGGTCGACCCGCTCTGGAACTGGACGTTCATACCGCCCTCGATCGTCAGTCGCCCGATCGTGTAGGTTCCGGCGGGTATGACGAAGTTGCTCGACGAGCCCCTGCGGTACGCCGCAACGGTGATGGAGGGCGATCCGCCGATCACCCAGTCGGCGCCCGCCGGGGTCGAGGGATTGCTGATCGTGCGCGGCGCCGTTCTGCTGCCGATCAGCTGCCGTGCGGCCGCCAGCTCGGCATTGCCCTCCAATGGATCGGCGAGCGAGGTCGCGGTGTTGACCCGCTTGTCGGCAGGCGGAATGTTGCCGTTCCACGATGGATTGGTGAAACTGCCCGCATAGCGGAGCAACGTGGTGGTGAGCGTGCCCCAGTCGTTCAGCACGCTACCCGCGCCCGACACGATGTTCTTGGCCGCGATGCGCGTCCCCCGATTGGCGATATCGGCCACCGCCGCGACCGAGCAGTCCGGCGCATCGATGGTCGCGCCGCCGCTGGTGGCGATACCGGTGCCGGAGGAGGCGAGCGCGAGAATGCAGGGCGGCGCGATCGGGCTGGTGCTGCCGAGCGAGGCGAACGACGCCGCGCCCACCTGATAGCTGCCGCGATAGCCCAGCGCGGTGGCTACGGCAAAGGGCACCGGGGTGGTCACGGTCACCTTCACCGCCTTGGCGCCGCTGCTCGGCACGTCGGTCACCAGCGCCGCGGTCACGATCGCATTGGTCATGCCGTTCGCCACCGCCACGTCCTGGGCGGTCGGCAGCAGCACGGCTTCGTTGGCGTTGGCGGCGCTGTAGGCGAGGGCGGCGCTGAGCGCGGCGGCATCAGCGGTCCGCTGGTTGCTGATCATCTGGCTGTAGCCGCGCGCGAGATCGACGGAGATGGTCGCCATGCCCAGCAGGGCGGTGATCGCCAGCGCCCCGATCGCGGCGACGGCGCCACGCACATCGCCGCCGAGCGCGCACGGGATCAGACGGAAATAGGGCGGGGCCTGCGGGCGCATGGCCATGAATATATCGGAACTAGGTCGAGGCTTGGTTAACGGACGAGCCGCGCTCGCACCCCGTTGCCGAGCAGGTTGACCCATAAACTACACCGAGTAATGTCGCAGGCAAAATAGCGGGAGAGAATGATGCGCAAGCGACGAACGCAGGCAGCCCTGGTCGCAATGTGCTTGGCAAGCATCGCAACGACGGCATTCGCGCAGCAGGCAGTACCGCCCGTGCCCGGCTCGAATCCGATCATCCGGGACAAGTTCACTGCCGATCCCGCGCCTCTGGTGGTGAAGGACAGGCTCTATCTCTACGTCGGGCACGACGAAGCCCAGCGCGATGAAATGTTCAACATGCGCGAGTGGCTGGTCTACTCCACGACCGACATGCGCCATTGGACCGATCATGGCCCTATCCTGCGCGTCGCCGACTTCAAATGGGCAAAGCAGGACGCCTGGGCCTCGCAGGCGATCCAGAAGAACGGGAAGTTCTGGTTCTACGCGGCGGTCGAGCATGACGCGACCAATCCCGGCAAGGCGATCGCCGTCGCCGTGTCCGACAGCCCGACCGGGCCCTTCGTCGACGCCAAGGGCTCGGCCCTGATCACGAACCGCATGACCCCCAAGGGCACCCATAGCTGGGAGGACATCGACCCCACCGTCTTCACCGACGACGACGGCACCACCTGGATCGCCTGGGGAAATCGCCAGTGCTACATCGCCCGGTTGAAGCCCAACATGATCGAGCTCGACGGGCCGATCACCGAAATCACCCCGCCGCATTTCGAGGAAGGGCCCTGGCTACACAAGCGCGGCAACCTCTACTATCTGACCTACGCATCGCTTGATCGCGCGACGCATCGCGACGAGAAGATCTCCTATTCCACCGCGCCCTCCCTTCAGGGACCCTGGACCTATCGCGGCGAGCTCACCGGCTCGGGCAAGTACAGCTTCACCATCCACCCCGGCATCGCCGAGTTCAAGGGCGACTGGTATCTGTTCCTGCACAATGCGACCCTTTCGATCGGCGATCTGAACGGCGCCATCGGCCGCCGCGCGGTGACCGTCGAGCGGCTGACGTACAATCCGGACAGGACCATGAAGCCCGTCGTCCAGACCGAAGCGGGCGTCACGGCCACCAGAAAGCCCTGAGCCGACCTGCGGGCCGACCGCGCGGACGGTGTGGCCGATCGCGTTGGGATCCTGCAACCGGCACCAACCAGTGGTCTACCTCAGGCGAGGAGACGGCGACCCTCCATCACATCGCGCTGGCGATGGTGCTAAGGCGGCACGATCCACGCGCGGGCGTCGCCGCTGATCTTCGGCCTGACAACGATGCGTTGCCGCGCTTTTCTTGCGAGACCACTGCTTTTGGGGCGGGCAGCCAGGCTTGCGTGCGCACGAGAAAATTGCGCTACGGACGTCAACCTTCCAGAATGATTTACATAATCTATATTATCGATTGTTCGGATGGCGGGAGGGTGTAAGCGCAACGTACAAATGTCACAGCTCAGCAAATTAGAAATGGCACAATCGTGCCTTCGCTGAGGCGATCGTGTCCATGGGCGCCCTCGACAATGAGGGTGTGCAGCGATGGCGGTGCTGGCGATGAGCGATACCGAGATCCACCGGTTCGACACCTTGATGCGGCTCGAGCGCGGCGAGCTTCGGCCGGCCCGGGCTATGGAGCTCCTTGGACTGGAGCGCAGTCAACTATATCGGCTGCTCCGCCGGCTACGCGCGGACGGCGCTGCTGGCCTGGTATCGCGGAAGCGAGGCCGCCCCAGCAATCGGCGGTTCAGCGATGCCTTCCGCGAGGATGTCGTTGCCATCGTTCGCGAGCGATATGCCGATTTCGGCCCGACGCTCGCGGCCGAGTATCTCGCCGAGCGCCACGGCATCACGCTGTCGCACGAGACGCTGCGCCAGCTGATGATCGGCGCCGGCCTCTGGAGAGCCAAGGCTGCCAAGCGCGCCAGGCTCCACCAGACCCGCAACCGCCGCGAGCGCCGCGGCGAGCTAATCCAGGTCGACGGCTCGGATCATGACTGGTTCGAGGGTCGCGGCCCACGCTGCAGCCTGCTGGTCTACATCGACGATGCCACCAGCGAGCTGATGCACCTTGAGATGGCGGAAAGCGAGAGCGCCCTCTCCTACCTGCAGGCGACACGCACCTATCTTGAGAAGCACGGCAAGCCGATCGCCTTCTATTCGGACAAGCACAGCGCCTTCCGGAACAACCGCGCGACGGCGGACAGCGACGGCATGTCGCACCTCGGCCGCGCGCTCGACAAGCTCGGCGTGGAGATCATCTGCGCCAACTCACCCCAGGCCAAGGGGCGGGTCGAGCGGGCCAACAGCACGCTCCAGAACCGCCTCGTCAAAGCGATGCGGCTTGAAGGCATCTCCTCCATCGAAGAGGCCAACACCTTCCTCCTCTCTTACCTCCTGCGCCACAATGCTCAGTTCGCCTGCCCACCTGCGGATCCTCGGGACGCCCATCGGCCGCTTGCCCCGAACGAGAATGTGGAAGCCGAGATGGTCTGGCGCGTCGAGCGCTCCGTCACCGGCGCTCTGGCGCTCCACTACAACAAGGCGATGTTCATCCTGGAGCCGACGCCGCTGGCGCGGACGCTGGCCCGCAAGCGCGTCCACGTATGCGAATTTCCCGATGGGCGCATTGAGGTGCGGCACGGCGAAGTGGTTCTGCTCTACCGCGTCTACGACAAGATGCAGCGGGTCAATCAGGCCGAGATCGTCGAGAACAAGCGGCTTGGCGCGGCCCTTGCCATGGCGCAGGCTATACAGAGCGCCAACCCGCACCACCGGCAGCGGAACAACAATGCGCCAGCTCGCAGCTCACAGTCGGTGGGCGTTTTCGCTACGTCGCGGGTGGTGCTGGATGAGGGACGATTGGGGAACGAGCTACCAAAGCGACGGGGAAGACCGCCCCTCCCCCGCGTAAAGCGTCAGCTGGACTCCGCCGCCGGGGAAAAGCAGACTGTCCGCTGATGATGGAAAAGCTGCCGGTCTGTTCCCGCCCGATTGTGTTGAAAAACCTGCCCTTGAAGTCGCGGTGACGGTCTGATTCACTCTCGTTGGTCGGCGGGAGACGTGCGGATGATGGGCGAGCGAACCGTGTCGCAGGAGTCGCTCTTCTACAGCTTCAACCTGGAGCGGCACGTGCCGGCGGACCACCTGCTGCGCTCGATCGACCGCTTCGTCGACCTGTCGGATCTGCGCGAGCAGCTGCGTCCCTTCTACAGCGAGAAGGGCCGCCCCTCGGTCGATCCCGAGCTGATGCTGCGGATGCTGATCATCGGCTATTAGATGGGCATCCGCTCCGAGCGCCGGCTGTGCGAGGAAGTGCATGTGAACCTGGCCTATCGCTGGTTCTGCCGGCTCGGGCTGGAAGGCGACGTGCCGAACCACTCGACCTTCTCCAAGAACCGGCACGGCAGGTTCCGCGACAGCGACCTGCTGCGCCGCCTGTTCGAGACGACGGTGGCGCGCTGCATCGCCGAGAAGCTGGTCGGCGGCGAAGGCTTCGCGGTCGATGCCAGCCTGATCCGGGCCGATGCCGGCCGGCAGAACGTCGTCGATGATGCCGGGCAGCTTCCCCCGGCCAGCGCCAGCCATGCGGTGCGGGAATATCTGGCCGTGCTCGACGATGCCGCGTTCGGCGGTGCGACGCCGGTGCCGCCCAAGCAACTGGCGGTGGCCGATCCCGCGGCACGGTGGACGGCGGCGTCACGCGACCGCGCCTTCTTCGCCTATTCGACCAACTATCTGATCGACCTCGACCATGCCGTGATCGTCGATGTCGAGGCGACCACCGCGATCCGCCAGGCCGAGGTCACCGCCCAGCGCCGGATGATCGAGCGCACGCACGACCGGTTCGGACTGTGGCCCGAGCGGCTCGCGGCGGATACCGGATACGGCGATGCCAGGAACCTGGCCTGGCTGGTGGAGGAACGCGGCATCGAGCCGCACATCCCGGTGTTCGACAAGTCGGCCCGGCGCGACGGCAGCTTCGCGCGCGCCGACTTCGTCTTCGAC
The DNA here is from genome assembly GCF_000226955.1 of Sphingomonas elodea ATCC 31461. Lineage (GTDB taxonomy): Bacteria > Pseudomonadota > Alphaproteobacteria > Sphingomonadales > Sphingomonadaceae > Sphingomonas > Sphingomonas elodea. The sequence continues at coordinate 84,172 of NZ_AGFU01000023.1, forward strand.
CATGACGATGACAGCTATGTCTGCCCCGCCGGCAAGCGCCTGCGGCAACGCCGGAAGCACTATCGGGAAGCGCGCCCCTTCGTCGACGCAGAGGGCATGGCCCGGTACCGCGCCAGCAAGTATGATTGCGACGCCTGCGCCCTCAAGCCGCGTTGCTGCCCCAACGCACCCACCCGCAAGATCCTGCGTTCAATCCATGAGGGCGCCCGCGACATGGCGCGCGATATCGCCGACACTGACGCCTATGTCGCATCCCGCCGCCAGCGGAAGAAGGTCGAGATGCTGTTCGCCCACCTCAAGCGCATCCTCAATCTGCGCCGCCTGCGGCTCCGAGGACCCAATGGTGCGAAAGATGAATTCCACCTCGCCGCCACCGCCCAGAACCTCCGCAAGCTCGCCAAGATTATCCCGATGCCCGCCATGGCCGGAGCGCAGTAAGCGCCGCGCCCGCTCGTCAGCAGCGCTCACCCATCATGCCGACCGGCGCTCGAAGCCGCCTTTTTCAACACAATCGACCAAAATAGGTCGTGCATATGTGCCAGCTCGATCGTCTGCTTCTGACCGAAGCCGACTATCGAGCGCGCTGTAGCAGTCTGATTGCAAAGCGTCTCAGGCTATAGTCACTCGCGCTAGCCATCGCCGTTAGCGGCGAGCGAGCATCCTGCCATATGCAACTGCAATGTTGAAGGCATCGGCCAAGTGAGCCGCCCGCCAGCCCGTTCCATCACTGCTGAAGCAATGGCAAGCCCAAGGCCTGAGCCGGGCGAGTGCTCCCCTTTGGCGAAGCGACTGAGCATCCGGATCCTCTCGACTTCCGGGACACCGGTCCCTTCATCCTGCACGATGATGACAATCTCCTCGCCAGTCACGGACACCGACAAAGAAACACTTCTCTGACCATGGAGCAGCGCATTGCTGACGAGATTGCGCAAAGCCTCATCGAGGTCAGGCACATTCACCTGAGCCGCTAACTCGGCATCGACGGTGATTGTGCGGCCCATCTTGTCAGCAAGTGGCAAAAACTCGGCGGCAATCTGCCGGGCCAGTCGGGACGCATCGACAAGGGGCGCGCAACCACCGGGCTTACTGGGGCCATCCAGCCGGGCCATGGCGAGCACCTGAGCGATGGACCGTTGCATACGGTCCAGATCGGTGGCCAGACCCGCCACATCGATGCTGGCACCGTCTTGCCACTGGTCTATCCGCAGCTTCGCAAGCGCGAGTGGGGTGCGAAGCGCATGGGCTGCATCGGCCGCTAACCGCCGCTCGTTCAGATAGGCAAAGGCGAGGCGATCAAGCGCCTGATTTGTCGCGGCTACGAAGGGCTGGATTTCCTTCGGCAGTCCTTCCTCGCAAAGTCTCCTGTCCGGTTGGTCAGGCCCGATCTCTTGCAATGCGGCGACGGCGGAAGAGAGCGGCTTGAGGCTCCAGCCGGCCACCAGCACGCCCACCAGCGGAGCAATCACTGCGAACGGCAGAAGGACCAGCAGCAGTTCTGCATATTCTACATGGGCTGGATCGACATTTCTGCCCTGCTCAAGTTCCTTCAATTCAAGGGCAACGAAACCGAGCGTAGCCACGGCCGCCACGACGATAATGGCGGCGATAGAGAGACCGATGCGGCTCCTGAGCGAGGCCATCACGCCCTCGTCCCGAGCACCAGGCGCCAGCCGATGCCGCGCCGGCTTTCGATCCCACAGCCACCAGCCGCAAGCCGCCGACGCAGCCGTGAGACGATAGCCTCCACCGCATTTGGGCTCACCGCTTCATCGAGCGTGTAGAGCCGGTCCTGCACCATATCGCGCACGGCGACATTGGGCGCGGATTCCATAAGCAGCTGGAGGAGGGCGAACTCGCGTCGTCCAAGATCGAGTCGTACATCACCGAGCCAGGCCTGCCTTCCGGCTGGGTCCAGCCGCAACAGGCCGTGAGTCAGAACCGGGGGCACGCGCTGACCGGGGCGGCGCAGCAGCGCGCGCAGCCGCGCGGCCACTTCGTCGAGATCATATGGCTTCACGATGTAGTCGTCAGCGCCGGCATCAAGGCCGGCGATGCGGTCCTCGATATCGCCATAGGCCGTGGCGACCAAGGATGGCACACCACGCAGCGCCAAATCCGGGAGCAGGGAAAGTCCTTCGCCATCGGGCAGGCGGCGATCAACGATGGCCGCATCGAGGTGCACCACACCCAGACAATCGCGCGCACTAGCCAGCGAGCCAGCCGAATCGACGACGAAGCCGCGTCGTCGCAAGCCCTCTGCAGCCAACACGCGCAGATGCGTTTCATCTTCGATCAGTAGGATGTGCATGGACGAAGCGATACCAGTTGCTGGGCACTGCGCCCAGCACGTCAGTGTTACGTCAGCCTTGTTTGCTAGGCAGTGCAGATGCCCCTTCGTCCACACGCTTCGCTGACTGCGTTCATCCTTGCCTGCGGCGTATCGGCCTGCGGGGCGGCCCCTGCGGACAAACCACAGCCGCCTGCCAAAGTGGACGCGGTCGGGCATGAAACCGAGCTCATGCGCCTGACATTGACCGCGGACGCGGTGCGTCGGCTTGGCCTGGAAACCGAAGTGGCGGGCGCCGCAAAGGCGAACGTCTTTGCCCGGACCGTGCCCGGCGAGATCGTTGCCGCGCCGCGTGGCGGTGGTCTGCCAGTGGCAGCCGGAACCGATCAGACAGCGCTGGCGGGATTGCAGGCGCGTGCTGATGCCGATGCGCAGCGCGCGATGGCCGATCTGACGCTGGCCGAGGCCAATCTACGGCGCGCCAGCGGCCTTGTGGACGCAGAAGCTGGCAGCATACGCGCACGCGATGAGGCGACCCAGCAGGTCGCCGCCGCCAAGGCTGCTTTGGCCGGCGCAACCGGGCAGAGGCGGGCGCTTGGGCCTGCCGTGGCAACCCTAGCCGATGGCGGGGCACTTTGGGTGCGCGCGCAAGTCCCCGCTGCCGACCTGGCGCGGCTTGATCGTGGAGCCTCCGTTTCCGTCAGGCCGGTGGGCGGCACTGGCGGGATCGTGGCAACGCCCGTGCGTGGGCCAGCCACGGCCACGACGGGAGCGGCCAGCATTGATCTCTACTACGCTCCGGCCATGCGGGCAGGCCTGAGGGTAGGCGAACGGGTGCTCGTCGATCTCCCGGAACAGGGCGGCCCCGACGCTGCCGCCATCGAAGTGCCCGCCTCGGCGATCCTGACCGACATCAATGGCGGCGAATGGGTCTATGTCGAAACCGCGCCTCGCCAGTTTGAACGTCGGCGGGTGGAAGTTGCCCGCATCATGGGCAAGCGGGCCATGGTGGCGCGCGGCCTCGCTTCTGGCGTTCGGGTCGTGACCGCCGGGGCTGCCGAACTGTTCGGCACCGAGTTCGGCACCAAGTGATGCTTGCCGCGCTGATCGGATCGTCGCTGCGCCAGCGCGCGCTGGTAATGGCAATTGCGGCTGTGCTGACCGTGATCGGTGTGCGCTCCGCCATGAACGCCAAGTTCGATGTCTTTCCAGAGTTCGCGCCGCCCATCGTGGAGGTGCAGACCGAGGCACCGGGACTGGCGACCGAGGACGTGGAGGCGCTGGTCACGGTGCCCATCGAAACGGCGGTGAATGGGGTGCCGGGCCTTACCACGCTGCGCTCAAAATCGGTGCTGGGCCTCTCGTCGGTGGTGCTGGTGATGGACCGTGCCGCCGATCCGGTCCGCACGCGCCAGATGGTGCAGGAACGGTTGGCAACGGTCATCCCGCGGCTGCCTGCTGCGGTGCGCCCGCCGGTCATGCTCGCGCCGCTCTCGGCCACCAGCCGGGCGATGAAGATCGGCATCTGGTCCGACACGCTCGACCAGATGACCATGACCGAAATGGCGCGCTGGACGATCCGCCCGCGCCTCATGGCGGTACCCGGTGTCGCCAATGTCGCGATGTGGGGCGCGCGTGACCGGCAGTTGCAGGTTCAGGTCGATCCGGTGCGGCTTGCGGCTGCCGGGGTGACGGTGGCCGATGTCCAGCGCGCGGCAGGCGATGCGGTGGTGATTGCAGGCGGTGGTTTCGTCGACAGCCCCAACCAGCGACTGGCCGTGCGGCAGGTGGTCGGCGTCAAGACTGGCAGTGATCTGGCGAGCGCCGTCATCCGCACGGTTGGCGGCGCGCCCGTGCGCATCGGGGATGTCGCCAAGGTGACCGAAGGCTTTGCGCAGCCCATCGGCGATGCGATCATCAATGGCCGCCCTGGCCTGCTGCTGATCGTGGAGAAGCAGCTCGGCGCCAATACGCTGGACGTGACGCGCGGCATCGACAAGGCGCTGGCCGAACTGCGGCCCGGCCTCAAGGGCATGAACGTCGACAGCACGATCTTCCGCCCTGCGACCTTCATCGAACGCGCGTTGGCCAATCTGGGTGAGGCAATGGGTATCGGCGTTCTGCTGGTGGCTGCGGTGCTCATCCTGTTCACCCGCAACTGGCGCACCGCGCTGATCAGCATGACCGCCATCCCGCTCTCGCTTGTGGGGGCCGTGCTGGCGCTCACTGCATTCGGGGTCGGCATGAACACCATGGTGATCGCCGGGCTGGTGATCGCGCTGGGCGAAATCGTTGACGATGCGATCATCGATGTCGAGAACATCGGACGGCGGCTGCGGCTCGAAGCAGCGCGAGAACAGCCGCGCTCGCCGTTCGCCGTGGTGCTGGCGGCCAGCCTGGAAGTGCGCAGCGCGGTGGTGTTTGCCAGCGCCATCGTCATGCTGGTGTTCCTGCCGGTGTTCTTCCTCGGCGGCGTCTCGGGCAGTTTCTTCCGTCCGCTCGCAATGGCCTATATCGCGGCCATCGCAGCCTCGCTTCTGGTGGCTTTGACGGTCACCCCGGCGATGTGCCTCATGCTGCTGCCGGGCGCGGCGGAGCGCGCCGAACCGCGCTGGGTGATCGGCCTGCGCACCCGTTATGGCCGCGTGCTCGAACGGCTAGCCCCCCGGAGCGGTATCGCAGTCGCCGTGGTTGCGGGCGGCATCCTGCTGTCATTCGCGGGCATGGGCCTGCTGCGCCAGCAGTTCCTGCCCGATTTCCGCGAAACCGATTTCCTTATGCACTTCGTCGAGAAGCCCGGCACTTCAATCGAAGCGATGGACCGAATCACCATGCGCGCGTCCAAGGAACTCACCGCGATCCCCGGCGTCCGCAACTTCGGTTCGCATATCGGCCGGGCCGAGCAGGGCGATGAAGTCTACGGGCCCAATTTCACCGAACTGTGGATCAGCCTCGATGAAACCGCCGACCATGACGCGGCAGTGAAGCGCATCGAGACCGCCATCGCCGGCTATCCAGGCCTTCAGCGCGATGTGCTGACGTACTTGCGCGAACGCATCAAGGAAGTGCTCACCGGGGCCGGTGCGACTGTCGTGGTGCGGCTCTATGGCCCCGATCTGGCCGAGCTTCGCAGCCTTGCCGAAAAGGTGCGCGGCGCGCTCGATGGCATCGAGGGCGTCAAGGACCTGAAAGTGGAGCAGCAGAGCCTGATCCCGCAGATCCAGATTGCGCCGAGGCCCGATGTTCTGGCGCTTGCCGGTGTGACCGCAGGCGATGTGCGCCGCACGGCGGCCACGCTGATCGGCGGGACGCGGGTCGGCGAAATCTACCGCGACCAGAAGAGCTTCGACGTCGCGGTGTGGGCGGTGCCGGAGGCCCGCAGCGATCTTGGCGCGCTCCGGCGGCTAGTCGTTCCCGGCCAGACGGGATCGGCACTTCGCCTCGGTGATCTTGCGCGCGTCGGCGTGGCCCCGGCAGCGGGCGAGATCAAACGCGAGGCAGGTTCGCGGCGCATCGATGTTACACTCAATATCAAGGACGGCGCCGATCTCGCCAGCGTGGCGCAGGCGGTCGAGCGCAAGGTGAAAACCATGACCATGCCCGCCGGCTATTACCCCCAGTTCCTCGGCGAGTGGAAAACATTGCAGGAATCGAAGGCGCAGCTGGGCTGGCTCTCGCTTGTTTGCCTCGTCGGCATTCTGTTCCTCGTCTGGCTGGAGTTTCGTTCGGGGCGGATCGTTGCGCTTGTCGCGCTCAGCCTGCCCTTCGCGCTGGTCGGCGGCGTTGCGGCAGCGGCACTGGGCGGCGGGGTGCTCTCGATGGGCGCATTGGTCGGCTTCGTTACCGTGCTGGGTATCTCTGCGCGCAACGGCATCATGCTGCTCAGCCACTTCCGCCATCTGGAGCGCGGGGAGGATCAGCCCTTCGGCCTTGCGCTGGTGCAGCGGGGCGCCGCCGAACGGCTGGTGCCGATCCTGATGACCGCAGGCACGGCGGCGCTGGCGCTGCTCCCGCTGGTGGTGCGCGGCAACGTGCCTGGCCACGAGATCGAATACCCCATGGCACTCGTGATCCTTGGCGGACTGGTGAGCTCGACCGTGCTCAACCTGATCTGGATGCCCGCACTCTACTTGCGCTTCGGCAAGGGGCGAGCCGCATGAAGCGCGCACTGCTGGTCGCTCTTTTGCTGGCAGGATGCGTGGCGAAATCGCCGCCGGACGCAGCACCCTTACCACCGCCTGCCGCCAGCGCACCGTTCGTGGGCGCAGCTAACTCTGCGCCGCTGCCCGACAAATGGTGGCGACTCTACGGCGATGCCGCGCTGAACGAGCACGTCGCCCGCGCGCTTGCCGCCAACCGCGATGTGCGCCTGGCGGTCGCGAACCTCGATGCAGCGCGCGCCAATTCCCGGCTGGCAGGCGCGACCCGCACGCCGGACGTGGCGCTGGAAAGCGGAGCCAGCCCGACGACGCGCGGAGCCAACCAGCCGAGCACGACCAGCGTGCCCAAATCGAGCTACGAACTGGGCGCGGAAGCAGTCTGGGAGGCCGATCTCTTCGGCCGCCTGCGCAATCAGTCATCCGCCGCCAGTGCCGATGCCGAGGCGGCAGCGGCAGCTCGTGACGGTGTGCGTCTAGCGGTGGCGGCCGATGTGGTCGGGGCCTGGCTCGATCTCTGCTGGGCCGGTGAACTTTCCCGTGTCGCGACGCGCCAGATTGCGACCCAGCGCGCGCTGGCGGAAACTGTTTCGCTTCAGGTAAAGGCGGGTGAAGTGTCTCCGCTCGAACTGGCGCAGGCCCGCCAATTGCTGGGCAGGCTGGAAGCTGGCTTGCCTTTCTTCGAGGCTGACTCGCAGCGCGCCCGCTATCTCCTAGCCAATCTGGAGGGCCTGCCGCCTGCCGAGGCCGCACAGTTTCGGTGCGAGCGCCCGCCGTCATTGACGGCAGCGTTGCCGATTGGCAATGGTGCAGGCCTGCTCGCCCGCCGCCCCGATATCCGCGAGGCAGAGCGGCGGCTCGCGGCGGCTGCCGCGCGGGTGAAAGTGGCGAAAGCCGAGATGTACCCCCGCGTGACGCTCGGCGCATCGGGTGGCCTCATCCGCGGCTCGCTGGATGCTTTCATCACGCCGCTGATCAGCTGGTCGTTCCTCAATCCTGCCCGCATCAAGGCCCGCATCGCACTGGCCGAGGCCAATCAGGAAGGCGCGCTCGCCCAGTATGACGCCGCATGGCTCAGGGCCCTGCGCGAAGTGGAAACGGCTCTGGCTGATGTGGATGCCGAACGTCGCGCCAACCAGTCGTTTGCAGCCGCCTTGGTGGACGCACAGACCGCAGCGCGCCGAGCCGAAGCGCGTGTCCGTGTGGGCGATGCAAATCCGCTTGTTGCTCTCGACGCCCGCCGCACGGCCTACGAGACCGAACTCCTCGGCATACTCGCGGGCCGCCGCCTTGCTCAACGGCAAGTCTTCCTGTTTCGCAGTCTCGGCGGTGGTTGGGAGGACGCAGCAGCCCCTCGTTGAGCGGGCGGCCTTGAAGGCTTGAATCTGCGGAATAGCTACAAGGCATGTGGAGACCGGCTGCTGCCGGGAATCCATGACGGTCGAAAGCAAGATGGCTGTCGGCTTTTGGCAAATGCAGACGTTCGAAATGGCGGTACGGAAGGGCGGCTTTGTCCCAGGCCAAGCCATTCCAAGCCTCGCCGTCGGAGGTGAACAAACGGCAGGTTTCGGGTTCCACAAATGCGGCGGTGAACGACGGGGATTGGGCGCGAGCTGCCGGTCCGCTTTCTCTGCCGAAGCTGCCGTCGACGCCCTACCCGATAGCACGAGCATCATCTTTGAGGCGGTGTGACCGGGCCCGCTGCGTGCGCAGCGGGTCCGGGGACAGGAGCCGGGAGTGTGTGGCATCAGCGGGGGCAGCGCTGCGCTGCGAGGAGGGCTCCACGCAGCCCCCGCTGCAAACGGCGTTTGTGCCATTTCTATCTTGCGGCGGAATGTGCCTTTTCTAACTGGCGGCAACACGGATGGCGGGAGGGTGTAAGCGCAACGTACAAATGTCACTCTCCAGCCAGATAGAGATGTCACAATCTCTGGTCGGCGCCTTCCGAGTGGCATGCCGCCCGAGCAATTGGGGGCACGCTGATGACGGTGGTCGCGATGAACCGGAGCGCGTTGTCACGGTACGAAACGCTGCCCTACCGCGTCTACGACAAGATGCAGCGGGTCAACCAGGCCGAGATCGCCGAGAACAAGCGGCTTGGCGCGGCCCTTGCCATGGCGGCGGCAATCCAAGCCGTGACGCCTCATCATCGGCAGCGGAACAACAACGCGCCGGCGCGCGACTCTCGTTCGGTTGGCATTTCTGCCCCTCCCCGACGACCGAGCCAAGGATCGACCGACGAACCCTCTGTACCCCTAAACTGGAACGGGTCCGGCGCGACGCAGCCGGCGGGCCACTCGCCAACGCGGAGTCGAAGGGGCTGCCGAGAGCGCGGTCACCGGGCACAGCAGCCCAAAATTCTATTTAATCATAGCGGTATAGCTGCACCACGTGCACCCGCCCCTCGGCTGCGTCGCGGCGATGCAGGCGAAGCACCTGCCCTTGCCCGTTCTCATCGCCATTCAGCCGACGCCCACGTTGCAGACGTCCATCACGTAGCACCAGCTCGTCGATACTCTCCAGCCCGACGATCGCCGGTCCGGGCGTATCGGTGGTAAAGGTGATGACGGCATCGCCGCTTCCAACCACGGTGAACGCGTCAGGCCCCGTCTGCAAGAACATGGCGGCGACCCGGCTGGTTGCATCGACGCGCCCGTCCGGCCCTTCAGCCCGCACCATGTTCACCATGTAATTGCCGATGCGCAGGCGGCCGACGCGCTGCGCTGCGCTTTCCAAGATGATGGTGCTGGCCTTCCCCTCCGCCTGCTTCTGCAGCAACAGCGGTGCCAGCGCCTCGAGGCGAGCAAAGAGGCCGGCGATCGCCGCATCATCGCCGCTACCGGTACCAACCCCGATGCTGGCATCCCCTGCCGCCGGCGGCGCCGCGGCGCCGTCGATACCGAAGGGGGAGAAGCCGATCGCGCGCAGCGATCCAAAGGCATATAATGCGTTGGCGGCACCTTCGGGCCCGCCGCGCGCCTCCGGTACAAACAGCGGATTATCGGGTCGGGCATATCGTGCGGCCCAGTTGCCGAAATCCTCGAAGTAAATGTCGGGAGACAGGAAATCGAGCGAGGGCGCCCCAGCATGCCAGATATCAAGCGCGTGGGGCACGGGACCGCCAGAGTTGTACTGGCCGGGTTCGTAATTCGGTCGGATCAGTGCGGCGTTGGTGAACATTGGCAAGTTGTACTGCGCCTTGCCGGCGGCGGTCACCTTTTCCAAGAAGGTGGCGTAGTGCCAGGCCATGAATAGACTGTCGGTCATCGACCCGCTGCCGAACACCTGTTGCCAATTGCCTTCCATCAGCCCGCCAGCATCCTCCCATCCGGCACGCAGCTCGCGGTTCAGCCGCGAGCGATTGGCCGCTAGATACTGCATTAGAGCAGATGGAACTGGGCCGGCAAAGGCCGCCTCCGCCGCCGGGGAGTGATCGCGTGACTGCGGGATGACGCCGACCTCGTTCTCGACCTGGATCATCAGCACCGTGTGACGCGCGCCATCCACTGCGCGTAAGTGGCGCATCAATTCGGCAAAGGCGCGCGCATCGCTATCGCGTGCGGCGGCACTGAAGGGTGTTAGCCGCTCGGTACCGCGGCCATCGCTCGTTCTCACCCGGGCAAAACGCCTCTGGTCCCGCTTTACCCATCCAGGCGCATAGCTGGAGAAGGTGTTCTTCCACGAGCCGAACCACAGAAGTACCAGCCGCATGTCGTTCCGGCGTGCCTGTTCCAGCATCCCGTCGAGGTTGCGCCAGTCGAACCTGCCTTCTTCCGGCTCAATCGTCTCCCACGCGACGGGCACCAAGACCGTGTTGAGGTGCATGGCTTTCAATCTGGGCCAGACCGGTTCCATGTAGGTCAGGTCACTAGTGCTGGAATTGGCCGTTTCCCCGCCCAAGATAAGGTACGGCGCGCCGTCGACGATCAACTGCGTCGCTCCGCCACGCTGCTCAAGGTGCGGTAGGCCGCGATCCTGTGCTTGAGTAGGACTAACTATTCCGAGCGCGATCGCCACCCCCATCGTCGCGGTGCCCATCCAGTTCCGCATCCCGCACTCCTCGTTGGTATCGTTATCATCCTGTCCTAATCTTAGTCGGTGTGCAACTGTGGGCAGGCATGGACGTGTCGTGAGATCTTGAGGGGGTCTTCAGGCGACGAGGGCGCCAACTTCTAGCCGACCCCAAACTGATCGCTTTCGGTCCAGACAAGCACAGTGCCTTCTGCATCAACCGTCGACACCGGGAATCCGCGTCTTCCAACCGCTTGATGTCCTTGTCCCAGATGCGGCACCCCGGAGGCATTTCGTTACAGCTTGCTCGGCGCATTTGGTGGAGCAGTCAGATCCGCCTGGAGTTCTTGAAATCCGCACCAAGGGCGCTGGCCCCGTTACGGCCTACCGCCGCCGGCAACGTGACATCCCGCGCATTCTCTACAATCGTCGGGGTCCCTGAAACGCGCTCCACGCGCACGCGCGACAAGCGCACGTCCTGGATCGGAAGATCCCTTTCTCCTTTGATCACTGCGACCGATTGGGCCTGCTGCACGTGCACATCGCTAACGCGCAACCGCTCGATTGCGGTCAGCCGCCGCACATAGGTCGGGAGCAGCGTTCGCCACTGGTAGAGCACGTCCGTTTCTACCGCGAGAACGCTGCCGGCGAGTGTCGTTGCGGTGACACGGCTCATATGGACATTCCGAACATAGCCGCCGCGCCGCTCGTTTGTTTTCACATAGAGCAGATTGTTGATGGGCACGGCGTGATCATCGCCGCCCCGGCCATCGCCTACGAAATGGCAATCGTCCACCCATATATTCTCGATTCCACCCGAGAGTTCACTGCCTACCGCCATCAACTGGTGGCCGTTCAGAACGCGGCAGTTCCGAACGACGACGTTGCGGCACGGTGTGGCCAAGCGCCAGGCGTCCATGTCCCGTCCCGACTTGACCGACACGGCGTCATCACCCTGGTCAAACACGCAATCCTCGATCAGAACGTTTTGGCTCATCTCGGGATCGACCCCGTCATTATTATGTCCGTGGGCCTGGATACTGACCCTCCGGATCGTGACGTCGCGGCACAGCAACGGATGCAGCGTCCAGAAGGGACTCCCCCGAATGGAGATGTCCTCGACCAGCACGTTTCGGCAGCGATTGAACTGGATCAGGTGCGGACGCAGGTTGTTCTGGCCTATCGCCATCTGCCGGTCCGCCACCGGCACGTTGCGATAGGCCATGTCGTAAAGCGCGACCAGCGCGTCCATGTGCAGCTTCGGTCTGGCGGACCAGATTTTCCATCGATCGAGGACAGGCTCGATCCGACCGGGGCCGGTAATGGCGACATTCTCGCAGTCAAAGGCATAGATCAGTGGTGAATAGTTGAAGCACTCGATCCCCTCCCAGGACGTCTGCACTGGCGGGAGATAGTCCTGTGGGTCGTCCGAGAAGCGTAGGATCGCACCCCGGGCAAGATGCAAGTTTACGTTGCTTTCAAGGTGGATCTTGCCACTCAGCCAAATTCCGGCGGGCACGATGACGCTTCCGGAACCAGCGGCGTTGGCGGCACGGATAGCGCGGGCGATCGCAATACTGGTGCTTTGCTTGTCTCCGGGCCTGGCGCCAAACTCGGTGATCTGGAAACGACGGCTATGCCGGAAGTCGGGAACCAGGATGCCGGGCATATCGAAAGGAGCTCGCACCGAGGTTGCTTGTACCGGCATCGCATGCGCGCGTGCGCTCGCTGACAGGAGGAGAAGGGGTGTCGCGCAAACCCCCTCAACGACGGAACGCCGTGTGCTCAAGCCCTTCATAGAGGCCTCTCCCGACTCGCCTGCCGGAGCAGGTCCTGCGCTTGTTCCGCATCCGCTACAGTACCGCCAAACCACATGGTGATGAAAGCGGCCAACATGTGAACTCTCAATAGCTAGCTGGCAAACTTCGGCGAGCCTTGCAACTCAAAGTAGCCGCAAATGCTCCTGCGCGGAGATCGCAAAAAGGGCACGGAAGATGCCGGCGGCGAGCCAAGATCTGAGGATCGGGGGTAGGTCATCTACCCGATTGCACGGACCTCTGCAGCTGAGGCGATGTGACCGGACCCGCTGCGTGCGCAGCGGGTCCGGGGGCTGGAGCCGAGAGTTTGGGGCATCAGCGGGGGCAGCGCTGCGCTATGAGGAGGGCTCCACGCAGCCCCCGCTGCCAACGGCGCTGTGCCATTTCTATCTGGCTGCGGAATATGCATTTTATAACTGGCGGCAGCAGTCGAGGTCGGGGATACGGTCGTCCAAACCGGCGACCATGCCAGGGCGAGATGATCTTGTGCTCCTGTATTGCAGCACGCCTCGCGACGCGGATAACGGCAGGTAGCGACGCGCCGCGGCCGCGTGTCCTATCAACCTCGTCTCGATAGTAAGTCACTGTCCATCAAACTTGAAATAGCTAACGATAACTATCTTTTCATCAGTGAACGTCTGTTTCAGATATCTGTTGCAGCGTATCTTACACCATGATAGCGCAAACATCGGATGCTGGAATAACCGGCACCGCCGGCGCTGGCGCTCGCTCAAAAGCCCCCTCCGGCTTACGTCATCATGGGAACGGCGCTAGTCGCGCCGAAGGAGGGGACTTCGTGACTAGCCACCTGGCAATATTTTTTCAGCCAACTTCGTCGCGCGCGCTCGTCCGCGCCGGAGCGTCGATGGCAACGTTGTCACTGGTTTGCACACCTGCACTTGCGGTGGCGCATATCACCGCTGACACACTGCAAGACAGCAACGGCGCACCACAGGAAGCAAATCCGGTGGACGCCACCGGCCAGGACATCGTCGTAACGGGGATTCGCGCCTCGCTGCAAAGTGCACGCAACCGTAAGCGTGACGCCGAACAGGTCGTCGACTCCATCACCGCGCAAGATATCGGTGCGCTCCCGGATCGTTCGGTTTCGGAAGCGCTCCAGCGGGTACCGGGCGTGACGCTCCAGCGTACGAACGAGAATCGTGACCCCGCCCGCCTTTCCTCAGAAGGCGGGGGCGTGTTCATCCGCGGTCTATCCTGGGTTCGTTCGGAGTTGAACGGCCGCGACGTCTTCTCGGCAAACAACGGCCGCGGCCTTTCGTTCGAGGATGTTTCAGCCGACCTGCTGGTCGGTGTCGACGTGTACAAGAACCCCTCCGCCGAACTGATCGAAGGCGGCATCGGCGGCATCGTCAACCTGCGCACCCGCAAGCCATTCGACGCGCCCGGCTATGTCTTCGCGCTGTCGGGCGATGCCAATTATGCCGATCTGCGCAAGAAGACCTTCTGGTCGGGCAACGCGCTCGCCAGCGGTCGCTGGAACACCTCGCTCGGTGAGATGGGCCTGCTGCTCAGCTACTCGATCAACAATATCGGCAACCGCACGGATAGCATCACGGCCGGTCGCTACGATCGTGGCACGCTGACCAAGGCGCAGGACGGCCTCGCCGCGGGCACCAACGTCTACATCCCCGCCGGCATGGGCTTCCGCCGCATCGACTGGCAGCAGAAGCGCACCGCGTTCGACGGCTCGTTCCAGTGGAAGCCGAGCGACACGCTGACGCTGACCCTGGAAGCACTGATCTCCAAGGCGACGCCGCACGACATCGAATATGCGGTGGGCGACTATGACACGCCCTCGTCGGACAATTCGAGCTACAAGTTCGGGCCGAACCGCGAGCTGCAGTCCGGCGTGATCCAGAACCGCAACCTCAATCTCGACACGCGCGCCGGCAGCCAGGACAAGAAGACCCAGGACTTCTCGGGCAACCTGCGCTGGGTGCCGAACGAGAACTGGGCGGTCAGCGCCGATCTGCAGTACATCAAGTCCACCGCGAAGGTGTACAGCATGACGGCGTTCACCGGCGCCAACATCCCGACGACGATCGCGTTCGACTTCAGCGGCGACGATCCGTCGATGACGATGACGCCGACCAACAGCAGCCAGTCGCTCACCAACAAGAATCTCTACTGGTGGGCCGCCGCGATGGATCACATCGAGGACAACGAGGCCGACGAGTGGGCGACGCGCGCCGACGTCGAATATACCTTCACCGACAGCGATTTCCTGAAGTCGATCCGTGTCGGCGGCCGCTATACCGATCGCGCCGCCACCACCCGCCAGAGCAACTATAACTGGGGCCTTCTCTCGGCGCAGTATTGGCAGCCGGGCAGCGCGGTGTTCCTGAACCAGACCGGCTGGCCGAGCCTGCCGCAGAATCCGGACCTGCCGAACCAGACTCAGCTTGTTGACTACAACAACTTCTTCCGGGGCAAGGTGCCGTCTCCGGGCGCGGGTTTCTGGTTCCCTTCAGCCAATCTGGTCCAAAACGGTACTGCCTATGCCAACAGCTATTTGAAGAGCACGCTCTCAAACGGCTGGGGCTGGTCGCCGCTAAGCGACGACTACAGCAAGAATCCGGGTGGTATCAACGACCAGACCGAGAAGACCTTCGCCGGCTATGCGCTGGCGCGGTTCGGCATGGACAAGAGCCCGCTCGGCCATTTCGACGGCAATATCGGCCTCCGCGTGATTCGTACCGAGAACGGCGCGACCGGCACCCCGATCACCGTTGGCGCACCCACCTCATCGCCGAACCTGTGCGTCGTTGGCACGCCGATCACCACCGGTCCGCGCGCGGGCCAGACGGTGAACGCTACCGACTGCGCCAACTATGCCGCGGCGTTCAGGTTCGCCGGCGGCACGATCACCCAGCCGACCACGGGCAACGGCTCCTACACCGATGTGCTGCCCAGCCTGAACCTGCGCTTCTTCCTGAAGGACAATCTCCAGCTGCGCTTCGCTGCGGCCAAGGCGATCGTCCGGCCTACTTTCGCGCAGCTCAACCCCTATGTCTCGCTGGGCTACAGCTTCGATTCGGTGACCGGCATCGGCACCGGTGTCGGCGCGAACGGGGCGCTCACCCCCTTCGTCGGCAGTGCAGGCAACCCGAACCTGAAGCCGACCCGGTCAAATCAGTTCGACATGAGCCTCGAATATTATTTCGGGCGCTCGAACAGCCTGACCTTCGCCGGCTTCTACAAGGACATCTCGAACTACATCTTCGCGGGCACAACGAGGCAAACGTTCACCGCGAACGGCCAGACACTGACCTTCGATGTGACACAGCAGACCAACGGTTCGAGCGGCAAGATCAAGGGCTTCGAGATCGGCTACACGCAGTTCTTCGACATGCTGCCCGGCGCGCTGGGCGGCTTGGGCTTCAGCGGCAACTACACGTTCGTCGATTCGTCGGGCGGCAAGAACACCGCGGTCAACGTGTTCGATTCGACTCAGGTAACTAACTCGGGTCTCACTCTCCCGCTCGAGGGCTTGTCAAAATACTCGTACAACGCAGCTCTAGTCTATGAGAAGTACGGCATCTCGGCACGTGCGGCGTACAATTGGCGCTCGCACTATCTGCTCACCACTTCGGCGGCAAACATCAACTACCCCGTCTGGTCGGAGAGCTACGGCCAGCTCGACGCATCGATTCTATATTCGGTCAATAAGCACATCAAGATCGGCGTGCAGGGCTATAACCTGCTCAACTCGCGGACCTTCCTCGATGTGGGCGATCCCAGTCTGAAGCCCCGCTACGGCTGGACGGACACGGATCGACGCTTCGCTTTCCTGTTCCGCTCCCTCTTCTGACTATTCCCCTCCTCCTCAGCCCCCGGTACGCATCGTGCCGGGGGTGCCTTTTATGATATTCACCGGCTCCGCTTGAGCTTGTTGTGGCGATCGGCATAACGGGACGTTCCGGGCAGTGACCAAACACCTCATCATCGCAGGCGGCGGCAGTGCCGGATGGATGGCGGCCGCGATGTTCGCCCGACTGCGGCCGGCACCCGGTACGCGCATCACACTTGTTGAATCGAACGCCATCGGCACGATCGGCGTCGGCGAGGCAACCGTGCCGATTCTGCAGGAGTTCAACCGCCTGCTCGGCCTGCACGAGCCCGAATTTGTCGCCGCGACCCAGGGCAGCTTCAAGCTGGGCATCGAGTTCGTAGACTGGGGGCAGCGGGGTAACCGCCACTTCCACGGTTTTGGCGATCATGGCGCCCCGATCGGGGGTGTCACCCCGCACCATCACTGGCATCGCCTTCGCGACGCAGGCCGCCTTGCCGATCCGATCGACGCCTGGTCGATGCCCGCCCGCGCCGCTGCACAGGATAAGTTCGCGCCGCCCGAGGCCTTGCGCGGCGAAGCCGCGGAGTATCGCTATGCCTATCATTTAGACGCTGGCCTCTATGCCCGGCTGCTGCGCGACTATGCCGAGGCGCGCGGCGTCACCCGCGTGGAGGGCCGCATCCTCGACGTCGCGCGCGATGCCGAGACCGGCGACCTTACCGCGCTGCTGCTGGAGGGCGACCGCCGGCTGGAGGGCGACCTGTTCCTCGACTGCACCGGCTTCGCCAGCCAGTTGCTCGGCCAGCGCCTGGGCGTCGGCTTTGTCGACTGGTCGCATTGGCTGCCGGCCAACCGCGCGCTGGCGCTGGGCTGCACCCGCGCCGGGCGCTTCACCCCCTTCACCCGATCGACCGCGCACGCCGCCGGCTGGCAGTGGCGCATCCCGCTCCAGCACCGCACCGGCAACGGCCTGGTCTACAGCAGCGCGCACCTTTCCGACGACGAGGCGGCGGCGCTGCTCCAGGCCAATCTCGACGGCGAGGCGATCGGCGACCCGCGGCTGCTGCGCTTCACCACCGGCCGCCGCGAACGCTTCTGGGCGCACAATGTCGTCGGTATCGGGCTGGCGGCGGGCTTCATGGAGCCGCTCGAATCGACCAGCCTGCAACTGGTCCAGACCGGCCTTGCCCGGCTGGCCGAACTGTTGCCGAACGGGCCGGCCGATCCCGCCATCGTCGCCGAGTACAACCGCGAGACGACCGGCGAGTATGAACGAATCCGCGACTTCCTGATTGCGCATTACTGCATCAGCCAGCGCGCCGAGCCTTTCTGGCGCGACATGGCCGGCATGGCGCTGCCCGACACGCTGGCGCACAAGCTGGCGCTGTGGGACGCCATGGGGCGGGTGCCCATGTTCGATCTGGAATCGCACCAGGAGCCGAGCTGGGTCTCGATCCTGCTCGGCCAGCAGCGCTTGCCGCGCGGCCGTGACCCCGCCGCCGACCGCCCCCCGCTCGACAGCCTTGCCACGCTCTTCGCGCAGCGCGAGGCGGTGCTGACCACCGCAACCCACCGCCTGCCGCCGCACGACCATTTCGTCGCGCGCACCTGCCAGGCCGACGCGGCATGAACCCGCCGCTTTCCCGCGTGGTGATCGCCGGCGGCGGCAGTGCCGGCTGGATGGCAGCGGCCGCACTGTCGCAGGCACTCAGCGGCACCGGCATCGCCATCACGCTGGTCGAATCCGAGGAGATCGGCACCGTCGGCGTCGGCGAGGCGACGATCCCGCCGATCCACGGCTTCAACCAGATGATCGGCGTGGACGAGACCGAATTCGTCAAGGCGACGCGCGGCACCTTCAAGCTGGGCATCGAGTTTGTCGATTGGTGGCGGCGCGGCCACCGCTATTTCCACCCTTTCGGCCGCTATGGCGACGATTTCGGGCTGGTGCCGTTCCACCAGCAATGGCTCGCCGCGCGTGCCGAAGGCGACTCGGCCCCGCTCGGCGCCTATTCGCTGTCGACGCTCGCCGCGATGAACGGCCGCTTTGGCTTGCCTCAGGGCGGCGGCAACAGTGTCTATGCCACCTATGGCTATGCCTATCATTTCGATGCGGGCCTCTATGCGGCCTATCTGCGCCAGCGCTCAGTAGCGCGCGGCGTTGTGCGGCACGAAGGCAGGATCGCAGTGGTGCACCTAGACGAGAGCATCGGTCATGTCACTGCGCTGCAGCTGGAGGATGGCCGCCGGATCGCGGGCGACCTGTTCCTCGATTGCACCGGCTTTCGCGGGCTGCTGATCGGCGAGGTGATGGGCGTCCCCTATCAGGACTGGTCGCACTGGCTGCCGGCGAACCGCGCCGTCGCCGTGCCGACCGCGGCGGCGGGGCCGCCCACCCCCTATACCCGCAGCATCGCCCGCGACGCCGGCTGGCAATGGCGGATCCCGCTCCAGCACCGGATAGGCAACGGCCATGTCTTCTGCGACGGATTTACCAGCGACGCCGCGGCCGAGGCGCTCCTGCTCGACAATCTCGACGCAGCACCGATCGGCGAGCCGCGCCATTTGCGCTTCACCACCGGGCGCCGCGAAACCCCGTGGGCAGGCAATGTCATCGCGGTAGGGTTGTCCTCGGGCTTTCTCGAGCCGCTGGAATCGACCAGCCTGCACCTGATACAGAGCGCGATCACGCTGCTGCTGCAATGGTTTCCGGATCGCGGCTTCGATCCCGGGGTGCGCGCGGAATATAATCGTCTGGCGGCTCGCGAATGGGACACGATCCGCGACTTCCTGATCCTCCACTATATTGCCACTGAGCGCGACGAAACGCCGTTCTGGCGACATTGCCGCGCGATCACCCCGCCCGACTCCCTTGCCGAGAAGATTGCGATGTTCGCGCGCAACGGGCGATTACTCGCGCGCGAGGGCGACCTGTTTATGGACTCGAGCTGGCTGGCGGTCCTAATGGGACAGGGCGTGGTGCCGCAGGGCCATGACTCCCTTGCAGCGGGTATTCCGCCGAACCACCGCCGCAAGATCCTGACGGCAATGCGCACAGTGATCGCGGAGACCGCCGCGGGACTTCCGCCGCATGGCAAGACGGTCGAACAACTTTATTCAGCCGGTCAGGGATGAGCCACACCGGTTATACGCGGGTCCGCGATACTTCATCGACGGCCACGGCACCGCTTCACCGGGCAAGGCGGCAAGACTTAACAATCACCCCGCCCGGCATCGGCAGTAATCGCAATTTAATGCTTTGGAAGAAAGCCATGACGAACCCTGCGCCAAAAGCCCTATTCCGCTGGACGCTGGCGGTACTCGCCCTCCTCTCCGTTCCGATTGCGCCGGGGGCGGCCGCCGCGCAGACTTTGACCAAGGCGACGGCGCGCCATGTCAATGTCGACTTGCGGAACGCCGGGGCCGCGCTCGACCGTTCGTTCAACCTCTCGGTCGGCAGCGACTATGCCGGCACTATGCTGCGCCCCGAAAACCTGGAGCAGCTTCGCATTGCCCGCGACGAACTGGGCTTTCGCTATATCCGCTTCCACGCGATCTTCCACGATAAGCTCCGCATCGTGAGGGTCGATAATGGCCGCACGGTCTACGATTGGCGCAAGGTCGACCAGCTGTACGATGCCTTCCTGGCCATGGGCATCCGGCCGTTTGTCGAATTGGGCTTTACGCCCGAAGCCATGGCGACGTCGAAGCAGACGATCTTCTACTGGAAGGGCAATACCTCGCATCCGGAACCCAGGGCATGGGTCGCGCTGGTCGACGCTTTCGTGCGCCACGTCCGCGAGCGGTACGGCGCGACGGAGGTCAGGCGCTGGTACTTCGAGGTATGGAATGAGCCCAACCTCGGCGGCTTCTGGGAGAACGCCAATCAGAACGCCTATTTCGAACTGTACGAAATCACCGCCCGAGCGATTAAGGCTATTGATCCAAGGATTCGCGTCGGGGGGCCGGCCACCGCCGGCGCCGGATGGGTTTCTGAGTTCTTAGACCATGCTACTAGGCGCCACATACCGGTCGATTTCGTCTCTACCCACACCTATGGCGTAGATGGCGGTTTCCTCGACGAGACCGGGCAGGACGACAACAAGCTATCGACCAATCCGGACGCCGTGATCGCCGACGTCCTGAAAGTGCGCCGGCAGATCGCCGTGTCGAAGTTCCGCGGCATCCCGCTCTTCTTCACCGAGTGGAGCGCGAGCTACAATCCGCGCGATCCGGTGCATGATTCCTACATCAGTGCCGCCTACGTCCTTACGAAGCTCAAGGCGACGCGTGGCATCGCTCAGGGCATGAGCTACTGGACCTACAGCGACCTGTTCGAGGAAGCCGGGCCGCCGCCCACCCCCTTCCATGGCGGCTTCGGCCTGATGAACCGCGAAGGCATCCGCAAGCCAGCTTGGTTCGCCTTCAAATATCTGAACCAGCTCCGCGGCCGGGACGTGCCATTGTCGGACGATCAGAGCATCGTCGCAACCGACGGTGGTCGCACCGGCATCCTGCTCTGGGACTGGCAGCAACCCGTCCAAACGATCAGCAATCGCCCGTTCTTCACCAAGGTGCTGCCCGCACAGCCTGCACCGGCAACCACGCTCCGCGTTTCCGGGATGAAGCCCGGCCCTTATCGGCTCAGCGTGCGCCGAACCGGATTTCGCGCCAACGACGCGCATACCCGCTACCTGGAAATGAAATCTCCGGAGTCGCTCAGCGCCTCGCAGCGAGAGGAGCTCGAACGGCTGACCCTCGACCTCCCCGAAATCAGTCGCCCCATTCGCGTGGGTGCGGACGGCCGCTTCACGCTTCCCCTAGCGATGCGCGCAAACGATGTCGTGCTGGTCCTCGTCGAACCGCTGGCGACAAAGCCCAAGCAGCGTAGATGACCCGATCGCCTGCAAAAGCCCGGTGCATGCTCCAGACATGCCGCGGCAGACCCGATCGTCCGCCCGAAATTGGCCGCTTTAACCCCGCCCGCTTCTGGCATGCCGTAAAGAAGAACTACCCCATGTCGATCCGCCGTCCGGCGCGTCTTGTGGACTCCCTGGCCTCCGCTTTTCCCGTTACCGCCTAGGGGCAGAAAATCCTCCAGCGCAAAGGCAGCTTGGCTTCGGTCCAAAACCTACGTGCCCATATCGTCCACGTGACGCTCGCGCTAGATCCCTCGGAGATCGACAAGGGCGGCGGCCATAGCATCCTTACAAAGCCGGAGACGGGTAGCAGTACCCGCATGCGGTTAGTTCGTGCCGGCCCGTGCTCAGGTTGTCCGACCACGTCCTGCAGGCTTGGATGAACTCCGACATAGGGCAATTGACGATATAAGCATCAAAGTCATGCCATTTGCGGCAGGCATCGGCCGTGTGCCACGCTGCGCCCAGCGTAGGATTGGGACGTGCGCCCCTGTCCCGGAAATACCTCCGGTCAGAACGAGAGATCCGGCGCTTCATCGGCCGGGGTTAACCCCGGCCGATGAACCAAATTCGGCCAGTGTCAGGAACCCCAGGGATAGGTAAGGTCGGCTCTCATTGAAATCCGCCCGACACGCTTCGATCTTGGCCCAGGCGTCGTCCAATGCCGGCGCGCACGAACGCGGTCTGGGAATCATGCTCGATTCCATGACCTTCGCCAGATCGGTACCCACCGCCTGGGCGATCAGGCGGCACCCTTCGGTGAGGATCTGGTCGAGGTCTTCATGATCGAGCACGAAATCGCCAAAGTCGGCCAGTGCCTGCTAACGTCGCATCAGCTCTTCGAGGTCATCCATAAGGGTAGAACGCCTCAATGCCGTGTTGGTACTACCGATTGCACCGGATTTTCCTCGTGCCGAGAGGCCCCCTCGTCTAGAGTGGATTTCGATCGAGCTGAATCGTCGAGGGATTCCCAAAGGGGCCGCGTTCTGAT
>NZ_AGFU01000022.1 GCF_000226955.1 Sphingomonas elodea ATCC 31461
GTGGGGCTGTGTCTCACCGAGACCAACCGACGTTCTGGAATCCCTCCACCCCCAACCCCTCCTCCCAGGAGGAGGGGCTTAAGCTAGGTCAAAACAGCAGCCGTTGCGTCCCGCTCCCGCGCCCCACGGGTGCCCCGCCCCGCCGCCGCGCAAGTTCCGTCTCCGCGGTGAACCGCACATCCTCGTCGCGATCGGTGAGGAAGCCCTCGAGCGAGTCTTCGGAAATCTCGCTCCATTCCTTGCCGCGATCGGGGCCGTAGCGGACGCGCGGCAGCAGCCCGGGCTGGCTCGACCATTCGACCAGTTGCGCCACGCTCGCCTCGTTGAGCATGTCGCGCAGGTGGAACGCGGTGACATAGGCGTCGGGGAAGGCGCGGTGGGCGGGCAGGCCGCGTTCATGCTCCATGCCCTCCGGGCGCCGCCAGTAGCGCAGCATCTGGTTGGAGAAGCCGGGGCTGTCCGGCCACAGCCGCAGCGCGCATTTCCAGGTGCAGATCCAGTCCGCGCCACGGGTGAGCGCAGGCGTGCAGAACTGCTCCTCGAAGGTCGCGCGGTGTGCGGCGAGCGCGATGCGGCGCGGCCAGGGATCGAGGATCGGGCGCGCGACATCGTGCCAATAGGGCGCGTCGGCCACGTCCTCGTCACGGATATGGTGGATCGCCATGGTGAGCGGCGGGATGCCGCGCCCGGGATTGACCAGCCGGTTGCCGCCCTCGCCATACAGCTCCCAGCGACCGTCGGCGCCCAGCGCCACGTCCTGCCAGCCGATCTCGCACACGGCGTGGACGGGCGGCTTGTCGCCGGTGGTTTCTAGGTCGATGACGCGGATGATCGAAGGAGGTGGCGAGGCCATGCGCCGCGATGTGGGGGTTTTCGGGGCGAAATGCCAGCCGAAAGCGGCGCGGGGGAGGCTAAGCGCTCTTAAGCCCCTCCCCTTCAGGGGAGGGGTTGGGGTTGGGCCGTGTCTCACCGAGACCAACCTGCGTTCTGGAATCCCTCCACCCCCAAACCCCTCCTCCCAGGAGGAGGGGCTTAAGAATGCTTCTTACTCCGCCGCCTTCTTCTTCGCCGGGGCCTTCCTGGCGGCGGGCTTCGTCGCCCCAGCCTTGGCCGCAGGCTTCTTCGCCGCCGCCTTCTTGGCCGGGGCCTTCTTCTTCCCCTTGGCCGGACCCGCCGCCGCCTTGGCGTCGATCAGCTGGGCGGCTTCCTCCAGCGTCAGCGCGTCCTTGTCGATCGTCTTGGGCAGCGTCGCATTGGTCTCGCCGTCGGTAAGGTAGGCGCCGTAGCGGCCTTCCATCAGCTTGATCTCGGCCTCGGTGCGCGGATGCTTGCCGAACACCTTCAAGGGCTCGCGCGCCGCCCCGCGCGCCGGGCGACCGCCGCCCGCCGCCGCTTCGGCCAGCTTGACCACCGCGGCGTTCATGCCGGTCTCGAACACTTCGGCGGTCGACTGCAACCGGGCATATTTGCCGTCATGCGCCAGATAGGGGCCATAGCGCCCGATCGAGGCGGTGATCGGGTTGCCGGTCTCCGGATGGTTGCCGATCGTGCGCGGCAGCTTGAGCAGCTTGAGCGCCCATTCGAGATCGAGATCGACGTCCTTCGGGATCGAGGCGCGCGCCGCATCCTTGCCCTCGCCGAGCTGGATGTACGGCCCGAACCGGCCCGACTTGCGCTCGACGTTGAGCCCCGTCTCGGGGTCCTGCCCCAGCACTTCCGGACCCGTGTCCTCCGCACCCTCGCCGCCCGGCTGGCCGAAGCGGCGCGTATATTTGCACTCGGGATAGTTGGAGCACGCCACGAACGCGCCGAACCGGCCGCCGCGCAAGGCAAGCTTGCCGACGCCGCAATTCGGGCACAACCGCGGATCGCTGCCGCCCGCCTTGGCGGGGAACAGATAGGGCTCGAGGAACTGGTCGAGCGCCGCGGTGATGTCGGAGGGCTTCTGCTCCATCACCTCGGTCGTGCGCGGCTTGAAGTCGCGCCAGAAGGCCTCCAGCACCGCCTGCCACGCGGCACGGCCGCCGGACACGTCGTCCAGCTCTTCCTCCAGCCCGGCGGTGAAGTCGAACGAGACGTACTTCTCGAAGAAGCGTTCGAGGAACGCGGTCAGCAGGCGGCCGCTTTCCTCGGCGAAGAAGCGATTCTTCTCCACCCGCACATAGGCGCGGTCCTTGAGCACCTGGATGATCGAGGCATAGGTCGACGGCCGACCGATCCCCAGCTCCTCCAGCCGCTTGACCAGCGAGGCTTCGGAGAAGCGCGGCGGCGGCTGGGTGAAGTGCTGCTCGGCGTTGACCGCCTTCTTCGCCGGCGACGCGCCTTCGGACATGCGCGGCAGGCGGCGGCTGTCCTCGTCGCCCTCGTCGTCCTTGCCCTCTTCATAGAGCGCGAGATAGCCGGGGAACAGCACCACCTGGCCCGTGGCGCGCAGGCCGTGCTGGCCGGTGCCGTCCGCCAGATCGACGGTGGTGCGCTCCATCCGCGCCGAAGCCATCTGGCTGGCGAGCGCGCGCTTCCAGATCAGGTCGTAGAGCCGGGCATGATCGCCCGAGCCGGCGCGGTCCTTGCTGAAGTCGGTCGGGCGGATCGCCTCGTGGGCTTCCTGGGCGTTCTTCGCCTTGGTCTGGTACTGGCGCGGCTTGTCCGGCACGTAGCTGCCGTCATAGCGATCGGCGACCGCCTTGCGCGCCGCCTGGATCGCCGAGGGGTCCATCTGGACGCCGTCGGTACGCATATAGGTGATCGCGCCGTCCTCGTAGAGCGCCTGCGCGATCCGCATCGTGTGGCTGGCCGAGAAGCCGAGCTTGCGGGCGGCCTCCTGCTGGAGCGTCGAGGTGGTGAAGGGCGGCGGCGGATTCCGCATCGCCGGCTTGGTCTCGACCGAGACGACGGTGAAGCGGCCTTCCTCGACCGCCTTCTTGGCCGCCTCGGCGCTGCCCTGGTCGCCGATCGACAGGCGGTCGAGCTTTTCGCCCTTCCACTTGACCAGGCGGGCCTGGAACGGCGTGCCGTCCGATTCCATCTCGGCGATGACCGACCAATATTCCTGCGCGACGAAGCTCTCGATCTCGCGCTCGCGCCCGACGATCAGCCGCAGCGCCACCGACTGGACGCGGCCGGCCGACTTGGCGCCGGGCAGCTTGCGCCACAGCACCGGCGAGAGGGTGAAGCCAACGAGATAGTCCAGCGCACGGCGGGCGCGGTATGCGTCGATCAGGTCGGTATCCAGCTCGCGCGGATGCTGCATCGCGTGGAGGATCGCCGGCTTGGTGATCGCGTTGAAGGTGACGCGCTCGACCTCCTTGGGGAGCGCCTTCTTCAGCCGCAGCACTTCCTGCACGTGCCAGCTGATCGCCTCGCCCTCGCGATCAGGGTCGGTCGCGAGGATCAGGCGGTCGGCCTTCTTCGCCTCGTCGGCGATCGCCTTCAGCTGCTTCGACTTGTCGGCATAGGTCTCCCACTCCATCGCGAACGAATCGTCGGGGTTCACCGACCCGTCCCGCGCCGGCAGGTCGCGGACATGGCCGTAGCTGGCGAGGACGCGATAGTCCTTGCCGAGATACTTCTCGATGGTTTTCGCCTTGGCGGGCGATTCGACGATGACAAGCTGCATGAGGTGTTCGATCGGTTCCTACGTGTACGCGTGTAAGGTGGGGAGGAGAATCGGGGGACGTCAACCCGGCTCGGGTCGCAGGCCCGGCGGGTATGCACGTTCCGGCCGATACAGGATATGTCGTACGCAATGCGGGACAGGGCGATTCGGTTTCTTCAGGGTGCGGCACTGCTGGCGATCGGCGCGGTGATCGGGCCGATCCTCTCGGCGCTCTGGGCCGCGACCCTGGCGTCGTCCCCGCCGCCCGGATCGGAACGCGTCGAAGGCACGCCGGCATGGAACCTCCTGGAAGCCTATCATGCCCAGCTGCCGCCCCTCCACCTGCTGCTAACCATCGCGCTGCCGCCTGACGGCGAGGAATGTCGCTACGAGCGCAGCGCCGTGTTCGAGAACAAGGACGATGTACTCGAGGTCTATGGCTCGTCGCCGGACCATTGGTCCGCCTACAAGGGCTATGATGCGCTCAACCGCTGGAAGAACGCGCGCACCGATGCGCGGTATCTCGAACGGGTCGCGCGGCATATCGCGCTGAACAGCTCGGCCTTCAGCGCGACCTTTCTCGCAAACTGTATCCGGAACACCGTGCTGCGCAGCCTCTGCGTCCGCTATACCGAAGATCTGCTGCGCGAGCGCCCCTGGTTCGGCAAGGCCACCCCGATGCCGCCGCGCAGCTTCGACGCGCCGATCGAGGCGGCGACGCTGTGTACCTATCTGGATGGCCTCGCCGCCCGCCGCGGGCAGAAGCTGTCGGACTGGCCGAAGACCGGCGTCCGCTGAAGGCGGGCCGCCGGCCGGCCGGCGCTCACCCCCGCATCCGCTCCAGCACCACGTCGATATCCTTGGCGTCATGGCGTTCGGGGACGCGCTGGTCCTCCGGCCCGACCCCGCGATTGACCAGCCGCCCGCGCCGCACCGGCTCGCGCGCGGCGATCTCGGCCGACCAGCGCAGCAGGTTCGGATATTCCTGCGCATTCAGGAACACATCCGCGCCGGCATAGGTCTCGCCGCGCGCCACCGCGCCGTACCAGGGGAAGATCGCCATGTCGGCGATCGTGTAGTCCTCGCCCACCATGTAGCGGTTGCTCGCCAGATGCGTGTCGAGCACGTGCAGCTGGCGCTTGGCCTCCATCGCATAGCGATCGATCGCATACTGGATCTTGATCGGCGCATAGGCGAAGAAATGGCCGAAGCCGCCGCCCAGGAACGGCGCCGAGCCCATCTGCCACATCAGCCAGCTCAGCGTCTGCGCGCGCTTGGCCGTGTCCGTCGGCAGGAACGCGCCGAACTTCTCGGCGAGGTAAATCATCATCGCGCCGCTCTCGAAGATCGGCAGCGCCGGTTCGATGGTATGGTCGACCATCGCCGGGATCTTCGAATTCGGATTGATCGCGACGAAGCCGCTGCCGAACTGGTCGCCCTGGCCGATGTTGATCAGCCACGCGTCATATTCGGCGCCCGCATGGCCGGCGGCGAGCAGCTCCTCGAGCAGGATCGTCACCTTCTGCCCGTTGGGCGTGCCGAGCGAATAGAGCTGGATCGGGTGGCGCCCGACCGGCAACTCCTTCTCGTGCGTGGCGCCCGAGACCGGCCGGTTGATGTTGGCGAACTGGCCGCCATTGCCCGGCGCCCATTCCCACACCTGGGGCGGCACATAGCCGGCGGGGAGGTTGTTCGCGGGATCGGGTGCGTCGGCCATGCTCGGTGTCTCCTCGGGGAAGCGTTGCGGGCGGCATGTAGGGCGCCCAGGCCGACTTGCCAGCCCTGCCACGAGAAAGGGCCGGGCGCAGCCTTTGCCACGCCCGGCCCCTGTTTCGGCTGCGCTACGCTTACTTGAAACGCAGGCCGACGCCGGCCATCACGCGCTGGCGCGCGGTATGGTCGTTATACTGCGAATAGACATACTGGGCATTGACGTAGAGCGGCATGCGGGTCTGCTCGCCGGTCAACGAGTACTCAACACCGCCACCGACCTGGTAGCCGCTGGTGTTGAAGTGGTCGTAGAACGACGTCTGCCCCGCCGGCGCGTCGTAGCGCTTGCGCTGCTCGTTCACGACATAGCCGCCCTTGGCGAAGATCAGCAGCTGCGGGGTGGCGAGCACGCCGGCGCGGACCGCTGCGCCATATTCGTCGAACGACTTGTGGCAGACAGTGCCGCCGCCCGAGGCCGAGCAGTTCTCGTTCCAGTTGTTGGCGCGCCAGTAGCTTCCCTCGGCGCCGATCACGATGCGCTCGCCGAGCTGGCCGTCGAAGCCGATGGTGCCGCCATAGCCGAACTTGTCGTTATGGTTGCCCTGCGACTGGAAGCGGTCGCCGCCGGCATTGGCTTCGATGCGGATGCCGCGGAAGCTGGTGCCGTTGCTGCTGGTGGGGGTGCTGTCCTGCGCCTGGGCGGCCGTTGCGGTGAAGCCGATCGCCGCGACGGCGAGAAGAAACGCATTACGCATACTGTACATCCCTTGGATTGGTGGTGCTTTGCCTTCGCGGTAACCCGCCAGCGCGCAAAGGTTTCCGCGTCGCGGCAGAAACAGCCCCGAGCGTTGCCAAGATGCAACACCATGCAGATACGGCGCCGCCGTAGGGGGCCCTCATGCGGGTTGCTGCCCGGCGGTCCAGCGGGCAAAGGCGCGCCATGACGACGATGCGCCCCCTCCTGCGCCGGCTCTGCGGCACACTGCTGCTCGCGATGGGAACGGTGCTGTTCTGCATCGCGATCGCCCGCATCCCCCGCGAAGTGCATCCGCTCGACCTTACCTTCAACTCGATGCTGGACCATCTGCTGCACGGCCGCTTCGATGTCGATCCGGCGGTGGTAGGGCGGGAAGGCTTCGCGATCGGGGGACGGGTCGTTGCCTATTGGGGCATCCTGCCCGCGCTGCTGCGGCTGCCGTTCACGATACTGCCGGGCTGGCAGACGCTCGACTTCACCATCGGATCGTGCCTCGTCGCGCTGGCCGGGATGATCGCCACCAAGCTGTGGACGCTGCGGACGATCCGCCGCGCGCTGCCGGACCTGCCTCCCTGGCTTTCCCGGGCGATGGCCGTGGTGCTGCTCTTCTCCGGCGCGCAGCTCTGCTTCCTGCGCTTCAGCCTCTATCAGGAGGTTTGCCTGTGGGCGGCCTTGTGGGGGGCGCTGTTCGTCGCGGCGGCGATCCATGCCCGGCTGCACGGCCTCGGCCGGGGCGCGCTGCTGGTGATGGCGCTTGCCGCCGGTCTCGCGATGCTGACTCGCGTCTCGCTCGGCATCGGGCTGGTCGCGGCGTTCTGTGGCGTGCTGCTGGTGGAGACGCTGCGCCGTCGCGAGGCTTGGCGCGCCTGGCTCGGCACCGCTGCCGGGCCGCTCGGCGTGCTGGTGCTGTGCGGCCTCGTCACCGCGGGGGTGAATCTCGGCCGCTGGGGAAGCCCGCTCACCTTCGCCGACTATCACCACTATCTCTACAACGCCTGGTACCCGGATCGGCTGGTCCGGATGGCCGAGCAGGGACTGTTCAACCTGCAGCGCGTGCCGTTCGGCCTGATCTATTACTTCGCGCCGGTCTGGGTGCTGCACGGCGCAGACGGGCACTTGCTGCTGGAGGCGACCCGCCAGAAATGGATCGACGCCGCGGAACTGCCGCCGAGCAGCTTCCTACTGACCGATCCGCTGCTGTTGCTGCTGGGCGCCCGCGCGATCTGGCAGAGCATGCGCCGGTCGAGCCCGACCCGTGCCCGGAGCGCCGCGATCGCGATCGGCCTCGCGATCCCGCCCATGCTGATGCTCTGCGCCGTGAGCATGAACTTCCGCTACCGACTCGATTTCTACCCGTTCTTCGAGTTCCTCGCCTTCGCCGCACTGGTCGGGATCGGCCGCGGCGCGCTCCCACCAGGCAGGCAGCTGGCGGCGGGACTGGCGGTCGTCTCGGTGCTCGGCTCGCTACTCGTCGGCGCGGCCTATCTGGTCGGGCGACTGGGGCCGGGCCAGTTGCTGATCGGCGACGGCATCGGCACCTATTATCTGCAAGCGTTCGGCCTGCGCTGAGATCCTAGCGCAACGAAACGCGCGCGCCGGCGTGTCGCTCCAATCGGCCCGCCAGTTCCAGTTCCAGCAGCACCGTCTGGACCACGGGCGGCGTGCAGCCCGATTGGCGGATCAGTTCGTCGACGCCCACCGGCACCGGCCCCAGCAGTCCGCTCACCCGGCGGCGATCGGCGTCGCTCGCATCCTCGGGCGGCGCGCCTTCGAACCATCCGACCGGCGAGCGGACCCTGCGCGGGTCGATCGGCCGCACCGCTTCCCAGATGTCGTCCGCGCTCTGCACCAGGATCGCCCCTTCGCGGATCAGCAGGTTGCAGCCCTGCGCGCGCGGATCGAGCGGCGAGCCCGGCACCGCCATCACGTCGCGACCCGCCTCGGCAGCGAGCCGCGCGGTGATCAGGCTGCCGGAGCGCGGTGCCGCCTCCACCACCACGGTACCGAGCGACAGGCCCGCGATGATGCGGTTGCGCGCGGGGAAGAAGCGCGCCAGCGGCTCGGTCCCCGGCGGCTGCTCGCTGACCAGCAGCCCCTCGCGCGCGACCCGTTCCTGCAGCTCGGCATTTTCCGGCGGGAAGACGATGTCGATGCCGCTGGCGATCACCCCCACCGTGCCGCCGGCCAGCGCCCCCTGGTGTGCGGCCGTATCGATGCCGCGGGCAAGTCCCGATACCACCGTCGCCCCGCGCTCGACCAGCCCGATGGCGAGCTGGCGGGCGAAGCGGCAGGCGGCGGCAGAGGCGTTGCGCGCGCCCACCATGGCCACGCAGGGCCGTGCTAGCAGGCCCAGGTCACCGCGCACGATCAGCGCCGGCGGTGCATTGTCCAGTTCGGCGAGCAGCGGGGGATAGGCGGGATCGTCGAGGAACAGATAGCCCGCCCCAAGACGTTCGACCGCGGCGATCTCGCGCCGCACGGCACCGGCGTCTGCGATCTGCGGCGCCCTGCCCCCGCCTCGCGCGGCGAGCACGGGCAGAGCCTCCAGCGCCGCCTCGGCCGAGCCGAAGCGCGCGAGCAGCTGGGCATAGGTAACGGGCCCGACATTGGCGGAGCGCAGCAGCCTCAGCCGCGGCTCCCGCCGGTCAGCCACGCTTGCTGCCGACCCTGGGTTCGGACCCGCTGAGCAGCCGGTCTATATTCTCGCGGTGCTTCCACAACACGATCAGGGCGAGCGCGAGCAGCATCAGCACAAGGTCGATCCGCCCGAAAAATGCTGCGCTCACCGGCGCGCTCACCGCCGCCGCCATCCCCGAGACCGAAGAGATGCGCACCGTCGCCAGCAGGCCCAGCCATACCACCGCATAGACGAGGCCGGCGGGCCAGTGCAGCGCGAGCACCACGCCCATCAGCGTCGCCACGCCCTTGCCGCCACGGAACTTGAGCCAAATCGGATAGCAATGGCCGATAAACGCCGCCGTCGCCGCCAGCGCACCGGTGCCGGGCAGAAACGCCGCGGCAAGCAGCACCGCCACCGCGCCCTTCGCCATGTCGAGCAGCAATGTCGCCGCCGCCAGGCCCTTTCGGCCGGTACGCAGCACGTTGGTCGCGCCGATATTACCGGACCCGATCTGACGCAGATCTCCCGCCCCGGCGGCGCGTGTCAGCAGCACGCCGAACGGTATCGATCCGAGCAGATACCCGAGCAACAGGGCCCCCGCAGGAGCCATCCAAGGAACTTCCGTGGGCAATGCGGCCCCCTTTCGTTCCCCGGTCTAGCCGCTTCCCTTACCCAAGCGCAATGACCTGCATGACCATGCAGGCGGATGGGCTCGCCGAACGCCCGACGGCAGGCTCTCGCCGACACGTTCGAACCGGACGGCAGCGTTGACGGAGACGGCGCGCCTCGGCCATGGCGGGGCATGGCCGATCGTCGCCCCGTCCTGTTCTTCGATTCCGGTGTGGGCGGGCTGTCGGTCCTCGGGCCCACTGCGGCGCTGCTGCCCCAGGCCCCGCTCGTCTACGTCGCCGATTCGGCCGGGTTTCCCTATGGCACCAAGACCGAGGCGGAGATCGCCGCGCGGGTCCCGGCGCTACTCGGGCGGCTTGCCGAGCGCTATGATCCCCGGCTGATCGTGATCGCCTGCAACACCGCCTCCACCATCGCGCTCCAGCATGTCCGGGCGGCGCTGGACCTGCCGATCGTCGGCACGGTACCGGCGATCAAGCCCGCCGCCGAGGCCAGTCGCACCCGCACCATCGGCGTGCTCGGCACGGCCGCTACGGTGCGCCAGCCCTATGTCGACGATCTCGCGGCACGGTTCGCCGGGGATTGCACGGTGCTGCGCCACGGCTCCGCCGCACTGGTCGAGCTTGCCGAGGCCAAGCTCGCCGGGCAGGCGATCGCGCCCGAGCGCATCACCGAGGAATTGAACGGCCTCTTCCATCAGCCGGGCGGGGAGCGCATCGATGTGATCGTCAATGCCTGCACCCATTTCCCCCTGCTTGAAGCGGAGATGCGCGCGGCAGTCGGGCGTGCGATGTCCTTCGTGGATGGCGGACCCGGCATCGCCCGCCGCGTCGCCCATCTGACCCAGGGCCAGGACTGGCCCGCGGAACCGCCGCCCGGTCGCGCGGTGTTCACCGCCCGCGATCACCGCGCCGATGCGCTGGCCCCGGCCTTGGCCCGCTACGGGCTCCGTCGAATCGAAACGCTGTAGCGCTCAGGCGCAATCGCCAAGCACCGGCTGCGGCGCAGCCCCGCGCGCCTTGGCACGGTAGCGATCCGCCATTTCCTGGTGCGCGCGGCGCGCGCTGCTGTCGACGCAGCGGCCGGCACGTTCGCGTTCCTCGCGGGCACGCTGCGCGAAATATTCGATGTCGTCGATCGCCATGGGCTGCGCTCCGTCCGATCAAGCGGGAGTCCGGATGCCTCTCTGCCGCGAGCATGCTTGCCCCGAGTCGCCCGCGATGCCCAACCTATATCATGAAGGACGTATCGACGCATCGATTGCGGCAGAAGCGATCAGGGTGAGCGGCAATTTCACGCCAAAAGCCAATGAAATGGGCGTGCATCGCCCCAATCTTGCTCTATGCTGATACCGACACGGCGGATTGACCGCTGGTCGGAGAGGTGCTGGCAATACGGGGGTTCACGTGCTGGAATTGCTCGGAAACAAGGCGTAGAGAACGGATCCATGCAGCGCCAAGACGCCATCGCACCCGCGATCGACTATACGCGGGTCTTCACCCAGGCCATCGACCGCCTCCATGCCGAGGGGCGTTACCGGGTCTTCATCGACATCCTGCGCAACAAGGGGATGTTCCCCAATGCGCGCTGCTTCGCCGGGCATAACGGGCCGAAGCCGATCACGGTATGGTGCTCGAACGACTATCTGGCGATGGGGCAGCACCCCAAGGTGATCGAGGCGATGGAAGAGGCGCTGCACGATGTCGGCGCCGGCTCGGGCGGCACCCGCAACATCGGCGGCAACACCCATTATCACATCGATCTCGAGCGCGAGCTGGCGGACCTGCACGGCAAGGAAAACGCGCTGCTCTTCACCTCGGGCTATGTCTCGAACGAGGCGACCTTGTCGACGCTCGCCAAGGTGATGCCGGGCTGCATCGTTTATTCGGACGAGCTCAACCACGCCTCGATGATCGCGGGCATCCGCAATTCGGGGTGCGAGAAGCGGGTCTGGCGCCACAACGACGTCGCCCATCTCGAGGAACTGCTCGCCGCCGACGATCCCGCGGTCCCGAAGCTGATCGCGTTCGAAAGCGTCTATTCGATGGACGCGGACATCGCGCCGATCGCCGAGATCTGCGACCTGGCCGACAAGTACAACGCGCTGACCTATCTCGACGAGGTCCATGCCGTCGGCATGTACGGCCCGC
Organism: Sphingomonas elodea ATCC 31461; assembly: GCF_000226955.1. Lineage (GTDB taxonomy): Bacteria > Pseudomonadota > Alphaproteobacteria > Sphingomonadales > Sphingomonadaceae > Sphingomonas > Sphingomonas elodea. The sequence continues at coordinate 11,463 of NZ_AGFU01000022.1, forward strand.
GCGGCGGCGGCATCTCGGATCGCGAGGGCCTGGCCGATCGCCTGACGATCATCGAGGGCACGCTGGGCAAGGCGTTCGGCGTGATGGGCGGCTATATCGCCGCCGACCAGGTGATCATCGACGTGATCCGCAGCTATGCGCCGGGCTTCATCTTCACCACCTCGCTGTCGCCGGTGCTGGTCGCCGGCGCGCTGGCGAGCGTGCGGCACCTGAAGGGCTCCAGCGTGGAACGCGAAGGCCAGCAGGCCGCCGCTGCGACGCTCAAGCAGCTGATGGCCGAGGCGGGGCTGCCGGTGCTGGCGTCGACCACGCACATCGTGCCGCTGATGGTCGGCGACCCGGTGAAGGCCAAGAAGATCAGCGACGTGCTGCTCGCCGAGTACGGCGTGTACGTCCAGCCGATCAACTACCCCACCGTCCCGCGCGGCACCGAGCGGCTGCGCTTCACCCCCGGCCCCGCGCATGACGAAGCGATGATGCGCGAACTGGTGGACGCGCTGGTCGAGATCTGGGGCCGGCTGGAGCTGCGGCTGGCGGCGTGAACCGGCTGCAGCCGCTCAGCGCGCGGCTGCTACCCCGCCCAGGGCCGTGATGCGATCCCCGCTCTTGGTGTCGACGGCGACGATCTCGAATGCGGTCATCGTTTCGCTGCCCTGGGGACCAAAAAAGGCGCCACCCAGGAGCGAAAACAGGCTCGATCGGTCGCTGCTGACCAGACTGCCGGTAAAGCGGTTCTGGGGCACGTCGAGCGGCACGGTCGCGGTATAGGTGCCAAGGTCCACCTCGGTCGCGCTGGGATCGACCGTCGCCGACTGCACGCCGACCAGCTGGATCGAAAGGACAACACTGCGGCCGGCGAAATCGGCGGAGAGGGTCGCCCGGCTCTTGCCCAGCGTGTAGGAACGTGTCGTGCCACCGGTGCTGGAGGTAAAGGCCGTGCCGCCCACGACGATCCGCGTATAGCTTTGCGTGCCGCTGGTCGGCAGATCGGCCGCCTGGGTGGGCACGCCGAACACGCAGAGATACTGGGTCTGCGACCCCGAAGGGGTGTTGCGCGTGGTGAGGCTGAAGGAACGCCCATAGTCGAACCCGGTGCCGCCCGGCGCAGGGCGGGCGATCGACATCAGTTCGGTAGAGCCGTTCAATGGCTTCGCATAGGCGACGACGCCGGCCGGTGCCTTCGGATCGCGATCGGCAGGCAGAAAGGCGAGGTTCAGCCCATTCCCGGTGATCACGTGGCTGCTGGTCGCAGCGGCATAGCTGAAGCCCAGCCCGTCGCCGAATGCGGAAGCGGGAATGGGGGTCGGCGGCGACGCGGACAAGATCAGCCCGGCGCAGGCCGTCTTGTAGCTCTGGTCCCCGGTCAACTGGTCATAGGTCTTGTAGGTCGCCGTAGGCGTGGGGGAAGGCGCGGGCGTCGGGGTCGGGGTCGGGGTCGGTTGGGTAACAGGTGTCGTGACACTCCCGCCGGCGCTGCTGCCGCCACCACCGCAGGCAGCGAGCATTAATCCACCGATACCGATAGCCAGAACAGGCCGCATTCTCGTTCCCCCATACACCAGCAGACCCGGCGCCGGGGCGACGTCCGCTTTCCCGGAACGTCATTGAGAATACGTAACGAAGCTGTCAACGCACGGCCGATACGCGTTCAGCGCGGCCGCCTGAGCTCCGCGCTCCAGCTATACCCCCGCAGCGACGACCGGAACGAGGCGGTCATCCCCTGCTCCGCGGCGATCGCCTCCACGACCTCGCGCAGGTCGGCGCGCGGGTAGACGTGGAAGGCGTTGAGCTCCTTGAAGTGGAAGCGCTTGGCGACGCCCGGCAGCCGTTCGTACTGGCCGAAATCGACGATGTGCAGGCTGCCGCCCGGCGCCAGCGCCCTGGCGCCCAGCGCGATCGCTTGCCGCCACGGCGGGATCATCGACAGCGTGTAGCTCATGAACACGCGGTCTACCTGTTCCAGGCCGAACAGCGCGTGCACGTCGAACGTGCCGGCATCGCCTTGGGCGAGCGTGATCTTGTCCGACAGCCCATGCTTCGCCACCGATTTGCGCGCGGTATCCAGCATCGCCTCGCTGATGTCGAAGCCGTGGAAGCGGGCGTTCGGCCAGCGCTTCGCCGCGACGATCAGGTTGCGCGCGGTGCCGCAGCCGACCTCGAGCACCGTGCCGCCCGGCGGCGGCGCCAGCTCGCGGATCAGCCGGTCGCGGCCGAGCAGATAGAATTTGCGCGTGAGATCGTAGAAGTGGCGATGGAGCGCGTAGGTCGCGTCCATCAGCCCCTTCTGGTCGCCCGCCCCGGCGTTCCCGCTCATGCGTGCGGCTTCAGCGTCCAGACGTGCGTCGCGCCGTACACCGACGAACGGTCGCGCCGCGTCCAGTCGTCGAGCTTGGCCTGGTCCTCATATTGCCACTGGGCCATCAGTTCGTCGGGGATGTGGCCGCGCACCACGTCCGGCACGGCGGCGGTGCGATAGAGCACGCGCGCGCCGGGCTTGGCGGTGCGCGTGATCTCGGTCCAGATCCGCGTCAGCTGCTCGTCGGTCATCCAGTCCTGCGCATCGAGCAGGATGTAGCGATCGAGCGACTGGGCCGGCATCGATTCGAGATAATCGGCATAGTTGGTGTGGCGGATCTCCACGCGGTCGGCGCGCGACCGCACCGCCTCGTAGTTGCGGCGCTCCAGATAGGGCGGCAGCGGCGCGCCCTCATGCTCGCCATAGCCGCGGCCGAACGCCTGCCAGGCGTAGAAATTGTCCTTGAGGTCGAAGTCGCAGGCAAGCTTGCGCAGCCGGCTCTTCAGCGCGCCTGTGATGCCGGCATGATCGTCCACCTTCAACAGGTCGTACTGCGCCGGCGGAATGCCGAAACCGAACAGTGCGGCCGGCTGGTCGACCAGCCAGCGCAGGAACTTCTTGTCGAAGATCGGCGCAAAGCGCGTCTCGAAGATGTGGCGCTGCTCCTCGATGCTCTTCGCTGCGAGGATCTCCCGCGGATCGATGCCGTACCGCCGTGCAAGCCAGTGGACGAAGCCGATCAGCCGGCCGAGCAGGCCCTGGCGGTAGAAGCCGGTCTTGAAGCCGTTGATCCGGCGCACGCCGTTCGGCGCGCGGCCTTCCCAATAGGCGCGCGCGCTCTCGTCGAGGCTGCCGCGAAGATAGGTCTTGTACGCGTCGATATTCTCCGGCCGGTTGGCCAGGCCGAAGAAGCGGTGGAAGGATTCATAGTCCGGCAGCCGCAGTGCCGCCTGCTGCTTGAGCTTGTTGAGCGCGATATGCGCCGGGTTCAGGTCCACCGCGGTGATCTTCGCCGGGTTCGCGGTGAGGTAGGAGAAGACGTTGCACCCGCCGGACGCGATCGTCACGACATGGCAATCGGGGGTGATCCGGAGCGCTTCCATATCAATCACCGGGTCTTCCCAGATCTGGGCATAGACCAGGCCCCGGAACGCGAAGGTGAAGGCGCGTTCGAGAATGCCTTCCTTCGACAGATGCTCGTGGCGGTGCACCGCACCCCGGACCGCACCGTTCTTCGGCGCCTTGGCGATAGATGGCATTCCAGACGACTCCCGGCGAACGAGCCTGTCCGGCGCCCCGCCGAACCAGCTCTCCCCCCCCTGTGACAAAAGCTTTGCAGCCTTGTGACAGCGCCGCCGGGAAATCAATCCTCGCCGGGTGTCCCGCGCCCATGCCGGGCCGAACGCGCGGCGCACGTGGGGAATCGAAAAATTCGGCGCCCGTCGGTGCAACCTTTCGGCCATGCGGACCGAACCTATATCGACACCATGAACCGGAAGGGCTCCACCATGCCGATCGATCGCCGCCAGATCCTCGCCGCCGCGGGCACCGCGGCCATCGCCCTGCCGCTGTTCGCGTGCAGCAACGCACCGGCGGCACCGCTGCCCGATTTCCCGTTCAAGCTGAGCGATGCGGAATGGAAGAAGAAGCTGGGCCCGGCCGCCTATAACGTGCTGCGCAACGGCGGGACCGAATATCCCTTCACCAGCCCGCTCAACAAGGAGCACCGCAAGGGCGTGTTCGGCTGCGCCGGCTGCGCGCTGCCGCTGTTCGATTCGGTGACCAAGTTCGACAGCGGCACCGGCTGGCCCAGCTTCTATGCGCCGCTGGCAAAAGCGGTGGTCACGCGGAGCGATCGCAGCCTGGGGATGGAGCGCACCGAAGTGTTGTGCCGTCGCTGCGGCGGCCATCTCGGCCATGTCTTCGACGACGGGCCGAAACCCACCGGCAAGCGCTACTGCATGAACGGCGTCGCGCTACGCTTCACGCCCGGGGCGTGATCAGTTGGTGAAGGTCAGGGTCGGCAGGCTCAGCGCGGCGACCTGCACGTTCGCCCAGTCGGCGGCCGGTGCCGCGTCCGGATAGATGAAGCCGTTGACCGGATAGCTGGAGGTGCCGAGGCCGGCGGTGCGGCCGTACCACACGCGCACTTCGCTCCAGTCACCCTTGGCCGAGACGTCGACGGCGCGGACGTCGCGCTCGATCGCCCCGGGGGTCGACCAGTTGGCGTGGGTCAGCAGCACTTCGCGTGCGCTGATCACCCGCGATACCATCGCGACATGGCCCATCGGCATGCGCGCGGTGCGCTGGAACGACATGACCGCGCCGACCTTCGGGGTTTCGCCGCGCTCGTAGCGACCGGCGGCCTGGCCCCACCAGGTCCAGGCATTGCCGCGGAGTTCAACACCGGAAGCCTGGCGCGCGAACGTCACGCACTGCCAGAAGGTGCCCTTCGCCTGTGCGGGGACCGTGGTCATCAGGGCGCAGAACGCCATCAGCGCGAAACGCACTGCAAAACGAGTGAACAAGTTTTGGACCCCCCGGTCAGAAACGAAGCGGTTGAGGGTTGCTAGCCAAACTATAGGACGCTCGTACACCCCTGCGGCTCGTCGATCCGACGAAGCGTTGGAATGGGCAGACGAGGTGCGCTGAACCGTTTCTGAATAGGTGGAACCGATTGCACGGCGGCGACGCAGCCTGCGCTGTGCCGCAGCTACCCGAACTGGGATCACGCGCCACCGCTAGGGAAAATTACGGTCCGATATCAGTACCCTAAGGAAGATTGCGTAGCGTCATCGGTTCGTCGCAAACCCATGTTGCGTCGCAGCAGAAATTAGGTTCCAATGCTCGTGGGGATACGGAGGGGGTCGTTAAGCGCTGCGTTAACCAGTGCGGAGCATGATCCTTCCCACGGGCTAAGAAGGAACCGAGCGGGAGACGTCGAGATGGCTGCACGAGCGAAACCGGCCGAAGGTGCCATGACGCTGGCGGAAATGAAGGAATTTGCGGGCTTTGCCGCGGCGACCCAGCGCTATGTGCGCCGGTCGCTCGATGTGGGCCTGGAGCGCGACGATGCGCTGTCGCGCTGGTCGCGCGACGTGGTCGAAGCCGCCAGCATCCGGGCGCAGGCGCGCATCTACGAACGCCTCGCCGATATCCGCGCGATGCTGCCCAACGACAGCGACCTCAACACCATCGAGCCGTTCATGGCGCCGCTGGTGACGCTTTCGGCCTTCGATCTCGGCCAGGGCCGGCTGACCAGCTTCTCCGCCTATCGCTTCCTCTACGAGCGGCTGCTCGGCGCGGAAGTGCGGCCGTGGCTGCCGGCGGCGTTCTGCTCGGCCTCGGCGCTGCCGCACCTCCATCCGGACCTGCGCCGCAAGCTGCTCCAGTCGATCAGCGAAGCCGCGGCGACCGCCTCGGGCTGGTCGAACCGCCAGCCGAGCTTCTTCCCGCAATGGGTCGAGAAGATCGACACCAACGCGCTGCCGAACTGAGGATGCTTTTTCGGAAGTGCGCGTGGCGTACTTCCGGGCGGCACCGGCCCTCTCCCCCACCCGGCCACCCACAAGATCCTGCCGCTGGGTGGCCGGGTGGGGGAGAGGGCCGGTACCGAAACCGCGCCGAAGGCGCCAAACGACGTCAGCGGCAGGCCCGCCACCCCATCTCGCCGCGTGCAGCCTGGTCGAGATGGAGGTGGTCGCGGTGGGCGGCGTTATAGTCCGGCGACAGCACCGTCGCGAACAGCCGGCAGGCGCCGTCACGGACCGCGCGCAGGAAGGCCGGCTTCCCCCCGTCCCCCTTCCAGTCGTTCAGCACACTCACCCGTCGCCCATCGGCGAGCACGAAGGCGGCGATATCGACGGCATTGGCCTTGGCATGCTCGCTCCAGTCGCCGGTCGACCGGCCGTACATGCGGCGGCACGAATAGCTGCCGAAATGCTCGATCCGCACCACGCGGGATCCCAGCCGCTTCTGCGCCTCGGGCTGGACGACGTTCCACTCCCATAGCGCCAGCCCCGCCGCGACCGGACAGGCGATTCCAAGCGACGCCGGGCTGAAGGCGATGGTTCGCGATCCGCCGCTGCTGAACCGCACCCCGTTCGCATAGCCGCATTCGCCCTGCCGCTGGACCGGCGCCAATTTCTCGTAGCGCACGCCCGCCTGGGTGAGCAGCGCCCGGCACTGGCCGTCGTCCGACCCCAGCCCGGCCAGCTTCCGCCCGGTAAAGGCACCGATCGGCTGCGACAGGTCGAGCGGCGTCCACGGCACGTCCTGCGGTCGGCTGCGCGTCCACATCAAGAGGAGCAGCGCACCGCCGGCGATCAGCGCGAAGACCAGCAGCACCCAGAGCGTCTGCTTCAGCGCCTTCACGCGCGCACCGCGCGGTCCATCCGCTCGGCGGTGACGGGGTAGCCGAGCCCTTCGGGGATGCAGAGCCAGTCGACGCCGTCGCGCGACTCGACGAACGGGGTGATCGTCTCGACCGGGAATCGGCGGGCATGGGCCATGGCCGCATCGAAACCGTCGAACAGCGCCAGCCGTTCCAGATTGCGGCGGGTGGGGTAGATCAGCATCGCCTCGCCGCGATCGGCGGCGTCGAGCGCGCCTCGCGCGGTGATCCAGCACAGCCGGACATTCTCGCTCCCGTCGACGAGCGGCGCGGCCCCCTCCGGCGCCCGGGCAAGGTAGAAACGCGTGTCGAACACCCGATGCGGCAGGCCATAGGGCAGCCAGCGGGCGAAGGGCACCAACACGTCGAGGTCGAGCGCCAGGCTCGCCTCGGCAAGCAGCTGCGCAAAGGGCCTGCCGGCGTGGAGGTCCTCGCGGATCTTCGCAAGCGTGGCGGCATCGCAGTCCAGCCCCAAGGCCAGCCCGGCCTCCTCGATCGTCTCGCGGATCGCGGCGACTCGGGCGGCACTGTCTTCGTGGGTGTCGGTGAACAGGTGATCGCCCGGATCGATCCGCCCGCCCGGAAACACCAGCGCGCCGCCAGCGAAAGACATCGCGCGCGAACGCTCCACCATCAGCAATTCGGGCAGCCCGCCGCCGCCATCGCGCATCACGACGACGGTGGCGGCTGGGATGGCTTCGGCGTGCGACATCGTCCCGGCTCTACGCCGCGACGCCCTTGCTTACCAGCCGGAGGCGCGCAGGCGCAGGCGGAACACCTGGTCGCTGGAGGTGATGAACAGCGTCTTTCCGTCCTCGCCGAAGCAGCAGTTCGCCGCCTTCTTGCCGGTCGAGATCAGCCCCAGCCGCCGCCCGTCCGGCGCCACCACATGGATGCCGCCGGGGCCGCTGGCGTATAGATGCCCGCTCGCCGCCACCTTCATCCCGTCGGCATGGCCGGGCAGGCCCGCCGCGGTGCCGGCGCGGTGATCGAGGAAGATTTTCCGGCCCGTCGCCAAGCCATCCCCGCCCAGCGAATAGGCCCAGGTATAGGGCGCCGCATCGTCGGACACGGAGACGTAGAGCGTCCGCTGGTCGGGTGAGAGGCCGATGCCGTTGGGACGGGTCAGATTCGATTCGATCAGGTGCACCGTGCCGTTGGTATCGAGCCGGTAGACACCGTTGAACGGCAGTTCCTTTAGCGGCGACTGGTCCCCATCGGTGAAGCCATAGGGCGGATCGGTGAAGTATATTGCACCGTTCTTCGCCTGCACCAGATCGTTGCAGCTGTTGAATCGCTTGCCCTCATACCTGCCGGCGAGGATCTTCTTTTCCTTGGTCTCCAGGTCCACCGCCGCGATCGCGCGGGTACCGCTGTCGGCCATCAGCAGCTCGCCCCTGCGGCCCTGGATCATGCCGTTCGATCCCGCCTCGCGCACCCCCGCCGGGATCGGTCCAGCCAGCCCGGAGGGCACCAGGAACGGCTTGGTTTCCTTGCCGTCCCAGCGATAGGCGATGTTCGCCTGCACGTCGGAGAACAGCAGATAGCTCCGGTCGAACGCGCTCGCCCCGCCCGAGGCGCCGCCGGTTACCGCCCCGTCGCGGATCCATACCGGCCCCTCGGCCCATTGGATGCCGCTGGCGATCGCCTCGAGCGGCGACTCGACGTCGAGCAGCGCGTCCAGTTCGGGATCGAGCCGGGTGATCGTTCCCTCGCCCGCCGCATATGCGATGCCCGGCAGCAACGGCAGCGCGGCAAGGCCGCCCAACAGGGTGCGGCGGGTGGTAGCGAACATGGTCAGGATCCTCTCAGACGAACGGCCACAGCAGCAGCGCCATGGCGAAACTGGTCAGTCCCGCGATGGTGGCACCGATGGTCCAGCTGCGAAAGGTCTGCGCTTCGGTGAGGCCGAGATATTGCTTCACCAGCCAGAAGCCGGTGTCGTTGACATGGGACGCGATGGTCGCGCCCGATCCGATCGCGACGGTGACCAGCGCGATCCGGTCCGGCCCCAGCCCCGCCGCCCCGATCAGCGGCGCCGCAAGCCCGGCGGCGGTGACCATGGCGACGGTCGCCGAGCCCTGCGCCACCCGCACGAAGGCGGAGAGCAGGAAGGCGAAGACCGGGATCGAGACCTGCGCCGCCTCCACCGCCATCGTGATCTGCTTGCCCGCGCCCGATTCGATCAGCACTTCCTTGTAGGCCGCGCCCGCACCGATGATCAGCACCATCAGGCCCGCCGGCTCCAGCGCGCGGGTGCTGATCTTCGACAGCGTCTCGAACCCCGCGCCCGCGACCAGCCGCAGCCACAGCATCGCCCCGATCACCGCGATCACCAGCGCGGTGAAGGGGTGGCCGAGGAACACCAGCGTCGAACGGGCCAGCCCCGGCGCCATCGTCTCGCCCGCGACGGTGCCGATCAGGATCAGCGCCAGCGGCAGCAGCATCGCGGCGAGCGCGGGGCCGAAGCCGACCGCACCCGTCTGCGGCGCGCCTTCGTCGAGCATCGGCGGCGCGCCGATCGCGCCATAGCCGGGTGCACCATGCGCCAGCTTGGCGAACACGGGACCCGCGAGAATCGCCGAGGGGATACCGCAGATCAGGCCGTAGAGCGCCATCCGGCCATAGTCGGTGTGCAGCAACTCGGCGACGGCGACCGGCCCAGGATGCGGCGGCAGCAGCGCGTGCATGGTCATCAGCCCGGCGAGCAGCGGCAGCGCGAAATAGGTGACGCGCCGCTCCGCCCGCACCGCCAGCGTGGTGAGCAAGGGCGCGAGGATGATGAAGGCGACGTCGAAGAACAGCGGCACCCCGACGACGATGCCGATCGCGGTGAGCGCCCAGGGGACGCGCTTCTCGCCGAACAGGTCGAGCAGCCGCCGCGCGATCGCCTGCACGCCGCCCGATGCCTCCAGCATCCCGCCCAGCACGGCGCCGAGGCCGATTACCACCGCGACGAAGCCCAGCGCCTCGCCGGTGCCCTTGCGGATCGCGGCGATCACCGCCTGCGGATCGTTGCCGAAGACGAGGCCGGTCGCCAGCGCGACCAGCAACAGCGCGACGAAGGGCTGCAGCTTGAGGCGGAGCACCAGCAGGATCACCGCCGCGATGCTGCCGGCGACGATCGCCAGCGTGTGCCAGGGCTCGCCCATCATGCGATCTCCACCCTGGTGGGAAGCGAGGCGGCAGGCACCTGCCCTTCCGCGCCCGCCGTGATGCGGAACTTCGCCTCGCTCTTCAGGTCGGCCGACGAAGCACCCGCCATCAGCCGGATCTCGCCGGGCTCGACGATCCATTTGCCGTCACGCCAGAAAGCGAATTGTTCGGGCGTGAGGGTGAAGCGGACGGTGCGGCTTTGCCCCGGCTTCAGGGCCACACGCGCGAACCCGCGCAGCTCCGCCACCGGCCGCGAGACCGTAGCGACGGGATCGTTGGCGTAAAGCTGCACCACCTCCTCCACCGCCATCGTGCCGCGATTGGTGAGCTGCACCGATGCGGTGATCCGGCCGCCGGGGGCGAGCGTCTCGGCGCTCAGCGTCAGCGGGCCATAGGCGATCTCGCCATAGGTGAGGCCGTGGCCGAAGGCGAAGAGCGGGCCGATCTCGGTATCGTGATAGCGCGCGCTGTCCACCGCGAGGTCCGGATTGGCCGGGCGGCCGGTGGGCAGATGCGCATAGCTTTGCGGCGACTGGCCGGTCCGGCGCGGCATCCCGATCGGCAGGCGCCCGCCGGGGGCGGCCTTGCCGGTGAGGATCTCGGCGATGGCGGGGCCGCTCTCGATGCCGAGCAGCCAGGTCTGGAGGACGGCCGGCACCCCGGCGAGCTCGCGTTCGAGCGCGAGCGGACGGCCGCCCATCAGGATCGCGACGATCGGCTTGGCCGTGCCCTTCAGCGCCTCCAGCAGCGCCGCCTGGCCGTCGGGAAGGCCGATCTCCGCATAGGAGCGTGCCTCGCCGGTGCGGTTGAAATCCTCGCCGATTGCGACCAGCACGACATCGGCCCGCTTCGCCGCCTCCACCGCCGCCGCGACATCGGTACCCGGCTGGTATTCCGCGCCCGCCAGCGCCGCCTTGAGCGTCACCGCATCGGCCGCCTGCCCCCGCGCGCGCCACGAGCCGATCGCCGAGGACGCATCGTCCGCCAGCGCCCCGATCAACGCGAGCTTGGCGCCCGGCTTGAGCGGCAGCACCGCGCCCTCGTTGCGCAGCAGCACCACCGATCGCCGGGCGAGGTCCCGCGCCTCGGTCCGCCGCAGCGGCGCCTTGTCGCGCGCCGGATCGCCAAAGCCATAGGGATCGTCGAACAGCCCCAGCCGCGCCTTGGCGGCGAGGATGCGGCCGACCGATTCGTCGATCAGCGGGACCAGCGTCGCATCGGCGGTCGCCGCCTCGGCGAGGTAGGTGGCATAGCTGCCGCTCGCCATGTCCATGTCGACACCGGCCTTGAGCGCCAGCACGGCAGCCGCGCGCGCATCGGCGGCGATGCCGTGATTGACCAGCTCGCGGATCGCGTTCCAGTCGCTCACCACCAGCCCCTGATACTGCCAGCGCGCGCGCAGGAAGCCGCGCACCAGATCGGCATGGGCGGTCATCGGCACGCCGTCGAGCGCGTTGAACGCGGTCATGAAGCTGCCCGCGTCCGCCCGCGCGGCGGCATGGAAGGGCGGCAGATAGACTTCGTTGAGCGTGCGCGGGCCCAGCTCCGCGCTGTCGTAATCGCGGCCGCCTTCCGCCGCGCCATAGCCGACGAAATGCTTGGCGCACGCCATCATCCGCATGCCCTTGCCCAGATCGGCGCCCTGGAAGCCGGCGACCTGCGCCTCGGCGATTCGGGAGCCCAGATAGGCATCCTCGCCCGCGCCTTCGACCACCCGGCCCCAGCGCGGATCGCGCGCGACGTCGACCATCGGGGTGAACGTCCAGTGCAGCCCCGCTGCCCACGCCTCTTCCGCCGCGATCCGCGCGGCCTGCTCGGCGACCTTCGGATCCCAGCTCGCCGCCAGCGCCAGCGGCACCGGCAGGATGGTGCGATAGCCATGGATCACGTCCATCGCGAACAAGAGCGGGATCTTGAGCCGCGATTCCTCCACCGCCACCCGCTGCAGGTCGCGCAGCGGCTCGGCCCCGGCGACATGAAGGAACGAGCCCATCTCGCCCTTGCGCACACGGGTAAGCATTGCTGCATCGAGCTTCGAGTTGAGCGATTTCTGCCGCCCGCCGGCGATCTGGTTCATCTGCCCGACCTTTTCGGCGAGCGTCATCTGTCCGATCAGCGCCTGGATGCGGGCGCGGGTGTCGGCCCGCAGCGGCCGGGCGGCGCGGGCGAGCGGCGTCCACGCGGAAGCGGCGAGCAGCGCGCTCGCCGCCAGGAGGTCCCGTCGATTCATGCGTCGGTTCTTCATGCCAGCGTGATGGCGCGGTGTTCGCGGGCGGAGCGGTAGATCGCCTCGATCAGCCGCATGTCGCGGAGGCCCTCCTCGCCCGAGACGATCGGCTCACGGCCGTTCATCGCGCATTCGGCGAGGTGGTCGAGCTGGCGGACGAACTGGTTCTTGGCCGGCTTGGGCAGCACCAGCTGCTCGCGCTTGCCGCCCAGCCGGGTCCACATTTCCTGCCCCTCATAATTGGTGGCGGGCTCCAGCTCGACCCAGCCCTTCTGGCCGGTGACGCGGTAATGGTTGTGGTTCGAGCTGTAGCTGGACACGCAATCGGCGATCAGCCCGCTGGGGAAGCGAAACTGCCAGTCGATCCGGTCCTCCACCGTCTTGAAGCGCGGATCGCTGCGATCGGTATGCTCCATCGCGCTGACCTCGACCGGCTCCTCACCGGCCAGATAGCGCGCGGCGTTGAGGCTGTAGATGCCGATGTCCATCATCGATCCGCCGCCGGACAGCGCCCTGTCGAGCCGCCACTGGTTGGGCGCGGCATAGAAGCCGTGCTCGGCGAAGATCAGCGTCGGCTTGCCCAGCGCGCCCGACCGCACCGTCTCGATCGCCTTGAGGTTGTACGGCTCGAAATGGCAGCGATAGCCGATCATGAGCTTCTTGCCCGCCTTCTTGGCGGCAGCAATCATCGCCTGGCATTCGGCGACCGAGGTCGCCATCGGCTTCTCGCACAGCACGTGCTTGCCGGCCTGGGATGCGCGGATCGAATATTCGGCGTGCATGGAATTGGGCAGCACGACATAGACGATGTCGATGTCCGGATTGTCGCGGATCCGGTCATAGGTGTCGTAGCTGTACCAATGCGTCCTGGGGATGCCGTACTGCGCGCCGTATTTCTCCAGCTTGGCGGGCGTGCCGCTCACCAGCGCCTTCAATTCGGCGAACTCGCAGTCCTTGAGGTTGGGGAGGATCTGCTGGGTGGCGTAATAGCCGAGGCCGACCACCGCATAGCCGAGCTTGCGCTTGGGCGCCGCCGCCTGGGCCGATCCGCCCAGCGCACTGGCCACTACCCCGGCGCCGATCCCGCCGAGCACGTCGCGTCGCGTTCCCATGGTCCCTCCTCCTCGTCCGCGTCGGCCTGCAGGTGCCGCGCGGCCGATAGCGGTATCAACAATGCGGGAAGCGAGCCAGTAGCTCAGGGTATTAGATCGAAGCGCTTGAAATCACAGCGGAAGCCTGACGGCAGCACATAGGCCGCCGCCGTCGCGCCGCTGCAGCGTGATGTCGCCGCCATGCGCCCGCGCCGTCGCCCGCGCGCTGGCCAGGCCCAGCCCCATGCCGCCGGTGTCGCGGTTGCGCGAACGCTCGCCGCGGAAGAAGGGATCGAACACCCGCTCCATGTCCTCGTCGGGGATGCCGGGGCCCCGGTCACGCACCGCGATCACCGCCTCGTGCTCGCGCCGCGCGATCACCAGCTCGGCACCGCCGGCATATTTGATGGCATTGCCGACAAGGTTGGCGAGCATCGCCTTCAGCGCCACCGGATCGGCCTCGATCACCAGCGGTTCGCCGGGCTCCAGGGTCACCGCCGCACCGCGATCGGCGGCGTCGTCGACCACCGTTTCGGCCAGCGAGCGCAGGTCCAGCGGCCGCCGCACGCCGATGCGGCTGCTGTCGCGCACATAGGCCATCACGGTGGAGATCATCGCCTGCATCTCGCGGATGTCGCACTCGCAGGCGGTACGAACGGCAGGATCCGCCCCCTCCAGCCGCAGTCCCATCCGCATCAGCGGCGTGCGCAGATCATGCGCCACCGCCGCGATCATGGTGGCACGATCATCGACATAACGGTTGAGCCGCGCCTGCATGTCGTTGAATGCCCGCGCCGCCTCGGCGATCTCGGCCGGACCGTCCAGTTCGATCGGGGGCGCGCGCGGATCGCGGCCCAGCCGTTCGGCCGCGCGGGCGAAGGCGCCGATCGGGCGGGCGAAGCGCTGCGCCATCGCCCAGGCGAAGATCGCCGCCGCCACGGCGGACAGCACCAGCCACACCACCACGAACAGGCGCCACGGCTCCAGTCCCTCGCCCGGCGTGACCGTCTGCCAGCTGCCGTCGGGCATCCGCAGCGACGCTTCGAACGCGCCAGCGACGAGCACGTCCTGCGCCGCGACGACACTGGCGGGGGCGGGCGTCGGCGGCACGCCCGCGCGGTCGAACACCTGCGGCCGCTGCAGGAAGCCGACCGGAAAGCGCAGGATGACGCGTTCGGAAGCGACCCCGAGCGCCGTCGCCAGCGCGACCTCGGTCCGCTCGGCCCGCGGATTCCACGGCTGGCGCTCGACCGACGCGACATGCTGTACGTGGAAGCCTTCCGGCGCGGCGGCAGGATTGCGCATCGCCTGCGCGATCTGCCCGACGGTATGGAGCTTGGGGCTCGGCGTCTGGACGGCGAAGAGCAGTACGAGATTGAGCAGCTGCACCACCGCCACGCAGGCGAGCATCAGGATGAAGATGCGCAGGAACAGCGGCGAACGCGCCGCCGCCGTCCCGGCCTTCATGCCCGCGTCACGCGGGGAACGAACAGATAGCCTTCGTTGCGCACGGTGCGGATGATCTCGTCGGCACCGGCGCGCAGCTTGCGGCGCAAACGGCTGACCTGCACGTCGATCGCGCGGTCATAGGCATCGGAATCCGGGCCGCGTGCGGCTGCCAGCAGCGCCTCGCGAGTCAGCACCCGGCGCGGACGCTCGATGAACACGCGCAGCACGGCGAACTCGCCATCGGTCAGGCCGACCAGCACGCCCTCGGGATCGAACAGCTCGTGGCTGCCCAGGTCGATGCGCCAGCCTTCGAAGGTATAGACATCGCCCGCCGGCGGCGCCGCGGTGGTGCCGCGCTTGCGCAGCGCCGCCCGCACCGTGGCCAGGATCTCGCGCGGACTGCACGGCTTGGGCAGATAATGGCCGGCGCCGACCTCAAGCCCCAGGATCCGGTCCTGCTCCTCGCCCAGCGCGCTCAGCAGGATCACGTCGGGACCATCGGCGGTGGCGATGCGACGGCAGGCGGACAGGCCGTCCTCGCCCGGCATCATCACATCGAGAATCACCACGTCGACGGGCATCTTCTCGAGAATGGCGTCCATGTCGCGCGCGCTCGACGCCGTCTCCACTCGGTAGCCGCGCGCCCCGAGGCTGTTGGCCAGCAGCAGGCGGATATCGCGGTCGTCATCGACGACGAGCAGCGTGGCAGGATCGTCGGACGCGGGATGGGTTGCCATGATGATACTCGACTCTTGCACCTGAACGCCCCCGCTCGCCGCCCCTATGAACGTTCGGCGCGCAAGGTTCAACGTTCGCGCATCGGTCGCGCACCGAAGCTGACCAGGCTCTCCGCGCCATCCGCCGCTACGGCAGAAACGCCGACGAAGCTGTCGTCGACGATGATGCCCTTCAGCACGGTGCCGGTCTCGCTGCCCGCGACATCGACATGGTTGGTCCAGGCGGCGCTGTCCGCCGGGCGCCACCAGACGCGGTATTTGGCCGCACCCGGCACGGCGGGCCACTTCACCGTCGTGTCGGTAGCCAGCGCACCGCTGAGGATCACCGGCTCCGGTGCGGCGGGCGCGCTCGCGAGACGACGCAGAGTCGCGACGTTGAGCGCGGTCACCTTCGCCAGATAGGGAAAGTCCATGCGGTCGACCGTGTCGCCGTACGCCTTGCCACCCTCGGTGCGCAGGTCCTGGTGCTGGGCATCGTAATTCTCGACGCCGACCGAGAAGCGCACTGCCGGATAGCCCAGGGCGAGGAACGGCGAATGGTCCCCGCCGCGCCCGAAGCGGTCCGGGCGACGGACCATCAACACCTTGAGCCCCGCAGGATCGGTCGCCGCCACGCCGCGGATCGCCTTGGCGAGTGCGCGGCTGGGGCCGTCATCCTCGCCGCCATCGGCACGGCGGGCTTTGGTTTCGGCCAGCGTCTCCGAATCGCGCGCGCCTTCGGAGAAGACCCGCACCCGGTCTGCCACGCGGCGCCCGTCCTGGCCGATCGTATTGCCGACGATATCGTTGTTGAGCACCGCCGAGACGATCCAGCCCCGCTCCCTGGCGGTTTCGGCAAGCAGCTGGCCGCCGAACAAGCCCTGTTCCTCGCCCGAAAGTGCCGCGTAGACGATGGTCGCCTTGAACTTGTGCTTCGAGAGCAGCCGCGCCGATTCGAGCACCAGCGCCACGCCCGAGGCATCGTCATTTGCGCCGGGGGCATCGGCGGTGGCGTTCATCACGTCGGTCACGCGGCTGTCGATATGGCCCATCACGATGACCACACGATTCGGCTCGCTGCCTCGCTGGATGCCGAGCACGTCAACGATCCGCACCCCGTTCGGTGCACGCGCGCCCTTGAACTCGCGCGCGACCTCGCTGGTCTCGATGCAGCCACCGCAGGCGGCGCCGATCTTCGACAACTCAGCCCCGAACCAGCGCCGCGCCGCGCCGATGCCGCGGGTGGGGTGGTCAGGATCGGACAGCGTGTGGCGCGTGCCGAAGCTGACCAGCTTCTCCACGCTCGCCTTCAGCCGCTGCGGATCGGGCCGGTCCTGCGCGGCGGCGGGAGTGGCGGCGGGCGTGGCGACAAGGGCGAGGGGCAAAAGAGCGAGGATGCGCATGGGCTTATGCTGACGCGCTCGGCCGCCCGGGTCAATCAGCTCAGCCGGTCGATCGCGTCCATGTCCAGCGAACCCGGAATGATCATCACCGGCACGGTGAGCTTGCCCGCATCCGCGCCGGTGAAGTGGGCGACCAGTTTGCCCGGTGCCCCGCTCGGCGCGGCCCCCAGCACCAGGGCGGCGATGTCGCCATTCGCCGCCAGCATCTCGCGCACCACCTTCGGGCCGTCGCCTTCGCGCACGGTGATCGAAGGGCTCAGCCCGGATTCGGCGAACAGCGTGCCCGCCGCGCGCATCACCAGCGCCTCGGCGCGTTCGCGCGCTTCCTCCTCGATCGTCGCCATCACGCCGCCCCATTGCACGAATTCGGGCGGGGGGATCAGCGCCAGGATTTCGACATTGCCGCCCGTCTTCGTCGCCCGCCGCGCGGCAAAGCGCAACGCGATCTCGGCCTCGGGCGAATCGTCGATCACCACCAGATAGGTGCGCATGGGGAGCTTCCTTGCAATCCTGCGTTCAGTGGACCGGCGCGGCCCCGCGCGCAAGAGCGGGGCTTGACCCTAGGGACGGCGGCGGCAAAGGAGAAGCCAGCCACCCCAGGACCAAACGACGGGAACCTTCATGGGAATCGAAATCAAGATGCCGGCACTTTCTCCCACCATGGAGGAAGGCACGCTTGCCAAGTGGCTCGTCAAGGAAGGCGACACGGTGAAATCCGGCGACCTGCTTGCCGAGATCGAAACCGACAAGGCGACGATGGAATTCGAAGCGGTCGACGAAGGCGTGATCGGGAAGATCCTGGTCGCCGAAGGGACCGATAACGTAAAGGTCGGTACCGTGATCGCGGTGATCGCCGGCGAAGGCGAGGACGTCTCGTCCGCCACCGCCGCCCCCGCGCCGAGCCCGACCCCTGCACCTGCGCCGGCCCCGGCTGCCAGCGCGCCCACGCCGACTCCGACCCCCGCCCCGGCAGCGCAGCCTGCCGCCGCGTC
This sequence comes from Sphingomonas elodea ATCC 31461, assembly GCF_000226955.1. Classification (GTDB taxonomy): domain Bacteria; phylum Pseudomonadota; class Alphaproteobacteria; order Sphingomonadales; family Sphingomonadaceae; genus Sphingomonas; species Sphingomonas elodea. Next base: position 29,186 of record NZ_AGFU01000022.1, read on the forward strand.
GGGTTCGCGCGTCAAGGCGAGCCCGCTCGCCCGCCGCATCGCCGCCGACAAGGGCGTTGACCTCGCCGGCGTGACCGGCTCGGGCCCGAACGGCCGCATCGTCAAGGCCGACGTCGAAGGCGCCAAGCCGGGTGCCGCTCCGGCCGCCCAGCCCGCCGCCGCCGCGCCGACGCCGACCGCCGCGCCTTCGGCTGCGCCCGCCGCTGCCGAGACCAAGGCGGTCTGGTTCGACGACTCGATCCCGCACGAGGAAGAGAAGCTCTCGAACATCCGCAAGACGATCGCGCGTCGCCTCACCGAGTCGAAGCAGACCGTTCCGCACATCTACCTCACGGTCGACATCCGCCTCGACGCGCTGCTCAAGCTGCGCGGTGAGCTCAACAAGGCGCTCGAAGCCCGCGGCGTGAAGCTGTCGGTCAATGATCTGCTGATCAAGGCGCTGGGCGTGGCACTTGCCCGCACGCCGAAGTGCAACGTCACCTTCACCGGCGACAAGCTGATCAAGTACAGTCGCGCCGACGTGTCGGTCGCGGTGTCGACGCCGACCGGCCTGATCACCCCGATCGTCAAGGACGCGGCGAACAAGAGCGTCTCGGCGATCGCGACCGAGATGAAGGACCTCGCCGCCCGCGCCCGCGAGGGCAAGCTGCAGCCGCACGAATATCAGGGCGGCACCGCCAGCCTGTCCAACATGGGCATGTACGGCATCAAGCAGTTCGAGGCGGTGATCAATCCGCCGCAGGGCATGATCATGGCGATCGGCGCGGGTGAGAAGCGCCCGTACATCATCGACGACGCGCTGGGCGTGGCGACGGTGATGAGCGCCACGGGCAGCTTCGACCACCGCGCCATCGACGGTGCCGACGGGGCCGAGATGATGAAGATCTTCAAGGAACTCGTCGAAGCCCCGATGGGCATGATCGCCTGATCGGAGCCGGGCGGTGCGCGTATTGATCGAGATTCTCCACATCGTCGCGGGCTTGCTCGCGGCGGTGGTGATCGCGTCGCTTGCCGCCTGGTCGTACCGCCGCGCCACCCACGACATCTGGCTGGTCGCCTATGTCGTGATGGTGGCGGTGGTGGCGATGGGCATCGGCCCCTTACGCCGTGCCTATGCGGAAGACCGCGCCCGCTTGCACGGCAGCCAGGAGGCTCGGGATGATTGATCAACAGGGCGGCCCGCCCGATCGCCAGCCGGCGATCCGGGTGACGACGATGCCGGCCGATACCAACCCGTATGGCGACATCTTCGGCGGCTGGCTGATGAGCCAGATGGACATGGCGGCGGGGCTCTTCGCCTCGCGCTATTCGCGCGGCCGCGCGGTGACGGTGGCGGTGGAGGGGATGAAGTTCCACTCCCCCGTCGCGGTCGGCGACGAGGTCTCGGTCTATGCCGAGCTGGTCAAGGTCGGCCGCACCTCCATGACGATCGAGATCCAGGCCTGGCGGCGCGGCCGACATGTCGAGGAAAGCTGCCTGGTCACGCAGGCGCAGTTCGTGTTCGTCGCGGTCGACGAGAACAAGCGCCCGCGGCCGGTGGAACAGATCGCGTAACGACCGTGCGGAACTACGGCGTGCGATGCAATTCGCCGGTTCCGCACTATTTTCTCCCCAGCCCTCCCCTGAAAGCGGGGAGGGAGCAGAAGGAAGCAAGTCTTGGCTGAATCCTACGACGTCCTCGTTCTCGGCTCGGGCCCCGGCGGCTATGTCGCGGCGATCCGGGCGGCCCAGCTGGGCCTGAAGACCGCCATCGTCGAGCGCGAGCTGCTCGGCGGCATCTGCCTCAACTGGGGCTGCATCCCCACCAAGGCGCTGCTGCGCTCGGCGGAAATCTTCCACTATATGCAGCACGCCAAGGACTACGGCCTGATCGCCAACCAGATCAGCGCCGATCTGGACGCGGTGGTGAAGCGCTCGCGCGGCGTCGCCAAGCAGCTCAATCAGGGCGTCACGCACCTGATGAAGAAGAACAAGATCGCGGTGCACATGGGCACCGGCGTGCTGACCGCCAAGGGCAAGCTGACCGTCACCGCCGCGGACGGCAAGAAGACCGAGCTGGAAGCGAAGAACATCATCGTCGCCACCGGCGCCCGCGCCCGCGACCTGCCCTTCGCCAAGGCCGACGGCAAGCGCATCTGGACCTATCGCCACGCGATGACCCCCACCGAGATGCCGACCAAGCTGCTGGTCATCGGCTCGGGCGCGATCGGCGTGGAGTTCGCCAGCTTCTACAACGACATGGGCGCCAAGGTGACGATCGTCGAAATGCTCGACCGGATCGTGCCGGTGGAAGACAAGGACGTCTCCGCCCACCTCGAAAAGGCGTTCAAGAAGCAGGGGATGACCATCCTCACCCAGACCGGCGTCGAGAAGCTCGACGTGACGGCGACCGGCGTCAAGGCGTCGATCAAGGACAAGGACGGCAAGGTCACCGTCGAGGAGTTCAGCCACGTCATCGTCGCGATCGGCATCGTCCCGAACACCGAGAATATCGGCCTCGAGACGCTGGGCGTGAAGACCGAGCGCGGCCATATCGTCACCGACGGCGCCTGCCGCACCAATGTCGAGGGCCTGTGGGCGATCGGCGACGTGACCGCGCCGCCCTGGCTCGCGCACAAGGCCAGCCATGAGGGTGTGATCGCGGTGGAAGCGATCAACGGCGGCCACCCGCACGCGATGGACCCGCGCAACATCCCGGGCTGCACCTATTGCCACCCGCAGATCGCCAGCGTCGGCCTCACCGAAGCCAAGGCCAAGGAAGCCGGCTACGAAGTCAAGGTCGGCAACTTCCCGTTCATCGGCAACGGCAAGGCGATCGCGCTCGGCGAGCCGGAAGGCTTTGTGAAGACGGTGTTCGATGCCAAGACCGGCGAGCTGCTCGGCGCCCACATGATCGGCGCGGAAGTGACCGAGATGATCCAGGGCTACACGATCGGCAAGACCGGCGAGCTGACCGAGGCGGAGCTGATGGAAACGGTGTTCCCGCACCCGACGATCAGCGAGACGATGCACGAGGCCGTGCTCGGCGCCTATGGCAAGGCCCTGCACATCTGATCGGAAGAAGGCAGGGAGCTGCTTCCCCGCCCCATAACCTGCGGCAGATGCCGCGCGGCGGCAGGCGGAGCGTTCCGCCTGCCGCTTTCGCGTGCGGCGGTGCTGGTCTAGACCCGTGTTCCTGCCCCTCCGAAGCCCACAGGTCGCCTCCGCCCGATGTCCAGCAGCTTCTCGCGTTCCTCCTACGGCACTTCCCGGCGCGGGCGCGCGCTCGGCCGTACGCCGATCGGAACGCGGCGCAAGGCCGTCTCCGCGCTGATCGTCGCCGCATTGTTGGCGGGCATCAGCATCGCCTTCTTCTGGCCGGGGGTCGCCAGCTATGACAGCGTCGTCCAGTATCAGCAGGTGCTGCGCGGCGCATATGACGACTGGCACCCGCCCGCCATGGCCCGGCTCTGGGCCGTGGCGCATGGGCTGGGGTGGCGCGGCCAGGCGCCGCTGTTCGTCCTCCAGATGCTGCTGTACTGGAGCGGCCTCGCGCTGTTCGCCGGCGCACTGGCCCGGCGGGGACAGGCGATCGCAGCGCTGTTCGTGCTACTGCTCGGCATCTGGCCGCCGCTGCTCGGCTGGCAGATCGCGGTGCTCAAGGACGCGCAGATGGCCGGTGCGCTGGTCGCCGCGGCCGGTCTGGCGAGCTGGTGGCGGCTCGACGGGCGCCGGCTGCCTCTCTGGGCCACGGCGCTGGTGCTGCTGCTGCTCGGCTATGCGACGCTCGTGCGGTTCAACGCCGCCTTCGCCACCGTGCCGCTCGCCTTCGGCCTGCTCGGCGGCTTGCGCTGGGACCGGCCGCTGTTCCACGCCTCGCTGGTGCTGGCGACGACCGCCGCGGCGATCGGCCTGCTGACTCCGATCAACCAGCGCCTGCTGGAGGCCAAGCCGAGCGGGGTCGAACGGTCGCTGCCGCTGTTCGATCTGGCCGGCATCGCGCACCGCGCCGGGCCGGAGGCCGTCCCGCTGGTCCCCGCCCGGCTGTGGCGCCGGGCCGAAGCCAAGGGGTGCCTCACGCCGATCCTGTGGGACCCGATCGGCGACGAGGCCGCCTGCGGCTACATCGTCGATACGATGCAGCGCGCTGCGCCGGGAGCGAAACTGCGAAACGCCTGGCTGCAGGGGATCGTCACCCATCCGCTCGCCTATGCCGGGCATCGCATCGCCCATTGGAACAGCGAGATGCGGGCGTGGATGCCCGCGACGATGCCGGGCACCGGCCCGCTCGCCCGTTCCGAGCCCAACACGCTGGGGCTGAGCTCGCCGGACAAGCGGATCAACGGGTTCCAGAAGGCGGGCTACACGCTGGCGAGCGGGGTCGCGGGCGCGCCGATCCTGTGGTTCGCGGCGGCGCTGGGCGTGCTGTTCTGCACCTGGCCGGCGCGCGACGGCGCGGGCGGCGTGGCCGTGACGCTGACCCTGTCGGCGATCCTGACCGAGCTAGCGTTCGGCGTAGTCGGCGTCGCCTCCGACTATCGCTACCATTGCTGGGCGATGCTCGCGTCGGGGCTGGCGCTGCTCGCCGCCACCGGCACCCGCGTATCGCCGCGTCGCGCGCTGGTCGCTACGCTGGGCGTGGCGGTGGTGGCGGCGGTGCTGTTCTACGCCCGCACGACCCTGCCGCCCGCCCTGCCGCCGGTGTGAACTTCTCCTATTTTGTCGGAGTAGAATCCATGGCATTAATCCCCTGAGAAAATCTCAGGGAGGATGTCCATGCTTCGAAAGACACTGCTCGCGGGAGCGGCGCTGCTGCTCGCGCCCCTGCCGGCCCTCGCCCAGGACGGATCCAACAGCATCATCGTGGGCCTCGCCGCGGCCAAGTCCGGGCCGACGATCGACCGCCACATCTTCGGCCAGTTCGCCGAGCATCTCGGCAGCGGCATCTATGGCGGCATCTGGGTGGGCAAGGAGTCGCCGATCCCCAACACCCGCGGCATCCGCAAGGACGTGGTCGCCGCCCTGCGCGCGATCAAGGTGCCGGTGGTGCGCTGGCCGGGCGGCTGCTTCGCCGACGAATATCACTGGCGCGACGGCATCGGCCCGCAGGAAAAGCGCCGCAGCAGCGTGAACACCAACTGGGGCGGCGCGGGCGAACCCAATAGCTTCGGCACCGACGAGTTCATGGACTTTGCCGACCAGGTGGGGGCCGAGGCCTATATCTCGGTCAATGTCGGCTCGGGCACGATCCAGGAGGCGGCCGACTGGCTCGCCTATATGACCGCCGATCCCTCCAGCACCGCCGGCAAGGAGCGCGCCGCCAACGGCCATGTCGCGCCCTACAAGGTGAAGTGGCTGGGTCTCGGCAACGAAAGCTGGGGCTGCGGTGGTTCGATGCGGCCGGACCATTATGTCGACCTGATGAAGCGCTTCGCCCGCTTCACCCACAATCTCGATCCCAAGCAGGGCGAGAAGGGCCCCGAGCCGATGCAGCGCATCGCGGTCGGCCCCAACGACGGCGATACCACCTATACCGAGGCGGTGATGGCGGCGTGGAAGGGCCATGACTGGGCGTGGAACATCGAGGGCCTGTCGATGCACGCCTATACCACCGGCGGCTGGCCGCCCTCCATGCCCAGCGTCGGCTTCGACGAGACCGGCTATGCCAGGCTGGTCAAGGCGGCGCTCGCGATGGACGGGATGATCGCCAAGCACTCGGCGATCATGGACAAGTACGATCCCGAGAAGAAGGTGCCGCTGGTCATCGACGAATGGGGCGTGTGGCTGGCGCCGCTGCCGGGATCGAACCCGGGCTTCCTCACCCAGCAGAACTCGCTGCGCGACGCGATCATCGCCGCGCTGCACTTCAACATCTTCGCGCGCCATGCGGACCGGGTGAAGATGACCAACATCGCCCAGATGATCAACGTGCTCCAGGCGATGATCCTCACCGACAAGGAGAAGATGGTCCTCACCCCGACCTACCATGTCTTCCGCATGTACGTGCCCTTCCAGGACGCGCAGGCGGTGCCGGTCTCCTTTGACGCGGGCACCTACACCCAGGGCGACGTGACCCTGCCGCGCGTCGACGCGATCGCCGCGCGGGGCAAGGACGGCAAATTGTGGCTGGCGGTGACCAACCTCGATGCGGGCAAGCCGGCGCGGTTCGACGTGAAGTTGGCCGGGCTGACGGCGAAGACCGCCAAGGGCGAAGTGCTGACCGCCGCGAAGGTCGATGCGGTCAACAGCTTCGAAGCACCGAACGCGGTGGTCCCCAAGCCGATCAGCGGCAAGGTCGCCAAGGGCGCGGTGACCCTGGAGCTGCCGGCCAAGTCGGTCGCAGTGGTCGAAATCGGAGGCTGATAGATCCTCCCCGGCACGGGGAGGGGGACCATGCGCAGCATGGTG
>NZ_AGFU01000021.1 GCF_000226955.1 Sphingomonas elodea ATCC 31461
GGCGGTCGGCAACCTGCCGCCGCATGATCCGCCCGGCCTCGACCCGACACAGCTCTCGGCGACCCGCTACAAGGGCGACCCCTGGGACCCAAGCGTTTCCGAGGGCCTCTCGGACGACGATACGGTGCTGGTGATCGGCACCGGCCTCACCATGGTCGACGTGGCCCTGCTGCTGGAGGCGCGCGGGTTCGGCGGCAAGATCGTCGCGGTCTCGCGCCGCGGCCTGCTCCCCCGTGCCCATGCCGCCGGGCAGGACTGGGACAAGATCCGCGAGCGCCCCCGCACCAAGGCCTCCACGCTCGTCCGCACTGTTCGCGACCGCGCCGAACAAATCGGCTGGCGCAACGCGGTGGACGAGCTCCGCCCCTTCACCCAGCCGATGTGGGCCAATGCCAGCGAGGACGAGCGCGCACGCTTCCTCCGCCACCTGCGCCCCTGGTGGGACGTGCATCGCCACCGCCTCGCCCCCGAGGTCCATGCCCGGCTGCAGGCGCTGATCGACCACGGCCAGCTGACGGTGCTCGCCGCCAAGACGCTCGCGTTCGATGAGGGACCGGACGGGATCGCCGTCACCATCCGGCCGCGCGGGCAGGATGCGACGGAAACGGTCACCGCCCAGCGCATCGTCAACTGCACCGGCCCGCTCGGCGACCTCGCCCGCAGCCGCGAGCCCCTGCTCCAGCGCCTCGCCGCACGCGGCGTGATCCGCCCCGACCCCGCGCATATCGGCATCGATGTCGACAATCAGGGTCAGACGATCGCCGCCGACGGCCGCGCCAACGCCAACCTTTATGCCCTCGGCCCGATGACCCGCGGTGCGTTCTGGGAAATCGTCGCGGTGCCCGACATCCGCACCCAGACCTGGGCCGTCGCCCGCCGCCTGTCCAACGCGCACTGGGTCGGCGGCGAGGGTCTGTAGCAAACTGGTAACATTTGACACTAAATCGGGAATTGGGGTATCAGGTCTCCCATGACCGATACCGCCAATCCGCTCGGCCTCAACGGCTTCGAGTTCGTCGAGTTCACCTCGCCCGATCCGGACGCGATGGCGCGCCAGTTCGAGCAGCTGGGCTTCGTTGCCAGCCACCGCCACCCGCGCAAGAACATCACGCGCTACAAGCAGGGCCGCATCAACCTGATGCTCAACCGCGACGATGCCGGCCGCGTCGCCGCCTTCCGCGGCGAGCATGGCCCTTCGGCCAGCGCGATGGCGTTCCGCGTAGCGGACCCGAAAAAGGCGATGGAATGGGCGCTCGCCCACGGCGCCAAGCCTACGGACGAGGACGACACCGTCATCCAGGGCATCGGCGGCTCCTATCTCTATTTCATCCAGGACGAGATCGACCTCTATGCCGACTGGGCCGAGTTCCCCGGCTGGCGCGAGGCAGAGGCGGCGAACAGCGTCGGGCTCGACCTGCTCGACCACCTCACCCACAATGTCCGCCGCGGCCAGATGCGGGTGTGGAGCGAATTCTACCGCACGCTCTTCGGCTTCGAGGAGCAGAAGTATTTCGACATCAAGGGCAAGGCGACCGGCCTGTTCAGCCAGGCGATGATCGCGCCCGACAAGGCGATCCGCATCCCGCTGAACGAGAGCCAGGACGACGCCAGCCAGATCGAGGAATTCATCCGCGAATACAACGGCGAAGGCATCCAGCACCTCGCGCTGACCACGGACGACATCTACGACACGGTCGAGCGCCTGCGCGCCCGCGGCGTGCGGCTGCAGGACACGATCGAGACCTATTACGAGCTGGTCGACAAGCGTGTCCCCGGCCACGGCGAGGACCTCGAGCGGCTGCGCAAGAACCGCATCTTGATCGACGGTTCGGTAGAGAATGACGAGGGCATCCTGCTCCAGATCTTCACCGAGACGATGTTCGGGCCGATCTTCTTCGAGATCATCCAGCGCAAGGGCAATGAAGGCTTCGGCAACGGCAATTTCCAGGCGCTGTTCGAGAGCATCGAGCTCGACCAGATCCGCCGCGGCGTGATCAAGGTCGACGCCTGACGAGTTCGGAGAGGGAGAGAGCCGGGGGTGCCGTCGCAGGAACAGTGGCATACCCCGGCCCCACCGAACGTCCCCCCTCCCCTTTCGATCGACAAGGGGAGTCGTGCTGGAGAGGACGAGCCTTGTGACCACCTATTTCCCCGGCTTCGGCAACCATGTCTCCACCGAAGCGGTGCCCGGCGCGCTGCCCATCGGCCGCAACAGCCCGCAGCGTCCGCCCTATGGCCTCTATGCCGAGCAGCTTTCCGGCACCGCCTTCACCGCGCCGCGTGCCGAGAATCGCCGCAGCTGGCTCTATCGGCTGCGTCCCAGCGCCGAACATCCCCCTTATCAGCCCTACGCAGGCGCTCCGCTGTTCTCGCCGCACACCCCGGCAAAGCCGCTTGCGCCCAACCGCCTGCGCTGGAACCCGATCCCCACCCCTACCACGTTGGTCGACTGGATCGACGGCGTGGAGACGATGCTCGCCACGCGTGATCCCGCTGATCTGGAGGGCGTGGTCGTCCACCGCTACGCCGCCAATCGCGACATGCACAATCGAGCCTTCGTCGATGCGGACGGCGAACTGCTGTTCATCCCCCAGGCGGGCGCGCTGACGCTGCTGACCGAGCTCGGCCGGATCGATATCGCGCCGGGCCAGATCGCGGTGATCCCCCGCGGCATCCGCTTCCGCGTGCTGCTGCCCGAAGGCAGCGCCGCCGGCTATGTCGCCGAGAATTACGGGGCGCCGTTCCGCCTGCCCGATCTTGGGCCGATCGGCGCCAACGGCCTCGCCAACCCGCGCGACTTCGAGACGCCGGCCGCCTGGTTCGAAGATCGGGACGAGCCGTTCCAGCTTGTGCAAAAGTCGTTGGCAAGTCTGTGGATAACCACGCTTCCCCACAGCCCGCTCGACGTGGTGGCATGGCACGGCAACCTCGCCCCCTATCGCTACGATCTCGCCCGGTTCAACACGATCAACACGGTGAGCTTCGACCATCCCGATCCGTCGATCTTTACGGTCCTCACCTCGCCCAGCACCGTGGCGGGGCGTGCGAACGCCGATTTCGTGATCTTCCCGCCGCGCTGGATGGTCGCCGAGGATACGTTCCGCCCGCCCTGGTTCCATCGCAACGTGATGAGCGAGGCGATGGGCCTGATCCACGGCGCCTACGACGCCAAGGCGGAGGGCTTTGCGCCCGGCGGTCTTTCGCTCCACAATCTGATGGCCGGCCACGGCCCCGACGTCGCCAGCTGGCGCGGCGCGACCAATGCCGCGCTCAAGCCGCACAAGATCGACGGCACCATGGCATTCATGGTCGAGACCTGCTGGCCCTATCGCCCGACCGAGCATGCCCTGGCGCAAGCCCAGCCAGACTATGACACGGTGTGGGAAGGCTTCCCGAAGGCACAGCTGCCGTGAGGTTCCTCCCCATGCTTGGAAGGATCTGACATGGACCGCCTCACCACCACCCCCGCCGGCGTGACCCTCGGCCCGCTCGACCTGATTGCCGACGGCAACGCCCGCAACTTCGTGCTGGAGATGCGGGCCGGTCGCTTCCACGGCTTCGTCGTCCGTCGCGGCAAGCAGGTCTTCGGCTATGTCGACCGCTGCGCGCACATGCCGGTGCCGCTTAGCCAGCAACTCGACGCGTATCTCACCCCCGATGCCACCCATATCCAGTGCAGCTGGCACGGCGCGCTCTACACCGTGGAGGAGGGCCGGTGCGTCGGCGGGCCTTGCGTCGGCGCGCGACTGCTTCCATGGCCCATAACCATAATCGACGGCATGATCGTGACCGTTGGAGAGGAACAAGCATGACCCCGGACTTCGACTTCGCCCTCGGCGATTCCGCCGACATGATCCGCGATACCACCGCCCGCTTCGCCCGTGACAGGATCGCCCCCCTTGCCGCACGGATCGACGCGGAGGACTGGTTCCCGCGCGACGAACTCTGGGCGGCGATGGGCGAACTCGGCCTGCACGGCATCACCGTGCCCGAGGCCGATGGCGGCCTCGGCCTCGGCTATCTCGAACATGTCATCGCCTGCGAGGAAGTCGCCCGCGCCTCGGCCTCGATCGGGCTCAGCTACGGCGCGCATTCGAACCTGTGCGTCAACCAGATCGCCCGCTGGGGCAATGCCGAGCAGAAGGCCAAACATCTCCCCAAGCTGATCTCGGGCGAGCATGTCGGCAGCCTTGCGATGTCCGAGGCGGGCGCGGGCTCCGACGTCGTCTCGATGAAGCTCAAGGCCGAGAAGACGGATCGCGGCTATGTTCTGAACGGCACCAAATTCTGGATCACCAACGCGGCCTATGCCGACACCCTCGTCGTCTATGCCAAAACCGGCGAAGGTTCGCGCGGCATCACGACCTTCCTGATCGAGAAGGACATGCCGGGCTTCGCCATCGGCCAGAAGATCGACAAGATGGGCATGCGCGGCTCGCCCACGGCGGAACTGGTGTTCACCGATTGCGAGGTGCCCGAGGCGAACATCATGGGCCCGCTCAACGGCGGCGTCGGCGTGCTGATGAGCGGGCTCGACTATGAGCGTGCGGTGCTGGCGGGCATCCAGCTCGGCATCATGCAGGCCTGCCTCGACGTCGTCCTGCCGTACCTGCGCGAACGCAAACAGTTCGGCCAGGCGATCGGCAGCTTCCAGCTGATGCAGGCCAAGGTCGCCGACATGTACGTCGCGCTCAATTCGGCGCGGGCCTATGTCTATGCCGTGGCGCGCAGCTGCGACGCGGGGAAGACGACTCGCTTCGACGCGGCGGGCGCGATCCTGCTGGCGAGCGAGAACGCCTTCCGCGTCGCCGGCGAGGCGGTGCAGGCGCTGGGCGGCGCCGGCTATACCAAGGACTGGCCGGTCGAACGCTTCCTGCGCGACGCCAAGCTGCTCGATATCGGCGCCGGGACCAATGAGATCCGCCGCATGCTGATCGGCCGCGAACTGCTGGGGGCGGCGTAACCTATCATGTCTGCCCCCGTCCTTCCCACCGCCGTCAACCCGGACAGCGAGCAGTTCCGCGCCCAGGCCGCGCACCACCGCACGCTCGCCGAGAAGCTGCGCGCCGATGTCGCGCAGGCAGCGCTTGGCGGCAGCGAAACCGCCCGTGCCAAACACGTCGCGCGCGGCAAGCTGCTCCCCCGCGAGCGGGTCGAGCGGCTGCTCGACCCCGGCAGCCCCTTCCTCGAGATCGGCCAGCTCGCCGCCTGCGACCTGTATGACGGGGAAGTGCCCGGGGCGGGCGTGATCGCCGGCATCGGCCGCGTCTCCGGCCGCATGGTGATGATCGTGTGCAACGACGCCACCGTGAAGGGCGGCACCTACTACCCGATGACGGTAAAGAAGCATCTCCGCGCGCAGGAGATTGCCGAGGCCAACCGCCTGCCGTGCATCTACCTCGTCGACAGCGGCGGCGCCAACCTGCCGCACCAGGCCGAGGTGTTCCCGGACAAGGATCATTTCGGCCGGATCTTCTTCAACCAGGCCAACATGAGCGCGCAGGGCATTCCGCAGATCGCCTGCGTGATGGGCAGCTGCACCGCCGGCGGCGCCTATGTGCCCGCCATGTCCGACGAGAGCGTGATCGTTCGCAGCCAGGGCACGATCTTTCTCGCCGGCCCGCCGCTGGTGAAGGCGGCGACCGGCGAGGAGATCAGCGCCGAGGACCTGGGCGGCGGCGACTTGCATAGCCGCCGCTCGGGGGTGGTCGATCACCTGGCGGAGAATGACGAACACGCGCTGACCATCGTCCGCGACATCGTCAGTCACCTCCCCGCCGATCGTGTGCCGGATGTCGCGCTGAAGGAGCCGCGCCCGCCGAAATACGCGCCCGAGGAACTGTACGGCATCCTCCCCGCCGATGTGCGCGCGCCCTATGACGTGCACGAGGTGATCGCGCGCCTGGTCGACGGCTCGGAATTCCACGAGTTCAAGGCGCTCTACGGCAGCTCGCTGGTCTGCGGCTTCGCGCATATCTGGGGCATGCCGGTGGCGATCCTCGCCAATAACGGCGTGCTCTTCTCGGAGAGCGCACAGAAGGGCGCGCATTTCATCGAACTCGCCTGCCAGCGCCGCATTCCCCTGCTCTTCCTCCAGAACATCTCCGGCTTCATGGTCGGCGGCAAATATGAGGCGGAAGGCATTGCGAAACATGGCGCAAAGCTGGTGACGGCGGTGGCGACGGCGAGCGTGCCGAAGCTCACCATCCTGATCGGCGGCAGCTTCGGCGCGGGCAATTACGGCATGTGCGGCCGGGCCTATTCCCCCCGCTTCCTGTTCAGCTGGCCCAATGCCCGTATCAGCGTGATGGGGGGCGAGCAGGCGGCGAGCGTGCTGGCGACGGTCCACCGCGACGCTGATAAATGGTCGCCGGAGGAAGCGGAGGCGTTCAAGGCGCCCATCCGCCAGAAATACGAGGACGAGGGCAATCCCTGGCACGCCACCGCGCGGCTGTGGGACGACGGCATCATCGATCCGGCGCAGACCCGCGACGTGCTGGGCCTGGCGCTGGCGGCGACGCTGAACGCGCCGATCCCGGAGCGGCCGCAGTTCGGCGTGTTCCGGATGTGAGCGGGGAAGCGACCCCTCCAATTCCTCCCCGGGACGGGGAGGGGGACCGCGCGGCGAATCCGCGTGGTGGAGGGGAAACGCCCGAAATCCTCCGCACGCCCCGCCGCACGGTGGAACAGGCTCGTCAGGACCGCGCGAGGCTGGAACTGCCGGAAGTTCTCCTCCGGCAACAGTTGCGCAAGCGCCCAGGGGGCTTCAAGTTCCGGCAACAGAATCCACAGCTCGGTTATCGGATCGACTTTGCCTGCCTGGAGGCGCGGCTCGCGATCGAAGTAGACGGCGAGGCCCATGCACGTAGCGACCGGCCGAAGCGTGACGCTTGCCGCGATCATCGCCTCGAACAACGCGGCTTCGCAACGCTTCGCATCCCCGCCAATGAAATCCTGCGCGATCTCGATGCCGTTCTGATCCACATCGTTCGCGCCTGCCGCGCGCGACTTCCCCTCCACCACCGGCCTTCGGCCGGCGGTCCCCCTCCCCGTTCCGGGGAGGAATTTGAAGGCTGAACCCCATGCTCCTCCCCCTCCTCGCCCTCACCCTGGCGCCGCAGACCGCAGGCCTGCCGCCACCCGCCGCCAATCCAACCCGCAGCGTGCCCTCGCCGACCAAGCTGCCGCCGGCCAACCCGCTCGCCCCGCCCGACGGCAGCGACGAGCGCGCCGTGCTCGCGACGGTCGACCGGCTGCTCGGCGGAATCAACACCCGCGACGCCGCCGCGATCGGCGCGACGCTGCGGACGGAAGGCGGTGCGACGGTCGTGACGGAGGCTGCGAACGGCCCGGCAACCGTCCGCACGATGACCTGGCCCGAACTGCTCGCCCGCTTCCAGCCGGGTGCCGAGCGCTTCGACGAGCGCATTTCCAGCCCCGCGGTGGAGATCGACGGCGACATCGCGATGGTGTGGGCACCCTATGTCTTCCGGCTGAACGGCGCCGTCCATCACTGCGGCACCAACCATATCAGCCTCGTCCGCGAGGCCGGCGCCTGGAAGATCGCCAGCCTCAGCTGGAACCAGCGCACCACCGGGTGCCCGGCATGACGGCGCGCGACACGCTGTTCGTCCTCGACACCGACTGGGCGGACCCCGCCTATGGCGGCACGCGGCGCTTCTACTGCAAGGACTGCGTGACCGTGGAGGGGCTGCTCGCCGCCTTCCCGGAGCGCGCCGGCGCCATCGAGGTGGTCCGCGTCCCCTGGCCCCGTCCCCGTGGCCCAGTGGTCGCCCGGTTGGGCGAAGCGAACCAGAACCTGCCCGCGCTCGCCTTTGCCGAGGGCGGTTTCGCCAATGACATCGAGGGCGTGCTCGCCGCGCTCCACACCCGCCACGGCTTTCCGGAGCGCCACCCGTGATCCAGTCCCTGCTCATCGCCAATCGCGGCGAAATCGCCTGCCGCATCCTCCGCACCGCCCGCGCGATGGGCATCCGCACCGTCGCCGTCTATTCGGATGCGGACGCCAACGCGCTGCACGTCCGCCAAGCCGATGACGCGGTGCATATCGGCCCGTCGCCGGCACGCGAAAGCTATCTGGTGGGCGAGAAGATCATCGCCGCCGCCAAGGCGACCGGCGCCGAAGCGATCCACCCGGGCTATGGCTTCCTCTCCGAGAATGCCGAGTTCGCCGAGGCGGTGCTCGCCGCCGGGCTCGTCTGGGTGGGCCCGAAGCCGGACAGCATCCGCGCGATGGGCCTCAAGGACGCCGCCAAGGCGCGGATGATCGCGGCGGGCGTGCCCGTCACGCCGGGCTATCTCGGCGAGGACCAGAGCCCCGAGCGGCTCCAGGCCGAAGCGGAGGCGATCGGCTATCCGGTGCTGATCAAGGCGGTCGCCGGCGGCGGCGGCAAGGGCATGCGGCGGGTGGAAAGCGCAGGCGACTTCGCCGACGCGCTCGCGAGCTGCAAGCGCGAGGCTGCCTCCTCCTTCGGCGACGACCGGGTGTTGCTCGAGAAATACATCCTCTCGCCCCGCCATATCGAGGTGCAGGTGTTCGGCGACAGCCATGGCAATGTCGTCCACCTGTTCGAGCGCGACTGCTCGCTCCAGCGCCGCCACCAGAAGGTGATCGAGGAAGCCCCCGCCCCCGGCATGGATGCCGGGACGCGCGCGGCGATCTGCGGCGCAGCCGTGCGCGCGGCCCAGGCGGTCGACTATGTCGGCGCAGGCACGATCGAGTTCATCGCCGATGCCAGCGAGGGCCTCCGCGCCGATCGCATCTGGTTCATGGAAATGAACACCCGGCTCCAAGTCGAACACCCGGTGACGGAGGAGATCACCGGAGTCGACCTGGTCGAATGGCAGCTCCGCGTGGCAAGCGGCGAGCCCTTGCCCAAACGGCAGGACGAGCTGTCGATCAATGGCTGGGCGATGGAAGCGCGGCTCTATGCCGAGGATCCGGCCAAGGGGTTCCTGCCGAGCGTCGGTCGGCTGGAGATTTTCCGCCCCTCGCCCGACGTCCGCTACGAGACCGGCGTGTACGAAGGCGCGGAGATCACCGGCTTCTACGATCCGATGATCGCAAAGATCGTGGTGCATGCCGAAAGCCGCCTCGACGCGTGCGAGGCCCTTGCTCAGGCCTGCGCCGCAACGGACATCTTCCCGGTCAAGACCAACGCACCGTTCCTGTGGCGGGGGCTGGATGACCAGGATTTCCGGGCAGCCCGCATCAACACCGGCTTCATCGCGGAAAAGGGCGACGCCCTGCTGCCCCCGGCAGAGCCGACCGACGACATGGTCAAGCAGGCCGCAGCCGCGCTGATCGTCCAGGAATATCAAGGCGCGCCCACCATGCTGCACGGTTGGGACGACGACCTTCTGGGCGCACCGCAGCCTCATCCGTGGCGCGGCGCCCTCGGGTTCCGCCTGAATGCAGCGGTCAACCGGCGCGTTGCGGTGGCCGTCGACGGGAAGGTGCATGTCACCGAACTGCCTGCGAACTGGCGAAACGCC
This sequence comes from Sphingomonas elodea ATCC 31461, assembly GCF_000226955.1. Taxonomy (GTDB): domain Bacteria; phylum Pseudomonadota; class Alphaproteobacteria; order Sphingomonadales; family Sphingomonadaceae; genus Sphingomonas; species Sphingomonas elodea. The sequence continues at coordinate 9,517 of NZ_AGFU01000021.1, forward strand.
ACGGTCATCGCCGAACCCGTGGCAGACGGCGTGGCGGTGAACGACGACGGCCTGTCGTTCCTCGCCGCGCTGCCACGCACGGGCCCCACGAGCGGGGCCGCGGCCGCTGACGGCGCCCTGCTCGCCCCCATGCCCGGCCGAATCACCGCGGTGGATGTCGCCCCCGGCGCGCAGGTCACCAAGGGCCAGCGGCTCGTCACGCTGGAGGCGATGAAGATGGAGCACGCCCTCACCGCGCCGTTCGACGGCATTGTCGCCGAGCTGCCGGTCACCGCCGGCGGTCAGGTGACCGAGGGCAGCCTGCTCGTCCGCGTGGAGAAAGCGGCGTGATCTTCCGCGACGCCACCCTCGCCGACCTGCCCGCGATCGTCGCTTTGCTCGACGACGACGCGCTCAGCCAAGGCCGCGAAGATCCCTCGCTGCCGCTCGATCCCCGCTACGAGATGGCCTTTGCCGACATTGATTCCGATCCCAATCAGCGGCTGATTGTCGCAGAACGGGACGGCGATGTGGTCGGCACGATGCAGCTGAGCTACCTTCCCGGCATCGCCTTTCGCGGTGCCTGGCGCGGCCAGATCGAGGCGGTACGCATCGCCTCCTCCGTGCGCGGCCAAGGGCTTGGCGCGCAAATGATAGGATGGGCCGTCGAGCAATGCCGCGCGCGCGGCTGCCTGATGGTGCAGCTCACCTCCATGCGCGACCGGCTGGATGCCCACCGCTTCTACGAAAAGCTCGGCTGGACCAAGAGCCATTTCGGCTTCAAGCTGAAATTGCACGAGGGACATGGGTAGATGGCACGCTTTTTCGACGAATGGCAGCTCGGCGACCGCATCGAGCATGCATTGCGGCGCACGGTGACGGAAACCGATAACCTCCTGTTCACCACCCTCACCCACAATACCCAGCCGCTGCACCTTGATGCAGAAGCCGCCCGCGCCTCCGAATTCGGCCAGATCCTGGTCAACGGCACCTACACGTTCAGCCTGATGATCGGCATCACCGTGGCGGATACCACGGCGGGATCGCTGGTCGCCAATCTCGGCTATGACAAGCTGACCATGCCCAAGCCGGTCTTCCTGGGCGACACGCTGCGCGCCAGCTCGGAAGTCGTGGAACTGCGCCCCAGCAAGTCGCGGCCGGGCCAGGGCATCGTCACCTGGCGGCACCAGATGCACAACCAGCGCGACGAGCTGGTATGCGAGTGCCTCCGTTCCGCCCTGCTGCGCAGCCGCTCGGCCTGATCGCGCGTTCGGTGCCCATGCAGGACCTCGACGTGATCGTGATCGGCGGCGGCGCGGCGGGCATCGGCGCGGCCCGGACGCTTGCCGATGCGGGCAAGGACGTGCTGCTCGTCGAGGCCGATACGCGGCTCGGCGGCCGCGCCCGGACCGAGCATGTCGACGGCATGGCGCTGGATCTCGGCGCCGGGTGGCTCCATTCGGCGGAGCATAATCCCTGGGTGGAGATCGCCGCTCTGCACGGCTTCGCTCTAGACCAGACGCTCCCGCGCTGGCGCGAGCAATGGCGCGGGCTCGGCTTTTCCGTCGCCGAACAGCGCGAGGCAGGGCAGGCCTTCGCGAGCTTCGAAGCGCGGCTGCGCACCGATCCGCCGCCAGGGGACCGCGCCGGCGCGGCGCTGACGCCGGGAAGCCCGTGGAACGTGTGGATCGATACGATCAGCGGCTTCGTCAACGGCACCGATACGGCCAAGCTCTCGATCGCGGACTATCTGGCCTATGAGAATGCCGCGACCGAGACGGACTGGCGCGTGCCCGCCGGCTATGGCGCGCTGGTAGCGGCACAGGCGAACGGGCTGCGCACCGCCCTTGCCACGCCGGTCACGAGTATCGATCGGTCCGGCACCCGCCTCCGGGTGGAGACATCGCGCGGGACCCTGGACGCCGGACAGGTCATCGTCACCGCTTCCACCGATGTGCTGGCGCAGGGCAGCATCGCGATAGCCGGGCATGACGCGCTGTTCCACGCCGCTGCCGCGCTGCCGCTGGGCGTTGCCGACAAGCTGTTCCTCGGCATCGACCACGGCGAGGACGACCTCGACGCCAACGCCCATCTGCTCGGCGACCCCCGCAACGCGATCACGGGCACCTACACGCTGCGGCCGTTCGGGCGCCCGGTGATCGAAGTGATGTTCGGCGGCGAGGGTGCCCGCGAGATGACCGAACGCGGCCTCCAGGGCGCGGCCGACTTCGCCATCGAGGAACTATGCGCCCTGCTCGGCGGCCAGTGGCGCCGGCGGCTGCGGCTGTTGGCGGGCTCGGCCTGGAGCCGGGAGACGCATATCCGCGGCAGCTACAGCCACGCCCTCCCCGGCCGCGCCGCCGCCCGCCAGATACTGTCGACACCGGTGGATCCGCGGATCCGCTTCGCCGGCGAGGCCTGTTCGGCGACCGAATTCTCCACCGTCCACGGGGCGTACAAGACCGGCGTGGCGGCTGCCCGCGGATTGCTCGGATAGGTTCGGCTTCGCACGGAAACGCCGCGCTCCGGGGCGTGCGGTTCCTAGCCGCCGCTGCCAGTGCCTACTTAGGTCGTCCTGACCATGTGAAAGCCAGACCTGATCGGCGTCGGACGATCTCAGCGAGAATGCCCACGAAGGTCACGAAGGCGAGGCCGGCAAGCCCCTCGTCGCCGCTATGCCCAGCGTGGGAGAACTGCCAGATTTGGTAGAAAACCAATAGAGCGGCTACGGAGAGCTGAACCCATCGAAGGGCCACGTAGACGTGGCGTCCACGTGCGCGCTGGATAGTTTGCACGGACATCAGCGTTGAATACTGCACTTGGGTAGCGTCTGCAATTGGGGCGTTAGCCAACACGGCACCTTCAGCGCAGCCCTATGCCGCCGCCCGCTTCGCCGGCTCGGGATTGGAGAACAGCATCTCGTCATCGATCCCGCCGAACTTCAGCGCCATCAGGTCGCGCGTGTAGCTCTGGTGGACGCGCCATGGCTTGCGATGGCCTTGCCGGGGCAACATCGCCAGCGCGCGCTGCACATAGCCGGAGGTAAAGTCGAGAAAGGGCTGCGCCTCTACCGGGCCGCTCGGCTGCGGCGTCACCTGCCGCATGCCGCGCTTGGACATCGCGCCCAGCAGCCGGGCGACGTAGCTGGCGGTCAGGTCGGCCTTCAGGGTCCAGCTGGCATTGGTGTAGCCGAACGCGATCGCGAAGTTCGGCACGCCGGAGAACATCATGCCCTTGTAGGTGAGCCGCTCGGCCCAGTCGACGCGCTCGCCGTCCACCGTCACCGGAATGCCGCCCATCAGCTGGACCTCCAGCCCGGTCGCCGCGATCACAAGGTCGGCGGGCAGTTCGCGGCCCGATTGCAGCCGGATGCCGGTGGGAACGAAGCGATCGATCCGATCGGTCACCACCTCCGCCCGGCCTTCGCGGATCGCGGCGAACAGGTCGGCGTCGGGTACCAGGCAGAGCCGCTGGTCCCAGGGATCGTAGCTGGGGGTAAAATGGGTGGCGACGTCATACTCCGGCCCCAGCTCGCAGCGGACCATCTCGACGAGGCGCTCCTTGGCCTTGGCCGGGTGCTTGCGAGCCAGCCTGTAGAAATACTGGCCGAGCAGCACGTTCTTCCAGCGGGTAAGGCCATAGGCGCTCCTGGCCGGCAGGTGCCGCCGCAACCAGTTGGCGATCCCGTCCTGCGAGGGTCGCGCGACGATATAGGTGGGAGAGCGCTGCAGCATCGTGACATGTGCCGCCTGCCGGGCCAGTTCGGGCACGAGCGTCACCGCCGTGGCGCCGCTGCCGATCACCACCACGCGCTTGCCGGCATATTCGATATCCGGTGTCCAGAACTGCGGGTGGACGATGCGGCCTGCGAAGTCCTCCCGCCCCTCGAACACGGGAAGATGGCCGCGCTCGTAATTGTAATAGCCGGCGCAGAGGAACAGGAAGCTGCAGCTGAATTCGCGGGTACGGCCGGCGGCCTCCACCGTTACCGTCCACAGCGCCTCCTCGCTCGACCAGGCGGCCGCGACCACCTTGTGCCGATAGCGAATGTGCCGATCGATACCGAACTCGCGGGCGGTATCCTCCAGATAGCGCAGGATCGCATCGCCGTCGGCAATCGCCTTCGCATCCGTCCATGGGCGGAAGGAAAAGCCGAGGGTGAACATGTCCGAGTCCGAACGGATGCCGGGATAGCGGAACAGGTCCCAGGTACCCCCCATCCGCTCGCGGCCTTCCAGGATCGCATAGGTGCGGCCGGGGCACTGGGTTTGCAGGTGATAGCCTGCCCCGATGCCCGATAGCCCCGCGCCCACGACGAGAACGTCGAAATGTTCGCGCATGTTTTGCCTCTCCGCGAGGCATGGTTGCACGACTATTGCCGGCGCGCCACCTCAATAATCCCGCGAATAGCGCAATGTCGCACCCGATCCGCCGAACGAACTGGTCTGCGACAACACGCTGAGCGCCCGCGACAGCGATATCTCCAGCTGCGTCGCGGTGAAGCCGCGGGCGTCCGTAACGATCTCGATATAGATGTTGTTGGTAATATACTTGCCTGCCGCCAGCGACGTACCGCGCCCGGTGGTATCGTCGGCACCGAGAACGCGCAGCCGGTCGATGCCGGTCGCCGACTTGAGCTGGCCGAGCGGATTGAGCCCGCCGCCGGTGGCGCGCAGCGAGTTGAGCGCCGCGGCCAACTGGATCGCCTCGGTGGCGGACAGGTTCGTCACGTTGGTACCGAAGAACAGCCGCGACAGCACCTCGTCCTGCGGCAGCGCCGGGTTGGAGGTGAAGGCGATCTGCGGCTTCTGTGCGGTGCCGGTGATGTTGAGGATCGCGGTCACGCCCTCTGCCGTGGTGTTGGCGGAGATGTCGATCGTCGGGTTGGTCAGCTCGGCGCCCTGGAAGCGGATGATGCCCTTGGTCAGATCGAACCGGCGGCTGGCGAAGCTGTAGGTGCCGCGGACCACTTCCATGGTCCCACGGACCTGTGGGGCAAGCGTGGTGCCGCCGATGGTGATGTTGGCCTGCCATTCGGATTCCAGGCCCATGCCGCTCACCATCAGGCGATTGTCGGCGCGCACCCGGATCGCCAGATCGAAATTGGCGAAGGCACGTGCCGGCTTCTTCGCCTGCGCCAGCTGGTTGGGGTCGAGATCACCCTTGCGACGGACCCCGGTCAGCTCGGGGATCTCGGCCGCACCCTGGCGGATGATCTGGTACTTGGCCTCGGGGATGTTGATCTGCCCCTCGATCTTCTGGACATCGGCGCTCTTGGTGATGGTGAGCGTGCCGCTCGCCGTTGCCCCCAGCGCCTCGCTGCGGGCCAGCCGCGCGTCGTCCAGCTTCACCGTGATCGCCATCGGAAAGCCGTCCGCCGAAGAGAGGCCGACGCGGCCGCTGGCGCTCACGGTGCCGTTGCCGGCGCGTGCGCTCGCCTGGTTCAGCACGAAGGCGTCGTTGGAAAACTGACCGTCGATCTTGAGGTTGGTCAGACGGGTGCCGGTCCCCTCATTGTCATAGGTGAGGTTGTCCGCGCGGACGACGCCGTTCAGCAGCGGTCGGTCGACGCGGCCGGTAAAGTCCGCCGCCATGCCGATCGCGCCGGTCAGCTGTTGGTTGGGCAGGCCGGTAAAGGCGAAGGGCAACGCCGCCGGGCCGTTGTAGCGCACGCCGCCGGAAAGCTGCGCCGCCATCAGCCGCTCCGTCCAGCTGCCGGCGCCCGGGCCGAGCGGCCGCAACGTCGCAACGACGCGGCCGATGGTGCTGGTTCCCCGCCGGATGAGCGCGCGCAGGTCGCCGCCGTCGGGCAGCAGCTTGCCGACCATGCTGATGTGCACCGGGGTGGAGACGCGCACCAGGCTGGAGCGGGTCAGATCGTCGATCTCCAGTCGCAGGTCGGCGCTGGGGAACGCATCGGGCGAGGTCTGGGCGAAGTCGAGGCTGCCGGTGGCAGTGCCACCGATGCCGAGATCGGGCACGAACGCGTTGACGATCGCAAGATCGAGCTTGTCGAGACGCGCCTGCAGCACGGTGCCGTTGCCGTAGCGCCCGGCCAGTCGCACGCTGCCCTGATCGAAGTCGATCTGGGTGGGGAGCAGGCGATAGACGCCGTTCTCCACCGCGATCCGTGCGGCGGAGGGCGTGCGGAACTTCACCCCGCTCGCTTGGCCCTGGAGTGCCGCGGTCCACAGGCCGGGGGTCATCCGCCCGTTGAGCGCGACGTCGAACGCCACACCGGACGATCCGCTCGCCACCGCCTGCACCGTACCGTTGCCGCCCCGATAGTCGATCTTGGCGCGCGCCGTGCGCAGCAGGAACTCGCCGCGCTTGAGGTTGGCGATCTGCACGTCGGCGACGACCTGCGGCTGTTCGGCGAGCACCACGCTGGCGGTGGCGATCGCGCGGCCGATGGTGAGTTCGGCGACGCCGGGGATCGTGGCGTTGTCGGCGGTCGCACGCAGGTCGGCGCGCTGGAACTTGCCCTCGGCACCCAGCGTGGCGACGCCGTCCACGCCAGAGCCGCGGAAGGTCAGCTGGCCTGCGAACGGGCCCGCCGGAGTCGCCTGCAGCTGGCCGGCAATGTCCATGCCGGCAAACTTCGCGGCATTGACCTGGATCGCCAGCGCCTTGCCCGTGCGGACGAGCACATCGGCGTTGAACGGCCCGTAACTGCTCTCGCCGGTCGCGGTGACCGCATAGGCATCACCCCGCCCGATGACCTTCGCCTCGACCTTCGCCAGCCCCACGCCCAGCCCGGGCTTTTCTGCACGGAGCAGCAATTGCGGCGCGTTGAGCGTCCCCGTAACGCGGGCGCTGAGCGGCCCATAGGCATCGGAAACGGCATCGGCGGTAAGCCGGATCGGCCCGGCGGGATCATAGGTCCCCTGCCCGCGCAGCACACGGAACTTGGGTGCACGGACGCGGACATCGGCAATGCCAATGATGCCCTTGGGATCCAGGTTGAGCCGGGCCGAGGCGATCGTGTTGCCGCCCAGGAAGTTGCGGACGCCCTCGTTGAACAGCTTGCGGCTGCGCCCGGCAATCTTGCCGCGAATCCCCCAGCCGCCGCCAGGCGCAGTATACAGCTCGGCATCGGTATTGAGGTCGACAACGCCGACGCCGGCGATGGTATAGTCGTTCACGCGCCCCTTGAGCGCGCCGGTGTAGCGGCCCGTCGCCATGTCGGCGGCAACGATCGCGATCGCGTCGATCTTGTCCGATTTCAGGCGCAGATTGTCTGAGAGGATCCGGCTGCCGGAGATTGCGAGGTCGCCATTCACGGTCACGTTGGTGACTAGCCCGCCCGCCGCGGCGTTGAGGCCGGAGACGCGCGCGGCCTTCGCGCGCACCGGCACCAGGATGCGATCGGAATCCACCCGCGCCCGCCCTTCGGCATAGAGCTGCTCGACCACCGTCTCGCCGAAGCCGATTGCCCCGGCCGAGAGCTTGTACTCCACCATCGGCGTCGCAAAGGCGCCTTCAAGGGCCAGCGATGCCCGTACCGACCGCCCGACGAGCTTGGGCGCGATCGTACCCGGTTTCAGCAGTAGCGCATCGACATGCACGCCGCGAAACCGGTTGTTGCCCAGGTCGACGAGCCCCCGTGCCTGGGCGGAAAGCGCATCGGACTTGAGCTTGATCACGCCGTCCGCCTTGCGATCCGCCCAGCGGAAATCGGTATCCAGCCGCAGACCCGGTGCGGTAAGCCGTTCGACGGGACCGGCCATGTACAGGCCGGGGTACGTCATGCCGCGGATTTGGAAGCGGCCATCGTCCGCCGTCAGGCCGAGATCGGCGAGGGTGCGCCCGCCCAGCGTCGCGACACCCTTGCCCTGCCAGTGCTTCCAGTCGCCCGCCCCCTGCACACTGGCGACCAGCGGTGCCTGGAGTTTGGCGAGCCCCGCAACCAGACCGCCCTTCGGCGCATCCAGGCGCAAATCGATGTCCAGACGGTTGGCAGACGGCACCGCATCCAGCCGCAGCGTCAGCCGGTCGCCGCCAGCGACGCCGCGCGCCATCAGCGTGCCGGCATTCGCGACGAGCTGCGCGCGGCCATCCGCCAGATGCGCGGAACCGCTCAGCCGGGCGATATGGCGCTGTCCGTCCACCGCCGGTGCGATATCGATCCGCGCGACGTTCACGCGCGCGACGTCGATGTTGAGGTCCGGCAGTAACGGCGCGTTGGGATCGCCCGATGGCTTGAGCGCGGGGAGCCGCGCCAGACGGATCTCGGGGCTTTCGAGGTTCCGGATGTCGATGCGGTTCTTGAGGTAGGACAAGGGCCGCCAGTCGAGCCGGATCTCTTGAGCGGTAGCGAACACGCCCTGGGTATCGTTTACCCGAACGTCCCGCAAAATCATGCCGCCATAGATCGACCCGTCGATCCGTCCGATTCGGAAGCCGAGGCCCGATTCGAGCTGCAGCTTGCCCAGCTGATCGGCGATCAATCGCCGACCGGGCTGGGTGTCCAGCCCGAGCACCGCCAGGCCGGCCAGCGCGACCAGCGACACGACCCCCAGCGCGACCCATTGCAATAGCTTCACCCACAAGGGGCGGCCGGTGCGCACGACCGTCACGGTCTCGGTTTCGGGCATGTCGTCCGCCATTAGAATGCCTGCCCGATCGAGATGTACAGCGCGACCTTGGACTCGCCCCTGCGACGCGCGATCGGTGTGGCCACGTCGATGCGCAGCGGACCGAAATTGGTGTAGAGGCGGCCACCGATACCGGCGCCGAAACGCAGGTTTCGCCCGGTGGGCGTCACACCCTCATACACCTGCCCGGCATCGAGGAACGGCACGATGCCGTAGTTGCCGAAGCGATAGCGCGCCTCGATGCCGAACTCGTTGAAGGCGCGTCCGCCCACCGGCTTGTCGTCCGGAGAACGCGGCCCCAGTTCCTGATAGCCGAAGCCGCGGACCGAGCCGCCGCCGCCGCCATAATAGCGCCGTGAGGGCGGCAGGTCGTCCCGCCCGATCCCGTTGATCGAGCCGACCCGCGCGCGCCCGGCGATCACGATATTGCTGGTGACCGGGTAATAGCCGTCCACTTCCAGCATCATCCGTGCATAGGGCCGCGCCTGGCCGCGCACCGAAGTTTCGGCGCTCAGATTGCCCTTGATACGATAACCGCGCGTCGGGTTGAGCAGATCGTCCGAGGTATCGTACCCGACAAAGGTGGGAATGGCGGCGATGAGCCAGGTACCACGGTCGCGCTTGCCGGCCTGGAAATTGTACCGGTCCTCGTTCGATCCGACGAGCTCGGCGCCGTAATAATAGGTCCAGCGCTTCTGCCAGATCGGCGTGGAATCGCGTGAGATCCGCGCCGAGAGCGTGGAGGTGAACGCTTCGAACGCGTCGTAATCCTGATGGTTGAGCGACGCGGTGATCAGCAAGGTCCGATCGCGCCGGCCAGCATTGGACCTGCGGAAGGTAGTGGTCAGCGCCTGTTCCTGCGTGCCGAGGATGCTGCTGACGGTGAGCGCGCCTTCGGGCGGGAAAAGGTTGCGGTGCGCCCAGCTTGCCTGCGCCTTGATGCCCTGCCCGGTGCTGTAGCCAAGTTCACCGGCCAGCGTTCGCGCCTTGCCCGCCACCTGCCGCACGAGAAGATCGACCTGCTCGGTGCCGTCGGGCCCCGGCTTGCCGGTGCGCTGGGGCTCGACCGAAACGGTGGAGAACAGCCCGGTCGCGATCAGAGCCTGGCGCAGATCGTCGACCTTGCGGCTGTCATAGATCGCGCCCTCGCGATAGCGGCGAAAGATGTTGATATGCTCGGCCTCGAATACCTGCCGACGCCCGGCCACCTGGATCTGGCCGAAGCTGGCACGCGGCCCGAGCGTTACCGGCAGCGTATAGTCACCGCTATGGGTGGCGTCGTCGAGCACGATGTCGCGCTGGCCGACCTCCAGGAACGGATAACCCTGCTGCGGCATGCGGAGCGAAACATTCGCCTCCGCTGCGAGCACGCGGTCGGCCTGGATCGGATCGCCCGGGTTGAGATTGAGTTCGCGGTCGAGCAGCCCGGGCGGCACGGTCGGGTCGCTGACGATCCGGATGGTGCCGAGGCGATAGAGTTTGCCCGGCGACGCCGTGATGATCGCCTTCACTGCGCCAGAATTGGGCGGATCCTGCGCAATCGAGGAGCTGGCGGTCGCGTCGTAATAGCCGAGCGACTTCATCAGCCGGAGCGCCAGTTTCTCGTCCTCGCGGGCACGGGCGGAAACCATGGCGGCGTTGGCGGCCTTGCCCTTGCCTTGCCGCAGCGCGGAAAGCTCGCGGAACTGCCCGTCCAGTCGAAGCGCGTCGAGGCCGGTGACGTCGGTGGTGTAGCGGATCGCCGGCGCCTTCTCTCCGTCCTCCGGCTCGTCGCCCACCGGTTGGACCTTGAAATCGGCGAGCAGAGGCAGCGGGGCGGTGAGCTCCGGCGCTTCGGGCCCGGCTGGCACAAAGCCCTGCTCGTCCATCGGGGCAGCTGAAGAAGATGTGACCGGAGAGGCAGGCTGGGAGCGCTCGGCCGGAGTCGTCGGCTTCGGCGCCTGCTGAAATCCGTTGAGCGGCTCCAGCGGCGCGTTGATGTCGTCGCTCAGCTTGGGAAGCGCCTCCTCGAAAGCCTTGTCGGGCACGATCGGGGCACGCTGCTGTGCTTCGGCGGCAGCAGAAGGCTCGGCCGCAGGCGGTGCGGATTGCGGCGCGCCCTGCCCCGGCTTCGGATCGTTCAGCTGGGCATGGGCAATAGCGGGCACGAAGCCCGTCCCCGCCAGCGCGGCGACCCAAACAACCCGAACCCCTTTTCTCACGCGCCTCCTCCGGGAGCCGCGTTCAAGTCCGGCCCGCCCGCCTCCGTAACGGTCTGTTGCCGATTTTGCTCCCCCTGATGCGTCGCTCCAAGCAATGCGTGCGATCAAACGCAAGGCCCGGCTGGCCTCGCGGGACGGGATTAGCCGGGTGGACGCGTCGTTGCGATAGGCTTGCCGGTACCTACGCGCCGCGCGGAAAGCACCATGTGTCGAAAAGAAATTGGGCAAAGCGGCGTGCGATCAGTCCTCGCCAAAAGCGGCGGCCGCGATCTCGATGCGGGCCAGCATCGCCGAGAGCTGTGCCTTTTCGTCTTCGGAGAAGCTGGAGAATAATCGCCGTTCGAGCTCCAGCGCCTTGGGAGCAACCTGTTCGTAGAGTTGCCACCCCTCCGGCGTGAGCGCGACAAGATGGGACCGCTGATCGTTGGGATTGGCGGCGCGAGCGATCAGCCCGCGTTCCACGAGGCCAATCGCAGCGCGGCTGACCGTCACCTTGTCCATCCGCGTTCGCCCGCAAAGCGCCTGCTGGCTCATCGCCCCGCCTTCCGCCAGCACAGCCACGAGTCGCCATTCCGGAATGCGCAAGCCGAAAAGGTTCCGGTATGCGGTGGCCACTGCGTCAGAAACTGCGTTGGTCGCAATGGACATGCGGTACGGCAAAAAGTCGTTCAATCTCAGACTGTTCATTTCAGCCTTTTACCCCCGCTTAACCATTTCGTACGTGACAACGCTGGCAGGTTGCAAATTTTGCAATGATACCGGTAACAGTTCGCACTTGCAGCAGAAGCCCGTGCAGTGCAGAAAGATTGGGCCTTTCAGGCATCCTCTCCTAAGACTTTCATAGGCCGCCCTCCGGGGCGGCCTTTTTTTTGGCCGCAATGCCGCCACCAATCAATCCCGAGGGATGCTGGTGATGACGACGACCCCAGGCTCGGGCGTCGGCTTGGGCTCCAGCTGCTGGCCGATCCACACCGCCAATGCACCCGCTGCCAGCATCACACCGAACGGCAGCCGGTCCGTTGCGCGCACCCGCCGTCCGGCGCTCATCATGCCCAGCACGGCAGCGATACCGGTAAGGCTGGCGACGAGCAGCACCAAGGGCAAGGCCTGCCAGCCGAGCCAGCAGCCGATCGCGCCGAACAATTTCGGGTCGCCGCCGCCCAGGCCCTGTCGCCCGCGGAGGCGCCGATAGGCCCAAGCGACCATCCAGAGCAGGCCGAAGCCCAGCACGCCCCCTTCGATCCGGCCGATCAGCGGCGGCCAGAGCCCGAGCGCACCTGCCCCCAGCCCCGCAATGGCCAGCCCCAGGTTGAGCGCGTTCGGGAGCCAGAAGGCGGCAATGTCGAGCGCCGCCAACGCCAGCAACAACCAGCCGAACACGGCCCCCGCAGCGCCCTCCAGGCCGGGTGCGACCAGTCCGGCGACGAAACCGATCGCCATGCCGATTACCTCCGTCACCCAGTGGCTCGGCAGGATTGCCGCGCGGCAGCGGCGACAGCGGCCACGCTGGAGGAGGAAGCTGAGCACCGGCACCAGTTCGGAGGCACGCAGCGACGCGCCGCAGGAATCGCACGCCGAGCGACCGGTCGCGACACTGCGCCCCTCGGGCCAACGGATCGCGACGGTGGCGATGAAGCTGCCGAACACAGCACCCAGCACACCCAGCAGGAGCGGCCATCCCCAGGTTTCGATCGGCATCACGCGGCGCCTGCCTGCTGCGCGCAAGGCGCTAGGCCCCGAACGGGGCGAGCCAGAACAGCAGCCCGTTCTGCCTGCTGATCGGGGCACTCCCTTTCGGCCTGTGGAAGAAGTTCACGCACCATGCCTTCCTGCGGGAGCGCGATGGCTTTTGCAAACCGGGCGCCGGCCCCCTAGATCCTCGGCAAACACCCGAGAGGAGCCTGTATGTCCGCCGATCCCATCGTCATCCTGTCCTATGCCCGCACCCCGATGGGCAGCCTGCAGGGTAGCCTCGCCGATGCCTCCGCCACCGATCTGGGTGCGACCGCGGTCGGTGCCGCGGTCGAGCGCGCTGGGCTGAAGGGGGAGGCGATCGAGCGGATCTATATGGGCTGCGTACTGCCCGCGGGACTAGGCCAGGCGCCCGCCCGCCAGGCCGCACTCAAGGCCGGGCTACCGCAGCACATCGAGGCGACGACGATCAACAAGATGTGCGGATCGGGCATGCAGGCGACGATCATGGCCGCGGAGGCGCTGGCGGCAGGCTCGGTCGACCTGCTGATCGCCGGGGGCATGGAGAGCATGACCAACGCGCCCTACCTTTCGATGCGCCACCGCAGCGGCGCGCGGATCGGCCATGACGTGCTCAAGGACCACATGTTCCTGGACGGGCTGGAGGACGCCTATGAGCCCGGCCGCCTGATGGGCAGCTTCGCCGAGGAGACGGCGAAGGAGTATCAGTTCACCCGCGAGGCGCAGGACGCCTTCGCCATCGCCAGCCTGGAGCGCGCGAAGGCCGCGCAGACCAGCGGCGCCTTCGACCGCGAGATCGTCCCCGTCGAGCTGCAGGGCCGCAAGAGCGTGACGACGGTGGCACTCGACGAGCAGCCGACCAAGGCCGATCCGGCCAAGATCCCGACGCTCAAGCCCGCCTTCACCAAGGACGGCACGATCACCGCGGCCAATGCCTCGTCGATTTCGGACGGCGCGGCGGCGCTGGTGCTGGCCCGCGCTTCGGTGGCGGAGAAGCTGGGCCTTACGCCGATCGCCCGGATCGTCAGCCACGCCGCGCACGCCCATGCCCCGGCACGGTTCACCACGGCCCCGGTGTTCGCGATGCGCAAGGCGCTGGAGAAGGCCGGCTGGGAAACCGGCGATGTCGACCTGTTCGAGGTCAACGAGGCCTTTGCCTGCGTGACGATGATCGCGATGCAGGAACTCGGGCTCAGCCACGAGGCGGTGAACGTCCATGGCGGCGCCTGTGCGCTCGGCCACCCGATCGGCGCCAGCGGCGCGCGGGTGCTGGCGACGCTGCTGTCCGCGCTCGAGACCAAGGGCCAGAAGCGGGGTCTGGCCTCGCTGTGCATCGGCGGCGGCGAGGCAACCGCCGTCGCGGTAGAACTGATGGACTGAAGCGGTTCGGGGTGGGGCAGTGTCTCAAAGAGACCAACTTCTGGTCTGGAATACCTCCACTAACCCCTCCTCCAAGGAGGAGGGGCTTAGAGACGAGGATTACCGCACCGTCTCGCCGGGATCGGTACCCCAGATGCGCGCCTGCTCGACATACCCGGCCCGACCGCCGGCATCGAACCAGCACCAGCCGCTGCTGCACGCGCTGATCTTGCCCACCACACCCGGGGCCGCTCGCCAGCTGATGTGGGAGTCGTTCGCCGGCGTACTGTGCAGCTCGGCCACGCCGCCGATCACGATGGCGGTGCGCTTGTCCTCCAGCAGATTGGCCTGCATCCAGCCCTCCGCGCCGTCCGGATCGCGCACTTTCAGCCAGGCGCCATAGCTGGCGGTCACCTTCAGGGGCAGGCCGCGGCGCTGGTAGAACCAGTTGGTGGGATAGTTGCGTCCGGGCCCGGTCCGCATCCGCGCCTTGCTGGCCTTGAGCGAGGCATAATAAGGCGGCTTGCGCTCCGCATGCGCGGGGATGGCCAGCGCGACGAGCGCCAGGGCCGAAAGTCCGATCGTGAAACGCCGCTGCTGCATGGCCGCACCTATCGTCCAGCACGGCCTTCGCTTCAACCGTTGACTGCACCCGTGGCACCCGCCAAGCCGTTGCCATGGCCGATACCAAGCGACCGTCCCGCCCCAGGGTGATCGTCACCCGCGCGCTGCCGCACGCCAGCGAAGCGCGGATGGCGGAGCTGTTCGACTCGGTCCCCAATTCCGACGACGCGCCGATGGACGCCGCCGCACTCGCTGCCGCCATGGCCGACGCGGACGTACTCGTCCCCACCGTTACCGACCGCATCACTGCCGAATTGCTTGCGGCGGCGCCCCAGCGACTGCGGCTGATCGCCAACTATGGTGCGGGGGTCGGGCATATCGACCTGAAGGCCGCCCGCGCCCGCGGCATCGTCGTCACCAACACACCCGGCGTGCTGACCGACGACACCGCGGACATGGCGATGGCGCTGATCCTCGCCGTGCCGCGCCGGCTGGTGGAGGGCGACAAGCTGGTCCGCTCGGGCGATTGGCGCGGCTGGAGCCCCACCAGCATGCGCGGCCACCGCATCGGCGGGCGCAAGCTCGGCATCCTCGGCATGGGCCGGATCGGCCAGGCCGTGGCACAGCGCGCCCGGGCGTTCGGGCTGCAGATCCATTATCACGGGCGGCACCGGGTACACGAAGTGCTCGAGCATCAGCTGGGTGCCACATACCATGAAGATCTCGATGCGATGGTGGCGGCGATCGACATCCTGTCGATCCATACCCCGCATACCGCGACCACCAGCGGCCTGATCGATGCGCGACGGCTCGATCTGCTGGGCCCGGAAGGCTGGCTGATCAACACCGCGCGCGGCGAGATCGTCGACCCCGAGGCGTTGGTCGCGGCACTGCAGGAACGCCGCATCGCGGGCGCGGGTCTCGACGTCTATGTCGACGAGCCGAAGGTCGATCCGCGGCTGATCGCGCTGGAGAATGTCGTGCTGCTGCCGCACCTGGGCTCGGCGACGTTCGAGGCGCGCGAGGCGATGGGGATGAAGGTCATCGCCAATATCCGCAGCTGGGCCGACGGGCACCGCCCGCCGGATCAGGTGTTCGAGGGGTGGCTTTGAAATTCTGAATTTCTAAGCCCCTCCTCCTTGGAGGAGGGGTTTGGGGGTGGAGGGATTCCAGAACGTTTGCGGGTCTCTGTGAGACACTGCCCCACCCCAACCCCTCCCCTAAAGGGGAGGGGCTGAGTGTCGTCCGATCAATCCCCGGTCAGGATCCGGTCGACCAGCTGCTTCACCGTCGGCACGAACCCGTTCGAATAGAAGGGATCGCGCTTGAAGTTGTAGGCGGCATGGCCGGCGAACATCAGGTTCTGGTCGGTCTCGCCACCATGGGCGATGTCCTGCAGCGTCTTCTGGATGCAGAAGCTGCGCGGATCGGCCAGGCGGCCGGTAGAGTTGGTCTCGCTATCCGCCCAGGACGAGAACGCGCACTGGCTGAGGCAGCCCATGCAGTCGGCCTGATCCTTGCGGATGATCTGCTGGTCCTCGCTCGTCACGAACACCAAAGTGTTGTCCGGCGTCTTGAGCGCGCTGGTGAAGCCGAGGCCGAACCACTCGCGGGCGCGCAGCAGGTCGTTGCGCGTCACCCAGAAATTCTTGCCCTTCACGCCCACGTCGAGCTGGAAGGTGTGGTCGCCCGCCGCCTCGGTCGAGTAGGGAATCTGGCGCTCGCTGCGCGCTTCGAGATGGCGCAGGAACGGGTTGCGCACCGCGCTCGAATAGAAGCCGGTCGGCGAGAAGCGGTGCAGCAGCACGTCGCCTTCCTCGATCTCCATCAGCTTGGCCTTCCAGCCTTCGGGGATCGGGCTTTCCTGGGTCAGCAGCGGGCGCGTGCCGAACTGGAAGGCGATCGCGCCCAGCTCGGGATTGTCGATCCAGTCGTTCCAGTCGCGCAGGTACCAGACGCCGCCGGCCATCACGATCGGCACGCTGTCCGGCAGGCCGCCCTCGCGCATCACCTCGCGCAGCGCCTTGACGCGCGGATAGGGATCCTGCGGCGCGCGCGGGTCCTCGGCGTTGGACAGGCCGTTATGGCCGCCGGCGAGCCAGGGATCCTCATAGACCACCGCCGCCAGCCATTCCTGCGCCTTGGAATAAGCCCGCTTCCACAGCGCGCGAAAGGCGCGGCCGGAGCTGACGATCGGCAGGTAGCTCACCTCGTGGTGCGCCGCGATCTCGCTGAGCTTGTACGGCATGCCCGCGCCGCAGGTGACGCCCGCCACCATGCCCTTGGTACGCTCCAGCACGCCCTGGAGGACGCGCTGGGCGCCGCCCATTTCCCAGAGCACGTTGATGTTGATCGCCCCCTTGCCACCAGCGATGTCGAAGGCGCGCTTCACCTGCTGGACGGCACCTTCGATCGCGTACTGGATCAGCTCTTCGTGGCGCTCGCGGCGCGTGAGGGCACGGTAGATCTGCGGGATGATCTTGCCATCCGCGTCATAGCTGTCGGCGTTGACCGCGCTGACCGTGCCGATGCCGCCGGCGGCCGCCCAGGCCCCCGCGCTCGCATGGTTGGTCGCTGCGACGCCCTTCCCACCCTCGACCAGCGGCCAGACCTCACGGCCGTTATAGTTGATGGGCGAAAGACCCTTGAACACACTGCCTCCACAAAAATTGCCGCGCGACGCTAGCCGGAACGGCCGCAACAAGCGAGTAACAAATAGGACCGGACCGGTCTCAGCCCAGCACGCCCGGCCGCCCCATCGCCTGGGCGTAGAGCCGCGCATAGGTGGCAACCATCTCCGCCTCGTCGTACAGGGCCGCCGCCCGCAGCCGGTTCGCCTCACCCACCCGCTTCCGCTCGTCCGGATATTGCGCGAGCAGGTCGAGCCGGTCCCGTAGCGAGACCTCGGTCCTGTCCGACGAGAGATACCGCCGATTGGGCTCGGAGACCATTGCCGCAATATCCCCTACCTCCGGGGATACCACCGGAAGCCCGGCGGCCATCGCCTCCAGCACCGATACCGGGGCCTGCTCGCTCTTCGACGAGAGCGCAAACAGGTCGAACAGCCCCAGATAGCGATGCGGATTGGCGATGAAACCGGGCAGGAACACCTGGTCCTCCACCGCCATCGCCTCGGCCTGGTCGAGGATCGCCTGGCGCTCGGGCCCCTCGCCCAGGATCACCAGCTTGAAGCGCGAGGTCATGCCTGAGACGGCGCGGACCAGCATCGGCAGGTCCTTCACCGGGCGAAGGCCCGCGAGACAGCCGATGAACACCTCGCCCTTGCGGCGCTTCTCCAGCATCGGCAGCAGCTTCGGATCGAGCTGGCCCGTATAGCGTGCGGTGGCCACGCCGTTGGCGATCCGCACCAGCCGCTCGGCCGGCTGCTTCCAGAATTTGGTCGCTACCTGCTCGAGCTTTTCGGAAGGCACCACCAGCGCATTGGCGGCGGGCAGCGCCATGCGGCGATACATGTTGCGAACGGTGCTCAGCCTCTCCGCCTCGTCAGCGTTGAACCCGTCTTCGTGATGGATGATCGGCGGCAGGCCCTTGCCGAACACCCGCGCCGCCATCACCCCGTCGATCGCGCCCCAATTATAGGTGAGGACGAGGTCGAAGCGCCGCATGAACCGTGCGATCTGCTCGTACCGCTTGACCGAAGGCTTGCCGGTGAGCGGCGGCGGATCGAGCGCGATCTCGTATTTGACGTGGCGGTCGATCGCCTCACGGGCGCCGAACTGGTCGGGCATCGCCGAGACGATGGTGTGCCGCGCGCGGTCGCCGAACGCGTTCATCAGCTGCACCGCCCGCGCTTCCTTGCCGCCGAGCGCGAAGGTCGAATGTAGATGGAGGATATGGATCGACATGGGGGCCGGTGTTTAGCGAGGGTTTGCCGCCACCGCCACCTTCGCCAGCAGCCGCTCGATCCCCGCCACCGCCGCCGGCTCGTCCAGCGTCGGCGCGTGGCCCACGCGCTCGACCGTCACCAGCTCGGCGCCCGGCACCCGCGCGACCATCTTCTCGGCCGTCTCGGCGCGCAGGATGTCCGATCGCTCGCCGCGCACCACCAGCAGCGGGCGTCCGGCGAGCGCGTCGATCGTCGGCCACATGTCCGGCCCGGCCTCGTTGCCCGGCACGCGGAACGGCTCGGCGATCTTCATGTCATAGTCGAGCACGATGCGGCCCTGGCTGCTTACCCGGTGGAGCCGCTTGGCCATCGCCAGCCAGTCCTCGATTGCATAGTCGGGATAGACGTCCCCGTTCGCCTCGGCGACGCCGCGCGCCGCGTGCATCCAGGTCGGGTACCAGACCTGCTTGCCGACATAGGTGCGGATGCGCGCGAGCCCGGCCGGGTTCAGCTCGGGCCCCACATCGTTCAGCACCGCGCCGGCCAGCCTGCCGCCGTCCGTCGCCGCGAGCAGCATCGTCACGATGCCGCCGAGCGAGGTGCCCACGGCCACGAACTTCTCGATCTGCAGCTCGGCGAGCAGCGCCTCGACGTCCTGGAGATAGGCCAGCGGCACATAGGTCATCGGATCCTTGGCATAGGCGCTTTCACCCCTGCCCCGGAACTCGACGCACAGCACCCGCCAGTCGCCGGCGAAGCGTGCCGCCAGATCGGCGAAGTCGCGGGCGTTGCGGGTCAGGCCGGGAAAGCAGATCAATGGCGGGCGGTCGGCGCGCCCCGGATAGTCGCGATAATGCAGCCGCAGGCCGTCTTTCGACCACCAAACGCCATCGGAGTAGTTGCGCCGAGCATCCATCGCGCCCCATATCGCCGCATGGCCTTCGCTCCGCAACAGGCGATCCTCGCACTCGGGGATGGCTTCTACGATCCGGTGACCCCGGCGACCTTCCCGCAAACCATCCTGCGCTACCGCAACGACCGCGCCGCGGCGAGCGTGGGGCTCGAAGGACTAAGCGACGCCGAATGGATCGCCCATTTCGGCCGGTTCGAGCCCCTGCCCGGCAGCCTGCCCCAGCCGCTGGCGCTGCGCTATCACGGCCACCAGTTCCGCGTGTACAATCCCGAGATCGGCGACGGCCGCGGCTTCCTGTTCGCGCAGATGACCGACACGGGCGGCCGGCTGATGGACCTCGGTACCAAGGGATCGGGCCGGACGCCCTATAGCCGCTTCGGCGACGGCCGGCTGACGCTGAAGGGCGGCGTGCGCGAGATCCTCGCGACCGAAATGCTGGAAGCGCTGGGCGTCGAGACCAGCCGCACCTTCTCGCTCATCGAGACCGGCGAATCGCTCCATCGCGGGGACGAGCCCTCGCCCACCCGCTCCTCGGTGCTGGTGCGGCTCAACCATGGCCATATCCGCATCGGCGTGTTCCAGCGCCTCGCCTATTTCCAGGACGAGGACGGGCTGCGCACGCTCACCGCCTATGTCCTGCGCCACTATTTCGGCGAGCCCGACGGCCCCGACGCGCCGCAGCGGCTGCTCGCCCATGTCGTCGCCCGCACCGCGCGGATGGCGGCGCAGTTCATGGCGGCGGGCTTCGTCCACGGCGTGCTCAACAGCGACAATATCAACGTGACCGGCGAGAGCTTCGATTACGGCCCATGGCGCTTCACCCCGAGCTGGGCGCCGCATTTCATCGCCGCCTATTTCGACCAGAACGGCCTCTATGCCTTCGGCCGCCAGCCCGAGGCGATCTACTGGGACGTGATGCAGCTCGCCATCTCGCTCCGCCTGATCGCCGAGGAGGCGCCGCTGATCGAGGCGCTTGAAGGTTTCGCGCCCGCCTATCAGCAGGGCGAGGCCGAGGCGATCCTCTGGCGGCTCGGCGTTCAGCCCCGCGACGCGGCAAGCGACCGAACGCTCACCGAAGCGCTGGAAAAGGCGCTGCACCAGTCCGGCGTTCCCCTCGATCTCTTCTACTTCAACGCGTTCGGCGGACAGCTTTCCGACCAGTTCGGCAGCGAATTCGACGAGGTCCGCAGCCGCCTGTCTGACTACCGCCCGCGCAAGGCGCGCGATCACGCCTATTGGCAAGGCTCCCCGTGCGGAATGCACATCGACGAGGTCGAATCGCTCTGGTCCGCCATTGCCGATCGGGACGACTGGGCGCCGCTCTCCGCCAAGATATCCGCAATCCGCCGGATGGGCGAGGCTCTGGCCTAGCACCAGAAAATCGGGCAAGAGCAGGGACAACGGGGCAACGAACCAACAAAAAGAAGGCCCATGCCGGAACAGGAACTCCTTTCGACCGAGCCCGCAACGGGTGCCGTCCTCTGGCGGCACGCAATCGGGGACGCCGATACCGAAGTCGCGATCGCCCGCGCCAGTTGGGCGCAGTGGGCCGCCCGCCCGCTCGCGGTGCGGATCGAGGCGCTGCGCCGTTTCGCCAACGTCGTGCGGCAGAAGGCCGATGCCTTTACCGACCTGATCGCGCGCGAGACCGGCAAGCCGCTCTGGGAAGCGCGTACAGAGGTCGAGACGGTGATCGCCAAGGTCGACATCTCGGTCACCAGCTATTCGGAACGCACCGGCCAGCGCCGGATCGAAGCGCCGATGAACACGCGGCTGGCGCTGCGGCACAAGCCGCACGGCGTGCTGGCGGTGCTGGGCCCCTACAACTTCCCGGCGCACCTGCCGAACGGCCACATCGTGCCCGCGCTGCTCGCCGGCAATGCGGTGGTGTTCAAGCCCTCCGAGAAGACACCGGCCTGCGGCGCATTTCTCGTCGAATGCTTCCACGCTGCCGGCATCCCGGAGGGCTGCGTCCGCCTGCTGATCGGCGGACCGGACCAGGGCAAGGCGCTGGCCAGTCATCCGGATATCGACGGCCTGCTGTTCACCGGATCGGCGAATACCGGCATCGCGCTCAATCGCCAGTTCGCCGCCCGTCCGGAGAAGATCCTCGCGCTCGAGATGGGCGGCAACAACCCGATCGTGGTGTGGAACACGCCCGACATCTACTCCGCCGCCGTACTGGTGGTACAGTCCGCCTTCACCAGTGCCGGCCAGCGTTGCACCGCCGCACGGCGGCTGATCGTCGATCAGAAGCTGTTCGATCCGCTGATGGAGGAACTCCACAAGCTGATCGGCCGCCTGATCATCGGCGAGCCGCACGCCGATCCCCAGCCCTTCATGGGTCCGGTGATCGACAACAACACCGCCGACATGCTGACCGAGAGCTTCCTGACCCTCTCCACCATGGGCGGGCGGCCGCTGCGGCACATGGAACGGCCCATCGAGAACCGTCCCTTCCTCACCCCCGGCGTCATCGACATGACCGACGCGCGTGAGAAGGTGGACGTCGAGCTGTTCGGCCCGGTGCTCCAGGTATTCCGCAAGACGAGCTTCGAGGAGGCGATCGCGGAGGCGAACGACACCCGCTATGGCCTCTCCGCCAGCTTGGTCAGCCAGGATCCCAAGCTCTACGATCAGTTCTGGGCGAATATCCGCGCGGGCATCGTCAACTGGAACAAGCCCACCAACGGCGCCTCCTCGGCGGCACCGTTCGGCGGCGTGGGCTGGTCGGGCAACCATCGCCCCAGCGCCTATTATGCCGCGGACTATTGCGCCTATCCGGTCGTCTCTTCGGAATCCGAGCAGGCGCGCGCCGCCATGGGCGTGGGGCTGCGCGACGCCTGAACGTTAGGCGTTTCGCAACCTTCTCGCTTAACGGCGACTTCAATCGCACGCGCCCATGCTTCCCGCCTTCGGACGGGATGACAACATGGATTCGGGGCACACGTCCGCGACGATTTTCAGCCTGACGCACGATCTGCCGGTACCACGCCACCCGGGCGGGGAGTCGGCGGACGGGCTCGATCCGGCCCAGCTTGCGCTGGAGGGGCAGACGCTCGACTGCGGTATCCGCTGGATCGGCCAGTCCGGCGCGCACCTGCGCATTGCCGGGACCCTTGTAGAGCAGGCCCCGGCCCGGCTGGAAATGCCAGGCGCCGGGCCCCTTATCGGCCGCACCCTCTGGTCCGAGGGCGGCGATGCGGGGCTGGCATTCGACACGCCCGTCGACGTGCTGGGCCTGGTCGCCCGCAACCTCGCCCGGGCCAGCGCCGAGCGCCGCCGCCTGCCCCGCATCGAACTCCGGCAGACCGTCGGCATCCACCGCGGTAGCGACGTCGAGCAGGTTCGCACGCGCGACATCTCGCAAGGGGGCGTCGGCGTCGAAGCGCGGTCGCTCGCCCCCGGCGAGGCCGTGCGGCTGACCTTTGATGGGCTGCGGTCGTTGGAGGGCCATGTCCGCTGGGTCGCAGGGGACACCGCCGGCATCGTCTTCGCGGAGGAACTGGGCTGGCAGACCCTCTTCCCTTGGCTTCGCGGCATCCAGCAGGCACCGCCCGCCGCGACGGGAAGCATGGACGCGGAGGGATTGCTGCTGGACAAGCTGGCGCTGCGGCTCGACCTGCCGGGACGGGTGCGCGAAGGCCCGCACTGGTGGAATTGCCGCATCCACGCGCTTACCGCGCACCAAGTGGAGTTCGAGGCACGGCAGAACTTTGCCGCCGGCGTCGGGCTTTGGGTCGCGCTGCCCGAGATCGGCGGCGGCCCTGTGCGGGTGCTGGCCGCCCGCTACGGGCGGACACTCGCCGCGTTCCGCGTGCCGCTGCGCGACGCGGACCTCCGCATGCTCACGGCAAGCCGTCGCGCCGGCTGAAGCCGCTTGCATCGGGGCGTGGGTGCCGCCAAGCGAGCGGCATGGCACTCCTTCCCATCGCCGAGGCACAGGCGCGACTGCTCGCCCTTGCCGGCCGCATGCCGGTCGAACGGGTTCCGCTGGCCGAGGCCGTGGGCCGCTGGGTCGCCGAGCCGATCGCCGCCCGCCGCACCCAGCCCGAAAGCGATCTCTCGGCGATGGACGGCTATGCTATCCGCTTCGCAGACTTGCCGGGCCCCTGGCGGGTGATCGGCGAAAGCGCTGCGGGCAACGGCTTTGACGGCACCGTCGCGGCAGGCGAGGCGGTGCGCATCTTCACCGGTGCGCCCCTACCCGCCGGCGCGGATAGCGTGCTGGTGCAGGAAGAGGCGAATCGCGACGGCGACGCGCTGCACCTCGCCGGCGAAGGGCCGAGACATGTCGGGCGCAACACCCGCCGGCGCGGGCTCGACTTCTTCCAGAACGACGTGCTGATCGCGCCCGGCGAACGGTTGACCCCGGCCCGGATCGCGCTCGCGGCGATCGCCGGGCACGCCGACATTGCCGTGCGTCGCAAGGTCCGAGTGGCGATCGCCGCGACCGGCGACGAGCTGGTGCCGCCGGGGGAGCCGGTAGGGCCTGCCCAGTTACCCGAATCCAACCGGATGATGCTGGCCGCGCAGTTCGCCGATCTGCCGGTCGACATCGTCGATCTCGGCATCCTGCCCGACGATCTTGTCACGCTGACCAACGCCTTTGCGACCGTCGATGCCGACTTGCTGGTCACCAGCGGTGGGGCCTCGGTGGGCGATCATGATCTGGTGCGTCCCGCGCTGGAAGCCGCAGGGGCGACAATCGATTTCTGGCGGATCGCGCTGCGCCCCGGCAAGCCGATGATGGCGGGCCGGCGCGGCGACATGGTCGTACTCGGCCTGCCGGGCAATCCGGTGTCGGTGTTCGTAACCGCACTGCTCTTCGCCAAGCCGATGGTCGCGCATCTCGCCGGGGCCGCAAACCCCTTCCCCACACCGCGACTGGTGCTGCTTGGGGAAGACCTGCCCGCCAATGGCCCGCGCACCGACTATATCCGCGCGGTGACGCTCGACGGCCGTGTCCATCCCGCCGCAATCCAGGACAGTTCGATGCTGCGGACGCTGGCCCGCAGCACCTGCCTGATCATCCGTGAACCCCATGCGGCGGCGGCAAATGCGTTCGAATTGGTGGAAATCCTCGACATCGCTTGACAGCCTTCGGGAACATTGCATAAACGTTCCCAGTCTGTTCTAGACCCGGAGGATTGGATGCTCACGCGCAAGCAGCACGAGCTGATCTGCTTCATTGCCGACCGCCTCGCCGAAACCGGCGTGTCGCCCTCGTTCGAGGAGATGAAGGAAGCGCTGGACCTCAAGTCCAAGTCGGGCGTGCACCGGCTGATCAGCGCACTGGAGGAACGCGAGTTCATCCGCCGCCTGCCCAACCGCGCCCGCGCGCTGGAGGTGCTGCGCATGCCGGAGCGCGGCGAGCGCAAGACGGTGGCCAAGGCTGCCAAGCCCGCCGCTGCGCCCGCGCCGGCATCCGTGCCTGCACCTGCCAACGACGTTCTGGAGATTCCGCTGCACGGCCGCATCGCCGCCGGCACGCCGATCGAGGCGCTGGAAGGCTCGACCATGCTGCCGGTGCCCGCCGCGCTGCTTGGTGCCGGCGAGCATTATGCATTGGAAGTAGCCGGCGACTCGATGGTCGAGGCCGGGATTCTCGACGGGGACTATGCGCTGATCCGGCGCACCGAGACCGCACGCGACGGCGAAATCGTCGTGGCGCTGATCGACGATGCCGAAGCGACGCTGAAGTATTTTCGCAACGAAGGCTCGATGGTGCGGCTCGACCCCGCCAACCGCGATTATACCCCTCAGCGCTACCGGCCGGACCAGGTGCGGGTACAGGGTCGGCTCGCAGGCCTGTTGCGGCGCTACTGAACGGCAGGCCCGGGAAAGCAAGCTGTGGTCGGCCCGGCACCTGCGGCTGTGGCGGTCGCCTTGCGCCGAATCTGCTCTGCCCGCTTGTCATCAGTCGTTCGGCGATCAGAGCGTTGAAAACCTGTCGGTCGGTAGTTCGTCAGTACCGGTAGCGTGATCGCGTGGTGCATACAGCGCTCTCGGCGTGCCGCCTGGGGCAGGAACAAAATCCGGCCTGTTCGGGTGTTCGCGTCGGATGGCGGCTTTTCGTTCGGACCGGGATCGTGACGTCGTCCGCGGTTCGCGATGACAGGACAAGCGATCGGCTGCCACGCTCCAGAACCGGTCTCCAGACTTGCGGGTAGCATATCGGCCCCTCGCCAAGGGGGCATGATTGCGTCCGCCTTTGGCAAGGTACCGCAATCGGACAAAGTTCGCGTCTGGTGTTCTGGTGCTTTTAGTCTGGTAAGAACGCCGCTCGTTTCGTGCGCTTTTTCTTCCGCTTCGCTGGAAACCATGACAGGATCGGCTGCGGCAAAGCTGCGGGAGTATGGCCGTGTTCAGAGTCGCATGGACGGTATTGGCAGCAATGCTGTTGCCGGAAATCGCTTTCGCGCAGAGCCCCCAGCAGTCTGCGCAGCAGAGCACAGGTTCCGCCGGGGAGCAGCCGGCCCCGACCGGCGACCCTATCATCGTGACGGGCCGGCCGCTGCCCAGCAAGGAAGAGATCCGCGCGCTCGCGCGCGACGTCACCCCCCCCAGCACCTCCAGCGAGCCCCTCGCCCGGTTTCACGACTCGGTATGCTTCGGCAGTGTCGGGCTCGATCGCGACACACTTATCGGTATCGGTGATCGGCTGGCAGCCGACGCGGAACTGGCCGGGCTCAAACTTGCCGGCGAGGGTTGCAAGCCGAATGTGGTGATCCTCTTCGTCGACGGCGTGGCGGCGGAAGTGGACAAGCTCGTTCGGCGCAAATGGTGGGTGTTCGGCGATCGTCTGCCGAGCGAAATCCGCACGATCGTTGAAGAGCGGGGACCGGTACGCGCGTGGAGCAACAGCGAGGTACGGAGCAGCGATGGCGACCGGGTCGACGCGCAGGGCTTCCTGAAGGTGACCACGGCCTCGCGCATCGTCGCGTCGACCCGGCGCGATACGCTGGCTTCGGTGGTGCTGATCGAACGCAGCGCCATCGTCGGCAAGACGATCAGCCAGATCGCCGATTATGTGGCGATGCGCGCACTGGCCGGCGCACGCCCGCATCGGGCAGGCGGACGCGAAACGATCCTCGCCCTGTTCGACGGTGCGACCGAAAGGACGCCGCCGGAACTGACTTCGTTCGATCGTGGATATCTGCGGGGCCTCTATACCGGTCCGGCCAATGATTTCGCCGGAACCAGCCAGAGCAAAATCGTCCGCGCGATCCTCAAGGCCAAGGACGAAGAGATCGCCAGGACCGCCGGCAAGTGATCGACGGAATCCGATCGTGCTAACCGTTTATCGCAGGGGACCAGAGAGACGCCGCACGCGCCTGCGCCGTCATCGCGATCTGCCGACCCGCTGAACCGTAACGAAACATCTTCCAAGAACATCGTCTTATGCGAAGTTGCGGGGATATGGCCTTAACCGTGCAGGCCAGCCGCTCCACCAGCAAATACTGGGCTGTCCACAAGGCCGGAGAAGGGATCGCTCGACGCAGAGCCCAGCGCCTTCGGCCGCCCGGGCCGGACAACCCGCAGATTCTCCGGGTGTCGACCGCCGCTGGCGCCGCGGGCGCCTCAGTTGCGCTGCGCCTTCAGGGCCACTTCGAACGCCTTCTGCGCCGCGTCCACCCGTCTGGGCAGTTCGCCGGGATCGACGAAGGCCTCCGCATCGCCCGCCAGCTGCTTCGCGCGCTTGGCCGCAAGATCGAACTGCTCGGCATGGAAGCTCAGGAACACGTCGGCCTGCGTCGCACGCAGCTTGGCGAAGGTGGCGCGGAAATCGGCGGATGCGGCGTCATAGCCATGGCCCGGCGTCAGCGGCTGGTCGGCCACGCTCAGGCTGCAGGCGAACAGCACGGTGAGGCTGTCGCCACCCGAGGGCACCTGCAGGGTGAAGCTGGTGCACCCCTTGCTATGCCCCGGCGTCAGGTGCGCGACGAGCGTGTTGGTGCCGAGGCGGATCTCTTCGCCGTCCTTCAGCGGCGCGTCGACCTTCACCGGCGGCGCCGCGATGGTGATGTCCGGGCGATAGTCCGCCCGGCCTGCCTCGAGCGCCGGTGTGTCCGCCGCGCTCGCGAGCAGCCTGGCCCCGGTACGCCGCTTGAGTTCGGCGAGGCCGCCGTCATGGTCCCAATGGGCGTGGTTGATCAGCAGGATCTTCACGTCGGCCAGCTTGAAGCCCAGCTTCTCGATATTCGCGGCGATCAGCGGCGCGCTCTCGGCCATGCCGCCGTCGATCAGCACGTGCCCCTGGGGACTGGTAATCAGATAGGCGGAGATACCCGCCGTGCCGACATAATGGACGTTGCCGAGGATCCGGAACGGCGCCATGGGCCGGTTCCATTCGGCCCGCACCGTGGCCCAGTCGGTGCCCTGGGCCATTGCCGGGGAAGCCAGGCCAAGTATCGAGGCCGCAAGCAAAATCCGGATCATCGTCGATCTCCCTTTGCGGCGCTGAATGGCGGCTGGACGGTGGGCGGGTCAAGCCAGGGATGGTGGTATGCGCCTGCCACCGTCCGCACCGTGCCGCTGGCGAAGCCCACGGCCACCCCGCCCGTCCGTGCCAGTGTCGCCCGGTCGAGGCGCAGCCATCGCGGGCGGCAGGCGCGCGGCAGGCGCCGTTCGCTCACCACCACGTCGCTGGCGGCGCACACCGCAACCAGATCGCGCCAGGCGACGGGATAGGCGCTCCGCGTCGCGGCCACGCGCCAGAGGCGGCGACCGCCGGCAATGTCCGCAACGCACAGATCGGGGCTGCACCGCGCATCCGGGCGGTTCTCGAGCAACGCCAGCGCATCCGCCTCCACGCCGCCATTCTCGCCAAGTACTGCACGGGTGAAGTCCCCTGCCCGAGCCCGCAACAGGGCGAAGCTGCCGTCCGGCATGCGGAGCGCAGCGTGCCGGCCGTCGCCGGTCACCAGCAGGTCCGGCGCCGGCGTGGCCCAGGCCCAGAGCGCCCCCACCGCCAGCGGCACCAGCCCGGCAAGCCGGATGCGCGTCCGCCACAGGCCGAGCCAAAGCCCGCCCGCGATCATGCCGGCAAAGGCGCCCACCGGCATCCCCGGCAGCACCGCCACCGATCCGGGGGCGGCCGCCACCGCATGGGCGATCCACAGCAGCAGTGTCATCGCCTTGCCCGTCAGCCACCAGAAAGGCGCCCCCGCTCCGACCAGGTCGGCAACCAGCGCCAACGCCTCCAGCGGCATCACCACGAAGGTGGTGAGCGGGATCGCGACGATATTCGCGAGCGCGCCGTACACGCCGCCCTTGTGGAAGTGGAACAGGCCGATCGGCATCAGCGCCAGCTCGACGAGGATGCCGGTGAGCAGCAGCGACCCCGCCCCGCGCGCCAGCCGCCCGGCCAGCCCTTCCTCGCGCGCCTCGAACCACCGTCGCATGTACGGGCTTTCGTGCAGCGCGACGATCGCGGCGACGGCGGTAAAGCTCAGCTGGAAGCTCGCGCCTGCCAGCGATTCCGGCCAGAGCAGCAGCACCAGCATCGCGCCTGCCGCGACCAGACGCAGGGTCAGCGCCTCGCGCCCCAGGCTGAGCGCCACCAGCACCAGCAGCGCCGCGACACAGGATCGGATCGTCGGCACCTGGCCGCCGGTGAGCCAGGTATAGCCGATCGCCGCGAGCGCTCCCGCCCCGGCCGCCACCAGCGGGAGGCGGATGCGGAGCGCCAGCCATGGGCTCAGCGCCAGCAGCCGCAGCACCCCCAGCATGGCCGCGCCGGTGACGGCAGTGACGTGCAGCCCACTGACCGAGAGCAGGTGCGCAAGTCCGGCGCGCCGCATCGCCTCGCTGTCCGCCTCGGAGATCGCGCCCTCGTCCCCCGTCGCCAAAGCGCTCGCGATGCCGCCGGCGCTCCCGGGCAGGCGCGACTCGATGTGCGCGGAGAGCGCCGCGCGCAGGTCCTTGGCTGCCCGCGGCGGCGCCCGGCGCAGGATCACCGGATCGAGCGCCTTGCCGGTCGCCCCCAGGCGATCGAACCAGGCGACCCGGCGGAAATCATAGGCACCGGGCACCGACGGGCCCGGCGGCGGCACCAACCGCGCCCGCAGCGTGATCGACGCGCCGGGACCGAGCCCGGGCGGCACGTCCGCCGTCTCCACATTCACCCGCAGCCGTGGTGGCAGATCGGCTCGCCCGACCGGTGCCAGCACCAGACGCACCAGCCCGCGCGCCGAGAGCGAGTCGACTCGCAGCACGGCGGCATCGAACGTCGCGACCACGGGCCGCCCCAGCACCGGTGCCGAAACCTGTTCCGCCCGCCACCAGATCGCGGCGCAGCCCGCCGCCACGAGCAATCCTGCCAACAGCAGCGCACGACCGGCTCGACCCGGCAGTATCGCACCCGCGACGGTTACACCGAGCGCCAGGACGATCAGCCCGGCCCAGTGCCGCGGCTCTCCCAGCAGGAACCAGCCGGCGATGCCCGCACCGAAGGCGATCGGCACCCACAATGGCAATTGTCCCCGCTCTGCTTCCAGCCAGCGTTCGATCCGGTCCCGCCCCTTGGGGAATCCCCTCCCCGCCCCCATTTGAAGGCCCGGAAACCCCGTGCTAGGGGCCGCGGCGGCTGAACTGGCCATCGAGACAACAGACTGGGAGCATGCGCGCTTGAGCGCAACACAAGAAACCACCCCCGCCAAGCCCGTCGTGACGCGCTTCGCCCCCTCGCCCACCGGCTTCCTCCACATCGGGGGCGCGCGCACCGCGCTGTTCAACCTGCTGTTCGCCCGCCATCATGGCGGCAAGTTCCTGCTGCGCATCGAGGATACCGATCGCGCACGGTCGACCCAGCCGGCGATCGAGGCGATCCTCGACGGGCTGCGCTGGCTCGGGCTCGATTGGGACGGCGACGAAGTCTACCAGTTTGCCCGTGCCGCTCGCCACGCCGAAGTGGCCCAGGCGATGCTCGAAAAGGGCGCGGCCTATCGCTGCTACCTGACCCAGGACGAACTCGCCGCGATGCGCGCCGAGGCGGAAGCCGCCAAGAAGCCGCTGCGCATCCGCTCGCCCTGGCGCGACCGCACCGATGGCGACCCTTCGGTGCCACACGTCGTCCGCCTCAAGGCGCCGACCGAGGGCTCGGTGACGATCCGCGACCATGTCCAGGGCGAAGTAACGGTGCAGAATGCCGAGATCGACGATCTCGTGCTGCTGCGCTCGGACGGCACGCCTACCTACATGCTGGCCGTGGTCGTCGACGACAACGACATGGGCGTAACCCATGTGATCCGCGGCGACGACCATCTCAACAACGCCTTCCGCCAGCTGCCGATCTACCGCGCAATGGGTTGGGACGAGCCGGAATATGCCCATATCCCGCTGATCCACGGCGCGGACGGTGCCAAGCTCTCCAAGCGCCACGGTGCGCTGGGTGTCGACGCCTATCGCGACGAGCTCGGGCTGCTGCCCGAGGCGGTGTCCAACTACCTTCTCCGCCTCGGCTGGGGCCACGGCGATGACGAGATCATCAGTCGGGAACAGGCCGTCGAATGGTTCGATCTTGCAGGCGTCGGCAAATCACCAAGCCGGTTCGATCTGAAGAAGCTCGAAAACCTCAACGGCCATTATATCCGCCAGTCGGATGATGATCGCCTGGCCGATCTGGTTGCGGCGCGCCTGCCGTTCGAAGTCAGCGACTCGCAAGCCGACCTTCTGCGCCGCAGCATGGCAGCCCTGAAGCCGCGTGCCGCCAATCTCCTCGAACTGGCGGACGGCGCGGGCTTTCTTTTTCGCACCCGCCCACTGGAATTGGACGAGAACGCGGCCGCTCTGCTAGAGGGCGACGCGCGCACCCTGCTCGCCCAGTTGCACACCGCGCTTGACGGATTGGCAACGTGGGATACGGAGGCGCTCGAAGCGGCGGTACGCACCGTCGCCGACGACGCGGGCGTGAAGCTCGGCAATCTGGCGCAGCCGCTGCGTGCGGCGTTAACCGGCCGCCGAACTTCCCCGGGTATCTTCGATGTCCTGGCGTTGCTGGGACGCGAGGAAAGCCTCGCCCGCATCGCAGACCAGATGCGTACGCCCGCCTGAAAAACGGGTCGAAGGAAAGGACGACATAATGAGCGATACCGCCAAGCTGCATGTTGCAGGCAAAGACGTCGAATATCCGGTCCTGAAGGGCAGCACCGGCCCGGACGTCGTCGATATCCGCAAGCTCTACGCGCAGACCGGCGCCTTCACCTACGATCCAGGTTTCACCTCGACCGCAAGCTGCGAATCGGGCCTGACCTTCATCGATGGTGACGAAGGCGTTCTGCTGCACCGCGGCTATCCGATCGGCCAGCTCGCCGAACATTCGAGCTTCATGGAGGTCTCGTACCTCCTGCTGAACGGCGAACTGCCGACTCAGGCCGAGCTCTCCAAGTTCGAGAACACGATCACCCGTCACACCATGCTGCACGAGCAGCTGGCCACCTTCTACCGCGGCTTCCGTCGCGATGCGCACCCGATGGCGGTGATGTGCGGCGTCGTCGGCGCGCTTTCGGCCTTCTACCACGACTCGACCGACATCACCGATCCGCAGCAGCGCATGATCGCGTCGCACCGCCTGATCGCCAAGATGCCGACGATCGCGGCCATGGCGTACAAGTACAGCGTCGGCCAGCCGTTCCTCTATCCGAAGAACGATCTGAGCTATACCGGCAACTTCCTGCGCATGACCTTCGGCGTTCCGGCCGAGGAATATGAAGTGAACCCGGTGGTGGAGAAGGCGCTCGACCGCATCTTCATCCTCCATGCTGATCACGAGCAGAACGCCTCGACCTCGACCGTCCGCCTCGCCGGTTCGTCGGGCGCCAATCCGTTCGCCTGCATCGCGGCCGGCATCGCGTGCCTGTGGGGCCCGGCGCATGGCGGCGCCAACGAAGCCGCGCTCAACATGCTGCACGAGATCGGCCGTCCGGAGCGTATCCCCGAGTTCATCGCCCGCGCGAAGGACAAGAACGATCCGTTCCGCCTGATGGGCTTCGGCCACCGCGTGTACAAGAACTACGATCCGCGCGCGACCGTGATGCAGAAGACCGTGCGCGAAGTGTTCGCCGCGCTCAACGTTTCGGACCCCGTGTTCGAAGTCGCGCTGCAGCTCGAGGAAATGGCGCTCAAGGACGATTACTTCGTCGAGAAGAAGCTGTTCCCGAACGTCGACTTCTATTCGGGCGTGATCCTGTCTGCGATCGGCTTCCCGACGACGATGTTCACCGCGCTGTTCGCCCTTGCCCGCACCGTCGGCTGGGTGGCGCAGTGGAACGAGATGATCTCGGATCCCGAGCAGAAGATCGGCCGTCCGCGCCAGCTCTACACCGGCCCGACGCAGCGCGACTACGTGCCCGTCGGCCAGCGCTGAGCGCTGCCCTGGGTTTCGGCCCAGACGGCGGAACAAGAAAACGGCGCCCCGCTCCTGCGGTGGCGCCGTTTTCGTTTCCGCGAATGCAAGGCCGCGACGGCTGCAATCCAACCGTCGCGGCGCGCGGTCTGTGTCAGGCGCTCTCGAGCTCGGCCAGGTCTTCCTCCAGCGCCCGCAGCGTTGCGGAGAACAGGATCCACTGCTGCGCCGGTGAGCCGTTGTTCGGGTAGAGCCAGACGGGGTTGCCGTTCTGCAGCCCCCGGTTCTGGTCGTCGACGACCATGCCCGGCGCCCCGACCGACGAGATGAAGCTCTGCGAGCCGAAGAAGGTCCATTTCTGCAGATTGTTGGACGACTGGCGGTTGTTGATCACCAACCGAGTCTCTGCGTTCGGCGACGGTGCCGTCAACACCAGCGGCGTCGGGCTCGCCTGGCTGGCGACCAGCGTGATATACTGGTTGAACATATTGATATCCCACAGGATCAGCGCCGGATTGGTCACCGTCGACTGCTGCAGGATCACCACCGGCGCACCGGCCTGCACATTCTGCACGCCCAGCACATAATTGGGATCGAATGCATATTGAATGATAGCCTGAGTCATTGCCCTCTCCTCTGATTGGAATGCGGCACCGTTGAAGCCGCAGTGCGTGGGCGACCCTCTTCCCCTGCAATTGGTGTAGCGACCAACGCCAAGGGCTGGCGACAGCGACCCCCTCCGTTCCGGCGACGATGTCCGCGAAATCGGTCGAGTGCGGAGCGTTTCCGACTTAACCCGCGGCGTGGCGCTCCACCAGCCGCAGCGCCGGACGGGGGCTGAACCCGAACATCCGCCGCGCGGTGCCGGCGACGAAGCGCGGCAGCTCGCGGCGTTCGACCGGCGCATCCAGCCCCTCGGCCTGCAGCGACCAGAGCCGCTGGAAGGCTCCGCCCGCGCGCAGCAGCGTGAGCGGCGGGCCGTCCTCGACGATGCGGCCGTGCTCGACCACGATCACCCGGTCGAAGCCCACCACGGTCGAGAGACGATGCGCGACCGCCAGCACCGTGCGGTGCGCCATCAGCGCGTCGAGCGCCTGCTGCACCTCGATCTCCGAGCCGGTGTCGAGCGCCGAGGTCGCCTCATCGAGCAGCACGATCGGCGCCTTGCTGAGGAAGGCGCGCGCGATGCCGATCCGCTGGCGCTGGCCACCCGACAGATTGGTACCACGCTCGCCAACCACCGTGTCATAGCCCTGCGGCAGCAGCGCGATGAAGCCGGCGCAGTGCGCCGCCTCGGCAGCGGCACGGACTTCGGCATCCGTCGCGTCGGGACGGGCAAAGCGGATATTCTCCAGGATCGAGCGGTGGAACAGCAGCACTTCCTGCGGCACCACGGCAACGGCCTGGTGCAGGCTGTCCTGCGTCACCCGGTCGATCGGCTGGCCGTCGATCAGCACGCGGCCGCCTTGCGGATCGTGCAGGCGCTGGACAAGCTGGAGGATGGTCGACTTGCCCGCGCCCGAGGGACCGACGATGCCGATCTTCTGCCCCGGCGCGACGGTCAGCGACAGGTCGTGCAGCACCGGGCGGCCAGGGTGATGGCCGAAGGTAACGCCTTCGATCCGCACTTCGCCTTGCGTCGCCACCAACGGCGCCGCATCGGGCGCATCGTCCAGCGCGTGCGGGGCACCGACGATCTCCAGCGTCTCGCGCAGATAGCTGAACTGCTGGCTGGTATCGATCAGCGCCATGGCAAGGTCACGCGAGCCGTTGAGCATGCGGAAGGTCATGGCGCTGACGACGACCACGTCGCCCGCCGTAATGCCGCCCGCACTCCAGCGCTCCACCGCCCAGACCAGCGCCGCACCCACCAGCAGCACCAGCGCCACGTCATGCAGCACGCGGATCCGCTCGACGAACATCCAGCCCCGCTTCTGCGCAGCTGCCTCGGTCTCGAAGAAGCCGCGCAGCCGCTCCGACTCGCGGGCGCGCGCGCCGAACGACTTGATCGCGGCGATATTGCTGACCAAGTCGACCATCTCGCCGCCGCTCTCGCTGGCGGCACGGGCAAAGGCCTTGTGGTACTTGTCACCCCGCAGGCCGAGAAAGACCAGGCCCGTGCTCGCGGCGACGAAGATGCCGGTGATCGCCACCGCCATGCGCCAGTCGATCGTCAGGAAGATCAGCAGCGCGCCGCCAAAGGCGATCAGCGGCGGCGTCACTTCCATAAGAATCCGATGGGTGAGCGCCGCGAACGAGCCGGTCAGCGCCCCCACCCGGTGGCCGAGCGAGCCGCCGCGCTGGTTCTGGAAGAAGCCGATATGGTGGCCGGTAAGATAGTGGAACATGTCCAGCCGGATGCGGACACCGCTCTTGACCGTGATGTTGCACAACAGCATCGCCGAGCCGCGCACCAGCCCGTTCTCCAGCGCGACCAGCCCGACAAAGGCGCCCAGCGCAATGTAGACGGCCGACCGCGACGGCGCGGCGACGGTCATCGCGTCGATCAGCAGCTTCATGGCATATTGCACGCCCACGGCCGTCGCGGCGCCGCCCACCACCAGCAGCGCCAGCAGGGCGAAAGCCAGCGGCCGGCGCGTGACATAGTGGAGCAGGAACCGTCCCGGGCTCTTCAGGAAGGGCATGGCGGTCCCCGTCGGGGCGTGTGGGCGCTGCATTGCAACATTCATGCGGCCAAAAAGCCGGGGGGCGCATGAACCGTGTGTGAACTTTGCCGAAACGACCGGCGAAGAGAGGAATTGCGGCGACGAAATGCGGCAGAATCTGGGCAGCCGCCCCGACTCAGCGCTCCTCCAGGATCGCCGCAGCGCCGCCCGTCGAAGCGAGGTCGAGCGTCAGCCTGTCCTGGCGGGCCACCCGCCGCGTCTCCAGCTGCACTGCATCGGGTGCCGCCCCGTCGCGCCAGATCCGCGCCTCGGCACCGCGGGAGCCGAGGAAGTCGAGCGGCACGGACACGGTGCGCGCCTTTTCGTTGTTCATCGCGCCCAGATACCAGTGCTTTCCCTTGCGCCGGGCGAGGACGATGTACGCGCCGGTCTCGCCCGCCAGGAAGCGGGTCTCGTCCCAGCTCGCCGGCACCGCCTTGATGAAGTCGAAGCCGGCAGGGCTCGCCGCATAGGTATCGGGGCTGTCGGCCACGGCCGCGAGTGGCGACAGATAGACAACATACATCGCCAGCCCGTGCGCACGCGTCGTCTGCACCAAAGGCAGGTCGTTGCGGATCTGGAAGTCCGCCGGCGTCACGTTGCGGAACCCGCCGGGCGTATAGTCCATCGGCCCCAGCAGCCCGCGCGTATAGGCCAGCATCACGTTGCTGCCCGCCGTCGCCCGCCGGCTCCACTTGTTGTACTCGGCGCCCATCACGCCTTCCTGGGTCACGAAGTTCGGCCAGGTGCGGGTGAGGCCGCGCGGCGGGAAGGCACCGTGCAGATCGACCATCAGATGGTGCCGCGCGGCCGCGCCGAGCAGCTTCTGGTACCAGTTGACCATCCACTGGTCGTCACGATCCATGAAGTCGATCTTGATACCGGCGATGCCGAGCTTCTCGTAGAGCGCGAGCGCGTCTTCCATCTGCTCGTCGAGCGCCTGCCAGTGCGCCCACAGCCACAGCCGCACCTTCTTGGCCCGCGCATAGTCGGCGACCTCCTGCAGGTTGATCGCATCGGCCCATTTGGTGATGTCGACGCCCGGACGGCGCACCCCGCCCCCGCCGGCGCCGGCATACCAGCCCTCGTCGATCATCGTGTAGGGGAAGCCGTTCTCGGCAGCGAAGTCGATGAATGCCTTGGCCACGGCGGTCGTGGTGCGCTGGCCCGGCAGCCTGGCGATCACCGGCCCGTTCCACCAGTCCCAGCTGGTGAGGCCCGGCTTGATCCAGCTGGTGTCCTCGATCCGGCTCGGGCTGGAAAGGTTGGTTAGCAGCGTCGATTCGTGGAGCTTGCCGAGCTGGTCGGCCAGCATCACCACCCGCCACGGCGTCACGATCGGGCTGCCGATGCGGGTGTGCACCGCAATCCGCGGATCGTCAAGCGAGGGCGAGAGCTTGATCTGCAGCCCGGGCCCGCCATCGCCGCGACCGGTGAGGTACATGCCGGCAAAGTCGATCAGGTCCGCCTCGGCCAGCGCGAAGGCGCCCTTCCCCGTCTCGCAGGCGAAGGGCAGGTCGAACAGATTGTGGTCGCGCAGCCGGGTGGTGTCGACGGGATCGAACTCGCCTTCGTGGCTGGATCCGAAACGGCCGACATTGAAGCCCCAGCACTTCCACGCCTGCGGGAAATAGAAGCCGGTGCGCTCGTAGCGGACGATGGCGGCCGCCGTCGCCTGCTGCACCGGCACCACGGTGCGGAAGGCGACGCCGTCATCATAGGCGCGCAGCACCAGGTCCATGCGCCGCCGGGCGCCGCCGCGCTCCTGCAGATGGATGGTCCGCTGGTTATAGTGGTCGCGGCCCTCGTCGGCCTTGCCGAGCACGATCCTGTAGCGCGTATCGGCGCTCGCCGCCTCGCTGCCGGTGATCGCCATGCCCCAGCCGAGCATGTCGCGATCGAGGTCGAGCGCGATCGGCGACGGCGCAAGGATCAGCTCCCCGCGCCGCTGGACCATGTAGTTGGGCGTACCCTGCCGATCGAGCGCAACCACGATCCGGTTGGTACCGTCCGGCGAGACCAGCTCGAGCGTCTGCCCGGCGGCCGGAGCCGCCATCAGCAGCGCCGCCGATCCGAGCAGGGCCTTCACGCGCGGCGGGCCTTCAGGATCGGCTCGATCACGGTGGCCATCGCGTCATAGCCGGCTTCGGTCGGGTGGACGCCGTCATAGGCGAGGCCGGGCTTCATCGCGCCCTTCGCATCCCCCAGCACGGGCGTGTAGTCGACCCAGGTCAGCCGCTCGGCCTTGGCATAGCCCTGCAGCCAGGCGTTGATCTCGCGGATCGGCCCGACCACGTCGAGCCCCTGGCGCCACGGGAAATGATCGGCCGGCGGCACCGAGGCTAGGATCACGCCGATTCCGTTCGCCTTGGCGATCTGCGCCATCATGCGGAAATTGTCGTAACTCTGCGCGCGGGTCATCTTGCCCGTGTTGCCGGCAATGTCGTTGGTGCCCGCCATGATGTGGACGAAACGGGGCTTGAGATGGACCACGTCCGCCATCATGCGCAGCACCATCTGCGGCGTCGTCTGCCCGCCGATGCCGCGGCCGACGCGACCGGGGGTGAAGAAGCCGGGGCGCTTGCTCTTCCAGCCCTCGGTGATCGAATCGCCGAGGAAGACGATGTTCACCTTTTCGCCGGACGACAGGATGCGGGCGTTGTCGGCGGCATAACGGCTGAGTTCGGGAAAGTCCTCGTGCAACAGCCGCTCCTTGCGCTGCTCCCAGCTTTCCTGCGTCTGTGCGCGGGCGACGAGGGGCAGCGCAAGCGCGCCGGCAAGCAGCGAACGGCGACGAACGGACATCACGAACTCTCCTGGGGAAGTGCCTGGTCTTGAAGGCCGAGCCTGGCGCAACGCATGTCCAGCGTCAAACCCGCCCGGCCCGTTGCATCAATGCAGCGAAGCGCTACCGCTCGCCCGCACGGGCTTGGCCCGCCCGGCGGCGACCGCGAAGCCGCACAGCACCACGTAGCAGAGCGCCGGCACGATCAGCGCGAAGGCATAGCCGTGCAGGTCCGCCACCTTGCCCACCAGCAGCGGCAGCACCGCGCCGCCGACGATGGCGGTGCAGAGCAGGCCCGAGGTCGCCTCCTCGCTCGCCGCCGACCGTTCGAGCGTCAGCGTGAAGATCACCGGGAACATGATCGAGTTGAACAGGCCGATCGCCAGCGCGACAAAGCCCGCGCTCACCCCGCCGACCGCGACGACATAGAGGCACATCGCCGCCGCGATGACGGTGAACAGCGCGAGCAGCTTGTCGGCCCGCACGCGGGTGAGCAGCAGCGAGCCCAGCGCACGGCCGACCATCGCGCCACCCCAGTAGAAGGCGACGGCCTTGCCGGCCTCCTGCAGCGACACGCCGTGCACGCCGTCGCTCCCCATCAGCGTACCGAGCAGCGGCACCCCGAACGGCGCGTCGGACTGGCCCCAGACGCTATTGTCGTTGAGGAACAGCGCCATTTGCGTGCCGATCGACACTTCGGCGCCGACATAGAGGAAAATGCCGAGCGCGCCGAACAGTGCCCAGGGCGAGGAGAAGGCATTCAGCAGGCCGGACGCAGCTGCCTGCTTCGGCGCCGCGTCGGTCACCACGCGGCGGCTGAGGAAGAAGAACACGGCGAGCGCGAGGATCAGGCCGCAGATCCACAGATAGGCGGTATCGATGCCCGCCAGCGCCTCGGCGCGCACGCCCGCATCGACCACCGCGCCCGGCTTCACCTCGACGCCCTTCAGGAACAGGTGCGCCCCCAGCAGCGGGCCGAGGAAGGTGCCGAAGGAATTGAAGGTCTGGCTGAGCACCAGCCGGAAATGGCTGCCCTTGGGATCGCCCAGCGCCGCCGCCAGCGGGTTTGCCGCCACCTGCAGCACGGTGATGCCGCTCGCCAGCACGAACAGGCCGAGCAGCACCAGCCAGTAATTGGCGAGGTTTGCCGCGGTCAGCATGATCAGGCACGCCACCGCCATGGTGCACAGCGCCAGCAGGATCGACGGCACCGCCTTCAGGCGCGAAACCAGCGCGGCGGCCGGCAGCGATACGACGAAATAGGCGAAGAAGAAGGCGAAGGCGCTCGCCTGCGCCTGCAGGTTGGTCAGCGTGAAGATGCCCTTCACCGCCGCCACCAGCGGGTCGACCAGGGAGGTGATGAACCCCCAGGCGAAGAACAGCGTTGTTACCGCGGCAAATGCCATCGTGGTCTGTGTCGAACGAGCGGTGCTCAAGCGATCCCCTCCTGCCCCTTGGATTTTCTACGGGCGCGACGCTTCCCGACAACGTTGGCAGTTGTCAAGCAGGGGCACCGGTTTTCGCACTCGCATCCAAGGGCATGGCTCGCCTATAGGCATAGGCGTTGGTAAACGACGCGACGAGTGGAGTATTGCGCGTGGACGAAGTGAAGAAAGCGATGCGGGTGAAGGTGCTGGGCAGCGGAGGGTTGGCGGCATTGGCGCTTGCCGGCTCGATCGCGTCGCCCGCCGCAGCGCAATTCCGTCTGATCCCCGCGCCGAAGCAGACGCCCGCCGCGACGCAGACCGCCAAGCCCGCGCAGACCCAGACGCCCACGGCGCGGGCACCGCAGACCCAGACGCCCGCCGCCGCCCCGACGGCCAAGCCCGTGGTGCAGGCCGCCCCCGCACAGCCGCAGGTAACCACGCCGCCGGTGGTGGCGCCGGTCCTCCCGCTGCCGGTGCTCAGTGCCAAGCAGATGGCCGAGCTGCGCCAGTTGCTTCCCGATGCCAGCCTCGCCCAGGGGCTGCGTCGGATGACCAGCACGGTCACCCTGCCGAACGACAGCGAGGGGCTGGTGCGTGCCGCGCTCGATTATGCCCGGGCGGTTCATTCCGGCCGGCTCGACGGCAGCGACTTCATCAAAGACTGGGGCCTCCGCCCCGCCGCCTTCGATCCGCTGCCCGGCTTCATCGACGCCGTGAAGCGCGACAGGATCGCCGCCTGGATGCGCTCGCTCCCACCGCCCTATGCCGGCTATGACGGGCTGGAAAAGGGCCTGGTCGCCTATCGCGCGATCCTCACCGCCGGTGGCTGGCCCAAGGTCGCGGCGGGGCCGGACCTCGCCAAGGGCGCGAGCGGCGCCCGCGTTCGCGCGCTCCGCAAACGGCTGGCGGTCGAGGACAAGCAGGTTTCCGCGAGCGGCGACACGTTCGACCAGAATTTGCAGGACGCCGTCGTTCGTGCCCAGCGTCGCTACGGCCTGCGCCCCTCGGGCGTGGTCTCCACCGGCACGCTGGCCGCGCTCAACGTGCCCGTCGAGGACCGCGTGCGCCAGATCATGGCGAACATGGAGCGCTGGCGCTGGCTGCCGCAGCAGCTGCCCGCCAAGCGCATCCAGGTGAACATCGCGGCCGCGGTGATGACCGTGTTCGAAGGCGACAGCCCGATCGCCTCGATGAAGGCGGTGACCGGCCGCCCCGGCAACGAGACGCCGATGCTCCAGTCGCGCATCCACTCGATCGTGCTCAATCCGCCGTGGAACGTGCCGAGCGGCATCGCCGCCAAGGAGCTTTGGCCCAAGGGCGAGGCCTATCTGAAGGCGCATGGCTATCGTATCATCGGCACCGGGCCCGATCGCCGTCTCCAGCAGGAGTCGGGTCCGCGGAGCGCGCTCGGCCGCTACAAGTTCGATTTCGACAATCCCTATGCCGTCTACCTGCACGACACGCCGGTACAGTCGGGCTTCAACAGCTATAGCCGCCTGGACAGCCATGGCTGCGTCCGACTGGAAAAGCCGGGCCCGCTCGCCGAGCTGCTGCTGAAGAACGACCCCAATTGGCAGCCCGATGCGATTGCGGCCCAGCTGGAAGGCACCAAGACGGTGCGCGTGCGGCTGGCCGATGCCGACCAGGTTTCGGTCTATCTGCTCTATTGGACCGCGTTTGCGGGATCCGACGGCACGATGAACTTCCGCGACGATCCCTATAGCTGGGACAAGCTGCTCGCCGAGAAGATCGAGGCCCGCGCCGCGGTCAGCGCCTCGTCCGCCTCCTGAACCCTTATCGGAAGGAAACACCCATGAAGCTGCGCACTCTCGCGATCCTGGCCGGCGCCGGCCTTACCCTGGCCGCCTGTGGTGGCAAGGACGATGGCCCCACCCCGCCCGACGCCAACGTGACCGAGATCACCGTGCCGGAAACCCCGGCCGACATGAACGTCTCGACGCAGGAACCGGCCGCGGTGGAACCCGCCAACGCCGTACCCGCTGCCGAGCCGACCGCGACGCCGACGCCGTTCAGCGACCGCGAGCAGACCGAAGCCGACGCCGCCGCCACCGGCATGACGTCACGCATCAACCGCGACAGCGACGGCGAAAATCAGGAAAAGAAGCAGTAAGCGACAAAGGAAGGCGACGCGCGGATCCGTCCGCGCGTCGATCAGCGTGCCGCGGCGTCGCCCAGGCGGGCGAGGACCAGCGCCAGCTGCGCCTGCGTATACCCGGCGGCGTGGAAGGCGGCGATTTCCTCGGCAGGGAGCGCGCTCCCCTTGTGCGAGGCGAGAACGACGAGCCGGCGCAGTGCCTCGAGCCGGGTGTCCGCCAGACGCGGGCTCGCGCGGTCGCCACCAAAAAAGATCTGCACGAAGCGTGCCCAACGACCCGGCGCCTGCAGCGAGGCAAGCCGGTCGCGCCGGGCGATGCCCACAACCTGCCATTCCAGGGGCGTCAATACAGCCGACGCAACCTCTAGCTCGGCGGGCGCAGCGACGGCGTGTCCGCCGAACTGGGTAAGATCGAGATACGCCATCGCCTGCACTCCCTGTACACAGCGGATGCAGGCCTTCCCCCGGTTGCATGGATGGGCATGCAACCTTGGCCGTTCCGCCAGAAACGTTCCACCTTGTCCGTCGCCGGCTGCGAGGGGCTCCCCCTCAACCGGCTGCGGAGACACCGGTATATGCCGGCTCCCTGAACCTGCGCTGTCGAACCGCCGCAGGTTGTTTCGATATCGACGTTCCTCTACCCCTCCGCGCCGTAACGTCAAGCAGAAATCGTACTGACCAGTACCCTAATTTCAGACGCTCGAAATCGGGCGTCGCATTGCGCATGATCGCACGCGATGCACCTGCTCTCCCGCCGCTCGCTGCTCGCCGGCACCGCCGCTTGCTTCGCCCTTCCGCCTGCTGCCGTATGTGCGGACGACGCCGATCCGCGACGCCTGCGCGAGGTCCTCGATCGTGCGGCGCGCGATCCCGAAGGAGCCCTTGCCGAGCTCCGCGGCTTCGACGCAGCCGCCCTGCCTGCCGGTGCGCGACTCGACCTGCAGGCGGCCCGTGCAGGCCTCGCGGTCGATGTCGAACTGGCCCGCCACTTTCCCGTCGGGAGGCCCGGGCGTAGCCCGTATCTCGTCACGCCCACCGGCGGTGCCTGGACACGCGCCGAGGCGCCGGCCGAAGCGATCCAGCGCGAGACACGATCGCTAAGCGCCGATGCGACGCGCGGGTTCCGGCTGCCCCGCGGGCTGATCGAGCGGACGATCGCCGCCCTTGAGGCTGCGCGTGCCGCGGCGACCGGCTCACGTGCCGAGGCGCTTGCCGAGCAGCTCGCCCTGCTGCGTGCGCAGATTGCCGATGCGCCGCCGCCTGGCATGTCTGCACTGCCGAACGGCGCCGCCTATTATGCACTGCTGCTGCGGCGAACGACCGGTGA
The DNA here is from genome assembly GCF_000226955.1 of Sphingomonas elodea ATCC 31461. GTDB lineage: Bacteria > Pseudomonadota > Alphaproteobacteria > Sphingomonadales > Sphingomonadaceae > Sphingomonas > Sphingomonas elodea. Next base: position 52,359 of record NZ_AGFU01000021.1, read on the forward strand.
CGACATCGTACCCGAACTCTTGCGCGCCCGACTCGAGCGGGAGCGTCGACGCACCGTCGCCCGCGCCGACCGCCTGTTCGCAGCGATCGGCATTCGCACCGGCAGCCTCGGCCAGCGTTTTTCCACGCTCTGGCAGGATGCGCGCTGGCTCTACCCCGACGGCGATGCGGGCCGCAGCCTCGCAGTCGCCGACATGAACCGGCAGCTGGAACGCGTGCAGCCGCTGCTCCCCCGCTGGTTCGGCCCCCTGCCTCCCGAGGTCCGCGCCGTGCAGACGCAGCGGATGACGGCCTCAGAGGAGGCAGGAGGAAAGCAAGGCTATCGCATCGTACCCGAAGGCACACGCCCGGGGCGCTATGTCGTCGATCTCCGCGCGATCCTGCGCCGACCGGCCTGGACCCTGCCGGCCGTCGTCCATCACGAGCTGCTGCCAGGCCATATGGTCCAGCTCCCCTTGGAGGCGCGCGCGGCGCCACATCCGTTGCGCATCGACTATGCCCAGGCATTCACGGAAGGCTGGGCCATCTATGCCGAAGGGCTCGCTGCACGTGCTGGCCTATACAAGGGAGATGCGCGTGCGGAACTGGGCTTCTGCCACTGGCGGCTCTTCCGTCTCTGCCGTGCCATCGGCGACCTCGACCTGCACCTAGCCGGCCATAGCCCCGAAACGGTGCTGGAGGATTGGCGCATGTACCTGGGCGAGCCCGCCTATTTCGCGCCCTTCGCCCAGGATTTGGATCGCTTGCTCATCGAACCTGCGGCGCGCGCAGCCGAAGCGGCAAGCTGGCTGACGATCGAAGATCTCTCCATCGGCCAAGCCCCTATTCCGTTTCACGAGGCCGTGCTCGGCCAGGGCCGTGTGCGCACCGACATGATGCGTCACATCGTCATGGGCGCATGATGCGGAGATGAACCTCCGCCTACGAAGCGGTTCAGCGTCGCGAAGCACCGACTCGATTAGTCGTCCTCCATCGAGACGTGAGAGGACGTATCCATGAAACTGGTTCAGCTTATCGCCGCCGCCGGCTTCGCCGTCACCGGGCTGGTCGGCGCAACCGCAGCACAGGCGCAAGACTGGCGCTATCGCGACGGCCATGAACGCCGCTGGGATCGCGGTGACCGTTGGGACCGGCACGAACGCTGGGAGCGGCATCGTGGCTGGGATCGCGGCCGCCATTATGGCTGGGACCGCGGCCGTCATCGCGGCTGGGATCGCGGCTATCGCTATCGCAGCAGCACGGTCTGCTGGGACGAGTGGCGCTACGGTCGCCCGATCCAGATTTGCCGCCGCCGCTGACGGTTCAGGGAGCGCCCGCCGGAGGAGACGGGCGCTCCCCCTTCTGCTGCAATGGCAGCGTCAGCACGAAGCGCGCACCCATGCCGGGCGCGCTGTCGACGACGAGGTCCCCGCCCATCGCCCGCGCCAGCCGCCGCGCGATGTAGAGCCCCAGCCCGCTCCCGCCCGGATCGGCGGGATCGACGCGCACGAACTTCTCGAAGATGCGCCCCTGATCGACCACCGCAATGCCCGTGCCCTGATCGGCAACCACCACCCGGCCCATGCCCCGCTCGCTGTCCGTACGGATGCAGATCGCCGAGCCTCGGGGGCTGTGCCGCACCGCATTGCCGATCAGGTTCACCAACACCTGCAACACCCGCCGGAACTCGCCGCGCACCCGCAGGGTCTCGTCGGGGCCCGGCCGATCGATCCGCACCCCCGCCTCCGTCGCGCGCGCTGCCAGCAGCCCCGCCGCCCGGCGCGCGGCGTCGGCGAGGTCGAGCGGCTCGTCGAGCGTCGCGAAGCTCGCACTCTCGATCCGCTGGAGGTCGACGAGGTCCTCCACCAGTCCCATCAGGTGGCGGCCGGCGGCGGCAATGTCGGCGGCATAGCCTGCATAGTCGCCGCGGATCGGCCCGTCTGCCTGGGCACTGATCGAGTCGGCTTGGGCGATGATGCGGGCCAGCGGGTGGCGCAGCGCGCGCTCAAGCCTCGCGCCGAACGCGCGAGGGAAGGCAGCACGCGGCGGCGCAGGCGCCGTCGTCTCGACCGCTTCCCCATCGAGCATTCGGGCCGAGCCGAAAAAGCCCGCGAAGCGCCCCACGGGATCCCGACGCGGCGTCGCGTCCAGCCGCACCATCTTTCCCGTACCGCGCAGCTCGGCGCGCTGGTCGTCTACCGATGCGTGCGCGTGCCAGGCGGAAAGGACCGGCAGCCTGCCCTTGTCGTCCTGTACCAGCGCGAATAGCCGGGTGACCGGCTGGCCGAGCATCTCCGACACGTCGAAGCCGAAGCGCGCGCCGGCCTCCGGCGACAGGAAGGTCAGGCGAAGGGCGCTGTCGGTTTCCCAGAGCCAGTCGCCCCCCGCCCGCAGGAAGTCGCCGTCCCGCGCGGGATCGCCGGCGGGGCGCCAGGCAGGACGCGTGCGCCAGCCGCTCACCTCCAGCCGGACCCCGCCGCGATCCGGGCCCGCGCGCACCCAAAGGTCGATCTCCGCCTCGCCGTCCGCCACGACGACGCCGCGCGACACCGCGATCCCCAGCCGATGTGCCAGCTGCGCGATTGCCGCCACACTCGGCAGCGCCAGCGGCGCGCCGATATCGCCGCCGGCGCGATCGTTGAGCGCGCGCAATCTCGGCTCGGCATCGATCAGCCGCCCACCCGTATCCAGCCGCGCCACCGCGAGCGGCACCACCGGATCGAGCGAGGAGGTGGCGCTCACCGCCTCCGCCCGATCGCAAGGCGCGCCGCCCGATAGCCCGGATCGAGCCGCAGCTGGGCGAGCACGTCCTGCGCCGCCTCCGGGTCGATCGTGTCCAGCGCGTCGATCGCATCGACCAGCCCGGCCAGGTCGCGGCGGGGATCGGCGTCGCAGAGCAGCAGGCCGATCCGAGCGATCGTCTCGCGCGGAACAGCCAATGCGCGGAGCACGAGCAGCAGCCGCTCGCTACCGGGATCGAGCAGCAGCGCGCGCGCATCCGCCGGGTCGATCGCCGCCGCCCGTGCCAGCACCGCCTCGAAGAGGCTGAGACTGCGATCGCGCAGCGCATCAATCAGCAGGCGCGGTACTTCGCGCGGCGTGGGGGCAAGCAACGCGGCAAGGCGATCCGCCGCCGCCTCGGCTCCGTTTCGGGACTCGGCGTCGGCGCCCTGTTCGCGCACGGCGGCGCATAGGACCGTGTCCAATGCTCGTCCTGCCGATGCTCCCAACTGTTCCCGCATCGCGGATGCAACCCACCAAAGCAGCCGCATATGCAAGGCTGGCGGCAACCGCCAGCGTCCCGCTTCAGGACTGTGCGCGCGGCTTTCGGCGAGCTGCAGCGCCCGCGCCGCCGCGGCGAGCTCGGGAGCCGGATGATCGGCAAGGCGGTTCAGCAGGCTCGGCTGCAACGGATCGTCGGGGGCGTGGTGCGGCAGGCCCGCGATCAGATGCGCACGCTGGACCTGGGCCAGAAGCTCGGCCGTCAGCGCGGGATCGGCAGTGAGACCGGCCGCCTGCAGCAGCGGCAAGGTGGGGCCGATACCTGGGAAGGCGCTCTCGGCCAGGGCTGCGGCAAGGCATCTCTCGATGTCCTGGACGATCCGCTCCAATGCCTGTCGCATGCCGCGCAGGGTCCGTTCGTCCAGTCGCAGCCCGTCCGGCACGGACATCTCGCAGGCCGCGGCTTCTGCCATTGCCTGGGCGTGCGATGCCGCCGCCGCGGCACGCGCCGCCACGTCAGTCGGGCCGAAGGACGTGCCCTCGCGCGGTTCGGGAGCGCCCTGCGCCATGCATCGCTGTATACCGACAGAGACTTAATCGGAGCCTAAGCCTTGCCGCGCAGCGCCTCGATCGCGGCGGTCAAGGTGCCGAGCCCATAGAGCGTCACCGCCGCCAGCCCCAGCGTCGCATGACCGGCCAGCGTGAACGGCGTGACGAGCAGCATCTGTGCCGCAGCGTTCGCCCACCAGCGCCTTCGCTGCACCGGCACCCTCTCCGCCAGCAGTTGCAGGACCACGCCGCCGCCCGCGAGCAGCAGCGACGTGCCGGTGCCGAGGACGCGAAACTCGCGCCACCCGATCGCCACGAGCAGCAGCACGAACAGCGCCACCACCGCCAACTCGATCGTCCGCGCCCGCGGCTCCTCGCCCCGCAGCGCCGCATGCGAAGCCGCCGTGGCGAAGCCGAGCGTCGCCAGCAGCGCGACCACCGCACCGATGCCTTCCCAGCCCGAGAGCACCGTCAGCAGCGCCGCGACCGAGACGACACCGCCCGCCGCCAGGGGGGCCCAGTCGGGGATGTTACGCGCCATCATCTGCGGCAGCACGAAGCGCGCGGCGCGACTGAACACCCAGCGGTCCGCCCACAGCGTCCGCCGATCGCTGAGCGCAGCCAGCACCGCATCGTTGCGGGTGGCAAGACCCTCACCGCTGCGCTCCACCGCGTGGCCGGCGCGGGCCCAGCCGGGCGCCAGCGGCACCTGCAGCGCGCCGGATTGCGCGGCGACCCGCAGCAGGGCCGACTGGAAGTCATAATCCTCCGGCATGCTGGCGATATGGGCGAGATGCCGGGTCTCGATCCGGGCGATGCCGGCCCAGCAATGCCGCATGTCGAGTCGCTCGATCGCGGCGGGAGATTCCGCGTCGTCGGTAACGAGCAGCGCGGCGTGGGGTTCGGCGGCCATCCGCTCCATCACCGGGTCGATCGTCACCAGCCCGTCCGCCAGCACCAGCACGTCGGCATCGCGCAGCACCTTCTCCGCTGCTTCCTCGGCCGAGCGGACGATGTCTACCTTCAGTTGCCCCCGCCCCGCCCGCTCGATCGCGGCGAGAAACTGGGGGGTGACCTTGCCTACCGCCACCAGCACCTGCTCCGCGCCGATCCCGGCGAGCAGGCGGATCTGGTATTCGAGCAGGGTCATGCCGCCAAACGGCAGACTGGCGACCAGCGTGCCGGGGCGATCCTGCGCCTCCTCCACCGCGAAGATCAGACCGCAGAGCGCGCGCTGGGTTGCCACCATCGCATCCGTCTCCATCAGTAGAGCAGGTGCGGCTGGCGGGCCGCGATCCAGGCAGCCTCGTCCGGCAGGGTCAGCGCGTCGAGATCGGCGGGCGTGGCGGCTGCATCGTCCACCCAAAGGCGCAAGCCCGGGCCGCCGTTGATCACGTCGATTGCCAGCTTGTCGAAGACATATTCATACGGGAAGTCGCGCCAGAGCGCATAATCGGGATATAGCGTCCGGATCGCCTTGAAGCCGAGCGCCTGCACCCGCCACGGACGGAACGCAGCATGGTCATAGGCCGGCCCCTCGGCATGAACGAACACGCCGGCGCAAAGCTGGCCGACATGCTTGTGGAACGTCGGCTGGAACCACATGTCGCGCAGGGAGCACCCAGCAAGCCATTCGGGGGCGAGACGCTGCATCTCCGCGATCACCGCCCGCGCATCGAGATCGGGCGCGCCGAACAGCTCGAGCGGACGGGTGGTACCACGGCCTTCGGAAAGCATCGTTCCCTCCAGCATCACCGTGCCGGCATAGGCGCGCGCCATGTTGACGTTGGCGGCATTGGGGCTCGGGTTGATCCAGGGGCGCTCGGCCGGCCAGCCGAAGCCGGGCCCCGCCTCGGGCTCCCAGCCCTGCATCGCGATCACGCGATACTCCACATCCAGGTCATAGTGCGCGATGAACCAGTGGCCCAGTTCGCCCAGCGTCATGCCGTGGCGCATCGGCATCGGTCCGGCACCGACGAAGCTCTCCCAGCCCTGCAGCAGGGTCAGCCCCTCGACCGGGCGACCGGCAGGATTGGGACGATCCAGCACCCACACCGCCTTGCCGTGCCTGGCTGCAGCTTCGAGGACGTAGAGCAACGTCGTCACGAAGGTGTAGATGCGGCAGCCGACGTCCTGCAGATCGACCAGCAGCACGTCGAACGTCGCCATCGACGCATCGGTCGGGCGGCGGACCTCACCATAGAGGCTGAACACCGGCACGCCGTACTGCGGATCGACGAAGTCCGGCGACTCCATCATATTGTCCTGCAGATCCCCACGCACACCGTGCTGCGGACCGAACACCGCCGAGATGTTGACTCCAGCCGCCACCAGCGCATCCAGGCTGTGCGTAAGATCCGCCGTGACCGAGGCGGGATGGGCGAGCAGCGCAACGCGCTTGCCCTGCAGGGGCGCGCGGAGCTCGGGTTCGGCGAGGAGGCGATCGATTCCGAATTGCATGTCAGTCTGCTGGCGGCAGTTGGGCGACAAAGCAATCGGGATCGTGGAAATCGGGCGCATCTCCGCCATGGTGCAGCGCCCAATAGGATTTCGTGCCGTCCTTCTCCTCGATCACCGCGGTGATGCCCAGACGGAGCGGGCCCGGATCGATGCCGTCCAGCAGCACGGTCACCAGGAGATACGCGCCCTCGTGGTGGGCATGAATGTCCGGCGGCATGTCGAGCGCCAGCGGCGCCATACCCTCGCGCCGCCCGCTGAATGCGTACGCCGCCCAAGCCCCCGACGGGGAGAAGTTATACTCTGCATAGCCATTGCCCGCCTCCGCGGCGAACAATTCAAGGCAGGTGGATCGCCACAGTCCATCTGTCCGATAAGGCTTGGCAAGTGGCGGAAGCACCAGTCGGCCAAGATCGCCCTCAATCGTGTATCGAAGGATCAACCCGCCTGGCCGACGATGCACGTTGCAGCCGACCGAGGTAATTGCACGCGAAGGATGGCTGGGATGCGGCATCAGCAAATGATTCATCCCGTCGCTCTACCGCGAAAGTTGGCCCGCCGTCAGCCGAGACCGGATGATCTGCCCCAACTGAAAGGCCATGGCAGCGCAACAATTCCATCGTAGGGCGGCACCGATGAAGTTCCTTCACACCTTCCACCTCGCCGCCTATTGCGACACGCTGCTGAGTTACATCCTCGCGCTGATCCTCGGCGCGGCGATAGGCGCGGAGCGGCAGTTCCGCCAGCGCACCGCGGGCTTGCGCACCAATGCGCTGGTCGCACTGGGATCCGCGGCGTTCGTCGATCTGGCGCAGCGCATCGCCGGCGATCTCGAGGCGGTGCGGGTGATTTCCTATGTCGTGTCCGGCATCGGCTTTCTCGGCGCCGGCGTGATCATGAAGGAGGGCATGAACGTCCGCGGGCTCAACACCGCGGCGACCTTGTGGTGCTCGGCCGCGGTAGGTGCCTGCGCGGGCAGCGACATGGCGGCCGAGGCGGCGACACTCGCGATCTTCGTGATCGCCGGCAACACATTGCTGCGGCCCATCGTCAATGCGATCAACCGGGTGCCGCTCGCCGGCGGCCAGGTGGAAGCACATTACTTCGTCACCCTCACCACCGTGCCGGCCGAGGTCGACCGGCTCCGCGACCTGCTGACCGATCACCTCGAGCTGATGCGCTATCCCGTCGCCGAGATCGAGACGATCGAGCGCCCAGACGAGCGGATCGAGCTGCGCGCCCGCCTAGTCTCCACCGCCGCGCTCGATGCGGAACTGGACAGCATCATCGCGCATCTCGCCAGGCGCCACGACGTCCAGCATGCCAGCTGGGAGCTGCAGACCCAGGACTGAGCAGCCGGGGATGACGCGGGCGCGCGCTTTGGCTATGCGCGCTTGCATCATGACCGAATACAGCTCCGATCTGCTCCGCCTGCTCGCCTCGCGCGGGTACATTCACCAGGTGACCGACGCCGAGGGCCTCGACGCGCTCGCCGCCAAGCAGATCGTGCCCGGCTATATCGGCTTCGATCCCACCGCGCCCTCGCTCCACGTCGGCAGCCTGGTGCAGATCATGCTGCTGCGCCGTCTCCAGCAGGCAGGCCACAAGCCGATCGTGCTGATGGGCGGCGGCACCGGCAAGATCGGCGACCCGAGCTTCAAGGACGAAGCCCGCAAGATGCTGACGCTCGACACGATCGGCAGCAACATCGCCTCGATCAAGACGGTGTTCGAGAATTTCCTCACCTTCGGCGACGGCCCCAGCGACGCCGTGATGGTCGACAATGCCGATTGGCTCGACAAGCTCGAATATATCCCGTTCCTGCGCGACATCGGCCGGCATTTCTCGATCAACCGGATGCTGAGCTTCGATTCGGTCAAGCTGCGGCTGGATCGCGAGCAGTCGCTGAGCTTCCTCGAGTTCAACTACATGATTCTCCAGGGCTATGACTTCCTGGAGCTGTCGCGCCGCGCGGGCTGCCGCCTGCAGATGGGCGGATCGGACCAGTGGGGCAACATCGTCAACGGCATCGAGCTGTCGCGCCGCGTCGACGGCACCGAGGTGTACGGCGTCACCACGCCGCTGATCACCACCGCGGACGGCGGCAAGATGGGCAAGACCATGTCCGGCGCGGTGTGGCTCAACCCCGACCAGCTGCCGCATTATGATTACTGGCAGTTCTGGCGGAACACCGACGACCGCGATGTCGGCCGCTTCCTGCGCCTGTTCACCGATCTGCCGCTCGACGAGATCGCCCGCCTCGAAGCGCTCGAAGGTGCCGAGATCAACGAGGCCAAGAAGATCCTCGCCAACGAAGCGACCGCGATGTGCCGCGGTCGCGCCGCTGCGGAAGAGGCCGCCGAAACCGCGCGCAAGACCTTCGAGGAAGGCGCTGCCGGTGGTGCGCTGCCGACGTTGGCCTTCAAACGGAAGCAGATTGCCGAGATTTTGGTGGAGTTAGGCTTTGTTTCGTCGAAGAAAGAGGCCTTCCGAAAAATGTCGGAGCGAGCGGTTCGCCTGAATGGTGAACCCATCGCGAATCTCGTGCGGGACATCTCGTTTGAAGATGGCCCGTCTGAGTTCACAATCCATCTGACGCAGACGGCAACGATCAGTTTGGGCAAGAAGCATCACGGGCTGCTCACACCGCAAGGCTAACGGCAGGTTCACCACCCTCGTTCGCGCCGAATTCACCGCCCCTGGCTTATGTCAGACATGTACCTCGGATAGGTGAAGAGGGGCGTGTGAGCGTAACGGGTGCCAAGCTGGCGAGCGCCGACGATCGGTTGGCGCATCGCGACCAAGTCGAGCATCGCACCCGTGCGATCGGCCCGGACGGGACGTCGCTGGCGTTTCTGGTCGTCAATATCTCCCAGCAGGGTCTGATGGCGCGGTGCAACGCCACGCTGGAAGCCGGCGATCTGGTCCGCGTCCGTCTCCCGCTGGTCGGGGAAACCGGGGCGGAGATCCGGTGGTCGCTGGGCGGGCGCATCGGCTGCCAGTTCCTCCAGCCGATCCCACCGGCCGACTACGCCCCGCTGCTGGCCTCGCTGCGCACCCGTTGATCAGCCGGCGCGGAGCAGCCCCACCGCTGCATCGCGCTCGAACAGATACAGCGCCACGCGCGCCGCCTGCCCCCGCTCACCCTTGAGCCCGCCGTCGCGATCGACCAGCAGCCGGGCATCGCTATTGGCGGCGGGCAGCAGCGCCCCGAGCATGTCCGGCTCGGCCAGGCGGAACTGCATGTCGCCCGATTGCCGCGTGCCGAGCAGTTCGCCTGCGCCGCGCAGCCGCAGATCTTCCTCGGCGATGCGGAAGCCGTCATTGCTCTCGCGCATCAGCGCCAGTCGCGCCCGTGCGGTTTCGCTGAGATGGTTGCCGCGCAGCAGCACGCAGACAGAACGCCCCCCGCCCCGCCCCACGCGGCCGCGCAGCTGGTGGAGCTGGGCGAGGCCGAAGCGATCGGCATGCTCGATCACGATCAGCGTCGCATTGGGCACATCCACCCCGACCTCAATCACCGTGGTCGCGACCAGCACGCCAAGTTCGCCCGCCGAGAAGCGCGCCATCACCGCGTCCTTCTCCGGACCCTTCATCCGGCCATGGATCAGCCCAACCTTGTCGCCGAAATGCGCCTGCAACTCGGCCGCGCGCGCCTCGGCGGCGGCAAGGTCGCTCTTCTCGCTCTCCTCGACCAGCGGACACACCCAATAGGCCTGCCCGCCGCCCGCCAGATGCCGCCCGAGCCCGCCGACGACTTCGCCCAGGCGCTCTTCCGAGATCACGCTGGTCTCGATCGGCTGGCGACCCGGCGGCATTTCGTCCAGACGACTGACGTCCATCTCGCCATATTGGGCAAGCGTGAGCGTGCGCGGGATCGGCGTCGCGGTCATCACCAGCAGATGCGGCGGGCGCTCCGCTTTCGCCTGGAGCATCATGCGCTGGGCGACGCCGAAGCGGTGCTGCTCGTCCACGACCACCAGCCCGAGGTCGCGATAGGTCACGCCGTCCTGAAAGATCGCATGGGTGCCGATCAGGATGTCGATCGTGCCGGCGGCCAGCCCCATCAGCGTCGCTTCGCGCGCCTTGCCCTTGTCGCGGCCGGTTAGGATCGCGACGTTGACACCGAGCGGGGCGAGCGTGCGGCTAAGCGTCTCGTAATGCTGGCGGGCGAGGATTTCGGTCGGGGCCAGCAGCGCGCCCTGCGCCCCCGCCTCCGCCGCGATCAGCAGCGCCATCGTCGCCACCAAGGTCTTGCCCGAGCCGACATCGCCCTGGAGCATCCGCAGCATCGGCTGGGTCTGCGCCATATCGCCTTCGATCTCGGCAATGGTGCGGCTCTGCGCGCCGGTGGGGGCGTAGGGGAGCTTCAGCTTGTCGCGCAGCCGTCCGTCGCCGGCGAGCGGCCGCCCGCGCTTCGCCCGCGCCTCGCCGCGCACCAGCAGCAGCGCGAGCTGATTGGCGAACACCTCGTCATAGGCGAGACGCTCGCGCGCCTTGGCATCGGCGGGATCGGCATGAATGCGCGCGATCGCCTCGCGCCAGTCGGGCCAGCCCTTCTGCGCCTTGAGACTCGGCTCGATCCATTCGGGGAGTTCGGGCGCGCGCTCTATCGCCTGCGCGGCCAGCGCGGCGATGCGTTTGGAGGTGATGCCTTCGGAGCAGGGATAGATCGCCTCGCGCCCGCCGACGCTCTCGACCTGATCGAGCGGCAGGACATGGTCCGGATGGACCATCTGCAGGTCCTGGCCATAATGTTCGAGCTTGCCCGAGACCCAGCGCGGCTCGTTCAGCGGCAACAGCTTCTTGGCCCAGCCCGAGCTGCCGCCGAAATAGACGAGGGAGACGTGGTTGCCATGCGCGTCGACCGCCTGCACCCGCGCGGGCGAGCGCGGGCCGCCGCCGAAGCGATATTGCACGGGCGTGAGGGTGATCGCGATCACCTTGCCCGAATCGGCCATGTCGAGTTCGTCGCGCGGGATTCGATCGACGAATCCGGTCGGCAGGTGGAAGGCGATATCCACCACCCGCGCCAGTCCCAGCTTCTCCATCGGCTTCGCCAGCGCGGGGCCGATACCCTTCAGCGCAGTGACTTCGGCGAACAGCGGGTTGAGAAGCTCGGGACGCATCGCCCCGCCCTATCGTGCGGCGGGGCGGCTGACAAATCGTGTCAGGCGTTGAGGAAAATCGGGCTGTGGCTGGCCAGCGCCGCCTCGATCGCCTGCACCACTTCTGGCACCGACGAGCCGATCACCACCTCATGATCCTTGCCAAACGAAATCACGCCGACATCCTCGCCGGCCATGTTGATCGTGCTTACGGTACGCACCGAAGCAATGTTGACGAGCATCGGTTCCCCGTTGATCGACTTCAGCATTACGAAACGAAGCTTGTTGCTCAACGACTCGCTCATCTTTTCCCTAGCCCTACACACCCCGAAGATGCCGTCGGTCTAGCCGCTTTCGGTTAACAAGCCGTCCATGCCGCATCCCGGAAGACACCGCTGGCCTTTCCAGGGTGGCCACCCTATCTGCGATCCGCATGATCAACCCTGGTCGGCCACGCCACCGCGTGCAGCCGTCCGCCTGCCATTGGAGCCGACCCGAATGGATCGAGAGACCCGCCTCAAGCGCCTGCGTTTCCGGAGCTGGCATCGCGGCACCAAGGAAGCTGATCTGCTGATCGGCGGCTTCTTCGACCAGCATGGCGAAGGCTGGAGCGAGGAGGAGATCACCCTGTTCGAGACGCTGCTCGAGGAACAGGATGTCGACATCATGGCCTGGGCGATGGGAACCGCCGAGGCGCCCGAGCGCTACCGTGGGACGATCCTGAATGCGCTCAAGACCCTGAATTACGTGCCGATTTCCGAGTGACCTGACAGGTCGGGGCCTCCCTGCCGCAGCCCTGCGGCGCGCCTCCGAGCGAGGAAGCCCCGACCGCTTCCGATACGAGACCTCATGCCCGACCTGAAGACGATCCTTTCCGCCAAGCATCCGCTCACGCTCGCCGGCGTGCCGGGCGGGTTCCTGCCCTGGATGCTGGCCGATCTCGCCCGCGCCGCCCGAACGGCGGTCTTCATTGCCGCCGACGAGGCGGGCATGCGCGCGGTGGCAGGCACGGCCGCCTTCTTCGCACCGGAGCTGGAGGTCCTCACCTACCCCGCCTGGGACTGCCTCCCCTATGATCGCGCCAGCCCCACACTACGGGTGATGGCCGAGCGGCTGGCGACGCTCCACGCGCTGCAGGGCAAGAGCGAGGCCCCGCGGCTGCTCGTCACCACCGTCAACGCTGCCACCCAGCGCGCGCTCACCCCGTTCCGCATCCGCCAGCTGGTCGCGCGGCTTGCGCCGGGCGAACGGATCGGGCTCGACAAGCTCGCGGCGCTGCTCCAGGCCAATGGCTATGTCCGGGTCGAGACAGTCAACGATCACGGCGAGTTCGCGGTGCGCGGCGGCCTGGTCGACCTGTTCCCCAGCGGCGCCGAGCAGGCGCTCCGGCTCGATTTCTTCGGCGACGAGATCGAAAGCGTCCGCACCTTCGATCCGCAGGACCAGCGCACCACCGGCAGGGTCGACGGCTTCACGCTGCTCCCCGCCAGCGAGGCGCTGCTCGACGAGGAGAGCATCAAGCGCTTCCGCAGCGGCTATCGCGACCGCTTCGGTGCCACCGCGACCGGCGATCCGCTGTATCAGGCGATCAGCGAGGGCCGCCGCCTCGCCGGCATGGAGCATTGGCTGCCGTTGTTCGAGGAACGGCTGGAGACGCTGTTCGATCACCTGCCCGAAAATACGGTGATCGTCCGCGACAGCGGTGCCCCCGCCGCCGCCGAGCAGCGCTTCGAGGCGATCAAGGATTATCAGGAAAACCGGATCAAGGCGCAGTCTGCCGACCCCGGCAGCTACCGTCCGCTCAAGGCCGGCGACCTCTATCTGCTCGCCAAGGAATGGCAGGCCCGCATCGACGGCGAGCCGATGCATCTGGCGACCGCGTTCCACGAGCCGGAATCCGACCGGGTGGCCGAATTCGGCGTCGATGGACCCCGCGATTTCGCGCCCGAACGCGCCGCCGGCAGTAATGTGTATGAGGCGGTGGTCGCCCACCTCAAGGCGCTGCGCGGGCAAGGCAAGAAGCCGGTTCTGGCCAGCTATTCCAATGGCGCGCGCGAGCGGCTGAAGGGGCTGCTGGAAGATCACGGCCTCACCGGCGCGGTGCCGGTCGACGGCTGGCAGCCGGCACTCGGCGTCGCCAACCCCAGTGGCAGCGGGTTGCAGGTGGCGCTCATCGTGCTGCCGCTCGATCACGGCTTCACCGCGCCCGACGTGGCGGTGCTCACCGAGCAGGACATGCTCGGCGACCGGCTCGTCCGCCGCGCCAAGCGCCGCAAGAATACCGATGCGTTCCTCCAGGAACTGGCGACGCTGTCGCCGGGCGATCTCGTCGTCCACCTCGACCACGGCATCGGCCGCTATGAGGGGCTGACCCAGATCCCGGTGCAGAAGGCACCGCACGACTGCGTCGCGCTGGAATACTCGGGCGGCGACAAGCTCTACGTCCCGGTCGAAAACCTCGAAGTGCTGAGCCGCTACGGCTCGGGCGAGGAAGGCGCGAGCCTCGACAAGCTGGGCGGCGAGGCCTGGCAGCGCCGCAAGGCGCGGATGAAGGAGCGCATCCGCGAGATCGCGGGCGAGCTCATCGCCACCGCCGCGCTGCGCGCCACCCGCGGCGCCGAGATCGCCGAGCCGGATCATGGCGGCTATCCCGCCTTTGTCGATCGTTTCCCCTATGAGGAAACCGACGATCAGGACCGCGCGATCGGCGACGTGCTGTCGGACCTGGGCGCCGGCCGCCCGATGGACCGGCTGGTCGTCGGCGATGTCGGCTTCGGCAAGACCGAGGTGGCGCTGCGGGCCGCCTTCGTCGCCGCGATGGCCGGCATGCAGGTGGCGGTGGTGTGCCCCACCACGCTGCTCGCCCGCCAGCACTACAACAACTTCAAGGCGCGCTTCGAAGGCTTCCCGCTCGAGATCGGCCGTCTCTCGCGCCTCGTCACCGCCGCCGAGACCAAGAAGGTCAAGGAAGGGCTCGCCGCCGGCACTATCGACATCGTCGTCGGCACCCATGCGGTGCTCGCCAAGAATATCGACTTCAAGCGGCTGGGCCTCGTCATCGTCGACGAGGAGCAGCGCTTCGGCGTGACCCACAAGGAACGGTTGAAGGCGCTGAAGACCGATGTCCACGTTCTCACCCTCACCGCCACGCCGATCCCGCGCACGCTGCAGATGGCGATGAGCGGGCTGCGCGAACTCTCGGTGATCCAGACGCCGCCGGTCGATCGGCTGGCGGTGCGCACCTATGTGATGCCCTGGGATCCGGTGGTGCTGCGCGAGGCGCTGCTGCGCGAACATTATCGCGGCGGGCAGAGCTATTTCGTCACGCCGCGCATCGCCGACCTGCCGGAGATCGAGGAATTCCTGCGCAACGACGTGCCCGAGGTCCGCTATGTCGTCGCCCACGGCCAGATGTCGCCCACGGAGGTCGAGGAGCGCATCTCCGCTTTCTACGACAAGAAGTTCGAGGTGCTGGTCTCCACGACCATCGTCGAGAGCGGGCTGGACATCCCCAGCGCCAACACGCTGATCATCAACCGGGCGGACAAGTTCGGCCTTGCCCAGCTCTACCAGCTGCGCGGCCGTGTCGGGCGCTCCAAGACGCGCGCCTATGCCTATATGACGACCCCGCCCGAGCGACAGATGACCGAGGCGGCGGAGAAGCGCCTCAAGGTCCTGTCCGACCTCGAGAGCCTGGGTGCCGGCTTCCAGCTTGCCAGCCACGACCTCGACATTCGCGGCGCGGGCAATCTGCTGGGCGACGAGCAGTCGGGCCACATCAAGGAAGTCGGCTACGAACTTTACCAGTCGATGCTGGAAGAGGCGATCCTGGAGGCCAAGGCCGGCGGCCTGCGCGAGGATGCGCGGCCCAAGGACCTCTCGCCGCAGATCACCGTCGACGCGCCGATCATGATCCCCGAGGACTATGTGCCGGATCTCGACCTGCGCATGGGTCTGTATCGCCGACTCAACGAGGTGGAGGAGACCGACGGCATCGAGAGCTTCGCCGCCGAGCTGATCGACCGTTTCGGCAAGCTGCCCGAGCCGACCGAGAATCTGCTGCACCTGATCGAGACCAAGCTGAACGCCAAGCGGGCCTGCATCGCCAAGCTGGACCTGGGCCCCAAGGGCGCGCTGGTTACCTTCCACAACGACCAGTTCCCCAATCCGGCGGGCCTGATCGCCTATGTCGAGAAGCTGGGCGAGACCGCGCGGCTGCGGCCGGACATGAAGCTCGTCATCAACCGCGCCTGGGCGAACCCCGCGGCGCGGCTGCACGGCGCGCTCCAGCTGTCGCGCGGGCTCGCCAAGGCGGCGGGCTGAGCCGCCTCAGCTGCTGTGATCGGCGATGATCTTCCAGCCCCCGGCCTCGTGGTGGAACACGACGCTGGTGGGTCCGGAAGCGCTGTGCCCATCAGGATAGCGTAGCGTGTAGCGACCGATATACAGGGCATAGCCGGGCCCGAGCGGCCGATAGTCGAGCCGCTCGATGGTCAGCGCGCCGCGCTTGGCGGGGTCGGAGAAGTTGTACTTGGCCTCATAGCGCTGCTTCATCGCCGCCTTGCCCCGCACCAGCCCCTCGCCCTCGACGAAGCTGGTCTCCGGCGCTTCCGAATAGACGTCGAGGAAGCGGTCCACTGCCCCCGCATTCCACCCGGCCACGCTGCGCGCCATCGCCGCGTCGATCGCGGTCACCTCCGGCTGTTGGGCGACAGCGACAAGACCCAGCAGGAACAACATGCGACCTCCCTCCAACTATTCATCCATCAAAGAAGACTATCAACAGTCGATACTGCACCGAAACGAACAGCGAGAGCAAACGTATTCATTGCCACCTGACTTCCAGGTCAGCGCGGTGCGCCGTCGCGCAACGGCCCGCTGATCCCACATGGAGCAGGATTTTCACTTAGCCGCCCCACCTGCCCCTTGGGACATACTATGATAGCTAAGAACGGTTAGCTTTGTCCAACAGCGGCCGGCGTTTTGTGCAGCAAGAGGACCCGCTCGTGCCAGACCAGATGAAGTCCCGGCTTACCTTCATGGAGATGGATGAACCCCAGCGCGAAGCGCTGCGGGCGACCCAGCCCTGGGTGGAGACCATCCTCGGCGACGCACTCGACCGTTTCTATGCCCGCGCCGCCAGCACACCGGAGACCTCCAAGTTCTTCCGCGACCAGGCGCACATGAACCGCGCCAAGACCGCGCAGCAGAAGCATTGGGCGCGCATCGCCGCCGCCGAGTTCAACCAGGATTACCACGCCAGCGCCCGCCGCATCGGCGCCACCCATGCCCATATCGGGCTGGAGCCGCGCTGGTATGTCGGCAGCTATGCGATTGTTCTGCAAGGACTGATCGCCGGCGTTCACCGGCTCAACAGCCCGCTCAAGCGCCTGATGCGGCTGTTCCGCGGGCCGAGCACCGAAAAGGCGACGATCGCGCTGGTCAAGGCCGCGCTGCTCGACATGGAGGTCTCGCTCTCCATCTATTTCGAGGAGGCCCAGGCCGAGCGTGACGCCGCGATCGCCTCGTTCGAAAGCGCCCTGTCCGCACTTTCCGAAGGCGACCTCACCAATGAACTGAGCGGCCTGCCCAAAAGCTTCTCGGCACTGGAGATCAGCTACAACAAGACGCTGACGCGCATTCGCGAGATGATCGCCGCGGTCGGCGACGGCACGATGCGGATCCGCTCGGGCATCAGCGAGATATCGCAGGCGGCGGAAGACCTGTCCCGCCGCACCCAGGGCAACGCCGCCAGCCTCGAACAGACCACCGCCGCCGTTACCCAGATGGAAGGTCGCTTCCGCTCCACCGCCGAAGCGGCGCGGCACACCGTCACCCGCGCCGATCAGGCGATCTCCACGGTCGATCAGGGCCGCGGAATCGTCGACGAGGCGGTGCAGGCGATGGGCCGTGTCTCGGAAGCCGCCAAGGGCACCGACAGCGTGATCGAGGGCCTCGACAAGATCGCCTTCCAGACCC
>NZ_AGFU01000020.1 GCF_000226955.1 Sphingomonas elodea ATCC 31461
CAGCGCCCCGCGCTGTTCAGGCGCTGCCGGGGGCAGCGCCGACCCGATGCGCCTGAAGGGGAGGGGCTTTGTAAGTCACAACATCCCCAGTTCCAGCTTCGCCTCGTCGCTCATCTTCTGCGGGTCCCAGGGCGGATCCCAGACCAGGTTGACCTCGGCCGTGGCGATGCCCGGCACCGCGCTCACCCGCAGCTCGACTTCGCCCGGCATCGATTCCGCGACCGGACAATGCGGCGTGGTCAGCGTCATGGTGATCGCGGCATGGCCGTTCGCGGTGATGTCGACGCCGTAGATCAGGCCCAGGTCGTAGAGATTGACCGGAATCTCCGGGTCGTAAATCTCCTTGAGCGCCTCGATCACCGCTTCGTAGAGCGGGCCGCCGGGCTCGCCAGCACCCGGCTCGACCGGCTTCTGCGAGAGGAAGCCGGAGAGATAGTCGCGCTTGCGCTCGGCGGCGGGCTCGATCGCCTCGTCGACGCGCGCCTTGGGCGGTGCCTCGACGGCATCGACTTCTTCCACCACGATCCTGCGTTCTTCGTTCATCCGAAGATCCTCGTCACCCGTTCGATTCCTCGCACGAGCGCGGCGACGTCCGCCGGCCCGTTATACACGCCGAAGCTCGCCCGCGCGGTGGCGGGGACCTCCAGCAACTCCATCAGGGGCTGAGCGCAGTGATGCCCGGCACGGATCGCGACACTGCCCTCGTCGAGGATCGTCGCGACGTCGTGCGGGTGCACACCCTCCACCGCGAAGCTGACGATCCCGGCGCTGTCCGCTGGCCCGAACAGCCGCACGCTGTTGATTCCCGACAGCGCCGCGCGCGTTTCGGTAACCAGCGCGGTTTCGCGCGCATGGATGCGGTCGAGCCCGATGCCGTCGACATAGTCGATCGCCGCATGCAGCCCGACCACGCCGACGATGTGCGGGGTGCCCGCCTCGAAGCGGCCCGGCGGGGGCGCATAGGTGGTCTTGGCAAAGCTGACCCGGTCGATCATCGATCCGCCGCCCTGATAGGGGGGCATGGCGTCGAGCAGCTCGTAGCGGCCCCACAGCACGCCGATGCCGGTCGGGCCGTAGAGCTTGTGGCCGGAGAAGACGTAGAAGTCGCAGCCCAGCTCGGCGACGTTCACCGCAAGCCGCGCGACCGCCTGGCAGCCGTCGATCAGGATCCTGGCGCCGACACCGTGCGCGAGGTCCACCGCGCGGCGCACGTCGAGAACAGAACCCAGCACGTTGGAGACATGGGCGAGCGCGACCAGCTTGTGGCGGTCGGTCAGCATCGCCGCCATCGCGTCGAGGTCGATACGGTGATCGGCGGTGAGCGGCACCACGTCGATCTGCGCGCCGATCTTCTCGGCGGCCATCTGCCACGGCACGATGTTCGAATGATGCTCCAGCGCCGAGAGCAGGATGCGGTCGCCGGCCTTCAATTGAGTCGCGGCATAGCATTGCGCCACGAGGTTGATCCCTTCGGTCGCACCGCGGACGAACACCACTTCCTCCGGCTTGCCGCCGATGAACCTGGCCACCCGCGCACGCGCCGCCTCGAAGGCGAGCGTCATGTCGGCCGAGCGCTGGTACACGCCGCGATGGACGGTGGCATAGGTCTCGCCATAGCCGCGCGCGATCGCGTCCAGCACCGGGCGCGGCTTTTGCGACGTCGCGGCGGTGTCGAGATAGGCCCAGCCGGGCGGGATCGCCGGGAAGTCGGCAAGAACATCGAGCGGGGCGGCAGTGGTCAGCACGCTCACAGCGCTGCCTCCAGCCAAGCCGCCGCATCCGCCGCGAATGCCTCGCGCACCGGCGCCTCGCCGATCCGCGCGAGCGCGTCCGCGACAAAGGCATGGGTCAGCAGCGCCTTGGCCTGCGATTCCTCGATGCCCCGGCTCTGCAGGTAGAAGAGCGCGTTGCGATCGAGTTCGCCCACGGTCGCGCCGTGCGCGCACTTCACGTCGTCAGCGAAGATTTCGAGCTCGGGCTTCAAATTCACCGTCGCGCTGCGCTGGAGCAGCAGCCCGCGCAGCGACTGTTCGCCATCGGTCTGCTGCGCCCCGCGCGCGACTTCCACCCGCGCGGCAAGGCTCGCCACCGACTGATCGGCCGCGACCGCGCGCCAGATCTGGCGCGACGTGCCTTCGATCTGCTCGTGGCGCACCGCGACCGCAGCTTCCTGCCGCTGGGTACCGCTGGTGAGCAGCGCGCCGCCCATCTCGGCGAACGCGCCCTTGCCGGTAAGCGTCAGCGCGCCGTCGATCCGGCTGCCCATGCCGCCCGCGCCGAGGAAGATCGAGACAAGGCTCGCCGCCTCGCCGATCTCCGCCTCGTCACGGATCGAGACGAAGCCGCCGGTCTGCACCAGCCGCACCGATCGCATCAGCCGCGCGCCCTTGCCGAGCGCGATCGCGGTCAGACGGTTGGCCCAGCCGGTGCCGGCAAAGGTCTCGACAACGGATGCGACGGCGTCGTCGGCGAGCAGGATGCGCGCGGGGACGTGATTCTCGCCGCCGGTGCCGATGTGGACGACCTGGATGCAGGTCGCAGCATGCTCGGAACCGAGGTGCAGCACCCAGCCCTCGCCCACCGCGAGACTGCCGAGCGGGTGATCGGTCGCGGCGATCTGCCGCGTGACTTCCACCGGGCCCGGGCGGCTATGCGCAGGCTCGAACACGCCGTCGACGAAGCACAGGCGCGGGCCGTCGATGTCGAGGAACAGGCTTGCCGGATCGACGCCCGTCGGCGCCTGTGGGGTCTCGGCGGCAGCGCGCAGCGTGTCCATGTCGGACCAGCGCCACGCCTCCGCCTTGGCCGAGGGAAGATCGAGCACGGTCACGCCGCCAGCGCTCCATAGCCTTCGCGCTCCAGCTCGAGCGCGAGTTCGGGCCCGCCCGAGCGGACGATACGACCGCCCGCCAGCACATGGACGAAGTCCGGCTGCACATAGTCGAGCAGGCGCTGGTAATGGGTGATCAGCAGCACGGCCTTGTCGGGCGCGCGCATGATGCGGTTGATGCCCTCGCCCACCGCCTTCAGCGCGTCGATGTCGAGGCCGCTGTCAGTCTCGTCGAGGATGGCGAGCTTGGGGTTCAGGATCCCCATCTGCACCATCTCGTTGCGCTTCTTCTCGCCGCCCGAAAAGCCGACATTGACCGGCCGCTTGAGCATCTCCGCATCCATGCCGAGCGCCGCCGCCTGGGCGCGCGCCAGCTTGAGGAACTCGGCGCCCGAAAGCGGGGCCTCGCCGCGGTTGCGGCGCTGGGCATTGGCCGCCTCGCGCAGGAACTGGACGTTGGACACGCCGGGGATCTCGACCGGATACTGGAAACCGAGGAACAGGCCGGCGGCCGCACGCTCGTGCGGCTCGAGTTCCAGCAGATCCTGCCCGTCGAAGGTGACGCTGCCGCTGGTCGCCTCGTAGCCGCCCCGGCCGCCGAGGACATAGCCGAGCGTCGACTTGCCGGCACCATTCGGGCCCATGATCGCATGGACCTCACCCGCATTCACGGAGAGGCTCAGGCCCTTGAGGATTTCCTTGCCGTCGACTTCGGCGTGCAGGTTCTGGATGTTCAGCATGGGGTTCAGATCGCCACGGTCACGAGAGAGAGGGTCTTGGGCGGGGTGCCCACGTCATAGGCATCGACCAGGGAGCCGTCGGGCAGCTTCCACATGATCTTGTATTGTTTGGGCGCGGTCACGCTGGCCTTGATATCGGCCTCGATCGAATCGAGCACCGGCGTCAGCTTGCGCCAGGCGCTCGGCTGATAGGGCTTGTCGTTGAGCAGCAGGCGGCCGGCCTGGAAATCGGAATCGAGGAAGTCGCGGCACTGCTTGATTGCGCTGGCGACCTTGGCCGAGCGCGCACCGGCATCCGCCGGCGCGACGCCGATCGCGCGGACGATGCAGCGCGCATGGTTGGTCGCTGCGCCGAACTGGGCCGAGCTGTCGACCGCAACGCCCGACTGGAGGGCGAAGGCAGCGGCGAGAAGAGCGTTCAACATGCACGATACTCCTGCGGGCCCGGAACGCGGCCCTGCGTCGTCCGTAGGTCAGCCGACATGAGCGCAGGCTGAGCGAAGGCAGCGGGACCGATCATCCGACCGAGCCTTCGAGCGAAATCCCGAGCAGCTTCTGCGCCTCGACCGCGAACTCCATCGGCAGCTGCTGCAGCACTTCGCGGGCAAAGCCGTTGACGATCAGCGCCACCGCCGCTTCCTGGTCCAGCCCGCGCTGGAGCGCGTAGAACAGCTGGTCGTCGCTGATCTTGCTGGTGGTCGCCTCGTGCTCGATCTGCGCGCTCGGGTTCTTCACCTCGATATAGGGCACGGTGTGCGCGCCGCACTGGTCGCCGAGCAGCAGCGAATCGCACTGGGTGAAGTTGCGGACATTCTCCGCGCTCGCCGCCACGCGGACCAGCCCGCGATAGGTGTTGTCGCTGCGCCCGGCCGAGATGCCCTTCGACACGATGGTCGAGCGGCTTCCCTTGCCCAGATGAATCATCTTGGTGCCGGTATCGGCCTGCTGGCGGTTGTTGGTGACCGCCACCGAATAGAACTCGCCGACCGAGTTCTCGCCCGCCAGCACGCAGCTGGGGTATTTCCAGGTGATCGCCGAGCCGGTCTCGACCTGGGTCCAGCTCACCTTGGAGTTGCGGCCCTGGCACAGCGCGCGCTTGGTGACGAAGTTGTAGATACCGCCCACGCCGTTCTCGTCGCCCGGATACCAGTTCTGGACGGTCGAATATTTGATCTCGGCATCGTCGAGCGCGACCAGTTCCACCACTGCGGCGTGTAGCTGGTTCTCGTCGCGCATCGGCGCGGTGCAGCCTTCGAGATAGGAGACGTACGCCCCCTTGTCGGCGACGATCAGCGTGCGTTCGAACTGGCCGGTATTCTCCGCGTTGATTCGGAAATAGGTGGACAGCTCCATCGGGCAGCGCACGCCCTCCGGCACATAGACGAAGGTGCCGTCGGAGAAGACCGCGCTGTTGAGCGTCGCGAAATAATTGTCGCGCTGCGGCACCACCTTGCCCAGCCACTTCTGGACCAGCTCGGGATACTCCCGGATCGCCTCGCTGATCGACAGGAAGATGACGCCCGCCGCCTTCAGCTCGGCGCGGAACGTGGTCGCAACGGACACCGAGTCGAACACCGCGTCGACCGCGATCTTGCGCGATCCCTCGACGCCGGCGAGCACCTTCTGCTCCTCGATCGGGATGCCGAGCTTCTCGTAGGTCCGGCGGATTTCCGGATCGAGCTCGTCGAGGCTGGCGATCGTCTTCTTCTGCTTGGGCTCGGCGTAATAATACGCGTCCTGATAGTCGATCGGCGGCACGTTAAGCTTGGCCCAGTCCGGCGCCTCCAGCGTCTGCCACAGGCGGAACGCCTTGAGCCGCCAGTCGAGCATCCATTCCGGCTCGTTCTTCTTGGCCGAGATGTAGCGAACGGTATCCTCGCTCAACCCCTTGGGCGCGAACTCCTGTTCGACGTCCGAGGCGAAGCCCCATTCGTACTTCTTGTTCGCGGCGGCGAGCGCCTCTGCATTCTTGGTGGCCATCAGAAAGATACCTGGCTTTCCCCGGCGAGCACCGGAGAAGGAGAAGAAAGGTCGGACGAGGAAGGTGCGTGCCCATGCACCGGTGCGGCGAGACCCGCAAGCGCCGGGGGCGTGCTGAGGCTGGCAAGGCTGACCTGGGCGAGCGCCGAGCGGACCGCGTCGCTCACCACGCCCCAATGCGGCTTTACCCGGCAATTGCCTTCTACGGCACAGTCATGACGGGCCGAGTCGACGCAGACGGTCAGCGCGATCGGGCCTTCAATGGCCTCGACGATATCGGCAAGGCTGATCGCAGCCGGCGGCCGGGCGAGCCTGAAGCCCCCGCCGGTACCGCGCGCGCTCTCGATCAGGCCCGCGGCAGAGAGCTTGCTCACCAGCTTCTGCACGGTGGGGAGCGGCAGCCCGGTCTCGCTCGCGAGCAGCGTCGCGTTCAGCCGACACGACGCGCCGCACTGACGCGCGGCAGCGGCCAGCATCACCACGGCATAGTCGGCAAGGCTCGAAAGACGCATCGACTCCCAATCGGACAAAGTTGATCCGATTGGGCATGTGGGCTCAGCGGCCGCTCAGGTCAACTGTCTCGGGGATCACATCGGGGAGAAAGTGGAACTTCTCGTTTTCCAGCGTTACCGCCAGCACCGGATCGATACCGTCGCGCAGCGAGCGCGGCGTATGGCCGGTGAAGTGCTTGATCTCGTTGATCATGTGCGACTGGTCGGCAAAGGGCGCCATCACCTCGTCGAGCGATGCCCCCTTGCGGATGCGCATCGCCGCGCCGATCGCGCGGAACTTGCGGCGAAGATGGTTGGGCGGGCCGGCGAAATACTCCTTGCACAGCCGCTGCACCTGGCGCTGACCCATGCCGGTTTCGGTTTCCATCGCCTCGTAGAGCGAGTCGATCGTCGGATCGCCGCCCGCCGCCCACTCCCGCACGATCCGCAGGAAGGCGAGATGCGCTTTCGGGATACGCCGCGCCGAATCGAGGCGGCGGAGCAGCAGCGGCTCGATCGCGGCCACCATCTCCTCCAGCGTGTTCAGCGTGCAAAGCCGGGCATGCAGGTCGAGGATCTCGGGTCCGAACAGATCGGCGGCATCGACCAGCCGGTCCGCCACCTCATTTGCCGGGCGACCGATCAGCGTGCGCCAGCCGATTCCGCGCAGCGACAGGCCGAAGCACCGGAAAGGTCCATCGATATGATAGGTCCAGTGCGCGGTGCCGGGACCGGTCACCATCACCGGCATCGTCGTTTCAACGTGACCGTCCGGAAAGGTAACGCTGCCCTTGCCGTCGAGGAAGAAGCGCCACTGGCCAAGATCGACCCGCTCCACCCCGTCGATCACCGAACGATCGACATGGCAGAGGTAGAAGCTCTCCACATGGGGGATCAGCCGGCCGACGGACGGCAGGAACTGAATGTCGAAAAGTGGAGGCATGCCGTCGCGGTCGATCACCACGACTGGGTCCGCCAAGGCGCCACGCATGCGAAGCTTGTTTCCCCTGTGCTTCGGTTCGTCACACAGCAGGAGCAGGTCTTTGCCAGAATCGCAACGGAAAAGTGGCCCGGCCAGTCGCCCGGCCGGGCCAGAAGGAAAGGGTTCCCCCCGTTAAGCGGAACCCCTCGGGTCGCATCGCCTCTCTACCCGAATCGGGAGCCCCGGTATTGTACGGAATCGACATTCCGCACTTTGACGACGTTTGCAGCGCGTTGCATGGGCAAGTTCATGAGCAATTTTCTTCGCCAAATGGCCTATTCGATCGACCCGGAACGCGCCCATCGCGGCGCGATTCGCACGCTCGGGGCGTGGGGCGCGATCCGCACGCCGTTTGGCGGCGGTCCTGAATCGGCGACGCCGGTCACACTGGCCGGGCTTACCTTCCCGAACCGGGTCGGTCTTGCGGCGGGGCTCGACAAGGACGCCGAAGCGATTGCGGGGCTATTCGGCCTGGGCTTCGGCGCGGTCGAGGTCGGCACGCTTACACCGCGCGCCCAGCCCGGCAATCCCCGCCCCCGCCTGTTCCGGTTGGTCGAGGACGAGGCGGTGATCAATCGTATGGGCTTCAACAATGGCGGCATCGACGCGGCACTCGCGCGAATCGCCCGGCTGTCGCCCAGGCAGCGCCCCGGCATGCTCGGAATCAATGTCGGCGCGAACAAAGATTCGACCGACCGCGTCGCCGACTATGCGCTGGGAGTCACCAAGGCCGCGCCGCTCGCCGACTATATCACGATCAACGTCAGCTCGCCCAACACGCCGGGTCTGCGCGACCTGCAATCGCGACCGGCGCTCGACGAACTGCTCGCGGCGGCAGATGCAGCTCGCGGTACCACGCCGCTGTTCCTCAAGGTCGCCCCCGATCTCGACCGGACCGGGCTGGAAGGCGCGGTTCGTGCGGCGATCGACCATCATGTCGATGCGCTGATCGTTTCCAACACCACCATCTCGCGCCCGCCGCTCGCGTCCTCCCAGAGGGGCGAGGCCGGCGGTCTCTCGGGCAAGCCGCTCAAGGCGCTCGCCCGCGCCAAGCTGATCGAGGCGCGGGAACTCTCGGGCGGGCAATTGCCGCTGATCTCGGCCGGCGGCATCGACGGGCCGGATGAGGCGAAGCGCCGCATCGACGCAGGGGCGGTGCTGGTGCAGATCTACTCGGCGCTGGTCTATCGCGGCCCCGGACTGGCACGCGCCATCGCGCGCGCCCTCGCCTGACGGCTTGCCTCCCGGGCAAAGCGCGCTACCCCTAGGCCGATGAAGAAAACGGCCGCGTTGTTCCTTGCCCTGTTCGCCCCGCTCCTCGCCCATGCCCAGGGCATGGTGAGTGCGGCCGATCCGCGCGCCGCCGCGGCGGGCGTGGAGATCCTGCGCGAAGGCGGCAGCGCCACCGATGCCGCGATCGCGACGATGCTCGCGCTCGGCGTGGTCGAGCCGCAGAGCTCGGGGCTGGGCGGCGGCAGCTTCCTGGTGCTGTACGACGCGAAGACCCGCGCCACCACCACGGTGGACGGCCGCGAGACCGCCCCGATGGCTGCCGACGATCACTGGTTCTACGATGCCGCGGGCAAGCCGCTCGGCCGGTCCGCGGCGGTGCCGGGCGGGCGCAGCGTCGGCGTGCCGGGCGCGATCCGTGCGATGGCGCTGGCGCACCGCACATCGGGCAAGCTCGCTTGGGCGAAGCTGTTCGCCCCCGCGATCCGCCTTGCCCGCGACGGGTTCGAGGTGACGCCGCGGCTCAACAATTCGCTCACCCAATTCTCGGGCCATGTCGATCCCGTCTATCGGGCCATCTTCGCCGGCGCCGACGGCAAGCCGCTGCCCGCCGGCAGCGTGGTGCGCAATCCCGAGCAGGCAGCCCTGCTGGAGCGCATCGCCACCCAGGGCCCGGACAGCTTCTATGTCGGCCCGCAAGCGGCGAAGATCGTCGCCACGGTCAACGGCGCCGCGCGCAACCCGTCGAAAATGACCGTGGGCGACCTCGCCGCCTATGACGCCAAGGTGCGGCCGGTGCTGTGCGGGCGCTATCGTGGCTACAAGGTTTGCTCGATGGGTCCGCCCTCATCGGGCGGCGTGACCGTGCTGATGATCCTGGCGCAGCTCGAGCGGTTCGACATGGCCAGGCTGGGCAAGGATTCGGCCACCGCCTGGCATCTGTTCGCGGAAAGCTCGCGCCTCGCCTATGCCGATCGCGACCTGTACCTCGGCGATCCCGACTTCGTGTCGGTGCCGCTCCAGGGCCTGCTCGATCGCCGTTATATCGCCAGCCGCTCCAAGCTGATCGACCCCGCCCGGACGATGTCCAGCATCGCCGCCGGCACGCCACCGGGCGCGCCGAAGCGCGTGCTCGCCAAGGTGCAGGAAGTCGCCGGCACCACCGATCTGGCGGTAACCGACGGCACCGGCAATGTCGTGGAAGTGACGACGACCGTCGAAGGACCGTTCGGTTCGGGCCTGACGGTGGACGGCGCGATCCTCAACAACCAGCTCACCGATTTCGACTTCGTGCCCGTGAAGGACGGCTACCGCGTCGCCAACCGCGTGGAGGGCGGCAAGCGGCCGCGCAGCTCGATGGCGCCGACGATCGTGTTCGGCCCGGACGGCAACGTGCGCCTTGCAGTGGGCGCGGCAGGCGGCTCGACGATCATCGCGCAGGTCGCCAAGGCGATCGTCGGCGTGATCGACTGGAAGCTTTCTGCGCAGGACGCGATCGGCCTCGGCCTGCTCTACGCGCCCGCCAAGGGCGGCATCGCCGAGCAGAACACCCAGCTCGATGCGCTGCTGCCGGCGCTACGGGCACTCGGCGAGGATCTCCGCCCCGCCCCGCTCGGCCTGAAGGCCAATGCGATCGAGCGGGTGGGCGGCCGCTGGGTCGGCGCCGCCGATCCGCGCAGCGAGGGCGTGGCAATGGATCAGGACGGCACGATAACGGTTATCCGGCGGGTGGGCATGAAGCCCAACCGCCCCTCGGAATGACGCGGGACGATCGCAGGACAGAAAGCGGCGACCGCAGGGGAGAGAGAATGCGCAAGCTCGAACGGTTTGAAAATCTGGTGGCGATGTTCTTCACGCGCGCCGCGGAGAAGGGCGAGGCGCCGTTCCTTTGGCACAAGGCGGGCGGGAAATGGCACCCGACCAGCTGGGCCGAAGCGGCCGCCCAGGTTGCCAGCCTCGCCACCGCGCTCAAGGCGCTCGGGCTGAAGCCCGGCGACCGGGTCATGCTGGTCAGCGAGAATCGCCCCGAATTCTGCATCAGCGACCTCGCCATCATGGCCGCGGGCTGCGTTACCGTCCCCACCTACACCACCAACACCGAGCGCGATCACCAGCACATCCTAGAGAATTCGGGCGCCTGCGCGGTGATCGTGTCGAACACCAAGCTGGCCAAGACGCTGCTGCCGGCGATGCTGCGTTCCTCGGCCGGCCGCATCGTCATCGGCATCGACGATGTCCGCCTCGCCCAGCACGGCACGCTGGAGGTCCACGACTTCCGCGAACTGATCGCCGCCCATCCCACCGATGCCGCCAGCGCCGCCGCCGAGGCGACCTTCCGCCGCGAGGACCTTGCCTGCATCATCTACACCAGCGGCACCGGCGGATCGCCCCGCGGGGTGATGCAGCATCACGGCGCCATCCTGCACAATTGCCAGGGCTGCGTGACCGTGATCTCGGAGGATTTCGGCTGGGAGGACGAGGTATTCCTCTCCTTCCTCCCCCTCTCCCACGCCTATGAACATACCGGCGGGCAGTTCTTCCCGATCGCGCTGGGCGGGCAGATCTACTATTCGGAAGGCTTGGAAAAGCTCGCCTCGAACATCGAAGAGGTGCGCCCGACCATCATGGTGGTGGTCCCCCGCCTGTTCGAGGTGCTGCGCACCCGCATCACCAAGCAGGTGGAAAAGCAGGGCGCCGTCGCCAGCTACCTGCTCGAAAAGGCGGTGGCGATCGGCGGCCGCAAGGCGGCGGGCAAATCCGGCCTGCGCGACGCGCCGATGAACCTGCTGCTCGGCGCCACGCTGCGGCCGAAGCTGGCCAAGCGCTTCGGCGGGCGGATCAAGGCGCTGGTCTCGGGCGGCGCGCCGCTCAACCCCGAGGTCGGCATCTTCTTCGAATCGCTCGGCCTGACCTTCCTCCAGGGCTATGGCCAGACCGAGGCGGCGCCGGTGATCTCGTGCAACCGGCCTGCCGCCGGCCTGAAGATGGACACGGTGGGCCCGCCGCTCGAGGGCGTGGAAGTGAAGATCGCCGAGGATGGCGAGATTCTGGTGCGCGGCGAGCTGGTGATGCACGGCTATTGGCGCAACGAAGCCGAGACCGAGCGGGTGCTGAAGAACGGCTGGCTCCACACCGGCGACATCGGGGAGATCGATGCGAAAGGCCGCATCAAGATCACCGATCGCAAGAAGGACATCATCGTCAACGACAAGGGCGACAATGTCTCGCCCCAGAAGATCGAGGGCATGCTGACGCTGCAGCCCGAGATCCTGCAGGCGATGATTTATGGCGACAAGCGGCCCTACATGACCGCGGTGATCGTGCCCGATCCCGAATGGGTGCAGGAATTCTGCGCGAAGACCGCGACGCCCTGCAAGTTCCGCAACCTCTCCCGTGACGCCGACTTCAAGGCGACGATCGGCGCGGCGGTGGAGCGGGTGAACCGCGATCTCTCGGTGATCGAGCGGGTGCGCAAGTTCATCCTCGCCGACGAGGCGTTCACCATCGAGAACGAACAGCTGACGCCGAGCATGAAGATCCGCCGGCACGTGCTGAAGGCGGTCTATGCGGAGCGGCTGGACACGCTGTACTGAAAAGATCCTCCCCGTTCCGGGGGAGGATCCAGGCCTTACTTCGCCGTCTTCTCCGGCACCACCACCATGGTCCAGTCCTTGTCCGGGCGCAGATACTTGGCGGCGAGCGCCTGCAGCTCCGCCGGGGTGGTCGCCGCATAGTCCTTGGCCAGGCTGCGCATGCCCGCGATCCGTGCGGGATCCTGGGTGCCGCCCTCGACCAGGTTCATCCAGAACATGTTGCCGCTCGACATGCGCAGCAGCTGCTGCTTGAGCGGGGTGAGCGCGCGGTTGAGCTCGTCGGCGTCGATCGGCTTCGCCACCAGGTCCGCCGCGATGGCGCGGGCGAGCTTGAAGAAGAAGTCGGTCTTGTCCGGGGGCAGCAGGCCCAGCCCGACGATCTTGCCGCCTGCCGGCAAGCCCAGCGGCCAGTCGCTCATCACGCTGGGCGAATAGCTGACGCCCGCCTGGATGCGCAGCTGCTCGATCAGCCGGTCGCGGAACACCGCGGTCAGAATCTCTAGCTTGCGGCTCTCGGCGAGGCCGGCGCTGCCGCCGCCCGTCGGCCAGGCGATCACCGCCGCGGCCTGATCCACCGCCCCGGTGTGCGTGCGCACCACCGGCGACGTCACATGCGCCGGGAAGCGCACCGTGGCGCCGCTTTCCTTGCCGCCCGCGCGCGGCTTGAGCGCGCCGAAGCTCGCCGCCACCGCCTGCACCGTCGCATCGGCATCCATGTCGCCGAAGATCTCGACCTCGATCGGGCCGGTCTGGAGGATCGGCTCCCAGAAGGCGCGAAACGCCTGCGGGGTGAGCGCGGCCACTTCCTCGCGGCTGGGCACGCCCCAGCGCGGGTCGCCGTCATGCAGCAGCAGGTCGAGGTCGCGGCCGAGCACCGCGTCGGGCGAGGCCGAGAGGCCGGCGTACGACGCCAGTGTCGCCGCCTTGGCGCGGGTGATCGGGTTGGGATCCCAGCCGGGTGCCGCCAGCTTGGTGGCGAACAGGCGGAGCTGGTCGGCCAGATCCTCCTTGTTGGTCTGCGCCTGGAAGACGAAGGCGTCTTCCTCGATGTCGAAGCCGAGGCCGATCTGGCGATTGCCGGTCAGCGCGTCGAGCTCTTCCTGGCCGAACTTGCCGATGCCGCTGGCCATCAGCGCGGTCTTGCCCGCCCATGCCGGCACGCGGCGATCGCCCGGCAGCGCCCGCAGGCCGCGGCCGAAGCGGATGTTGACCCACACCTTGCCGGTTTCGGACTGGTCCTGCCGCATCAGCAGCTTGACCCCATTGGCATAGGTGACCTCGTCGATCGCGATGTCCGGGTCGACGCGCGTGCGCGAAACCACCTTGCCCGGCGCACCGATGCGCGGCAGCTGATCGAACTTCACGTTGAGCGTGCGCCGCTTCATCGCCGCCGCCTTGACGTCGGCCTGGAGCGCGGTGGTCACCTTGCGGACCACATCGGGATCGGGGGCATGGGTGTTGACCAGCGCGCGCGTTGCGGTGCCTTCGAACACCTTCTTGGCCGAGGCCTGCACGGCAGCCGGCGTGAACATGCGCGCGGCGATCGCACCCTTGAAGATGGCGTAGGACGCCTCGGGCGTGGTCACCGTCTCGTTGATGTCGACGGCCTGGACGAGATCGTCCGCGAGCGACACGGCGGACTCGACCGGCGCGGTGGAGATGCGGTTGCGCATCACCGCGTCGATCTCGCCCAGCTCGCGATCGATCTCCGCCTGGGTCGGCGGCGCGGCCATCAGCTCGGCGGCGGTGGCGCGCACGTCGCGCAGCGCGCTTTCCCAATCGTCGCCGGTCGGCAGCACGGTGAGCGTGGTGACGTTGGCCGAGCGGGCGATGTCGTCGAGATCGGCGCCCGCCGCGATGAACGACGCACCCGAACGCGCCCGCGATTCGAGGCGACGGTTGAGAATGCGGATCGCCACCATGTCGATCATGCGCTTCTGGTTGAAGATCACCGTGTCGGCATAGACCGTCCAGGGCCGCACGATCGCCATCATCGCCACCGGCTGCAGCGCCGGCTCGACGATGCTGGCCGCGATCGGGTGACCGGTTTCGGGCTTGCCGAAGTCCGGGGTCTTGGGCGGGTCGCTTTTGCCCTGCCAGCCCGCGAAATACTTGTTGATCAGCGCCTCGAGGATCGCGGGGTCGACGTCGCCGATCGCGATCACCGTGGCGCGCTCGGGGCGGTACCAGCGGTCGTGGAAGGCCTGCACGCTCTCGGGCGTGGCCGCGTTGAGCGCCTCCACCGTGCCGATCGGTTCGCGATCGGCGATCAGCTGGCCGGCGAACATCAGCTGGTAGAGCGCATCCTGCATCCGCTTCTGCGGCGCGGGCTGCTCGCGGCCCTCGGCCAGCACCACCGGCCGCTCGGCGTTGAGCGAGGCGGCGGTGATCGCCGGATTGGCCATCATGCCGGAGAGAATCTTGAAGCTCTCGTCCAGCCCCTCGGGCGTCGCGTTGGGCAGGTCCAGCTTGTAGGTGGTGCTGATGAACGTCGTGGCGGCGTTGCTGTCGGAGCCGAAGGTGACGCCGAGGCGCTGCCAGATCCGCTTCGAATCGCCGTCCGGCACATAGGTCGAGCCGCGGAAGCTGAGATGTTCGAGCAGATGGGCGAAGCCGCGTTCCGAATCGCGCTCCATCAGCGAGCCGGCGTCGATCCGCACGCGGATCGAGATCTGCCCCGGCGGCACCCCGTTCTTGCGGACCGCATAGCGCACGCCGTTGGAAAGCCGCCCGAACTTCCACTTGTCGTCATGGACGAGGTCGCTGCCCTTGTAGAGCCAGGGATCCTCGGCGGTCTGGACCCCCTCGGGGCGTCCCTGCGCCAGCACGGGTGCCGGAAGCATGGGAGTCGCGAATGCGAGGAGAAGCAGGGCGAAGCGCGGCGTGCGCGGACGTGAGAACATGAAGCCCTTTCTAGAGGCGAGGTTGCCGCCATGCCACCGGCAACCTTTCTGCCGGATGTACGCCACAAGAATCCATGGACGCGCCATGTTTTGGACCCAAGTGACGGCCTAGACCGGTCGCAGAGATTGTTGCGTTGCAGCACCGAAGTCCGGGCCCAACGCGAAGGTTGCGGGGAAGTTGCGCGTGGACATCGCCACCAGCGAGGTACCGATCGGGCTGCCGGACGACAGGGTCGCCGCAGTCGAATCGCCCAGCCGTCCCCGCCCGTTGCTGCTGCGCTGGGGCAAGCATCTGCGCGGCACCTTCGACCGACTCATCGCTGCCTCTTCGCTGGTACCCAACACGCCGGTGCTCGACATGCGGGCCTTCGCCTGGACCGCGCTGCTCCGCGCCGACTGGGAAACGATCCGCGACGAGGCGCTGGCGGCGATCGGCACCCAGCCGGGCGCGCCCTCGCTCGCGGCGATCTCGCCCGATCACCGCGCCATCGCGCCGCTCGGCAAATGGCGCAGCCTGTTCCTCTGTGGCTATGGCTATCGAGTCGACGAAAATCTGGCGCGCTGCCCCCACACTTCGCAACTGATCGAGCAGATCCCCGGCCTCAACAGCGCGATCTTCTCGATCCTCGCGCCGGGCACGCACATCCCGGCGCATCGCGGCGTCACCAAGGGGCTGATCACCTGCCATCTGGGGCTGGTTGTGCCGCGCGACGGCGATGTGCGGATGCGAATCGGCAACCGCACGGTGCGCTGGGCCGAGGGCGAGACCCTGGTGTTCGACGACACCTATGACCATGAGGTGTGGAACGACAGCGCCCATACCCGCATCGTGCTGCTGATCCAGTTCCGGCGCCCCTTGCGCAATCCTGGTCGCTGGATCGCCGACACGCTGATTGCCGTGCTCCGCCGGTCGGCCTTCGTGCAGGAAGCGCGGACGAACCTGCGGCGCTGGCACAGGGGTGAGAGCCTGGCCGACGCCTGACATTTGCCGCGTTGTCGCGCGCCGGACCAACGGCTAGGTCATGGCCATGCCACGCCCTTTTCACCTCGCCTTCCCGGTCCATGACCTGGCCGCCGCCCGTACCTTTTACGGCGAGGTGCTCGGCTGCCCGGAGGGGCGCTCCTCCCCGCAGTGGATCGACTTCGACCTGTTCGGCCACCAGATCGTCGCGCATCTCGATCCCGCCGCGAAACCCGTCGCCAGCTCGAACGCGGTCGACGGCCATGACGTGCCCGTGCCGCATTTCGGCGTTGTGCTGACGATGGAGGACTGGCGCGCCCTCGCCGCGCGAGTGGAAGCCGCCGGCATTCCCTTCGGCATCGCCCCGCACATCCGCTTCCAGGGCCAGGTGGGCGAGCAGGCGACGATGTTCTTCCGCGACCCCAGCGGCAACGCGCTCGAATTCAAGGCGTTTGCCGACGACTCGATGTTGTTCGCCAAATGATGTCGCAGACCATCACGCTCGACATCCCCCACCAGCTCGGCCGTGCTGGTGCGCGGGCGCGGATCGAGTCGAAGATCGGCCGTCTGGCGGACAAGATCCCCGGCGGCGGCACCGTCGAGCATCGCTGGGAGGGCGACAGCCTCCACTTCACCGTGACGGCGATGGGCCAGCAGGTCGCCAGCCGACTCGACGTGGCAGAAAGCATCGTCCACGCCGAAGTGGCGCTTCCCGGCATGCTCGGCCTGTTCGCCGGCAAGGTGCGCGAGATGCTGGAGAAGGAAGGCCCCCGCCTGCTCGGCTGAGGGCCCGGCGGGTCAGCGGCCTGCGCTCACCCGCCACACGGTGTTGCCGACATCGTCCGCCACCAGCAGCGCGCCGCCCGCGCCGGTGATCACCGCCACCGGCCGTCCCTGCGCCTCGCCCTTGGCGTTGAGGAAGCCGGTCAGCACGTCCTGCAGCTTGCCGCCCTTGGCCGGGAAGCCATTGTCGCCGAACGGCACGAACACGACCTTGTAACCCGAGGGCGGCTGGCGGTTCCAAGAACCGTGTAGGCCGACGAACGCGCCATTGGCATAGGCATCGCCCAGCCGCGCGCCATCGGCGAAGGTCAGGCCCAGCGGCGCGGTGTGGGCGCCGAGCGCAAAGTCCGGGCGGCGGACATATTCGCGCAGGTCCGGCCGGCCGGGCTCGACCCGCTTGTCCTCGTATCCGCCCCAATATTGCCAGGGCCAGCCGAAGAAGGCGCCGAGATCGACCCGGCTCATATAGTCCGGCGGCATGTCGGAGCCGAGCATGTCGCGCTCGTTCACCACCGCCCACAGCGCCTGGGTCTTGGGTTCTAAGGCCATGCCGTTGGCGTTGCGGATGCCCCAGGCGAAGATGCGGCTGGTCCTGGCCTCGGGATCGACCTCGAGGATCACCGCGCGGTTGGTCGGTTGCGCGGCGGCCTTGGCCATCTGCGCGGGGCTTTCCGCGCTGTAGATCGGGCCCTCGGCGTCGAGCCCATCCTCGGCGATGTTCGAGGCCGAACCGATGCTCACGTACAGACGCTTCCCGTCCAGCGACGCCACGACGTTGCGCGCCCAGTGGTTGCCGCCGCCGGGCAGCGACAGGATCTTCTGCGGCGCGGACGTGATCTTGGTCTGGCCATCGAGATAGGGATAGCGAACCAGCGAATCGGTGTTGGCGACGTACAGCGACCCGTTCGCCAGCGTCATGCCGCTCGGCGAATTGAGCCCGGTGAGGAACACGGTGCGCATGTCGGCCACGCCGTCGCCGTCGCTGTCGCGCAGCAAGGTGATGCGGTTGGCCGAGGCGACGCCCGCGCCCGCCTTGTTCATCAGCATGCCCATCACCCAGCCGGTGATCCCGCCCTTGTCGCGCGGCGGCGAGTTGCTTTCGGCGACCAGAATGTCGCCATTGGGCAGCTGATACAGCCAGCGGGGGTGATCGAGCTTGTCGGCAAATTTCTGCACTTTCAGCCCGGCTGCCGCCTTGGGGGCGGCCCCTGCAGGCCAGCCGACCGCCTTGGCGACGCCCACTGTCGGCACGGTCTGGTAGCGTGGCTCGCTGATTTCCGGCGCGCGACCGGTCACCGCGCTCTCCGCCAGCGTGGCGATGTCGGGGCGGCTGAGCCAGTACCAGGCGGCACCGGCGGCAACGACGAGCAGGGCGAGGGCGATCAGGACACGCTTGAGCATGACGCCAGCACTAGGGCCGGGCGCTGGCGAAGCCAATGCGATTTTGGTGCCGCTTGACTTCGCGGGCGCGCAGGCAAGACTGTCGGCTCACCTGATCCGGGGGGCCTGCCCGAATGCGGTTGTGGTTGCACGCGTCTGCGATGTTGCTTGCGATGGGCGGCGCGCCTGTCGCCTGGGCTCAGCCCCAGCCGCCCGCACACACGACAGGCTGGCCCGGCATCGTCTCCGGCGATTCCGGCATCGACGGGCTGGAAAGTGGGCCCGAGCTTCAGCGGGGCCGCAGCCCGCGATCCCTCCTCGCCGAGCAGCGACGGCTGCACGCCGCCCTCGCCGCGCTCTCGCCCGAACGCAAGGGCATGGTCGACGCCTATGTGGTGAGTGTCGCGCTCGACAGCGACCCTGTCTTCTCCCGCGAGGCGCGCGAGAGCGCCCGGGTGCTTGCGCGGCGCTATGATGCCGAGGGTCGGTCCTTGGTGTTCGCCGGGCCCGATGGCCGCGGCGGCGCAGAGCTGCCGAACGGGAGCATCACCGCCCTTACGCTCGCGCTCGCCCGCATCGCGGAGGTGATGGACCGCAACCAGGACGTGCTGGTGCTATACGTCACCACCCACGGCGCGCCCGATGCCGGGCTCGCCTATCATGACGGCGACCAGGGCTTCGGTGTCCTGTCGCCCGCCCGCTTCGCCGCTATCCTGGACGGACTGGGCATCCGCAACCGGCTGCTGCTGCTTTCCGCCTGCTATTCGGGCGCCTTCGTCAAGCGGCTGATCAGCGACACCACCGCGATTCTCACCGCCGCCTCGTCCCGTCGAACCTCGTTCGGCTGCCGGGCGGAGAATGACTGGACCTTCTTCGGCGACGCGCTGGTCAACCATGCGCTGCGAAAGCCGCAACCCCTCGCCGACGCCGCGGCCGAGGCGCGCCAGACGATCATCGGCTGGGAGCGCGCCGGGCGGCTCGATCCGTCGATGCCGCAGGTTTCGATCGGCGACAATGTATCGGCCTGGCTGGCGCCGCTGGAGGCACGGATGCCGAAGGTGGCGACCGCACCGGTGGGGGCGCCGGCCACGGATGCGCTGAAGCCGTGAGCCTCGTCGCCTTCCCGCAGGCGGGAGGAGGAAGACGTTGCCTCGGAACTCCCTCTCCCCTCGCCGGTTGCCCGCGCATGTCCGATTCCCAGAGCCCGCTCCAGCGCTATCCGCTGCTCGCCACCCCGCATGTTAGGCTGGAAGGCACCGTCGATCACGCGATGTATCGCAGTTTCCATGACCAGCTGCTCGCAGCGCCGGCAGATGGCCCGCTGGTCGTCGCGCTCTCCACGCTGGGCGGCGATCCCGAAGTCGCCCGGCTGATGGCCGACGAACTGCGCCTGCTCCACGAGGCGACGGGGCGCGAGCTGCTGTTCCTCGGCAAGGTCGCGGTCTATTCGGCGGGCGCCACCTTCATGGCCGGATTTCCGGTCGACAAACGCTTCCTCACCCGCGGCACCCGGCTGATGCTGCACGAGCGGCAGATGCAGTCGACGCTCGAACTCTCCGGTCCGCTGCAGATGCTGCCGGCGGTGCTGAAGGCCAAGCTGGCCGAGATCGAGCAGTCGATCGCGATCGAGGAAGAGGGCTTTCGGGCGATCGTCGCCGGCTCGCGCGTCGAATTCGAGGAGCTTCGCCGCCGCGCGCCCTATAACTGGTATATCGAAGCCGAAGCGGCGCGGGACCTGGGGCTGGTGCTCGACGTGATCTAGGGGCGCGGTCCAAAGGACACTTGCGCTGCGGATGCGAAAGGCATAGCTCGCCCCCCAAAGACGCGTCGCGCCGAAGCGAAAGAGGAAGTTTCAGGAATGGCCGAATTCCGCCTGCCCAAGAACAGCCGCATCACCAAGGGCCAGGAGCACAAGGCAAGCCCCGAGGCCACGCGGGTCAAGAAGTTCAAGATCTACCGCTACGATCCGGATTCGGGCGAGAACCCTCGCTACGACACGTTCGAGGTCGATCTCGACGATTGCGGCCCGATGGTTCTCGACGCGCTGATCAAGATCAAGGGCGAGCAGGATTCGTCGCTGACGTTCCGCCGCTCATGCCGCGAGGGCATCTGCGGTTCCTGCTCGATGAACATCGGCGGCAAGAACGGACTCGCCTGCACCACCGCGATCGAGGACATCAAGGGCGAGGTGCAGATCACCCCGCTGCCGCATATGGACGTGATCAAGGACCTGGTCCCCGATTTCACGCACTTCTATGCGCAATATGCCTCGATCAAGCCGTGGCTGCAGACCGTGACCACCACGCCGTCGGGCAAGGAGCGGCTCCAGAGCCCGCAGGACCGCGAGAAGCTGGACGGCCTCTACGAGTGCATCCTGTGCGCCTGCTGCTCGACCTCGTGCCCGAGCTACTGGTGGAACAGCGACAAGTTCCTCGGTCCGGCGATCCTGCTCCAGGCCTATCGCTGGCTGGCCGACTCGCGTGACGAGATGACCGGCGAGCGTCTCGATCAGCTCGAGGATCCGTTCCGCCTGTATCGCTGCCACACCATCATGAACTGCGCGAACGCCTGCCCGAAGGGCCTGAGCCCCGCCAAGGCGATCGCCGAAGTGAAGAAGCTGGCCGCCGAGCGCGTGCTCTGAGCCTTGCAGCTCCCCTCCCGCGTGCGGGAGGGGAGCGTGTCAATCGACCTTCTCGATCCCGCCGTCGCGCATGTGTATGCGCCGGTCCGCCGCTGCGGCAACGTCGGGGTCATGCGTCACGCAGATCACCGCGCGGCCCTGCTCGTGCGCCAGCGCTTGGAAGATCTCCACCACCCGCCGTGAATTGACGCTGTCCAGGTTGCCGGTCGGCTCGTCCCCCAGCACCAGCGACGGATCATTGGCCAATGCGCGGGCGATCGCCACCCGCTGGCGCTGCCCGCCGGACATGCGATCGGGCGTCTTGTCCGCCTGCGCCTCCAGCTCCATCGCGCGCAGCAGTTCCATCGCGCGCGTCCGGGCGTCCCCGCCGGAAAGGCGCCCCAGGCGTCGGATGGGAATCAATATATTTTCCAGCGCGGTGAATTCCGGCAGCAGGAAGTGGAACTGGAAGACGAAGCCGAACCGCGCCAGCCGCAGCGCCGCGCGGGCGTCCCCGCCCATCGGCACCGTATCCATCCCGTCGAACATCAGGCTGCCTGCAGTCGGTCGGTCGAGCAGCCCGAGCAGATAGAGCAACGACGACTTGCCGCAGCCCGAAGGGCCGATCACCGCGACGAACCTGCCCGGCTCGACCGCCAGATCGATGCCCTGCACCAGCGACACCGGCGGATCCCCCGGCAGCACGCGGGCGAGGCCGTGCGCCTCTATCAGCGTGCTCATGCGGCACCCCGCAGGATGTCGACCGGATCGACGCGGGCCGCCTTGCGCGCAGGCAGCCAGGCGGCGAACACAGCACAGGCGAGCGAGGCGCCGCCCGCCAGCAAGAACTGGCGCGGGCGGCGATCCAGCGGGATATGCTCCACGCGTCCGCTGACCGGGAATTCGAGGCTGCCGAGGATCTGCATCAGCACCAGTCCCAGTCCGAAACCCAGAATGATCCCTATCACCGCCAGCACCAGACCCTCGGCGACGAAGATGCCCTGCAGGTCGGCCTGCGAGAACCCGATGGAACGCAGAATCGCGATGTCGCGCCGCTTATCCGCCACCGCGTTCGACACCACCGTGTAGATGCCGAAGCTGGCCACCAGCAGGATCGCCGAAACCACCGTGTACATGATGATGTTGCGGGTGAGCAGCAGTGTCAGAAAATCGGCCGAACGTTCCTGCCAGCTTTCCGCCTTGTAGCTGAACCGTGCCTCCAGCGCCTTGGCGACGGTCTCCGCCCGATAGGGATCGGCGATCTTCACCCCCACCCGGTTGATGATGAAGGGCTGGCCGGTCAGCGACTGCGCCTCGCGCAGCAGCACATAGCCGGTGCCGCTGCTCCCGCCGGGGCTGCGCCCGCGGCCGAACAGCCCGACGATCCGCAGCGAGCGGGTGCCACCCCGCGCCGAGGTGGCACCGACCACATCGCCCATGTTCACCCCCAGCCGACGCGCCAGTTCCTCGGCGACGATCAGCCCGCCCTGGTTGGTTTCCAGGGCATGCAGGCTGCCGGCCTTCAGATTTTCCTCGACGTTGCTGACATGGGCCTCGACCGCGGGATCGATGCCGATCACCGCCAGCGCCTCCTCATGCCCGCCCACCCGCAGCGTCACCCCGCCGGACAGCGAGGGCGAGGCGACGGCGCCGGGCATCGCGTTCACCGTCGCGACAAGTTGCTGCCAGCCCTTGATACCGCGCATCTCGGTCCGCGGCTTGTAGCCGTGTACCGCCACCGCGCCGCCGGGATAGGCCTGCACCGCCGGCTGCGGTGTCGGGCTGCGTACTTCGTCGGACACCACGATATGGGGTGCCGCATCGATCAGCTTCTTCACGAAGTCGTCCTGGCTGCCGACCATCAGCGCCGACACCGCGAGGAAGAAGCCGACACCGACGCCTACACCCGCCACCGCGACGATCGTCTGCCGTCGCCGCTTGGCGAGATGCTGAAAGGCGATCGAAAGCAGCAGGGCGACCCGGCGCATGTCAGCAACCCGCAACCTTCACGCGCGCGCCATCCGCCAGCGTCGCCGGCGGATCGACGAGGACGCAGGTACCCGGCGCGATCCCGGCGCGAACCTCCACCATGTCCCCGCCCTCGATGCCGGTCTGCACTGCCACCCGCCTCGCACGATCGGTCTGCGCGACCCACACTCTGCCCTCGCGCACCGCCTTGGCGGGGACCAGCAGCGCCCGCGGATGCACCGCCGTCTCGATGTTCAGTTCGAGGGTTAGCCCCATCGGCAGATCGGCACCGTCGGGCGCGACCCGCACGCGAAACGCCCGCTGGTTGGGATCTCCCGCCGGGGTGATCTCGGTCACCCGGCCGCGGTAGACGCGCCCCTTATAGGCATCGGAGGTCATCGCCACGCGCTGGCCCGGCAGCACCCGCGGAATATCCCGCTCGTCGACCGTGGCGGTCACCCGCACCCGTGCGGGGTCACCGAGCGTGAACAGGATCTTGGCCGGTGTCGCCAGCGCGCCTGGATAGGCGTCGCGGCGGAGCACCACCCCCGCAATCCCCGCCCGCACGACATATTGGTCGAGCCGCGCCCGCGCCGCCGCCTCCGCCGCGCGCGCCGCCTCGGCGGTGGTCACCACCCGGTCGCGGGCAGCGGCGGTCGCGAAGCCGCGGCGAAAGATCGCCACCGTTCGTTGCTCGTCCAGCGCTGCCGCCCGGGCCTGCGCCGCGAGTTGCGCGATCGCTTCGCGCTGCTCGCCATCCTCGAGCCGGGCGAGCGGCTGGCCGCGCGCGACCCGCGCGCCCTCTTCCACCAGCACCTGCGTGATCGGCGCCGTCACCCGTGCCGCGACGTCGACCGGCTCGCGCGCCTCGACGAAGCCGGTGGCATAGACGACATCGGCGGCCGGGCCGATCCGGACGGGCGTGCCGACCACCGCGAGCGGCTGGCGGAGCCAGAACAGGCCGCCGGCGCCCGCCCCCGCGATCGCCACCGGAACCAGCCAATAGATGCGCCGCAACCGCATGTCCGTCTCCAGCCTCGTGCCTGTGCTACCAGCAGCGGCCGGGGGTGGTAACTAGGGAGGCTTCCGCAGCTTCCCTAACTGGAACGTGGCCGCTATGCGCAACGTTCGCCCGGGCGGTCGCCAGCGACAGCCCGGCCGCCCGATCCCGCCCGGCGCGCTGCCGGCGCAGTATGGAAACCACCGCCCGGCATGACTCGCGTCCTCGATCGTTACCGCGCCCTCGTCTCCGCCGGCGAGCTTCGCCCCGATCGTGAGCAGGAAGCCGCCGCCGCCCGTCTCGACGCCCTGGCCGCGGAACTGCAGGCCGCCCCGCGCAAGGGCAGCGTGTTGTGGAAGCTTACCGGCCGCAAGCCGGCGGTGCCGCGCGGGCTGTATCTGTGGGGCGATGTCGGCCGCGGCAAGTCGATGCTGATGGACCTGTTCTACGACAGCCTCGACATCCGCCGGAAGCGCCGCGTCCATTTTCACGAATTCATGCTCGAGGTGCATGAGCGGCTGAACGTCGAGCGGCAGAAGGATACCGCCGATCCGGTGGTCGCCGTCGCCGATGCGCTCGCCAGCGACACGCGCCTGCTCGCCTTTGACGAACTGGTGGTGAACAATCCGCCCGACGCGATGATCCTCTCGAGGTTGTTCACCGCGATGATGGCACACGGGCTCACGGTGGTCGCCACCTCCAATCGCCCGCCCAAGGATCTCTACAAGGACGGGCTCAACCGCCAGCTGTTCCTGCCCTTCATCGACCTGATCGGCGAGAAGATGGACGTGCTCGCGCTCAACGGCCCGGTCGACTATCGCCGCGACCGGCTGGGCAGCGTACACACGTGGCTTGTGCCGAACGGGCCCGAAGCCACCGCCACCCTCTCCGCGGCCTTTTTCCGCCTCACCGACTATCCGGTCGAGGACCGCGCCCGCGTGCCGTCCTGCCAGGTGCCGATCCCCGGCGGCCGCGAGATCCTGGTGCCGAAATGCGTGAAGGGCGTCGCCGTCTTCTCGTTCAAGCGGCTGTGCGGCGAAGCGCGGGGTGCGCCGGACTATCTCGCCATCGCACGGCGCTTCCATACCGTGATCCTGGTCGGCATCCCAAAGCTGGGACCGGAAAATCGGAACGAGGCCGCCCGCTTCGTCACGCTGGTCGACGCGCTCTACGAGCACAAGGTGAAGCTGCTCGCCGCCGCCAATGCCGAACCCGAACATCTCTACGAGAGTGGCGACGGGCGGTTCGAGTTCGAGCGCACCGTGTCGCGCCTGCTCGAGATGCAGTCCGACGACTATCTGGCCAAAGGCCATGGACAGGATTGATCAGACCACGTTGTAAGTCCATTCTCCCGTTCTACAATGACATCGGGCTCCGGGTTTTCCCGGAGGAACAGGGAGAAGATGATGCGGCGATTGCGCCTTCTCGCAGCCATGGGGTTTGCGTGGCTCGGAATATCCTCGGCCTGGGCGCAGCCCGTGCTCGTCGCGGCGGACCTCCGCCAGCAGCAGAGCCTCGACGGGCCGTGGCACTGGTCGATCGATCCATACCGCGATGGTCTGGCCGGTTTCCATGGCGAACCGCCCAACCAGCGCACCAACCGCGCCGCCGACGTGATCCCCGCCGAGGTGATGCAGGCCAAGCCGCGCACCTTCTTCGAATATGACATGCAGCAGTCGCCGGTAGCCAGCCTGCCGGGATCGTGGATCGGCCATTCGCCCGAGATGCGGCTGTACCAGGGGCTGGTCTGGTACCAGCGCGACTTCACCGCGGCGGCACCCAAGCCCGGTAACCGCGTGTTCCTGCGCATCGGCGCGGCCGAATATCGCTCCTATGTGTATCTCAACGGCAAGCCGCTGGGCGAGCATCGCGGCGGCTACACGCCGTTCGCCTTCGAGGTCACCAAGCTGCTGCGCCCGGGTCGCAACCAGGTGACGATCGGCGTCGATTCGGTGCGCACCGCCAACGACGTGCCGCCACCGGTGACCGATTGGGAGACCTATGGCGGCATCACCCGCAGCGTCACGCTTGTCACCGTGCCCGATACCTATGTCGACGACGCCTTCGTCCGCCTGACGCCGGACGGCACCCGCATCGCGGTATCGGTGAAGCTCGAAGGGCCGGCGGCCGCGGGAACGGCGGTCAGGTTCCGCATTCCGGGCCTCGGCGCCGTGCTCGACGGCAAGACCGATGGCGAGGGCAAATGGGACGCGACGCTGCCGGTGCCGCGTGCGCTGGTCCGCTGGTCGCCGGAGAACCCGAAGCTCTACGACATCGCCATCGACGCCGGCGCCGATCATTTCGCCGATCGCATGGGCTTCCGCACCATCGCGGTGAAGGGCGCCGACATCCTGCTCAACGGCAAGCCGATCTTCCTGCGCGGCATCTCGATGCACGAGGAAGAACTGGGCGCCGATCCGGTTCGCGCGATGACGCCGGCAGCCGCCCGCGCCCTGCTGGGCGAGATCAAATATGGCCTGCACGGCAATTTCGTGCGGCTGGCGCACTATCCGCACAGCGAGTCGACCACCCGCATGGCGGACGAGATGGGCCTGCTGGTGTGGAGCGAGGTGCCCCTCTACTGGCTGGTCAACTGGAACAACCCGGACACGCTGGCCGACGCC
This sequence comes from Sphingomonas elodea ATCC 31461, assembly GCF_000226955.1. Taxonomy (GTDB): domain Bacteria; phylum Pseudomonadota; class Alphaproteobacteria; order Sphingomonadales; family Sphingomonadaceae; genus Sphingomonas; species Sphingomonas elodea. The sequence goes on from NZ_AGFU01000020.1 coordinate 26,086, forward strand.
CGTCGCATCCAGGCCGAGAACATCCGCCGCGACCGCAACCGTGCCTCGGTCGTGCTGTGGAGCGTCGCCAACGAGACGCCGACCAACGATGCGCGCAACGCCTTCCTGCGCACGATGATCGCCGATGTCCGCGCGCTCGACTCCAGCCGTCTCGTCACCGCCGCGCTGCTCAGCGGTCGCGAGGGCAAGAGCATCATGAAGATCGACGATCCGCTGGCCAACGACCTCGATGTCATGGCGATCAACACCTATAATGGTTGGTACTCCGACGACGCGCTGGAGGATCTGGCCAGCCAGGAATGGCGCGGACCGGCGAACAAGCCGCTGATCTTCTCCGAATTCGGCGCCGACGCCCGCGCCGGCTATCACGACCCGGTGGCGAGCCCGCACAAGTTCAGCGAGGAGTATCAGGCCGACTATTACCGCGCGACACTGGCGATGGCCGCCAAGGTGCCGTTCCTGCGCGGCATGAGCCCCTGGATCCTCAAGGACTTCCGCTCGCCGCGGCGCCAGCACCCGATCTATCAGCAGGGCTGGAACCGCAAGGGCCTGATCTCCGAGACAGGCCAGCACAAGCTGGCGTTCGATGTGCTCGCAGGCGATTATGCCAAGCGCGAGGCTGCGGACGCGGCGAAGAAGTGACTGTCCAGGCCCCTCTCGCATGCGGGAGGGGCCTAGGGTGCGGAGGCCGGTGTCCTCTGCACGGTTGGCGGGAAGCCGCAGGGAAGTCGCCAGAATCCCGCAGCGGCGCGAAACCGAGCAAAATACTCTCTATTGCTCTTGCGAATGAATTGCAAAGATAATCCTGCACCTATCCCCCAACACGGGTTGCAGCGTCGCTATTATAGGCCTATCCCGCCCCCGCTTTCGCGGCGCATCGTGATGCGGCCGCTTTGCTTGGATCCAACCAAGGAGATTCCATGGCTCGCAAGAAGATCGCGCTGATCGGCTCCGGCATGATCGGTGGCACCCTCGCGCACCTCGCTGCAATCAAGGAACTGGGCGATATCGTCCTGTTCGACATTGCCGAGGGCACGCCGCAGGGCAAGGCGCTCGACATCGCACAGTCCGGACCGGTCGAAGGCTTCGATGCCAACCTCAAGGGCGCGAACAGCTACGAGGACATTGCGGGCGCCGACGTCTGCATCGTCACCGCCGGTATCCCGCGCAAGCCGGGCATGAGCCGCGACGATCTTCTCAAGACCAACCTGGGCGTGATGAAGGCCGTGGGCGAGGGCATCGCCGCGCACGCGCCCGACGCGTTCGTGATCTGCATCACCAACCCGCTCGACGCGATGGTGTGGGCGCTGCGCGAGTTCTCGGGCCTGCCGCACCAGAAGGTCGTCGGCATGGCCGGCGTGCTCGACTCGGCGCGCTTCCGCCACTTCCTCGCCGAGGAATTCAACGTCTCGGTCGAGGACGTCACCGCCTTCGTGCTGGGCGGACACGGCGACACCATGGTCCCGGTGATCGAGTATTCGACCGTCGCCGGCATCCCGGTGCCCGACCTGATCAAGATGGGCTGGTCCACCCAGGAGCGCATCGACGCCATCGTCGCGCGCACCCGCTCGGGCGGCGGCGAGATCGTCGCGCTGCTCAAGACCGGCTCGGCCTATTATGCGCCGGCCACCAGCGCGATCGCGATGGCCGAGAGCTATCTGAAGGACAAGAAGCGCCTGCTTCCCTGTGCCGCGCACCTCACCGGCCAGTACGGCGTCGACGATCTGTACGTCGGCGTGCCGATCGTCATCGGCAAGGACGGCGTCGAGCGCATCGTCGAGATCGAGCTGAACGCCACGGCGAAGCAGAATTTCGACGTCTCGGTCGATGCGGTCAAGGAACTGGTCGCAGCATGCAAGTCGATCGACGCCTCGCTCGCCTGATCCTACCCGCGCTCGTGGCGGTGCCGGGCGTCGCTTCCGCACAGGAAGCGGTCGCCACGGCCCCCACCGAGCCGGTGGAGCTGTTCCGTGCCGTGTGCATGGGCGGCGCCGCGCGGCTGACTCGCGGCATGGCGGAACCGGCGACCTATGCGACGCTGCCGCTTCCGGCGCAGCGCGCGATCGGCGAGAGCGCGGCGGCCACCGCCGCCGATGCGCTGAAGGCTCCGGCACCCGCCGCGGCCGAGGTGCCAAACACCATCTACCGCATCGCCGGCGGCAACACCTATCTTTTCGTACCCAAGGCCGGCACCGCAGCCGGCCAGATCGCCGAATCCTGCCTGGTCCTGTGGACCGGCAGCGGCGACGACTATCTCGCGGCCCGCAAGATCGTGCTCCCGAGCGAGGAAAAGGTGCCGCTCTACGTGCGCCCCGAATCCAAGCCCGATCGCGCGACCTTCGTGAACGCTTCGTTCGGCACGACGCAGTACACGCTGACCACCTTTGGCGGCTGGATTGCGTTGCGCTCCTACACCCCTCCCAGCGACCCGGAAAAGGCGAACTGAATGAGCATCCTCGTCGACAAGAACACCAAGGTCATCGTCCAGGGGATGACCGGTGCTACCGGCACGTTCCACACCGAGCAGGCGCTTGCCTATGGCACGCAGATGGTCGGCGGCGTCACCCCCGGCAAGGGCGGTAGCACGCATATCGGCCTGCCCGTTTTCAACACGGTTGCCGAAGCCAAGTCGAAGACCGGCGCCGACGCCAGCGTGATCTACGTGCCGCCCCCCTTCGCGGCCGATTCGATCCTCGAGGCGATCGACGCCGAGATCCCGCTGATCGTCGCGATCACCGAGGGCATTCCGGTGCTGGACATGGTGAAGGTGAAGCGTGCGCTTTCCGGCTCCAAGTCGCGCCTGATCGGCCCGAACTGCCCGGGCGTGCTGACGCCGGGCGAATGCAAGATCGGCATCATGCCGGGCTCGATCTTCTCGAAGGGCTCGGTGGGCGTCGTGTCGCGCTCGGGCACCCTCACCTACGAGGCGGTGTTCCAGACCACCAATGCGGGCCTGGGCCAGACCACGGCCGTCGGCATCGGCGGTGACCCGGTCAACGGCACCAACTTCATCGACGTGCTCGAGATGTTCCTCGCGGACGAAGCCACCAAGTCGATCATCATGATCGGCGAGATCGGTGGTTCGGCCGAGGAAGAGGCCGCGCAGTTCCTGATCGACGAGGCCAAGCGTGGCCGCAAGAAGCCGATGGCCGGCTTCATCGCGGGCCGCACCGCGCCTCCGGGCCGCCGCATGGGCCATGCCGGCGCGATCGTCTCGGGCGGCCAGGGCGGCGCCGAAGACAAGATCGCGGCGATGGAAGCCGCCGGCATCCGCGTTTCCCCCAGCCCCTCGCTGCTCGGCGAGACGCTGATGGAAGTGCTCAAGGGCTAAACTGCAACGGTAGCGCTCCTATATAGGTGGGAGTGGGAGCGCTAACACGAACGGAAGCATGATCATGGGCTATGAAGGCCTCGACTTCGACGACATCGCCGGCGGCGTGAGCCCCGGCTTCGTCGAGACCCTGTACCGGCGCTACAAGAGCGACCCGGCATCCGTCGAACCGAGCTGGCGTGCCTGGTTCGAGGGTCTCGAATCCACGGCCTCTGGCCCCAGCTGGCAGCGTGCCAACTGGCCGCTGACCGAAACCGACGCGCTGACGGCCGGGCTCGACCCCACCCAGATGGAGCCCGCGCCCAAGCCCGCCAAGGGCGGCGCGCCGGCCAAGCCGGCCGCCCCCGCCGCATCGACGGCGGACGTGACCAAGGCCGCGGAAGATTCGATCCGCGCGATGATGCTGATCCGCACCTACCGGGTGCGCGGCCATCTCGCCGCCAATCTCGATCCGCTGGGCCTCGCCCGCCAGAACCTGCCCGCCGATCTGACGCCGGAATATCACGGCTTCTCGGGCGCAGACCTCGATCGCCCGATCTATCTGGGCGGCGCGCTCGGCCTGCAGCACGGCACGGTGCGCGAGATCGTCGCGATCCTCCAGGCCAATTACTGCGGCAATGTAGGCCTCGAATATATGCACATCGCGGACGTGGAGGAACGCCGCTTCCTCCAGGACCGGATGGAAGGCAAGGACAAGGCGATCACCTTCACGCCGGACGGCAAGAAGGCGATCCTGTCCAAGGTCATCGAAGCCGAGCAGTGGGAAAAATTCCTCGGCAAGAAATATGTCGGCACCAAGCGGTTCGGCCTCGACGGCGGCGAATCGATGATCCCGGCTATGGAAGCGATCATCAAGTACGGCGGCCAGCAGGGCGTCCGCGAGATCGTGTACGGCATGGCCCATCGCGGCCGCCTGAACATGCTCGCCAACGTCATGGAGAAGCCGTTCCGGGTGATCTTCCACGAGTTCGGCGGCGGTTCGGCCAACCCGGACGACGTCGCCGGCTCGGGTGACGTGAAGTATCACCTCGGCACCTCCACCGATCGCCAGTTCGACGGCATCAGCGTTCACATGTCGCTGGTCGCCAACCCGTCGCACCTCGAGGCGGCCGATCCGGTCGTGCTCGGCAAGGCGCGCGCGCTGCAGACCATCCGCGGTGATCTGGAAAAGCATGACCAGGTCCTGCCGGTGCTGATCCATGGTGACGCGGCCTTCGCCGGCCAGGGCATCGTGTGGGAGACGCTCGGCTTCTCCGGCATCCGCGGCTACAATACCGGCGGCTGCATCCACTTCGTCATCAACAACCAGGTCGGCTTCACGACGAGCCCGCAGTTCGCGCGCTCCTCGCCCTATCCGTCGGACGTCGCCAAGGGCGTCCAGGCGCCGATCCTGCACGTCAACGGCGACGACCCCGAAGCCGTTACCTTCGCCTGCAAGGTGGCGATCGAGTTCCGTCAGGCCTTCCACCGCGACATCGTGATCGACATGTGGTGCTATCGCCGCTTCGGCCACAATGAAGGCGACGAGCCCGGGTTCACCCAGCCGCTAATGTACCAGAAGATCCGCCAGCACCCCGGTGTGAGCAGCATCTATGGCCAGAAGCTGATCGCCGAGGGCGTGGTCGACCAGGGCTTCATCGACGAGAAGACCACCCAGTTCAACACGCTGCTCGAAGGCGAATTCGAGGCGGGCAAGACCTATCTGCCGAACAAGGCGGACTGGTTCGCCGGCCGCTGGTCGGGCCTGGGCGCGCCGTCGGACGGCGAAGGCTCGCGGCGCAACGTCGAGACCGGCATCGAAAAGAAGCTGTTCGACAGCATCGGCCGCACGCTGACCACGGTTCCGCAAGATCTCGAGATCCACAAGACCCTGGGTCGTGTGCTCGATGCCAAGCGCGAGATGTTCAAGTCGGGTGCGAACTTCGACTGGGCGACCGGCGAGGCACTGGCCTTCGGCTCGCTGCTGTCGGAAGGCTATACCGTCCGCCTGTCCGGCCAGGATTCGGGTCGCGGCACCTTCTCGCAGCGCCACGCCGTCTGGGTCGACCAGAAGACCGAGGCGAAATATGTGCCGCTGACCACGGTGCCGCATGGCCGGTTCGAGGTGCTGGACTCGCCGCTCAGCGAATATGGCGTGCTCGGCTTCGAGTATGGCTATGCGCTGGCCGATCCGAAGGCGCTGGTGCTGTGGGAAGCGCAGTTCGGCGACTTCGTGAACGGCGCGCAGATCATGATCGACCAGTTCATCGCGTCGGGCGAGTCCAAGTGGCTCCGCGCCAACGGCCTGGTGATGCTGCTGCCGCACGGCTATGAAGGCCAGGGCCCCGAGCACAGCTCGGCGCGTCCGGAGCGCTTCCTCCAGCTCTGCGCGCAGGACAACATGCAGGTGGTGAACATCACCACGCCGGCCAACTATTTCCACCTGCTGCGCCGGCAGATGCACCGCAACTTCCGCAAGCCGCTCATTCAGATGACGCCGAAGTCGCTGCTCCGCCACAAGCTGGCGGTCTCCAGCGCCGAGGAGTTCCTGGGCGACAGCCACTTCAAGCGGATCCTGTCGGACCCGAGCGCTCCGGCGGATGCGCAAGTGAAGCGCCTCGTGCTCTGCACCGGCAAGGTCGCCTACGACCTGATCGAAGCGCGCGACGCGGCGGGCGACAAGAACACCGCGATCGTCCGGATCGAGCAGCTCTACCCGTTCCCGGGCGAGCCGCTGACCGAACGGCTGAAGCGCATGACCAACCTCGAAGAGGTAGTGTGGGCGCAGGAAGAGCCGAAGAACAACGGCTACTGGTTCTTTGTCGAGCCGCTGATCGAGCAGTGCCTGATCGACGCCGGCATCAAGGTACAGCGTCCGCGCTATGCCGGTCGCGCCGCGGCGGCCTCGCCCGCCACCGGCCTGATGAAGCGCCACACCGCAGAGCAGGGCGCGCTCGTTGCCGACGCGCTCGGCCATAATGTCCGCGAAGAAATCCGCCGCACCCGGAAAGGTTGAAAATGGCCACCGAAGTCAAAGTCCCTGTACTGGGCGAATCGATCACCGAAGCCACTGTCGGTGAATGGCTGAAGAATCCGGGCGATCCCGTCCGCGTCGACGAGCCGATCGCCAGCCTCGAGACCGACAAGGTCTCGGTCGAAGTCCCGTCGCCGGTCGCCGGCGTGATGGGCGAGCAGATCGTCAAGGTCGGCGATACCGTCGAAGTGGGTGCGGTGATCGCGATCATCGCGGGTGAAGGTGCCGCGGCCGCTCCGGCTGCTGCCGCTCCGGCTGCAACGCCCGCCCCGGCGCCGGCCGCTGCCCCGGCGCCCGCCGCCGATGCGGCTGCGCTGTCGCCGTCGGTGCGCCGTGCGGTGCTCGAGACGGGTGTCGATCCCTCGACCGTGCAGGGCACCGGCAAGGACGGCCGCCTGACCAAGGACGACGTGATCGCCGCCGCCAGCAGCAAGCCTGCTGCGGCTCCGGCCCCGGCTGCCGCTCCGGTGCCTGCCGCTGCCCCGGCTTCGACCGGCGGTCGCAAGGAAGAGCGCGTGCGGATGACCCGCCTGCGCCAGACCGTCGCCAAGCGCCTCAAGGAAGCGCAGAACACCGCCGCCATGCTCACCACGTTCAACGACGTGGACATGACCGCGGTGATCGAGGCGCGCGCCAAGTACAAGGACCTGTTCGAGAAGAAGCACGGCGTTCGCCTGGGCTTCATGGGCTTCTTCGTGAAGGCCGCGTGCATGGCGCTGAAGGACATCCCCGGCGTCAACGGCTCGATCGAGGGCGACGAGATCGTCTATCACGATTATTGCGACATCTCGGTCGCGGTCTCGGCCCCGCAGGGCCTGGTCGTGCCGGTGATCCGCGACGCGCAGGACCTGTCGGTCGCCGGCATCGAGAAGACGATCGGCGATTTCGGCAAGCGCGCCAAGGACGGCTCTCTCAAGATGGACGAGATGAAGGGCGGTACCTTCACCATCTCGAACGGCGGCGTGTTCGGCTCGCTGATGTCGACCCCGATCATCAACCCGCCGCAGTCGGCCGTGCTCGGCCTGCACCGCATCGAGGAGCGTCCCGTGGTGCGTAACGGCCAGGTCGTCGTCCGCCCGATGATGTATCTCGCGCTCAGCTACGATCACCGTCTGATCGACGGCCGCGAGGCGGTGACCTTCCTCGTCGCGATCAAGAACGCGATCGAGGATCCGACCCGCCTGCTGATCGACCTCTAACCGTGCCCCTGCGAAAGCAGGGGCCCAGGGTTGCGGCGTACTGCGCTCGCCTTGGGTCCCCGCTTTCGCGGGTGCGCAAAGCCAAGGAGAATCCCCACGAAATCCGGCTGCGTGTACATCATGGCGAACAAGCGCAACGGCACGATCTATGTCGGATCGACCAGCGACTTGCCCGCCAGGGCGTACCAGCACCGCACCGGCATGATCGAGGGCTTCACCAAGGACAATGGCTGCACGCTCCTCGTCTGGTACGAGGCGCATGAGGATCTGGACGGGGCGCGGCTTCGCGAACGCCAGATGAAGAAATGGAAGCGGGCGTGGAAGATCGAGCTGATCGAACGCGACAACCCGCAGTGGAAGGATTTGTACGGGACGCTCTTCGGCTGAGCCGCGCGATGGCGCCGGATCGAGGAACGACCTTCGCAACCCTGGGCTCCTGCGTTCGCAGGAGCACGGCAAGGCGCCTGACGCGGCGCACGCATGGAGCGGAAAATGGCTGAATATGATTTCGACGTCCTGATCATCGGTTCCGGCCCCGGCGGCTATGTCGCGGCGATCCGCGCGGCGCAGCTGGGTCTCAAGACCGGCTGCGTCGAAGCCCGTGAGACGCTGGGCGGCACCTGCCTGAACGTCGGCTGCATCCCCTCCAAGGCGCTGCTGAACGCCTCCGAGCTGTTCTACGAAGCCGCCTCGGGCGCGCTGGCCAAGCACGGCGTCAAGCTGGGCAATGTCGAGCTCGACCTGCCGGCAATGATGGCCGACAAGGACAAGGCCGTGAAGGGCCTGACCGGCGGCATCGAGTTCCTGTTCAAGAAGAACAAGGTCGAATGGGTGAAGGGCCTCGGCACCTTCATCGACGCGCACACCGTGCAGGTGGGCGAGCGCACCGTCACCGCCAAGAACATCGTGATCGCCACCGGCTCGTCGGTCACCCCGCTGCCGGGTGTTGCGATCGACCAGAAGGTCGTCGTCGACTCCACCGGCGCGATCGCGCTGGAGAAGGTGCCGGCCAACATGGTCGTGATCGGCGGCGGCGTGATCGGGCTCGAGCTCGGCTCGGTCTGGCAGCGCCTCGGCGCCAAGGTGACCGTGGTCGAGTATCTCGACCAGCTGCTCCCCGGCATGGACGGTGAAGTCCGCAAGGAAGCCGCCAAGATCTTCAAGAAGCAGGGCATGGAGATCAAGCTCTCCACCAAGGTGACCGGCGTTGCCGTCAATGGCGACAAGGCGACCGTCACCGTCGAGCCCGCCGCCGGTGGTGCTGCGGAAACGCTGGAAGCCGATGTCGTGCTCGTCGCGATCGGCCGTCGTCCGAACACCGACGGCCTCGGCCTCGACAAGATCGGCCTCGCCACCAACCAGCGCGGCCAGATCGAGACCGATCACAGCTTCCGCACCGCCGTCGACGGCGTGTGGGCGATCGGCGACGTGATCCCGGGCCCGATGCTCGCGCACAAGGCCGAGGACGAAGGCATCGCGGTCGCCGAGAACATCGCCGGCCTGACCGGCATTGTGAATCACGCGGTGATCCCGAGCGTCGTCTACACCCATCCCGAAATCGCCGGCGTCGGCCTCACCGAAGAGCAGGCGCGCGAAAAGGGCGAGGTGAAGGTCGGCAAGTTCCCGATGGCGGGCAACAGCCGCGCCAAGGCGATCGACGACACCACCGGCTGGGTGAAGGTGATCGCCGACGCCAAGACCGACCGCGTGCTCGGCGCCTGGATCATCACCGCGCCGGCCGGCACGATGATCGCCCAGGTCGCGCAGGCGATGGAATTCGGCGCGACGTCCGAAGACATTGCCTATACCTGCCATGCCCACCCGACGCATTCCGAGGCGATCAAGGAAGCGGCGATGGGCGTGCGCGGCAAGCCGATCCATATCTGATCCGATCCCGTTCGGACCGAAGCAGACGCCGCCGGCATTCCCGGCGGCGTTTTGCTGTTCGGGGCCCGAGAAGCACGCTATCGGCACGCCCATGCACGCATCTCTCGGCACCCATGACGCGATCATTCTCGGCGCCGGCGCGGCGGGGATGTTCTGCGCGGCCATGGCCGGCCAGCGCGGCCGCAAGGTCCTGCTGCTCGACCATGCCGAGGCGCCGGGCAAGAAGATCCTGATCTCGGGCGGGGGCCGGTGCAACTTCACCAATGTCGGCACGGCGCCCGATCGCTACCTCTCCGCCAACCCGCATTTCGCCAAGTCGGCGCTGGGCCGCTACACCGCGCAGGACTTCCTCGCGCTGGTCGAGCGCCACGGCATCGCCTGGCACGAGAAGACGCTGGGCCAGTTGTTCTGCGACGGCTCCGCGCGGCAGATCGTCGAGATGCTCCTCGATGAATGCCATCGCGGCCAGGTGGTGCTGCAGCTCGGCGCCGGCATCACCGCCCTGGATCATGCCGATGGCCGGTTCGGGGTGACCACCAACAAGGGCGTCGCCGAGGCCCCAGCCCTTGTCATTGCCACGGGAGGCCCGGCCATCCCCAAGCTCGGCGCGACCGGTTTCGCATACGACCTTGCCCGCCGCTTCGGCCTCAAGGTGGTCGAGCCGCGCCCGGCGCTCGTCCCCCTGACCCTCGGCCCCGACCAGGCACTGTTCCGTGAATTGTCAGGCGTCGCGACGTCCGTCGAGGCCCGCGCGGGCAAGGCTGCATTCCGCGAGGCGGCGCTGTTCACCCATCGCGGCCTCTCCGGCCCGGCGATCCTCCAGATCTCCTCCTATTGGCGACACGGCGACTCAATCGCGATCGATTTTCTGCCGGAACGGCCCAAAGGCTGGCTACGCGAGGCCAAGCGAACCGAGCCCCGCCTGAATCTGCGGAGCCTTTTGAACCGCCAGCTGCCCGAGAGGCTCGCCACCACGCTGGCCGAGCGCATTGCCCTGCCGAGCGAGCTCGGCAATTGCCGCGACGCCCTGCTGGACCAGGCCGAAGCGCAACTGGCCGCCTGGCCGTTTGCGCCGAACGGCACGGAGGGCTTCGCCAAGGCCGAAGTCACCGTCGGCGGGATCAGCACCGGCGATCTCTCCTCCCAGACCATGGAGGCACGTCGCGTGCCCGGCCTCTATGCGATCGGCGAAGCGGTGGACGTCACCGGCTGGCTCGGCGGCTACAACTTCCAATGGGCCTGGGCCAGTGGCTGGGCAGCGGCGCAGGCCCTCTGAACCTTCCTCTGTTGCGCAAACAGCACGTTGTGCTGCGCAAAATTACGCCGTCTATGCTTTTCGTTTGCAAAGCTTGCGTTGCTTCGGCCAGAATTCTGCAGGGTCCAGCTATATTGTTGGCCCGGGGGGACATTTCAGGTCGAAATGAAAGTACCGTGCGTATTGGCGGTGGCCGCGTTGGCCTGCCCTGCCACTGCATTGGCGCAAGACCAGCAGGCGGTGCATGCCGGGACTTCCGGCACGGAACAGATGTCGGGCATCCTGGTCTATGGTCCCGAGTTCTTCGCCAACACGGCACTTCCGACCGCGCTCGACATGGTACAGCGGCTGCCGGGCTTCACCCTCGACATCGGTAATGGCGACGCCCGGGGGATCGCCGGCAACACCGGCAACGTCCTGATCGATGGCAAGCCCCCCGCCTCCAAGACCGACGGGCTGGGCGAAATCCTCCGCCGCATCAGCGCGTCCGGCGTCGCACGGATCGAGCTGATCCGCGGCGGCGCCCCCGGCATCGACATGCAGGGCCGTGCAGTGATCGCCAACGTGGTGCTGAAGCGCACCGCCTCGACCGAGAAGCTGATCAACTTCCAGAGCTATGTCTATCGCGACGGCTATGTCGGCCCGGACCTGACGTTGCAATATACCCGCCGCGACGGCGACCGGCGCGACGAACTGTCGCTGGAGGTGCTGAGCGACCGGACCAGCTACACCTCACAGGGAATCCGCACCCGCACCGATGCCAGCGGCCGGCTGCTCCAGCGGCATAGCCTCGACCTTTGGGACCGCGACCGCACCGCAACGCTCCGCACCTCGATCCAGCGCGCCCTCGGCGGTGGCCTGCTGACGGTCAATGCGCGGCTCGACTATTTCGACTATCCGACCAGCCAGACGGTGACCCTGCTGGAAGGCAGCGGCAGCAGCGGGCGGGCAATCGACCTCACGCATCAATGGAAGGGTGAACTGGGGGCGAACTGGAACCGCCCGCTAGGCAGCAAGAGCGAGCTGGAGGTGATCGCCCTCCAGCGGCTCGGCCGCACCCGCTATGATTCGACCACCGATGCGGGCGGCTTCGTCTCCACCTTCGGTCAGCGATCGCGGAACGGCGAATCGGTCCTTCGCCCGATCCTGCGCTACAAGCCGGGCAAGACGCTGTCGCTGGAGGGCGGCGGCGAGATCGCCTACAATTTTCTCGACAACCGCACCGACTATGCCGAACAGGGCATCCCCGTTCCGCTCCCTGACCAGAGCGTGTTCGTCAGCGAAGTCCGCGGGGAAGTGTTCGGGCTGGCGCGATGGCAGCCCTCCGGCCGTATCACCGTGGAGGCAGGCATGCGCGCCGAGATCTCCCGGATCGCCGCCGACGCCGACTCCAATCGCGCCCGTACCTTCTTCTACCCCAAGCCGCGCCTGCAGCTCACCTGGCGACCGAACAAGCGGGACCAGCTGCGGCTGCGCGTCGAGCAGAGCGTCAGCCAGCTCGATTTCAGTGATTTCGTCGCCGCTACCGAGATCAATCTCGGCACGGTACGCGCCGGCAATGGCGATCTGGTGCCGGAACAGGCGCTGACGCTGGAAGCCGTGGTCGAGCATCGCTTCTGGGGCAAGGGGGCGCTGGAGCTGAGTGCCAAGCACGAGGCGACCCGCAACGTCATCGACTATATCCCGCTCGACGGCGGCTTCGATGCGATCGGCAATATCGGCACCGGCACACGCAATACGCTGGCCAGCACGCTGACCCTGCCGTTTGACAAGCTGGGCATCAAGGATGCGCGCTTTCGGGGCAATGCGTCGGTGGTGCGCAGCCACGTCACCGACCCGTTGACCGGCGCACGGCGGCGCTATGCCAGCGAGGTGCCTTTCACCTGCAGCGGCAGCTTCAGCCAGGATCTGTTCGGCGGCCGGTTCACCTATGGCGTGTTCGCCAGCTGCGGCCAGCCGAGCACCAGCCTCTATCGCATCAGGGAGTTCCGCACGACCGAGGTGCAGCCAAGCCTTGAAATCTACACCATCTGGAAGCCGAGCAAGCGGCTGGCGATCCGGCTGGACCTGGGCAACCTGAACAACGCGGCGCGCATCTACGATCGCGACCTCTACACGGGCGAACGCAACGCCTCGCCGCTGCTGTTCCGCGAGCGGCGGACGCAGCGGCGTGGCCAATATGTCTATGTGCAGTTCCGGCGGACGCTGTAGCGACACCCGTTTTGCCGCTGCCAGGGCGTGCCGGCCGCATCGGCGAAGCCCGCATCCTTTGGTTAGCCAAATCGCAAGGCTTTTCCCTCAATCCTCGATACTTCCTTGAGGACAAATGGTTCGATGAGCGCGTTCGGACGTCGCAGCGGCATGGGAAGCGGAACCGGCGGTCGACCGGCGTTCGGCGTCGCGCGGCCGATGCAGGGCGGCGGCCTTCTTCGGCCCGAGCCGCTGCCGCTGGGCGGCGAGCAGTTCCCGCCGTTCGAAACGGTGCCGCTGCCCGGCCAGAGCCCGTACGATCCGATGCTGGAGCGCGATCCGCTCGGCCCCAGCGCCGCCAGCGCCGATGCGATGCAGCGACTCGCCGATCGCCAGGCTGCGACGGTGGATCTGGGGGGGGCGCGCAACGAAGGTTTTGAGGCCTCGATCCACCGCATCAAGGAGCAGGTGCTGCCGCGCCTCCTCGAGCGCGTCGATCCCGAAGCGGCGGCGACGCTGACCAAGGACGAGCTGGCCGAGGAATTCCGCCCGATCATCGGCGAGGTGCTCGGCGAGCTGAAGCTCACCCTCAACCGTCGCGAGCAGTTTGCGCTGGAAAAGGTGCTGGTCGACGAGCTGCTCGGGCTTGGGCCGCTCGAGGAACTGCTCGCCGATCCGGCGGTCAGCGACATCATGGTCAACGGCCCCGAGCAGACCTATGTCGAACGCAAGGGCAAGCTGGAGCTGGCCAACATCCAGTTCCGCGACGAGGAGCATCTGTTCCAGATCGCCCAGCGGATCTGCAACTCGGTCGGCCGCCGGGTGGACCAGACCACACCGCTTGCCGACGCGCGCCTGAAGGACGGCAGCCGCGTCAACGTGATCGTGCCGCCGCTCAGCTTGCGCGGCACCGCCATCTCGATCCGCAAATTCTCCGCCAAGCCGATCACGCTCGACATGATGGCCAAGGGCGGATCGATGTCCGAGAAGATGGCGACCGCGCTCAAGATCGCGGGTGCCAGCCGGTTCAACATCGTCATCTCGGGCGGTACGGGCTCGGGCAAGACGACGATGCTCAACGCGATCTCGAAGATGATCGACCCCGGCGAGCGCGTGCTGACGATCGAGGATGCCGCCGAACTCCGCCTCCAGCAGCCGCACTGGCTGCCGCTGGAGACCCGGCCCGCCAATCTGGAGGGCCAGGGCGAGATCTCGATCCGCGACCTGGTCAAGAACGCGCTGCGCATGCGCCCCGATCGCATCATCCTCGGCGAAATCCGCGGCGCCGAGTGTTTCGACATGCTCGCCGCGATGAATACCGGTCACGACGGATCGATGTGCACCCTCCACTCGAACAGCCCCCGCGAGGCGCTGGCGCGCATGGAGAACATGGTGATGATGTCCGACATCAAGGTGCCGAAGGAAGCGATCAGCCGCCAGATCGCCGATTCGGTGGACCTGATCATCCAGGTGAAGCGCCTGCGCGACGGCAGCCGCCGGGTGACCAACATCACCGAGGTGATCGGCATGGAGGGGCCGGTGATCGTGACCCAGGAGCTGTTCAAGTTCGAGTATCTCGACGAGGGCACCGACGGGAAGATCATCGGCGAATATCGCTCGATGGGCCTGAGGCCGTACACGCTCGACAAGGCACGGCAGTTCGGGTTCGACCAGGCGTTGCTGGAGGCCTGCCTGTAACCTCCGCGGAGGAGAAGGCGCAAGGCAGCATCATCACAGATGCAGCGCGACGCTCGCCAGCACCAGCGCGGCGAACAGGCCGGCCATCTGAATCGCTATCCACGGCACCCATCCCACCCGCTCGAGATCGCGCCGCCTGCGCCGGCGATGCTCGGCAAGTCCGGCCAGGATCGCGATCAGCAGCGCAACGCCTGCGCCGATCCAGAATTGTAGTTGCATCGTCACCTTGTTGCTTCAAAGTCGCGCCCGGATAGCAGGGAGCCATTGCCAATGCGCCAGACTCTTGTCGGCATCGCCGTCATAACCACCATCGCCGCCGTCGCCAGCGTTGCTGCGCAACAACCTTCTTCGCTGCGCCAGGCGATCGAGGGCGCGGTAGCGGCGCCCAGCCGCACGGCCGCCAACACCGCCCGCGACAAGTATCGCCACCCCACCGAAACGCTTGCCTTTTTTGGCGTGAAGCCGGGCGATACCGTGGTCGAGATCTGGCCCAGCGGCGGCTGGTACACCGAAATCCTCGCGCCGCTCACGCGCGGCAAGGGCACGCTCTACGCCGCGGTCCCGAGCGGCAACGCCCGCGGTATCGAGGCGCTGAAGGCCAAGGACGCGGCCCTGTACGGCCCGATCCGCGTCGTCAGCTTCCCGGCTGCAGCCGGCCAGGCCAAGGTGCCGGACGGCACCGCCGATGTGGTGCTCACCTTCCGTAACGTGCACAACTGGCGGATGGGCGGGAAGGACGGCAAGGACTATTCGCCCGAGGCCTTCAAGCAGATGTACGCGATGCTCAAGAAGGGCGGCACGCTCGGCATTGAGGACCATCGCCTGCCCGAAAGTGCGAGCGACGAGCGGGAGACCAAGAGCGGCTATCTGAAGGTGTCGACGGTACGCCGCCTTGCCGAGGCCGCCGGCTTCAAGTTCGTCGGCGCGTCGGAGGTCAACGCGAACAAGGCCGATACCGCCGACTGGCCGGATGGTGTGTGGACGCTGCCCCCCACCTATGCGCTGAAGGACCAGGATCGCGCCAAATATGCCGCGATCGGCGAGAGCGACCGGATGACGCTCAAGTTTCGCAAGCCCTGATCCGAACCAGGCCGTGTCGCCGCCCTCGCCACTTGGGCGGGGCGGCGATACGGACTCGCTGCGATGCGCCGCTTACTTGCCGAGCTTCTCGATCTTTTCCTGCAGCCGGGCGAGTTCGGCCTTGAGCGCCGACACGTCGCCTTCGCCGCTGCCCGTTTCGGTGGCAGCGGGCGCAGCCCCCGGCGTCGGCGTCGGGTTAGCCGCGCCGCCGGGCTGGAAGGCACTCGCCGCCGCCTCGAACATCGCCATGTTGCGCTTGGCAATCTCCGCGAAGGGCGAGTTGGCGAAGGCGCCTTCGACCGCCGACTTGAACTGCTCCTGATTGCGACGGAAGCTCTCCATCGAGGCCTCCAGATAGCCTGGGACCATCGCCTGCATCGAGTCGCCGTAGAGCGCGATCAGCTGGCGCAGGAAGTTCACCGGCAGCATGGTCTGGCCGCGCGCTTCCTCCTCCATGATGATCTGGGTGAGGACGTTGTGGGTGATGTCTTCCTCGGTCTTGGCGTCGACGACCTTGAAGTCGCGGCCCTCGCGCGTCATCGCTGCGAGATGCTCGAGCGTGATGTAGGACGAAGTCTCGGTATTGTAGAGCCGCCGGTTCGCGTACTTCTTGATAATGACCGGACCGCTTCCAGGTGCAGCTTTCTTCATGGGAAACCCCGCGCGTGACAGACGTGCACCTAACAACAGTTTCTGACGCGCCGCAACACGGACCGCGCCCTTTGCCGCTTTTTCTCGCATTGCTGCGCAACGAAACGGCAGCATCGCCGGAAAAGCGGGCGGCGGCGCTGGCGGGCCTCGCCGCCTATCAACGGGCACCGCGCCCGGCGCCGCGCCCGGAAAAGCCCGTCGTCGCGCGCGCCGGGCGCGCCGTGCTGCGCGATTATGGCGGGCATGGGCAGCCGGTGGTGTTCGTGCCGTCGCTGATCAACCCGCCGCTGGTGCTCGATCTTGCCCGCGGCAATTCGCTGCTGCGCTGGCTGTCGCGGCAGGGGGTGCGCCCGCTGCTGGTCGACTGGGGACAGCCGACCCCGGACGAGGCGAGCCTGGACGTCAACGGCCATGTCGAACAGCTGCTGCTGCCCCTGCTGCGCCAGCTACCGCGCCCGCCCGCGCTGGCCGGCTACTGCCTGGGCGGCACCATGGCGATCGCCGCTGCGCAGGCGATTGAAACGGCAGGCCTGGTCACCATCGCCGCGCCTTGGCACTTCGCCGGCTATGGCGCGGCCCTCGAAGGGTTTGCGGCGCTGTGGGACCAGGCCTATCCTGCCTGCGCGCAGCTCGGCATGGTGCCGATGGAGGTGCTGCAGGCAGGCTTCTGGCAGCTCGACCCGCGCCGCACGATCCTGAAGTACGAACGATTCGGCCGCCTTCGGCCCCAGGGTCCGGAAGCCCGCGCCTTCATCGCCCTGGAGGATTGGGCCAATGCCGGCGCGCCGCTCACCTTCGGTGCCGGCCGCCAGCTGTTCGACGACTTTCTCTCCGCCGATTTGCCGGGCAGCGGCCGCTGGGCGGTGGCGGGCACCGTCGCCCGGCCCGAGGCCCTGGCGATTCCGATGCTGTCGCTGATCTCTACCACCGACCGCATCGTCCCCTCCGCGAGCGCCGCCCGGCTGGGCGAGGTGCGCGAGATGGCGCTGGGCCATGTCGGCATGATCGTCGGCAGCCGCGCGCGCAAGGCGGTATGGGAGCCGCTTGCGCACTGGCTAACCGCGCTGCGCCGCACTAGATAGCCGCCAAACAAACCCCAGGAGACCAGCATGACCGACGTCGTGATCACCGCCGCCAAGCGTACCCCGGTGGGCAGCTTCCTCGGCGCCTTCGCCGCCACCCCCGCGCACGAGCTGGGCCGCGTCGCGATCGAGGCAGCCCTCGCCGAAGCCGGCGTGAAGGGCGAGGAAGTCTCCGAAGTCATTCTCGGGCAGGTGCTCACCGCCGCGCAGGGGCAGAACCCGGCCCGCCAGGCGTCGATGAACGCCGGCGTGCCGAAGGAAGTGCCGGCATGGAGCGTGCAGCAGGTCTGCGGTTCGGGCCTGCGCGCGGTGGCGCTCGGCTTCCAGTCGATCCGCAACGGCGACGCGACGATCATCGTCGCCGGTGGCCAGGAATCGATGTCGATGAGCCCGCACGCCCAGTCGCTGCGCCCCGGCACCAAGATGGGCGACCTGAGCCTGGTCGATACGATGATCAAGGACGGCCTGACCGACGTGTTCAACGGCTATCACATGGGCATCACCGCGGAGAACCTGGCCGAGCAGTATCAGGTGACCCGCGCCGAGCAGGACAGCTTCGCCGTCCGCTCGCAGAACCTCGCCGAGAAGGCGCGGGCAGACGGTCGCTTCAAGGACGAGATCGCACCCGTGACGATCAAGACCCGCAAGGGCGAGACGATTGTCGCGGACGACGAATATATCCGCGCGGGTGCGACCGTCGACGGCGTGTCCGGCCTGAAGCCGGCCTTCAAGAAGGACGGCACCGTCACCGCCGCCAACGCCTCGGGCCTCAATGACGGCGCCGCGGCGCTCGTCCTGATGAGCCGCGAGGAAGCCGAGAAGCGCGGCGCGCCGATCCTCGCCACGATCAAGAGCTGGGCGAGCACCGGCGTCGATCCGTCGATCATGGGCATCGGCCCGGTGACCGCCAGCCGCAAGGCGCTGGAAAAGGCCGGCTGGTCGGTCGCCGACCTCGACCTGATCGAGGCGAACGAGGCGTTCGCGGCGCAGGCGCTGTCGGTCGGCAAGGAACTCGGCTGGGACGCGGACAAAGTGAACGTGAACGGCGGCGCGATCGCCATCGGCCACCCGATCGGCGCCTCGGGCGCGCGCATCCTGACGACGCTCGTCCATGAGATGAACAAGCGCGACGCCAAGAAGGGTCTCGCCACGCTCTGCATCGGCGGCGGCATGGGCATCGCGCTCTGCATCGAGCGCGACTGACACGCCATTTTGGCGATTCTTTCAGGCCGGGGAAGCGATTCCCCGGCCATTTTCATATGACGAAATGTTTCCGATTAGCATCGTCGTCTGCAGTAATGATATAAAATGACCGTAAAGCGTGGCGCAGGTGAAACTTGATTGCAATTCATGTTACATTAATGCAACACGATCTCGGAAAGGTTACTGTTCCGTTTCCGCCCTCTTGTAAGATTCGTGCGCAGAGGGCTCACATGTACGCCTCGGGCATTCAGCCTACAGGGGCAATTCATGAAACTTTCCCACTTGCTGGGAGCGACTGCACTTGCTGGCAGCGCACTTCTCTTCCCAGGCATTGCCGTCGCGCAGACCGCGTCTCAGGACGGCACCACCGCGTCGGAGTCGCAGGACGAGGGCGCGATCGTCGTTACCGGCTCGCGTCTGCGTACCGCGAACCAGGATTCGCCGGTGCCGATCGCAACGGTGACCGCGGACCAGATCGCAAATAGCGGCCGCATCTCGATCGGTGACGTGCTGAACGACATGCCGCAGCTGCGCAGCACCGTCGGTTCGCAGAACTCGACCTCGGGGCTCGGCCGTCGTGGTCAGAACTTCCTCGACCTTCGCGGCCTCGGCCTCGCGCGCACGCTGACGCTGATCAACGGCCGCCGCCAGGTCACCAGCGACATCATCAACAACGGCAACGCCGTCGACGTGAACACCATCCCGACCGACCTGGTCGAGCGCGTGGAGATCGTGACCGGCGGCAAGTCGGGCGTTTACGGTTCGGACGCGATCGCGGGCGTCGTCAACTTCATCCTGAAGGACCATTTCGACGGCCTGCAGCTGAACGGCCGCGCCGGCATCAGCACCTATGGCGATGCGGGCAACCAGACCCTGTCGCTGCTGGCCGGCAAGAACTTCGCCGATGGCCGCGGCAACATCGTCGTCTCGGCGGAATATGCGCATCAGGAGGATTACTACGCCTCGGATCGCCCGGCCTATGCCCGTTCGGACGGCTTCGTCGTGGTCGACACCGATGTCGGCGCCTCGTCCGACGACGTGCCGGATCGCACCTTCATGCGCGACCTGCGCAGCACCACCATCTCGCTGGGCGGCCAGCTCGGCGTCCGCTATTCGAACGCGGCGCGTCCGTGCGGCGTCGACGCGGTGGGCAACGCCTTCACCTGCGCCTATCTGTTCCAGCCGGGCGGTGCGCTCACCCCGCAGACCGGCCTGCGGGTCGGCCTCGGCCCGAACGGCAGCTTCATCGCCGGCAACGGCAGCACCAGCCGCGAAGGCAAGCTGCTCGTGCTGTCGCCGAACGTGACCCGCTATGCATTCAACGCGCTGGGCCATTTCGAAATCTCGGAGGCGGTCGTCCCGTTCTTCGAAGCCAAGTATGTCCGCACCGAAGCCTTCGGTTCGCAGAGCGGCCCGTTCTTCTCGCAGGGCCAGACCCTGTCCGACACGAACGCGATCGCCGGCATCAGCGACCTGTCCTACTTCAACAACGGTCGCGTGAACCGCGAGGGCATCCGCCTCGACAACCCCTATCTGAACAGCGCGGCGCAGGCGACGATCCGCTCGCAGCTCCAGGCAGCGGTGAATTCGGGCGTCAACCCGAACACCGGCGGCGCGCTTACCGCCGCGCAGCAGGCTGCATCGCTGGCGCAGATCGCCGCCGGCACCTACCGCTTCTCGCTGCGTCGCAACTGGGTCGACCTGGGCACCCGCGACGAGAACATCAAGCGTGAGGTGTTCCGCATCGTCGCCGGCGTTCGCGGCGAGCTGGGCGGCAGCTGGCGCTACGAAGTCAGCGGCAACTACAGCAAGCACACCGAAACCAACGTCATCAGCGGCAACGTCAACCGCCAGCGCTTCCTGCTCGCGATCGACTCGACCCGCGATGCGGCCGGCAACATCGTCTGCCGCTCGCAGGTGGAAGCTGCCTATGCTGGGTCGGATGCCGCCGGCAATGCGTCGGTGCTCGCCAATGACGTCGCCGCCTGCGTTCCGCTGAATCCGTTCGGCGAAGGCTCGGTCACCGACGGCATGCGCAACTATCTGCTGATGAAGACGACGGCGACCGGCCGTGCGTCGCAGTTCGTCGGCAACGGCTTCGTCGCCGGCAACCTGTTCGACCTGCCCGGCGGCCCGCTCGCGGTTGCGGTCGGCGGCGAATATCGTCGCGAGACGCTGTTCTACGACCTCGATCCGCTGACCCAGGCCGGCTATGCCTTCTATAACGCGATCCCGCGGTTCACCGCGCCCGCGTTCGAGGTGAAGGAAGCGTTCGGCGAAGTCACCGTTCCGCTGATCAAGGACGTGACGCTCATCAAGGAGCTGACGCTGGGCGGCTCGGCCCGTGTCGCGAACTATCGCGGCGCCACCGGCACCGTCTTCGCCTATGCGGGCGACGCGGTGTGGAAGCCGATCAACGACTTCGCGTTCCGCGGCAGCTATTCGCAGTCGGTGCGTGCGCCGTACCTGGGCAACCTCTATTCGACGCCGGGCCAGAACTTCACGCCCGCGCCGAACGATCCCTGCTCGGCCCGTAACATCAACACGGGTTCGGCGACGCGCGAAGCGAACTGCAACGCGGCAGGCCGTCCGGCCGGGTATGACTATGTCTACACCTCGTCGCTGCAGATCATCAGCGGCGGCAATCCGAACCTGCGCGAAGAGAAGTCGAAGTCCTGGACGGTCGGCGGCGTTTTCGAGCCGAGCTTCCTGCCGGGCCTGTCGATCTCGTCCGACTATTACTCGATCACCGTCGACAACGTCATCACCTCGCCTTCGGTGCAGAGCGCCCTGAATGCGTGCTATGACGCCCCGTCGCTGGACAACCAGTTCTGCCGTCTGTTCCAGCGCGCCGGGGCCGGAGGCGGACCGAACGGCGAGCAGCCGTTCCGGATCATCGAGCGGTCCTACCAGGACGCGCCGCAGAACTATGCCCGCTTCAAGGCGCGCGGCATCGATACGGCGATCGTGTACAACAAGCGCTTCAGCTGGGGTTCGCTGCGCCTGAACGGCCAGTGGTCGCACCTGATCCAGCGCGACAACTTCACCGATCCGTCGCGTCCGAACTTCAAGAACGTGCTGTCGGAAGAACTCGGCAACCCGAAGGACAACTTCAACGTCGATACCGACCTGACGATCGGCAAGGTCAATTTCGGGCACACGCTGCGCTACATCAGCGGCATGTACCTGAATGCGTGGGAAGACTATAACGCCGTCAACGGCCAGCCCCCGCAGAACCCGGACTATGCCGACGTGATGATGTACCCCTCGGTCGTCTATCACGACGTGCGTTTCGGCGTGGACGTCGACAAGCGCTTCTACCTGTTCGGCGGCGTGAACAACATCGGCGACAAGAAGCCGCCGTTCGGCACCACCGGCGTGGGCGACGGCAGCGGCATCTACGACAACCGCGGCCGCTTCTTCTACATGGGCTTCCGCGCCAACTTCTGATCGGCAGAACCTGCCAACGCCTTGGGCCGGGGATTTCCCCGGCCCTTTTTCTTTGGAACAAGGACAGGATAGAAGCGGCGCATGTCGTCGCATCCGATCCAACAAGCCCTCTCGCTCGCTGCAGCGGGACAGACCGCACAGGCAACCGCGCTGCTGCACGCCGCCGGGGAACAAGGGAGTGCCGAGGCCTGGATGCAACTCGCCGTGTGGCGCCTGGTCGGTGCGACCCTACCGCGCGATCTGCCCCTCGCGCGGACCTATCTGGCCCGCGCCGTCGCCATCGGGCATGTCGACGCTGCGTTGATGGCGGTTGCGCTCGCGGCGAACGGCAATGGCGGGCGAGATCCCGCGGACTGGCCGGCGGCGCGCGCCGCGCTGGGCATCGCGGCGCGGAACGACCCGGTTGCCGCAGCGCACGTCACGCTGCTCGATCGAATGGCGCTGGCGCCGGACGGCAGTCCGGCGACGTCACCTGCGGGTCGGACCGTGCGTGCGGATCCGCGCGTCGAACATTTCCCCGGCTTCCTGTCGCGCGAGGAATGCGCCCATGTCGCCACCACCGCCCAGGATCTGCTCGAACCGTCGTTCGTTCTCGATCCCAACAGCGGCAGGCCGATCCCGCATCCGATCCGCACGTCCGACGGCGGCGCGATCGGGCCGACCAACGAAAACCTGGTCGTGCGCGCGATCAACCTGCGGATTGCCGCTGCCACCGGCACCGCGGTGGAGCAGGGCGAATCGCTGACGGTGCTGCGCTACGCCCGCGGCCAGGAATATCGCCGCCATCTCGATACGATCGCCGGTGCCGAGAACCAGCGAATCGCGACCTTCATCGTCTATCTGAACGACGGCTTCGAGGGCGGCGAAACGCACTTTCCGCTGCTCAACATCCAGGTGCGCCCGCGCATCGGCGACGCAATCCGGTTCGATACCATACGGCCGGACGGCACACCCGACCCTAGGCTCGTCCACGCCGGACAGCCGGTCCGCAATGGCGTCAAGTGGATCGCCACCCGCTGGATCCGACGCGAACCGGTCGACCCTTGGACGATCGCCGCCGGCTGATCAGCCCCACACCCGATCGAACCGCGCGCCGAGCCCGGTGAGCAGCTCATATTGCGAAAGCCCGCTCAGGCCCGCGGTTTCGGGCAGGTCATATGCCATCGCCACCCAGTCGCCCTCGGCAAGGTCGGGGGCGGCGTCGACGCAGATGGCGGTGAGGTCCATCGACACGCGACCCACCACCGGCAATACCCTTTCACCCGCCAAAGCGCGGCCCTTGTTGGAGAAGCAGCGCAGATACCCGTCGGCATAGCCGAGGTTGAGGATCGCCACCTCCATGTCGCGGGGCGCGGTATAGGTGGCGTTGTAGCCGATCGTCTCGCCCGCGGGCACGCGCCGCCGCTGGAGGATCTGCGCCTCCGGCGTGACGACCTGGCGGATGCCGGCATGGAGATCGCGCTGCCGTCCGCCATACAGGGCGATGCCGGGGCGGGTGAGATCGAAGCGATAGTCCGAGCCGAGGGCGATGCCGCTGCTGTTGGCAAGGCTCATCCGCCGGGCCGGGCTGCGCCCCGCCAGCGCCGCAAAATCGTTCCGCTGGCGCGCATTCAGGGGGACATCCTCGTCCGCCGCGACAAGGTGGCTCATCAGCGTTTCGATCGCCAGGCCGTCGAGCAGCCCGTCGGCGACCTGCCGCGGCGAGATGCCCAGCCGATTCATGCCGGTATCGACCATCACGTCGCAGGCGCCGCCTCCGCCTTCGCGCCAGCGCCGGACCTGCTCGACCGTGCCCAGCACCGGCCGGGCGGTGGACGGCCGATCCGCGAGATCCGCATCGCGCAGGCCATGCAGCACAGACAGGGACACGCCCAGATCGGCGAGCGCCCGCGCCTCGCCCCAGGTGGCGACGAAGAAGTCGCGGCAGCCGGCCGCCGCCAGGCGCTCGACGACGCCGCGCGCGCCCAGGCCATAGCCGTTCGCCTTCACCGCCGCACCACAGGCGGCCGGCCCGCTCAGGTCCGCCAGCAGCGTCCAGTTGGCGGCAAGCGCGGCGGCGTCGAGGCGGAGACGGAGCGGTGCGGTGTTCATCCCCGCGCGGTTAGCGCGCGCGGTCGCGCAGCGCCACCGTCTCGCGCAGGCCGAGCATCGTCACCAGCAGCGCCATCGCGACGACGGCGAAGGTATACCACAGCCCGGCATAGGGATTGCCGGTGCGCGCCACGATGTACTGGCTGATGAACGGCAGGAAGCCGCCGAAATAGCCGGTGCCGATATGATAGGGAATCGACATCGAGGAATAGCGGATGCGGCTGGGGAACATCTCGCTGAGCAGCGCCGCGACCGGGCCGTAGGTGGCACCGCACAGCGCCATCAGCACCGTCATCGCCAGCAGGATCATCGCGATGTCGATCGGCTCGGGCACGATCCGGTTGAAGCGGTAGCCGGCGTCCTTCAGTGCGGCTTCGACCGCGGCGGGATCGCTTTGCGGCACCACCTGCCCGCCGATGGTGACGACGACGCTGGGCGCCTTGGCGGTCTTGTACTGGACGCCGAGCTTGGAAAGATGGTCGAGAATGCGGCCGCACTCGTCGCGCTGGTTGCTCGCGAAGGGATCATAAGCGCAGTGCGGCCCGGCGACCAGCACCGGCTGGCGGATCGCCGCCTTGGCCAGGCCCGGATTGGCGGCGCTGCCGATCACGTAGAAGCAGGGAAACAGCAGCACCAGCGTCAGCGCATAGCCGATGACGATCGGCGGCTTGCGGCCGACCTTGTCCGACATGCGGCCGAAGAGGATGAAGAAGCCGGTACCGATCACCGCGCCCGCGCCGGTGATCAGCTGCGCGGCGGTCTGGTCCAGCCGCATCGGACCGGAGAGGAAGGACAGCACCGAGAACATCGCGGTGTACCACACCACCGTCAGCCCGGCGGCGATGCCGAACAGCGCGACGAACAGCCGCTTCTTGTTGCCCGGATAGGTGAAGCTCTCGACGAACGGATTGCCCGCCGTCTCGCCCGCTTCTTTCATCGCCTTGAACACCGGGCTTTCGGATAGCTTGAGCCGCATCCACAGCGAGATGGCAAGCAGCGCCAGCGAGAAGAGGAAAGGCAGCCGCCAGCCCCAACTGTCCCACACCGCAGCGAAGCCCAGCTTGAACAACAGCACCGCGGCAAGGCTGAGAATGAAGCCGCCGACCACGCTCGCCTGAATGAAGCTGGTGTGGTAGCCGGCGCGACCCGGTGGCGAGTGCTCGGCGACATAGATCGCCGCCCCGCCATATTCACCGCCCAGCGCCAGCCCCTGCGCGACCCGCAGCAGCAGGATCAGCACCGGCGCCGCAACGCCGATCTCGCCATAGCCGGGGATGATACCGATACCGGCCGTCGCCAGGCCCATCACGGTGATCGTGACGAGGAACGTGTATTTCCGCCCCATCCGGTCCCCGAGGAAGCCGAACACCACCGCGCCCAGGGGCCGGAAGCCGAAGCCGACAGCGAAGGTCGCCCAGGAGAGCAGCGTCGCCAGCGTCTCGTTGCCGGAGGGGAAGAAGGTACGGCCCAGAATGCCGGTAGCGGTCAGCGTCCCCCAGATGAAGAAATCATACCATTCGAAAACGGTGCCCAGCGACGACGCGCCGATCACCATCCGCATCTCGCCCGCCGAAGGTTCGCGCACCGCGTCCGTCATTCGTCTCTTCCTCCCCGTTCCGGGCCGGTTCTACAGGATTTGCCCAGAGCGTCGAGCGGCGGAATGACGATGCGGTGCGGGCCTTGCCCGGCACGGGGCTAGACCGAGACGCGGAAGTCGAGCGAGATCCGGGTGCCGCCGCTCATATTGTCGAGCGTGCCGTGCTGCAGTTCGGTGCCATAGAACAGCAGCGCCTGGCCATAGTCCAGCACGACCGGCTTGAAGTCACTCAGGCCGGGCGCGGATTCGAAATAGAGGCTGTTGCTGCCATAGACCCGCGTCACCGGCAGCCAGATGTTGAGCGCGCGATCGCGCTGGCCATATTCGCGATCGGTGTGGAAACGCAGGATGGCGCGCGAGCCGTGAAAGTTCACCCGCATCATCGCCTGGGGCTGATGGCTGACGATGCGCTCGACAAAGTCGGCGATCCGGTGGTGGATCAGGGAATCGAGCACGGGCATCACCCGGTCGATCACCGCCGCCCGCAAGGCCTTGCTGACGTCCCAGCTGTTCTGGAGCGTCGCGGTGTTGGGGGGCGCATGGACAGGGTCCGGCGGGTTCCAGCGCGGATCCTCGTGCAGCGTCTCCAGTGCGTCGGTACCGAAATAGTCGCGGACGATGGCCCGCAGATCCCAGCGCCGCACGTCATAGTCGAAGCTGAAGGCCATGGGCAGGCGATTGGCGCCGAGCGTGACGTCATGCTCGCTCAGCCGGGCGCGATGCGCCTGCTCCATGGCCCTTGCCAAAACCGCGGGGTCCGGCATCGGCGGGATCCCGATCGCGCTCAGGCCGCCTTGGCGAGCCGTATCGCGTGGCGCAGCAGCCCCTTCGCCGCGCGCCGGTCAACATCGGGCCGCAGCAGCTTGCGGGTGCCGCCCGAGGGGTTGTTGGTATCCTGCGCGGCGATGACCTCGACGACCTCGACGATCACTTCCGTCATCACCTCGGTCGTAACCTCCGTGGTGACTTCGGTCGTCACTTCCGTGGTCACCTCGGTCGTGACTTCGGTGGTCACCTCCGTCGTCACTTCGGTGGTTTCGCTGACCATAACCGCGGTCATCATGATCGTCGGTGCGCCGCTGGTCGCGGTGGTGCCGGTCACGTTGACATAGGTCGGCTGATCGCCGCTGTCGCCGGCCCACATCATCCCGTAGAAAGTGAGGTTGCCGCTGCTCTTGGCGAACTGGAGAATGGCGTTCTGCGAATTGCCGTCCGCGCTGAACCAGGCGAGCTGGTCGATCTCGCCGCTCTGGGTCTGCTCGCCGGTATAGACGCTGTTGTTCACCAGCGTGCCGGAATAGGTGACGTTGGGCGCCTCGATCAGCACCGTCTGCCCGGTCGACGTCGCCTGGCCGCCGCTGGTGACGCTGAACAGATTATAGGTGCCGTTCCAGGTGGAGAGCGATTGTGTCGCGGTGCCGGCATTGCCGAACAGATTGTTCGAAGCGGGCAGCGCCGCGCTGCCTTGCGCGAACTTCCCGACAAAGCCGTTGACGCCGGCGCTCTGGTAGAAGGTCAGGCTCCCGGAGCTGGAATTGCCGCTGCTGGACGACCAGCTGACCGCGGTACTGCCGCTGAAGCTGGGACTGGCGATCGGCGCCCCGTCGATCGAGATCGACTGTGTGCTCGTGTCGATGACCACCGGGCCCGGCACATAGGTGGTGCCGTCGGGCTGGAGCCAACTGGTCATGTAGGTGCCGGACGGATCGAAGCTAGCCATGCGTATCTCCTCTCGCAATTGCTGCGCACGTCAGGTGGAAAGAACCGGCGATCAGGCCGTGACGAGTTCCGCGCTGTCGCTGGCGTCCACATCGTCCTCGCCGACGATGACGTTATCGAGCGCGCGGGTGATGGCCGCCGGCGTGGTGGCATAGCCCTGCTGCTGCAGCCAGTTGCCGACGACGCCCTCATAGTCGCCGAGCGCGACCGCCCCGCGTTCGACTTCCGCCGCGGCAGCATCCTGCAGATCGTGATAGGCGGCGGCGAGATCCGGCCGCAGCAACGCATCGCCGACGAAGCGCACTGCCTCCTTTTCCGGATCGCGCTTGAACATCATGCGGGTGACGCCGTGATGCTTGAGCAGCAACTGCCGACGCTGGTCTTCCGTGAGGCCTTCGCGTTGCTCGAGATAGGCGCGCGGTTCGAGCCGGAAGCGGTCCTGCGCCCGCGGATCGAGCGCGAGTTCGAGCAGCGTCTCGTACAAGGCCTCGGAGGCGAAGCTGAACTTGTAGCCCGGCGGCACCGCGTGATTGTGGTTGTTGCGCCGCGCGACCTCCGCGAGCACGGTATAATCCTCGCGGTTGCAGATCAGCGGATCGCGCCGCGCCTCGTTGACCCGAACGAAGCCGAGCCGCTCGCGCATCGTGTCGTCGGCGATCGCCCCCTGCTTGGCCGGCAGGAAGAAGGTGGAGATGCCGGAAACGGTGCGCTTGACCTCGGGATCGCGATAGTCGGCGATGCGGTGTCGGTCGATCGTCGGTTCACCGGAGAACATGTTGGCCACGTAATTGATGGCAATGTGGTCGGGGCCGTAAATCTCCTCGAGATAGTCGAGCAGCACGTCCAGCTTGTCGTTCTGATACCCGCCGAACTTGAAGCCGAGATCGCCGATGCACCCGACCTGCCACAGTACGAAGTTCGCGCTGGTGTCGATGTGCCGACGGCGCAGCAGGAAGTCGGTCGCCTCGTAGATCTGCAGGCCGGGCACGCTGGGATCGACGCCGAGATCGGCATAGAGGCAGTCCTCCGCCGAAATGGCGGGGAGCATCACCGCATGATAGCCTTCGCTGCGGGCGATCGCGATCGCGTTGTGCGACGGCGTGACGAATACGCCGGGATGCCCGTAGAAGAGCGCACAGACATATTTGCCGGCGCGAACCTCCTGCATCGTCCGCTCGATCATCTGCGAATAGGTAATGATCCTGGATTTGTCGTCCGCATAATATTGGTACAGATCGAAGCTGTTCTTGTTCTGCTTCTGAATCCATATATCGGTTACGGGATCGGCAGCAGCATAGAGAACGATATCCGCGTTTCGGATATGTTGCTGGGCTTCCAGCGTAAAGTGCGATACCGCCTTGATGCCGGAGCCGATGACTACCAGCCTACCCTTGTCTTCTTCCATGATCCCCTCGCTGACTTGACGTTCTTTACGAACGCTACATCAAGCACCGAGAGGCACCAATCGCCATCGCAACTGTTTCGGAGCCACAGCTTATGGGCTTTTATCCGAAACGGTCGGATCGAACGAGGTTTTGGCTGGCTCGTCTTGCCGGCCGGGAAGGAGGAAAGGCGGCGCCGCCCGACACATCGGACCGGGCACCGCGCCCCGATCAGGAGGGGATGCTCTCCAGCGCCTCGCTGGCTTCCATCCACGCCACCTCCGCCGCCTCGATCTTGGTCGCCACCTCGGCGCGACGCTTCATCAGGTCGGTCATGGTGAGCTTGGTCAGCGCGGCTTCGGCATTGGCGGGATCGAACATCGCCTTTTCCAGTGCCGACAGCTGCGCCTGCAGCCGGGCGAGCTCGGTCTCGGCTGCCTTGGCCGCCTTGCGCAAGGCCGTGCCCTTTTCGCGCGCCTCGGCGGCGGCGCGGCGGGCTTCCTTGCGATCGGCCTTCGACGCACCGCCCTTGCCGCCGCCGCTCGAGTCCTTCGAGAGAACGAAGGCGATATAATCGTCGAGGCTGCCGTCGAACTCGCGCGCGGTGCCCTGGTCGACCAGCACCAGCCGGTCCGCCGTCATCTCGAGCATGTGGCGGTCATGGCTGACCACGACGACGGTGCCGGTATAGCCGTTGAGCGCCTGGATCAGCGCCTCGCGTGCGTCGACGTCGAGGTGGTTGGTCGGCTCGTCCAGGATCAGCAGATGCGGCGCGTCGCGGGTAATCAGCGCCAGCGCCAGACGCGCCCTCTCGCCGCCGGAGAGCTTGCCTACATTGGTCGTCGCCTTGTCGCCCGAAAAGCCGAAGCGGCCGAGCTGCGCGCGCACCGCGCCGGGGCTTGCACCGGCCATGTTGCGCGTCATGTGCTGCAGCGGCGTGTCGTCGCGGTCCAGTTCCTCCACCTGATACTGGGTGAAGTATCCCACCTTCATCTTGCCGCTGGAATTGATCCCGCCGTCCATCGGCGTGAGCTGCGCAGCGAGCAGCCGGGCGAGTGTGGTCTTGCCGTTGCCGTTGCGGCCGAGCAGCGCAATGCGATCGTCGGGATCGATGCGCAGGTTGAGCCGCTGGAGGATCGGCTTGTCCCCATAGCCGACGCTGGCCATGTCGAGCGTGATCAGCGGCGGGCGCAGCTCGTCCGGATTGGGGAAGTCGAAGCTCAGCGAGGGATCGTCGACCAGCTCTGCAATCGGCTGCATCCGGGCCAGCGCCTTCTGGCGGCTTTGCGCCTGCTTGGCGGTGGAGGCACGCGCCGAGTTGCGGGCAATATAGTCCTGCAGCTTCTCGCGCTCGGCCTGCTGCTTGGCACGCGCGGCGGCAAGCTGGGCCTGGCGCTCGGCGCGCTGGCGCTCGAACGCGTCATAGCCGCCGGGGTAGAGCGTCAGCTTGCCCCGCTCCAGGTGCAGGATGTGATCGACGACGTTGTTGAGGAAGTCGCGCTCGTGGCTGACCAGCAGGATCGTCGCGGGATAGGACTTCAGAAAGTCCTCCAGCCACAGCACCGCCTCGAGGTCGAGGTGGTTCGAAGGCTCGTCGAGCAGCAGCAGGTCGGGCTGCGAGAAGAGCAGGCTGGCCAGCGCCACGCGCATCCGCCAGCCGCCCGAGAAGCTTTCCAGCGCGCGGTGCTGCATCTCTTCATCGAAGCCGAGGCCGACCAGGATGCGCGCGGCGCGCGACGGTGCGGCATGCGCGTCGATCGCGATCAGCCGCTCATGGATCTCGCCGATGCGATCGGGATCGTGGCTGGTCTCGCTTTCCTCGAGCAGCGCCGCACGTTCGACGTCGGCGGCGAGCACCGTCTCGAACGGCGTCGCGGAGCCGCCGGGGGCTTCCTGCGCGATATAGCCGAGCTTGGCGCCGCGCGGCATGTCGACACTGCCGCCATCGGGTTCGAGCTGGCTGGCGATCACCTTCACCAGCGTCGACTTGCCGGCGCCGTTGCGGCCGATGAGGCCGATGCGGCCGCGCGGCGGCAGCTTGGCGGTGGCGCCGTCGATAATCGTGCGCCCGCCCAGGCGCACCGTGATGTCGGTCAGGTTGAGCATGATCGGCCAGCGCCTAGCCTATGCGGGGCCGCAGGGCCAGCCATGGTCGGCGCAGGTCATGTCCCGGCATCCCGACAACGCGACCTAACGCCTTTCGGCGACACGTCAAAATGACCTCCGGCAGTCCGGACTGCGACAGCGGCAACCACGACATCTGCAGATCAGGGCAAAATTTTTGCCTCCCGGACAGAATCTTCCCCGGAGGTTTTGCCTATAAATTTGATGTCGCGGTTGGATCCATGGACGAACGCGCGAACCGTTACAGCAATGCTAAGAAAATCTTATCGAGGAATAAATGGAAACAGATCTGCAGATCCCGTTTTCCGCAACGGTCCGCAATGCTCGGGATCTACAGCAGCAATGCCTCGACGCACTGGGTGGTGAAGGCGGTATTAACATCGACGTCGCCGCTGTGACTGATGCCGACCTTAGCTTCGTTCAGTTGATCCAGGCGCTGCGGATGACGGCAGCCGAGGCGGGCCG
>NZ_AGFU01000019.1 GCF_000226955.1 Sphingomonas elodea ATCC 31461
CACGACACGCAACACGTTGAAAGCTCCACACCGCACTCAAGAGCACGGCGTCGAGCTAACCTTGTCTGCCATCCTGCGCCAAGTGAGGTGCTCCCGCCTATTTGGACAGTTTTACGGCTGAGCTAAGCTAATCCGGGTTGTCGATCATGCCGCCATTTTGGTCATCAGATCATGGGGGGGGCATGCCCCCCATGATCTGAAGCGCCGATCCACCCATAGGCTTCCGCCGGGGTTCGCCCGGCTAGCCCCGAGTGGGGTCGCTGGTGATTGTAATAGGTGATCCACCGGCCAAGGCCAGCGCGCAGCTCCGAGCCGGTCTCGAACGCGTGCAGATACACGCACTCATATTTGAGGGAGCGCCACAGGCGTTCGATGAACACATTGTCCATCCACTGACCCCGGCCATCCATGCTGATCCGTATCTCGGCGTCGCGCAGCACGCTCGTGAAGGCGAAGCCGGTAAACTGGCTGCCCTGATCGGTATTGAAGATCTCAGGCCTTCCGAAGCGCGTAAGCGCTTCCTCCAGCGCAGCGACGCAGAAGCCCGCGTCCATGGTGTTCGACAGCCGCCAGGTCAGCACCTTGCGCGTCGCCCAGACCATGACCGCGACCAGATACAGGAAGCCCCGGCGCATCGGGATATATGTCACATCCGCGCACCAGACGTGGTTCAGTCGCTCGATCGCCAGCTTGCGCAGCCGATAGGGATAGACCCTGTGCTGCGGGTGCGGATCGCTCGTGCGCGGCCGCTGGTAGATCGGCGACAGCCCTCCGCCGCTTTCCAACGATGCTGCGCATCCTTGGAGCCTGGCGCGGCTCCGCCCATCTTCGCCATCAGCTGCCGCACCCGTCGTCGTCCAACATCATGGCCATTGCGGCGCAAATGCCGGACCATCTGGCGGCTGCCGTACCACGGCATGTCGAGGGACGCCGCATCGATCACCCGCATCAGCGCCAGCGTCTCTTCGGTCTCCGGCATTGGCGCGTAATAGTAGCTCGACCGGCTGATCGACAGCAGACGGCATTGCGCCGCGATCGACAGGCAGTGGTGAGCAGGATCGATTCACTCCCGCCTCCGTGCCACGCTCACCGAGCGGAGGCCTTCGCTAAAAAATCCCGCTCCACCAGTAACTGCCCGATCTTCGCGTGCAGCTTGTCCACCTCCGCGTCGCTCGCCGCCCTGGCCGCCTCACCGGCACCGGAGAACGTCGCCGACATCCCTTCGATAGCCTGACGCTTCCACGCCGCGATCATCGTGTGATCCACCCCATGCTTCGCAGCCAGTTCCGCCAGCGTCACATCGCCACGGATCGCCTCCAGCGCCACCTTCGCCTTAAAATCCGCGCTGTAGCGCCTCCTCGCCGTCTTCATTCCCGTTCGTTCCTCACGTCAGGATTAGCTTAGCAACCTGTCCAGTTTTCCGGGTCCACCTCACTCGTCAGTGGCGACGGACGTTACCACAGTATATGCTGTAGTCGCGCATATTGCACGTAGAGAGGAAGCTCACTAAAAGATAGAAATTACGAAAAAATTTCGGCAGAAATTGTTCCAGAAAAACCTTCCACACCGCTCAAGAAGGCAGACAACGCTTAGTGTAGCTTTCGGGGGTGTTCCATTGCGTCGTTTGAGCCTGAAATTGGGGCGCAACGCGAAGACGCGCCGTGCTACTCTGCTCCATAAAATATCACGCCAAGTGTAGGGAAAACTGTTAGGTAGGCTAAACCCCACTGCGATATCACTTATGTTAATTAAGTAACTACCGCGAAGTCTGATATTCCTCCCGTTGACCCGCACCCGATCGGTTAAGGAGGCTGCGCGATTAGTGCGGCGCGTACAGAGGCGTCGCCCGGATCGTCTTGCCGAGGGTTCATTTGAGCGCATTTCGTCCGACGATGTTTCCGTACATTTTCCGCACGGCCGTCGCGATCGCTCGCTAAGTCATTGAAAAGATGGCGCACCCGACAGGATTCGAACCTGTGGCCTCTGCCTTCGGAGGGCAGCGCTCTATCCAGCTGAGCTACGGGTGCCTGGAAAGGGCCGACTAGCAAAGCAATCGCACGAACGCCAGCCCGTTTCGCCGGTCCGTTGCCAAAAGCTCAGGCGGCCCCTGCCGCCTTCTTCGCCTTGGGCGCCGGGGTCTTCTGCTTGAACGCGCAGAGATCCGCCACCGGGCAGCGCCAGCATTCGGGCGTGCGGGCCTTGCAGATGTAGCGGCCGTGCAGGATCAGCCAGTGGTGCGCGTGCAAGCGGAAGGGCTGGGGAACCGCCTTTTCCAGCTTCAGCTCCACCGCCAGCGGGGTCTTGCCCGGCGCCAGGCCGGTGCGGTTGCCGACGCGGAAGATATGGGTATCGACCGCGAACGTCTCGTGGCCGAACGCCGTGTTCATCACCACGTTCGCGGTCTTGCGGCCGACGCCCGGCAATTGCTCCAGCGCGTCGCGATCCTCCGGCACCGCGCCGCCATGGTCGCGGATCAGCGCTTCGGACAGGGCGATGACGTTCTTGGCCTTGGTGTTGAACAGGCCGATCGTCTTGATGTGCTCCTTCAGCCCCGCCTCGCCCAGCGCCACCATCTTCTCGGGCGTGTCGACCTGCGCGAACAGCGCCCGAGTCGCCTTGTTGACGCCGGCATCGGTCGCCTGGGCGGAGAGCACCACAGCGACCAGCAGGGTGAAGGTGTTGACCGATTCGAGCTCGGTTTCCGGGTGCGGATTGTCCGCCGCCAGCCGCGCGAAGAACTCGACGAGCTGTGCCTTCTTCACACGCCGAGGACCTCGCGCATCGTGTAGCGGCCTGCATCGCGGCCGGGCAGCCAGAGCGCGGCGCGGATCGCGCCCTTGGCGAAGATGGCGCGATCATCGGCGCGGTGGGTGAGCTCGATGCGCTCGCCGTCGCTGGCGAAGACCACCGTATGGTCGCCGATCACCGATCCGCCGCGCAGGCTGGCCATGCCGATGGTGCCGGCGGCGCGCGGGCCGGTAAGGCCGGCGCGGTCGCTCACCCCGGCCTCGGCGAGGGTGGTACCCATCGCCTCGGCAGCGGCGGCACCCAGCATCAGCGCGGTGCCCGAAGGCGCATCGGCCTTGTTGCGGTGATGGGTCTCGACGATCTCGATGTCCCAGTCGGCACCCAGCCGCGACGCGGCTTCATGGATCAGCTGCGCGAGCAGCCCGATGCCGAGCGAGGTGTTGCCGGTCTGCAGCACCGCGATTTCCTGCGCGGCCGCGTCGATCATGCGGTGGTGGCGTTCGGCGAGGCCGGTGGTGCCGATCACGATCGGGGTGCGGGCGGCGCGGGCTGCGGCGAGATTCGCCTCCAGCGCGGCGGTGGCCGAGAAATCGACGAGGACATCGGCCTTGCGGGCCAGCTCTGCGGGATCATCGCCGACGTCCGTGCCGCCTGCCAGGCGGGCGCCGAATTCGGGAAGAGCCGCGGCGATCGCCTGACCCATCCGCCCCATGCTGCCGTAGATGCCGATGCTCGTCATGGCCCGCGCTGTTGCACGATCCTGCGGCGGAACGACAGAGGCTATTTTTGCGCCGCGTCCGGCTTTTTCTTTCTGCCGCCCAGCGGAAGGCGCAGCGTCACAAAGGCAGCGGGAGCGGAGGCGACGCCGGCGCTGTGCTGCTGCGCCTCGGCGCGCACCTTGCCGCCGCCGGGCAGGCGGAGGGCGGGGGTGAATGCGCGAGCCCGCGCGGGTGGCGGCAGGGTGGGGCCGATACGATAGCGATCGGGTTCGTCGCGCTTGCAGACGACGATCTCGTCGGCGCTTTTGGGCGCGGGGCAGCGCTGCTGGGTGAGCGATCGGGAGGCGCGCGCCGTGCCGTCCTCGTCGGCGGCGGGGCCGCGCGTCTGTGGTGGCGGCAGGATCGTGACGAGGGCGAAGGCGAGCAGGGCCATGGTCTTGTCTCCGATCCTTGAGAGGCCGACGAGAACCAGACTTTGCGGCGGCGCTGGGGCGGGCCTAGGGTCGCGCCATGGCTGACCTGCAAAACCTCGTGATTCTCACCGGCGCCGGCATTTCGGCGGAGAGCGGTATCGCCACCTTCCGCGGGCCCGGCGGGTTGTGGGAGGGGCACCGGGTGGAGGATGTCTGCACGCCCGAGGCGCTGGCGCGCGATCCGGCGCTGGTGCATCGCTTCTACGACCTGCGCCGGGCTGCATTGGACATGGTGGAGCCCAATGCTGCGCACCATGCGCTGGCGCGGCTCGATGCCGAATGGCCCGGCGACCTGCTGATCGTGACGCAGAATGTCGACGACCTGCACGAGCGGGCGGGCGCGACGCGGCTGCTCCACATGCATGGCGAGCTGCGCTCGGCGCTGTGCGCGGCATGCGGCATCCGCGAGCGTTGGACCGAGGCACTGCCGCCGGAGAGTGAATGCCCCAATTGCGGGATGCTGGCGCTGCGGCCCGACATCGTCTTCTTCGGCGAGATGCCGTATCAGATGGAGCGGATCGAGGCGGCGCTGGCGGAGGCCGATCTGTTCGTGTCGATCGGCACCTCGGGCGCGGTCTATCCCGCCGCCGGCTTCGTCCAGACCGCCCGGCATTACGGCGCGGCGACGCTGGAGATGAACCTCGATCCCTCGGGCGGCAGCCACTGGTTCGAGGAAAGCCGCATGGGCCCGGCGAGTGCGCTGGTGCCCGCCTGGGTCGGCGAACTGCTCGGCGGCGGCTGATCGGGCTGGCATCGGCCGGCATTGTGCGGAACAATGCGGCCAAGGCCCGGCACCAGGGTCGCGATCACGGAGAGAGGCGGGCATGACCCAGCAGGCGATTTTCATTACCGGCGGCGCATCCGGTATCGGGCGGGCGGTGGCGCAGCTGTTCGCGGCGCGGGGCTGGCGGGTCGGGCTGGCGGACGTCAACGCGACGGGCCTGGAGGAAACCCGGGCGCTGCTGCCCGAAGGATGCGCGACGACGCATCTGCTCGACGTGCGCGACCGCGATCAGTGGG
Organism: Sphingomonas elodea ATCC 31461; assembly: GCF_000226955.1. Taxonomy (GTDB): domain Bacteria; phylum Pseudomonadota; class Alphaproteobacteria; order Sphingomonadales; family Sphingomonadaceae; genus Sphingomonas; species Sphingomonas elodea. Next base: position 4,961 of record NZ_AGFU01000019.1, read on the forward strand.
TGGCGGCGCTCGCCGACTTCGCGCAGGCCAGCGGCGGGCGGATGGACGTGCTGTTCAACAACGCGGGAATCGGTACCAGCGGCCCCTTTGCCACCACCGATGCGGCCGAGCTGGAGCGCTGCATCGCGGTGAACTTCACCGGCGTGGTGCACGGCGCGCATGCCGGGTTCGCGCTGCTCGCCGCGACGCCGGGCTCGGCGATGCTGATCACCAGCTCGGCGGCAGGCATCTACGGCACGGCGGGTGCGGCGATCTATTCGGCGACCAAGTTCGCGGTGCGCGGACTGGCCGAAGCGCTGGACGGCGAATGGTCGGCGGCCGGCGTGAAGGTGCGCACGCTGATGCCCGCCTTCATCGACACGCCGCTGCTCGACCACCCGACCGGTGGCTCCAACCAGCTGATCCGCGAGAATGTCCGGCGCGCGGGGCTGGAGATCTCGCCGGTAGGCGATGTCGCCGAGGCCGCCTGGGCGGCGGTGCACGGCGAGGTGCTCCACACCCGTGTCGGCAAGACCGCGCGCAAGCTCTGGTTCGCCGCGCGCTGGATGCCGGGGGCGCTCCGCAAGCAGGCCAAGCGGAGCCGGTTGGGGCGGCGCTGAGGCCGCCCCGCCGGCCTCAGCCCTGGGTCCGCTTCAGTTCCCGCCAGCCGATGTCGCGGCGGCAGAAGCCGGTGGGGAAGTCGATCGCATCGACGCCGCGATAGGCCGCAGCCTGGGCCTGCGCGATGTCCGGCCCGATCGCGGTGACGTTGAGCACGCGGCCGCCGCTCGCCACCAGCGTGTCTCCGACGCGCTTGGTGCCCGCATGGAACACGCGGACGCCGCCCGCCTCCGCCGCGTCTACCCCGGCGATCGCGCCGCCGGTTTCCGGGGTGCCGGGATAGCCGCGCGCCGCCATCACCACGGTCAGCGCCGTATCGGGGCGGAAGCGCGGGGCGGGGCGGCCCGCCAGTTCGCCGCGCGCGGTGGCGAGCAGCAGCTCGAGCAGGTCGTCCTCCAGCCGGAGCATCAGCACCTGGCATTCGGGATCGCCGAAGCGGGCATTGTATTCGATCAGCTTGGGGCCGGTCTTCGTCAGCATCAGGCCGGCGTAGAGCACGCCCGAATAGGGAATGCCCTCTGCAGCGAGCGCGGCGATGGTCGGCAGGACGATCTGGTCCATCGCCGCGCGCTCGAGCGCCGGGGTCAGCACGGGGGCGGGGCTGTAGGCGCCCATGCCGCCTGTGTTCGGGCCGACATCGCCTTCGCCGACGCGCTTGTGGTCCTGCGCCGATCCGAACAGCACGGCATCCGTGCCGTCGGTGATGACGAACAGGCTGGCTTCCTCGCCGTCGAGGAATTCCTCGATCACCGCGCTGGCGCCCGCACCGGCAAAGATCGCGGTGAGGGCGCCGACCGCCTCGTCGCGGGTCATCGCGACGGTCACGCCCTTGCCGGCGGCGAGGCCGTCCGCCTTGACGACGACCGGCAGGCCGAACGGCTCCAGCGCCGCCAGCGCCTCGTCGAGCGCATGGACGCGGACATAGCCGGCGGTGGGGATGCCGGCGCGGGCGCACAGATCCTTGGTGAAGCCCTTCGATCCTTCCAGCTGCGCCGGCAGGCGATTCGGCCCGAACACGGGGATGCCGGCCTCGCGCAGCACGTCGCCCACGCCCGCTACCAGCGGCGCTTCGGGGCCGACGACCACCAGGCCGATGCCATGCTCCTGCGCGAAGGCGAGGACTGCGGACGGATCGGTCGCGGCGAGGTCGACGCAGGTCGCATGCGCCGCTATGCCCGGATTGCCCGGCGCGGCGAAGAGCTGCGTCAGCAGCGGCGATTGCGCGAGTTTCCAGGCGAGCGCATGTTCGCGACCCCCCGACCCCAGTAGCAGGACGTTCATGGCCGACCCCCTTTTCGAGACTTCATCGGCGCGGCTCGTAGCCGAGGCGGTGCCCGGGGACAACGCGGCACCGATGAGCGTCAGCGAACTCTCCGGTCGATTGAAGCGGATGGTCGAGGGCGAGTTCGGCCATGTCCGCCTGCGCGGCGAGATTTCGGGCTGGAAGCGCGCCGCCTCGGGCCATGCCTATCTGGCGCTCAAGGACATGGACGCGGTGATCGACGGGGTGATCTGGCGCGGCGCCGCGTCCGCGCTGCCCTTCCAGCCGCAGGACGGGCTGGAGGTGATCGCCACCGGCAAGCTCACCATCTATCCGGGCCGCTCCAAGTACCAGATCGTCATCGAACGGATGGAACTGGCCGGCGAAGGCGCGCTGATGGCGCTGCTCGAGAAGCTCAAGGCCAAGCTCGCGGGCGAGGGCCTGTTCGACCGGGAGCGGAAACAGCCGCTGCCCTATATGCCGAAGGTGATCGGCGTGGTGACCTCGCCCACCGGCGCGGTGATCCGCGACATCCTCCACCGGCTGGAGGATCGCTTCCCAACCCATGTTCTCGTCTGGCCGGTGAAGGTGCAGGGCGACGGATCCGCGCAGGAGATCGCGCGGGCGGTGCGCGGGTTCGATGCGATCGCCCCCGGCGGCCCGGTGCCGCGCCCGGACCTGGTGATCGTCGCGCGCGGCGGCGGCTCGGTCGAGGATCTCTGGTCGTTCAACGAGGAAGTCGTGGTGCGGGCGGTGGCCGAATGCACGATCCCGATCATCTCGGCGGTCGGGCACGAGACCGATACCACCTTGTGCGACTTTGCTGCCGACCTGCGCGCGCCGACGCCCACGGCGGCGGCCGAAATCGCGGTGCCGGTGCTGGCGGACGTCCGCCACGGCATCGCCACGCTGGCGCACCGGACCGAACGCTGCGTGCGCCGCTACCACGAACGCGCCGGCGAGCAGCTGGCGGCGCTGGTCCGCGTGCTGCCCCGCCGCGATGCATTGCTGGGGCCGCAGCGGCAGCGTCTCGACGATGCCGGGGCGCGGCTCGGGCTGGGGCTCGAACGGCGGGTCACTGTGGCGCGCGGGCAGCTCGATCGTGCCGGCGCGGCGCTGCGCCCGGCGACGCTCGAACAGCGGCTGGCGACCGCGCGGCAACGCCTGGGCGCGCTCCCGCTCGATCGTGCAGCGGACCGCGAGCTGGCGGCGCTGCGCCAGCGCTTCGCCCGCCCGGCCGAGGCGCTCAAGCTCGCCAGCCTCGAACGCCGCTTCGCCACCGCGTCCGAGCGGCTGGCCGCGATGGGGCGGCATCTCGAACTGCTCGACCCCAAGCTGCCGCTCAAGAAGGGCTATGCCTGGGTGGAGGGGCGCGGCACCGGCAAGGTGGTCGCCTCGGCCGAGGATGCGCGCGCGGCGCAGGCCGTGACGCTGCATTTCGCCGATGGATCGGTGGATGCCCGGGTTGAGCGCGCGGGTGGCAAGGCCTATGTTCCGCCGAAGCCCGAGCAGCCGACGCTGCTCTAGGGCGCACCCGACCCACCACCGAACTGCAGGAATGGCGCCGCCCATGCTGATGTCCAACACCGCCCGCGTCGCCAAGCTGCACTATATGGCCAACGGCTTCCGTGTTCTCGCCCCCGGCGACCATGTGCTGTGCGCGGTTACCGGCGAGCGCATCCCCGTCGACATGCTGCGCTACTGGAGCGTGGCCCGCCAGGAAGCCTATGTGAGCCCCGAAGCCGCGACCAAGGCCCTGCTGGAGGCATGAACGCCCGGCGGCGCTTCGCCGCGGGTCTGCTGGCGCTGCCGCTGCTCCCGCGCGCCGCCCGTGCCGGCGGCGATCCCTTCGCGCTGGCCGGCAGCTTCGAGCAGGGCGGGATCGCGCGCGGGCAGCTGCCGCCCGGTGCCACCGCGCTGCGGCTGGACGGCCAGCCGATCGATAGCGCCACGGATGGCCGCTTCCTGATCGCCTTCGATCGCGATGCGGCGCCGGTGGCGCGGCTGGAAGCGATGCGCGCCGACGGCATGGCCCTCAGCGAAACGCTGTCGATCGCCGCGCGCAGCTGGAACCTCTCGCGCCTCGATCGCCTGCCCAAGGTTCCGGTCCCCAGCGCCGAGTTCGCCGCCCGGCGACCGGCCGAGCTCGCGCGCATCGTGGCGGCGCGGGCGCGGCAGACCGGCGCGCAGGGCTGGCGCGGGGCCTTTGCCTGGCCGGCGACCGGCCGCATCTCCACTCTGTTCGGTTCGCAGCGCATCTATGCGGGGGAGCCGGGTGCCTATCATTCGGGCATCGACATCGCGCTGCCGACCGGCGCCCCCGTGCGCGCGCCTGCCGACGGGGTGGTCATCCTGGCGGCGAGCGCGCCGTTCACGCTCGAGGGCAATCTGCTGATGCTCGATCACGGCATGGGCCTGTCGAGCGCCTTTCTGCACCTGTCGCGGATCGATGTGCGCGAGGGCGAGGCGGTGCGGCAGGGGCAAGTGATCGGCGCGGTGGGGGCGACCGGCCGGGCGACCGGCCCCCATCTCCATTGGGGGCTGATGTGGCGCGGCGCGCGACTGGATCCGCTGCTGGTCGCCGGGGCGATGCCGGCGCGCTGATCCTGGCTCGCGTTCCACCAACAAGAAAAAGGGCCCGCCTCGCCGCGTCTCCAGGGGAGACGGGAGAGGACGGGCCCTGAAAGCGCGTCGGCTCTGCTGCGTCCGGGGGAGCCCTGCGGCTCCCCCGTCCGGCATCAGAACTTGAAGCGGGCGCCGGCCGTGAAGGTCCGGCCGATGACACCGGCATAGTGCCAGGTCGGCAGGTAGTTGGTGCCCGAATAGGACGAGGTCGCAATCGGGGCACGCTCGTTGGTAAAGTTGCCGACGTTCACGTAGAAGGTGAAGCCGTCGTTCACCTTCACCTGCGCGTTCAGGTCCGCGTAGATGAAGCGGCGGATGTAGCAATATTTGTTGAGCGCTGCGTCGTTCGGATAGGGATAGAGATCCCCGGCTGCCGCCGCGCACGACAGATCGATCTTGCCATCCGCGCCCGGTGCCTCTTCGTCGGCCGCGACCTGCTTGATCCGCGAGACGTAGTAGGTCGTTGCGGTGAGTGAGAACTTGCCGATCTCCAGCGTGTTCTGCCAGTTGCCGCGCCATTCCGGCGTGCCGGCGCCCGACGACAGCTCGTACGGGCCGACCGTGCCGACATATTTGCGGACGACACCGTCACCGAAGTCGACGTTGAACTTCAGGATCTTGTTCACGTCCACACGGCTGTAGAACTTCACGCCCGGCGCGATGCCGAACTCCGCCGAGGCGCCGAAGTCGAGGCCCTGGGTCTTGAAGTAGCCGGCGTTCACATACGGGCCGTTGATCACCAGGACGCGCGGCAGCGCGTTCGGGAACAGCGGATCGGGTGCGTCGACGGCGCCGACCGAATAGCCGGCCGGGAGCGGCAGGCCGGCAAAATAGTTGGCGCGCGCGGTGCCGGCGTCCGGACCCGCGACGATCACGTCCTTCTTCTTCACGTTGTAGTAGTCGATGGTGAAGCTCAGCTGGCGAATTGGCTGGAACACCGCGCCTGCGGTGAAGCTGCGCGAGGTTTCCGGCTTCAGGTTCGGGTTGCCCGAGAAGCCGCCGCCGATGCTGTACGACTGTGCGTACGGGTTGCTGCCGGCACTGCAGCCGGTTGCCGTGGCCGTACCGCCATGGGCGAGCACAAAGCTGCACGGCGGCTGATAGGTCACGAAGCCCGGGAAGCTGGAGCGCGGGTTGCTCTCGGCGAAGGTCGGGGCGCGGAAGCCTTCCGAATAGGTGCCGCGGAGCATCAGCTCCTTGATCGGCTTCAGCTTGATGCCGACCTTCGGCGAGAAGCGGCTGAACCCTTCGGAGTAATGGTCGTAGCGGCCCGAACCGCTGAGTTCGACCTGCTTCAGGATCGGCGCGCTGATTTCGAAATAGGCCGCGCTGACGGTCCGCTTGCCGAACGCTGCCGCCGTGTTGGCATAGTTGGTCTTGTCCGGGTTGAGGCCCGGATAATCGAGCGTCTCGCGACGGATCTGGCCGCCGACCGCGACCTGGAGCTCACCGCCCTGCAGCTGCGCGAACGAGTGCGAGATCGACGCGTCGAGCGACGCGAGCGAGCTGGAGCCGCGCGCGACGATGTCCGGCGCGATCAGCTGGCGGGTCGCCATCGTGTTCAGGCTCGGGTTGACGAAGTTGTACGCCCCCGTCGCCACCGCCTGGCGCAGCCCGGCGATGTTGATGGTGCCGAACGACGCCAGCTTGATGTTGTCACGGGCGCCGGCCGCCTCGACGCGCCAGTTCCAGTTGTCGCCGAAGTCGCCGTTCAGGCCGAAGGTGCCGCGGATGACCTCGTTGCCGCGCTCGGTGCCCGACTTGATATCGCCGAACGAATAATAGATGCGCGCCGCGCCGTTGGCGGGGTCTGCGGCGAAGGCCGAGGCATAGGGGTTGTTCGGGTTGAGCTGGCGGTCCGACGCGGTCGCGCAGTTGACGCCCGACGAGCAGATATAGACCGGCAGCGCGATGCCCGGGTTGTTCGACGCGGTGGTCGGCGACGCGCCATAGGGCTGGCGCTGGCGGATCGCGGTCGGCGCGCCGTTGATGTTGACCTGGCTGTGCGAATAGCTGCCGGTCACATAGGCTTCGATATGGTCGTTCAGGCGGACGCTGAGGCGGCCGTTGACCGAGAAGCGCTCCTGGAACGGCTGGACCTGGGTGTATTCGTCGACCAGATCGTGCGCGCAGCCGGTACCGCCGGCAGCGCCGGCAACCGTGAAGGTGCGTGAGCAGAGCGCCGGGTTGAGCAGCTGGTAGGTGCCGGTCGCGGTCGAACCGGCGAAGAACGGGTTGTTCAGGTCGCTGCCGGTGACGCGGCGAACGATCGCGTTCGGCGTGTTCGAGTTCAGCGCGCTGTCGGCGGTGTTCTGGTCCGCCAGGCCGATCGAACTGAGGTCGGTGGTGTTGAACGGGAAGCCCACGTCGTTCGCGGAGACGCGACCGTCGCGCTGATACTCGCCGTTGATGAAGACGTTCCAGCCGGACGCGTCATAGTCGCCATAGCCCGCGGTCAGGTAGCTGCGAACGCGCGAGGCATAGCCCTTGCCCGCGGCGCCGGCCTCGAAGCTGCCCTGCACGCCGGTGATGTGCTTCTTGAGGATGATGTTGACCACGCCGCCGATCGCTTCGGCGCCGTAGGTCGACGAGGCACCGTCCTTCAGCACGTCGACGCGTTCGACGAAGCTGAACGGGATCGAGTTCAGGTCGACATAGGCGTTGTGGCCGTCATCGTTCAGCGGGAAGTTGGCGGTGCGGAGACCGTCGATCAGCACCAGCGTCGAGGATACGCCGAGGCCGCGCAGCGACACGGCCTGGCCGCCGGCCGAGAAGCCGCCCTGGAAGCCGGTCGGGATCGATCCGGCGCTGTCCGCCGAGACGCCGCGGATCGCGTCGGCGATCGTCGTGGTGCCGGCGCGCTGCAGGGTCTCGGTGGTCAGCGTGGTGACCGGCGAGGTGGTCTCCGTGTCGGTGCGGCGGAACAGCGACCCGGTGACGACGATCTCCGGCGCCTGGTCCTGCTGCGCGCTGGTCTGCGACGAAGCGGTGGTCTGGTCTTGTGCCTGCGCGGGGCGGCGAAGAGCGCGATCGCGCCGAGGCCTGCGAGCGCCGTGCCGGCGCGCAGACCAGATGCAAATCGAGTGGATTTCACGTGTGGTGTTTCCTTATTTTTCCGAGGCGGGGTGCCCGTCCGGAAATGTCTCCCAAGCTTTTGCGCACGCAGCTTCGTAGCTGCATGCGCCAACAGCTTGGGATTGAGGATGAAGGTGGGTCGCAGGGCTGTAAAGCGGAGGGCAGGTGCCGGAAGTACACTTTGTTACGAACTGTATCTAAAATGGCACATTTGACAGCTGCTAGGAATCGCGAAAAGGCGGATTCGCGTTACAATGTTGCACCGCAGCGTGTTTGCGATGCCGCATTTTTGGGCATAGCTGCTTGCCCCGTTAACATTTCATAACACTTTATACGATATGCGAGACATAAAAAGTCGCTACTGTTGCTCTTTTGAGACACGCGCAAGAAAGCGTATCTTCACAGAGGATTGAAACTTTACACCCCCGCGCGTTCCCTGTTTCCTCCACCCAGTTCTGCTCGGCACGCATGGGGCTTTGCCGGGACAGAGCGGGGAGACAAGCCTCGACCGGAGCGATCCGGCCGGGGTTTAACCGAGGGAAATCGATGAACACGACGCAAAGGAAGTTGCGTGCGGGGGTAGCCTTGCACGCGCTGGCGCTGGTTGGCGCCAGTGCTGCGGTTCTGGCCACGGCGGCGCCGGCATATGCGCAGGACTATACGTCGGGCGCCATCCAGGGGACGGTGACGGACGAAAATGGGGCGCCCGTCGCGGGCGCGACAGTCACCGTGACCTCGAGCGCGCAGGGCTTCAACCGGTCGGCCACCACCACCTCTTCGGGTGCCTATCGCTTCAACGGCCTGCCTGCCGGCACCTATGAAATCGTCGTGCAGTCGCAGGGCGTCACCGGCTATCGTGCCGAGGGGGTTGCCATCCAGCCGTCGCAGACCGCGGCGCTGAACATTGCGCTGTCGACCGGCCAGGAAATCGTCGTGACCGGCGCCGCGGCGCAGCCGGCTTTCACGGGCACCACCCGCGGCCTCAACGTCGACGTGTCGGAATTCGTCAAGACCAATCCGCTGGGTCGCGACCTTACTTCGGTGATCCTGCTGGCGCCGGGTACTTCGCAGGGTGACTCGGCCTTCGGCAACCTCGCCTCGATCGGCGGTTCGTCGGTGGCGGAAAACGCATATTACCTAAACGGCCTGAACATCACCAATTTCGACAATTATCTCGGCTCGGCGCGGGTGCCGTTCGAGTTCTATCGTAACGTCGAAGTCAAGGCGAGCGGCTATCCGGCCGAGTTCGGCCGCGCGACCGGCGGTATCGTCAACGCCGTCACCAAGTCGGGCAGCAACGAGTTCACCGCGGCGCTGCACCTGAACTGGGAGCCGAACTTCCTCCGCTCGAACAGCAAGGACCTGTTCAACTGCGACACCTCGGGCAAGTGCACGTCGCGCACGCTGCGCTCTGCGGACACGGTCGACAATTATTCGGCGATCATGGAAGCGGGCGGCCCGGTGATCAAGGATCGCCTGTTCGTCTACGGTCTCGCCGAGTTCCGTCGCTCCACCAGCCTCACCAATTCGGTGAACACCGGCATCGGCACCGATCGCCGCAATGACGATCCGTTCTGGGGTGCCAAGATCGACGCCTATCCGATCGACAACCACCACCTCGAATTCACCATCTTCGACACGCGCAACACCACCGTCGAATACAACAACGCGCTGACCGTGACCAACAACGTGCCGAGCTACGGCATCGCCCAGTCGGTCTATGCCTACAAGGCAGGCGGCGTGAACTTCGTCGGCAAATATACCGGCCAGTTCGCCAGCTGGCTGAGCGTATCCGGCGCCTATGGCCGCATGCGCGATCGGTTCGATCAGGCGGCGCTCGCCGGCTCGGCCGGCCTCCCGCTGGTGAGCAACAATTCGGGCGCTCCGATCGTCAACGGCGGTACCACGGTTGCGCCGGGCGGCTATTTCAACGGGCAGACCAACAGCAGCACCAACTTCCCCTACAACACGGAGCGCGAATTCTACCGCGCCGATGTCGACGGCTTCTTCAGCCTGCTCGGCGACCACCATGTCCGCGCCGGCTTCGACCAGGAAAACAACACGCTCGAGATCGGAAGAGCGGTTCAGCAGGAATGCCGAGACCGA
>NZ_AGFU01000018.1 GCF_000226955.1 Sphingomonas elodea ATCC 31461
CCCCCCGCCTATAACGCTGGATATGGCGGTGCGGGCCTCACCTATCAGGTCGCCGCCAACGGTCAGGTCATCCTGAACTACTATAATTCGGGCGGTGCGTTCGACGCGAAGAACAAGGCGTTCTACCTGCAGGACGAGTGGCGGATCACCGACCGGCTGACGCTGAATCTCGGCGTTCGTCGCGACGACTTCTCGGTCAACCGTCCGGACGGCAAGCGTCTCGTCAACCTCGACAAGAACTATGCGCCGCGCATCGGCGCGACGCTGAATCTGTGGGGCAATCAGTCCGGCAAGCTCTATGCCTCCTATGGCAGCTATTTCCTGCCGTTCGCCAGCAACACCGCGTTCCGCCAGACCGGCCGCGAGGTCTATTTCCGCGAGCGCTGGCGCTATTCGGGATTCGACGGAAACGGCATCCCGATCCTGACCACGCAGGTGGCCACGAACGTGAACTACCAGGTCGCCTGCCCGTTCAAGCTGACGCCGACGTCGAGCGGGCAGAACTGCTCGGTGACGGGCAACGGCACTGTGCCGGATTCGAGCACCGCAATCGCCGCCAACCTGAAGGCGACCAAGGAAAACGAACTCGTGTTCGGCTATGAGCACAAGTTCGGCCGCTGGACGGTGGGCCTGAACTTCACCCACCGCACCCTTGTCACCAACGCCGAGGACGTGGCGATCGACCAGGCCGTGCTCGCCTATTGCACCGCCAACAAGATCGCCGGCTGCGAAGACATCTGGACCGGCTTCCACCAGTATTCGATCGTCAATCCCGGCAACGACGTGACGATCAATCTGTCGGGACTCGACGGGCGCCAGGTGACCTTCAAGGCCAACACGCTCGGCTATCCGAAGGCGAAGCGCACCTATGACGCGGTCGACCTCACCTTCAACCGTCCGTGGGACGGCAAGTGGAGCGTGGGCGGCAGCTACACCTGGTCGCAGGCCAAGGGTAACTCGGAAGGCTTCGTCCAGTCCGACTTCGGCCAGAGCGACGCGGGCATCACGCAGGACTTCGACCAGCCGAGCTTCCTGCAGGGCGCCTATGGCTATCTGCCGACCGACGTTCGTCACCGGATCAAGCTCTGGGGGTCGGTCGCGCTGAGCGATGCCTTCACCTTCGGTACCAACATCCAGGTGCAGTCGCCGCGTTCGCTGAGCTGCTTCGGCTACAACCCGGGCTCCGCGCCGGGTTCGAGCGATCCGTACAGCGACTTCGGCAACGTCTATGACCAGGCCTCGCGCTACTGCGCGGGTGGCCAGCAGATCGGCGTGTCCGACAGCGGCATCCCGGTCTATGGCAGCGTCTTCACGCCGCGCGGTACGGCGCAGAAGAGCCAGTGGCAGTCGACGATCAACCTGTCGGCCCGCTACAACATCAAGTTCGGCGAGCGTACCGTCACGCTGCGCGGCGACGTGTTCAACCTGTTCAATTCGCAGGCGATCACCAAGCGCAACGAGGTGGGCGATCTGCTCGGCGTGGTCACCGCGACCAACGGCCGGGTCGGGGTCAGCAAGAACCCGAATTACGGCCTGCCGACCGTCTACCAGGCGCCGCGCTACGTGCGTCTCGGCATCGACGTGACGTTCTGATCCCGGCGATCGGAATGCGGGGAAGGGGCGGGCATTGCCTGCCCCTTTTTCGTTTCAGACGACCGCCTTCACCGCGCGAGCGTTTCAGGTGCGATAGGCGTCGCTGAATGGTTTGAGCAGGGTTGCGAGCGGGCGTGCTCGGCCGACGCTTGCGGTCGAGATCGGTCCGCGTACCTGCTGGACGCTGGCCGTCCCGACGCGCCGCTCGGCCTGGTGGGCAGAAAACTGCCCCGGCTCCACCGCAAGCCCGGCATGTGCCGCAATGCGCGGAATCCACTCTGTAGGATCGCGCACGAGGTCCTCATACGGCACCGCCAGGATGCGATCGGGGAACAGTGCCTGCCAATGCGCGAACAGCCGGTCTTCCTGTCGGAAATGGCGGGCGAGCCGTTCGGGCGTCCAGCTCCAGGGCAGCGGCGTGTTGAAGAAGGTGCGCAGGCACGACAGCGCATTGTCTTCCGGGTCGCGACGGATCCAGATCAGACGCGCGTCGGGCAGGGTGTGGAACTGCAGCCCCAGCAGGTGCGACTGGTTGAGCGTCTTGTCGACGACATGGCCGGGAACCGGGAAGCGTTCGGCGAGCAGCCGGTGATAGGTGGCGCGCACCCGGCCCCAGGGGTCCTTGTCCGCCTCCCGCGCCTGGTAGGCGAGCGCGCCGGCCAGCGAGCGATCGCCCGTCGCGAGCAATGCCGGCCCCATCAGGTTGATCTCGCCGCCATCGGCCACTGCCGAATGCGCCGCCAATATCTGTTCGACCAGCGTCGTGCCGGAGCGGGGCAGCCCATGCACGAAGAGGGCGCGCGACTTCTCCTGTTGCCGGGGCGGCGCGAGCCGCGCCAGCCCCTCCGGCGTGAAATCGGCGATGCATCGGGCGGTCTGGCGTTCCACCGCCTCGGGATCATAGGGTGCCTCGGATGCGCGCAACCGGCCGCTTTCGGCGTAAAGCCTGAACGCCGCGGCCGTATCGCCGCAGTCGTCGAGCGCCTTGCCCCGGGCGAAGCGCAGCCGGGCGCGAAGCGGCGCCGGAGCCTGGGCGAGCGCACGTTCCGCCTGCTCGAGCGCGGCAAGGTCAGGGTCGCCGGCATGGAAGCGCTTGATCATCGCCAGCGCCAGCCAGGTGGCCGGTTGGGCCGGGGCGCGGTCCAGTACCTGCCGGTACAGCCCTTCCGCCGTGTCGAACGCACCCATCTCGCTCGCCAGCGTCGCCCTAAGGTGAAGGATGGCGGGGTGCTCCTGCACCGCAGGCGGCAAGCCGGCCACAAGCGCTGCGATCTCCGCATCGCGACCGAACGCCGCCAGATCCTCGCAGAGCGCCAGCAGCCGCTCCAGGCTGAACGGTTCGGTCCGGGCGTAACGGCGCGAGGCTTCGATCGTCAGCTCGATCTCGCCAATCTGTCGGGTGAGCATCGCGACGCTGCGCCAGCGATCCCCACTGGAGGGGCCGTTGCGAAACTCCACGTGAAGGAGGCCAAGCGCGGCATCGCGATCGAATGCCTGCAGCGCACGGATAGCGGCGGGGATCTGGCTGAGAAGCGGGGCGGGAGACATGGCCCGTTGGTAGAGCAAGCTTCCCGCGCTGCCTATGGCGGAGGCGCGGGCCACCTTCAGCCCGCGCCCCTGTCGATTCACCCCACCCGCAGCGCCAGCGCGCCGTCGCCTTCATCGACATGGACGGTGGACCCGTCCTTCACGGCGCCGCGCAGGATGAGGTCCGCCAGCGGATCCTGCAGATAGCGCTGCACCGCGCGCTTGAGCGGCCGTGCGCCGTAGACCGGGTCATAGCCCACCCGGCCCAGCCATTCGCGCGCTGCCGGGGTGAGGTCGATCGTCACCTTGCGGTCCTTCAGCAGCTTGCCCACCCGGCCCACCTGAATGTCGACGATCGGCGCCATATGGTCCGCGCCCAGCCGGTGGAACAGGATGATCTCGTCCAGGCGGTTGAGGAATTCGGGGCGGAAATGCGCCCGCACCACGTCCATCACCTGCGGCTCGACCTCCTCCACCGGATGACCGTCGGCCAGATTGGTGAGATACTGGCTGCCGAGGTTCGAGGTGAGGATCACGATCGTGTTCGCGAAATCCACCGTGCGGCCCTGGCCGTCGGTCAGGCGACCGTCGTCGAGCACCTGGAGGAGGATGTTGAACACATCGTTGTGCGCCTTCTCCACTTCGTCGAACAGCACGACCTGATAGGGGCGCCGGCGAACCGCTTCGGTGAGCACGCCGCCCTCCTCATACCCGACATAGCCCGGCGGGGCGCCGATCAGCCGCGCGACCGCGTGCTTCTCCATGAACTCGCTCATGTCGATGCGCACCATCGCGTTGGGGTCGTCGAACAGAAACTCGGCGAGCGCCTTGGTCAGCTCGGTCTTGCCGACGCCCGTCGGCCCGAGAAACAGGAAGCTGCCCAGCGGCCGGTTCGGATCCTGCAGCCCCGCGCGGCTGCGGCGCACGGCGGTGGAGACCGCCTTGACCGCATCGGCCTGGCCGATCACCCGGCGCCCAAGCTGCTGTTCCATCTGGAGCAGCTTCTCGCGCTCGCCCTCCAGCATCCGCTCCATCGGGATGCCGGTCCAGCGCGCGACCACCCCGGCGATGTCGTCCCCGGTCACTTCCTCGCGCAGCATCGCGCCCTTGGCGGCGCTCTGCGCCTCGTCGAGCTGGCGGGTGAGCTGCGGGATCACGCCGTAGGACAGTTCGCCGGCCCGCGCGAGGTCGCCGGCCCGCTGCGCCTGCTCCAGTTCCAGCCGCGCCTGGTCGAGCTGGCCCTTGAGCACCGCCTCGGCGTTGATCTTGTCCTTCTCCGCCTGCCAGCGGGTGGTCAGCTCGGCCGATTGCTGCTCGAGATTCGCGAGATCCTCCTCCAGCGTGGCGAGCCGGTCGCGCGAGGCTTCGTCGGTCTCGCGCTTCAGCGCCTCGCGCTCGATCTTGAGCTGGATGATCCGCCGGTCGAGCGTCTCGATCTCCTCGGGCTTGCTCTCCACTTCCATGCGGATGCGGCTGGCGGCCTCGTCCATCAGGTCGATCGCCTTGTCGGGCAGGAAGCGGTCGGCGATGTAGCGGTTGGAGAGCGTCGCCGCGGCGACGATCGCCGCATCGGTGATCCGCACGCCGTGGTGCAGCTCATACTTCTCCTTGAGCCCGCGCAGGATCGAGATCGTGTCCTCGACCGTCGGCTCGCCGACGAACACCGGCTGGAACCGCCGCTGCAGCGCGGGGTCCTTCTCGACATGCTTCTGATATTCGTCGAGCGTGGTCGCACCGATGCAGTGCAACTCGCCACGGGCAAGCGCGGGCTTGAGCAGATTGCCGGCGTCCATCGCGCCCTCGGCCTTGCCGGCGCCGATCAGCGTGTGCATCTCGTCGATGAACAGCACGATCTGGCCCTCGGCGCCCTTCACCTCGTCGAGCACGCCCTTGAGCCGCTCCTCGAATTCGCCGCGATATTTTGCACCCGCGATCAGGCTGCCCATGTCGAGCGCCATCAGCGTGCGGTCCTTCAGCGTATCGGGCACGTCGCCATTGGCGATGCGCAGCGCGAGACCCTCGGCGATCGCGGTCTTGCCGACGCCGGGCTCGCCGATTAGCACCGGATTGTTCTTGGTGCGGCGGGCGAGGATCTGGATCGTGCGGCGGATTTCCTCGTCGCGGCCGATCACGGGATCGAGCTTGCCGGCACGCGCCGCCTCGGTCAGGTCGCGGGCGAACTTCTTGAGCGCGTCGTACCGGTCCTCGGCCGAAGACGTATCGGCGGTGCGGCCGCCGCGCATGGCGTTGATCGCGGTGTTGAGCGCCTCGGGCTTGGCGTTCGCCGCCTGCAGCGCCTTGCCGGCGGCGGTGTTGAGGCTGAGCGCCAGCGCGACGAGCAGCCGCTCGACGGTGACATAGCTGTCGCCAGACTTCTGAGCGATCGTCTCGGCCTGATCGAGCACGCGAACGAGGTCGTTGTCGAGGCCCGGTGTCGACTGCGCGCCCGAGCCGCTGACGGCGGGGATCTTCGAGAGCGCGAGGTCGGTCTCGCTCAGCGCGCGCTTGGCGTCGCCGCCCGCCGCCTGGATCAGGCCGCTCGCCATGCCCTGCTCGTCCTCGAGCAGCGCCTTCAGAAGATGTTCCGGGCTGATCCGCTGATGGTTCATGCGGATCGCCACGGTCTGCGCCGATTGCAGGAAGCCCTTGGCGCGGTCGGTGAATTTCTCGAGGTTCATGCCTGATCCCTGTTCGAATGTGACCAGCAGATAGTGTTGCAAATCAGCAACACAAGAGGGGGCTCCTGCGTGCCATGCGTTCGGTGCACCGCCAGAGGATTACCGGAAATGCGGAGTTTTCCGAGCGTTGCTTGCGACGTCACCGAAATGTCGCGCAACCGCCGCCATTCTGCAACCGGAACAGCCCGATGTTGCAACGCAGCGCGCGTAGCGGCCGCACAGCACGGGCGAGGGGTCCGGGCTTTCCCAAGGGGTTCTTGCGCATGCGCATCCGTATGCTTGCCGCCGGCCTGCTCGCCGGCACGTCGCTCTTCACCGCCGGCGCCGCCTTCGCGCAAACCGCACCGGCCGCCACCCTGGTCGACGACACCGCCCCGCAGAGCGGCGGCGACGAGATCGTGGTGATCGGCAAGGGCGAGACCCGCCAGATCCAGACCCTCACGCAGAACGACATCGCGCTACTCGCTCCGGGCACCAGCCCACTCAAGGCGATCGAAAAGCTGCCGGGCGTCAACTTCCAGGGTGCCGACCCGTTCGGTTCCTATGAATGGGCGGGCCGCATTTCGATCCGCAGCTTCAACCAGAACCAGCTCGGCTACACGCTGGACGGCATCCCGCTCGGCGATGCCAGCTACGGCAACGTCAACGGCCTGCACATCAGCCGCGCGATCATCAGCGAGAACATTGCCGAGACGCGCGTGTCGCAGGGCTCGGGCTCGATCGACACCCAGGCGACCAACAATCTCGGCGGCACGCTCGAATTCCTGTCCAGCGATCCCAAGGAGACGCTGGGCATCGACGTCAACGCTACCGGCGGCAGCGACAATTTCTGGCGCGTGTTCGGCCGGCTCGATTTCGGTGAGCTGACGCCCGGCGGCACCCGCGCCTATCTGTCCTATCTCCACTCCGATACCAACAAGTGGAAGGGCTGGGGGGCGCAGCGCGTCAATCAGGTCAACGGCAAGATCGTCACGCCCCTGAGCCCGGACCTGCGTGCGGTGGGCACGTTCGATTTCTCCGATCGTCGCGAGAACGACTATCAGGACATGTCGCTCGAGATGGTCAAGCGCCTGGGGTATGGCTGGGACAATATCTCGAACGACTACGCCAAGGCGATCCTGGTCTCGGACATCGGCGCGAACAACGGCTATACCGGTTTGACGCCCACCAATCCCGGTGCCGGCAAGGTCTATCCCGCGCCCTTCGCCAACCCGGACGACGCCTATTACAACGCCGCCGGCTTGCGCCGCGACTATCTCGCCTCGGCAGGTCTCGAGACGACCGGCGGCGACGTGCACGGCGTGCTCAAGGGCTATTTCCACAACAATCACGGCCAGGGCCTGTGGTACACGCCCTATGTCGCCTCGCCGAACGGCGTGCCGATGTCGCTGCGGACCACCGAGTACGACATCCGCCGCGGCGGCGTGTTCGGCAATGTCGGCACCCGGATCGGCGCGAACGACGTGACCGTGGGCGGCTGGTACGAGCGGAACAACTTCCGCCAGGCGCGGCGCTTCTACGCGCTGGACAGTCGCACCGATCCCGGCCGCGACAGCCTGGCATTCCAGAGCAACCAGTTCGCCACCCAGTGGTACTGGCGCTACCAGACCGATACTGTCCAGTATTACGTCCAGGACAAGATCGAGCTCGGCGCACTGACCGCGAACCTTGGCTGGAAGGGCTTCGCCGTCACCAACCGCGCGACGCCGATCGTCTCGGGCGGTCTCGCGGGCGGCAAGATCAAGGTAACCGACTGGTTCCAGCCCCATGCCGGCCTCAACTACCGCGTGACTCAGAATGCCGAGCTGTTCGCCGGCTTCACCCAGGTCACCCGCGCCTTCGTGTCGGCGGCGACGAGCGGGCCATTCGCGACCACCCAGGCCGGCTTCGACGCGCTCAACAGCGGGTCGACCAAGCTGAAGCCGGAAGCCTCGGACACCTATGAGGTGGGCGGCCGCTTCCGTTCTGGCATCTTCACCGGCTCGCTGGCGGGCTATTACGTCAACTTCCGCAATCGCCTGCTGGCGGTGACGACCAGCGCCGGCATCGTCGGCAACCCGGCGATCCTGCAGAATGTCGGCGACGCCCGCTCGATCGGTGTCGAGGCGACCGGCGACCTGCGCTTGCCGATGGGCTTCGGGCTGTTCGGCTCGTACAGCTACAACGACTCGACCTATCGCGATGACGTCCGCACCGCCACGGCGGTGATCCCCACCAAGGGCAAGACGGTGGTGGATTCGCCGAAGCACATGCTGAAGGGCGAGGTGACCTGGACCGGACAGGGCTTCAACGCCCGCGTCGGCGCCAACTACATGAGCAAGCGCTACTTCACCTACACCAACGACCAGTTCGTGGATGGCCGCGTGGTGGTGGATGCGACGCTCGGCTACAAGTTCGACCTTGGCGGCCGCAAGCTCGAGGTCCAGGCGAACGCGACCAACCTGTTCGACAAGAAGTATATCTCGACGATCGGCACCAACGGCTTCGGCAACAGCGGCGACAACCAGACGCTGATGGTCGGTGCGCCGCAGCAGTTCTTCCTGACGCTGAAGGTCGGCCTGTAAGGTCTGCCAGGAGAGGGTGAGGGGGGCGGGGCACTGCGGTGCTCCGCCCCTTTTTTTCGCCGGGATGACGGTGCGAGGGTTCAGCCCGTCACGATCGGATAGGTGATCCGCAGTTCGTCGAGGAGCTTCTCCACCGCCGCGACGTCGCCCGCCGCACCGCTGGGGGCGAGCGACCAGTTGCAGTGCGGGTGCGTCTCGGCGTCATAGACGCGCACCTTGCCCAGCACCGTCTTCCAGCGCCGTACGGTGCCGCCATGACGGCGGACGAGCTGGGCCACGATACGGTCGATCAGGTCGGCTGCGGTCATCAGGCCCCGGCGGCGGTCAAGCGGTCGAGCTGGTCGCGGCTGAGCGCCACATCCCAGGCGCCGATCAGTTCGTCGAGCTGCTCGATGCTCGTCGCGCTGGCGATCGGCGCGGTGACGCCGTCCTGCGCGGCCAGCCAGGCCAGTGCGATCTGGGCGAGGTTCGCCCCGGTCTCGGTCGCGACCTCGTCCATCACTGCCAGCACCGCGCCGCCCTTGCCGGCGAGCAGCTTGGCCATGCCGCCGCCGCGCACGCTCTTCGCAAGATCGGCTTCGCTGCGATACTTGCCGGTGAGGAAGCCGGAGGCGAGGCCGTAATAGGGGATCACGCCGAGATTGTGGGTGACGCACAGATCCTGCAGCTCGCCCTCGAACTTGCGGCGGCTGACGAGGTTGTATTCGGGCTGGAGCACGCGGAAATGTGGGAGGCCTTCCTTCACGGCGAGGTCGAGCGCCGATTTGAGCCGCATCGCATGGAAGTTGGACGCCCCCAGCGCGCGGACCTTGCCCGTGTCGATCAGTTTGCCGAACGCCGCCAGATAGTCCTCCTGGGGCATGTCCTCATCGTCCTGATGGGCGAAATATAGGTCGATCGTCTCGATGCCGAGCCGCTGAAGCGAGGCTTCCGCCGCCGCAGCGATCCGCGCCGGCGCCAGCTTGGCCCCGCCCTCCCCCGGCAGCATGCCGACCTTGGTGGAGATCAGCACCTGGTCGCGCTTGCCGGAGGTGCGCAGCCATTCGCCGATCACGCTTTCCGATTCGCCGCCCGTATGGCCCGAGACCCAGGCCGAATAGACATCGGCGGTATCGATCATCACCCCGCCGCGTTCGGCGAAGCGATCGAGGATGCGGAAGCTCGTGGCCTTGTCGGCAGTCCAGCCGAACACGTTGCCGCCGAGGACGAGCGGCGAAATCTCGAGGCCCGAGGCGCCGAGGTGGCGAAGATGCGGCATGGACGGTCTCCGATGGAAGGGGAGGGCGAGGAACGCGTCAGTCGGTAATCTCGTTGCCCGCCGGGCCCGAGCTATTCGAATAGGCGCTCTCGGCGTTGGCGAAGGCGGCGTCTTCGGCGGCGTTCACGTCGGCGACCGCATCGCCCATCGTGTTGCTGTCGCCGGCCATTGCCTCATTGGCTTCGGCAGCCTCGTTCTTCGCCTTGTTGCCGCAGGCGGCGAGGCTGGTCAGCGCCAGTGCGGCGACGGGAAGGAGGAGAAGCTTGCGCATGGGAATGGGTTCCTTCACGAGAGTTGCAGCCGGGGCTAGCCAGAGCCGCAAACGCACGCAACCGCACAGCGATGCGTTGACCTGATATAAAGATATCTTTATATCTATAAGCCGCCAATGACAGAACCCCTCGCCATCTTCCGTGCGCTCGCGGATTCGACCCGGTTGCGGATCGTCGCGCTGCTGCGCGCGATGGAGTTGAGCGTGGGCGAGCTGGCGCAGGTGCTGGGGCAGAGCCAGCCGCGCGTTTCCCGCCATGTGAAGATCCTGTGCGATGCCGGCCTGGCCGAGCGGCGCAAGGAAGGCAGCTGGGTGTTCGTGGCGCTCGGCCGGCGTGCGGTGACCGCGCCGGTGCTCGCCGCGCTTGATGCCTGGGAACTGGCGGGCGATCCCTCGGTCCTCGCCGATCAGGCGCGGCTCGATGCCGTGCGCGCCGATCGCGCCAGTGCGGCCGAAGCCTGGTTCGAGAGCAATGCCGGCCAGTGGGACGCAATCCGCTCGCTCCACGTCGCCGAGAGCGAAGTCGAAGCGGCGATGGGCGCGGCACTGGGCGAGGGCTCGCTCGGCACGCTGGTCGATATCGGCACCGGCACGGGCCGCATGCTCGAGCTGTTCGGCCCGCGCTCGGCCCAGGCGGTGGGGATCGATCGCTCCTCGGAAATGCTGCGGCTGGCCCGCGCCAAGCTGGCCGATCTCGGCCATGCCGAGCTGCGCCAGGCCGATCTCTATGCACTGCCCTTGGCGGACGGCGCTGCGGATACTGCTATATTGCATCATGTGCTCCACTTCGCCCAGCAGCCGGCAGCGGCGATCGGCGAGGCGGCCCGCGTGCTCGGCCCCGGCGGGCGGCTGCTGATCGTCGATTTCGCGCCGCACGAGCGCGAGGAACTGCGTACCCGCGATGCGCATGCGCGCCTGGGGTTCTCGGACGAGCAGATGCTCGGCTGGTTCGATCGCGCCGGGCTCGCCCCGGTGCAGGTGCAGACGCTGGAAGGCGGTGCGCTGACGGTGAAATTGTGGCTCGGTCGCAAGACCGGGGAGATTGCAGAGAAGGTGAAGGCGGCATGAGTATCCTAGACCCCATGGCGCCGCCCCTGTTCGCCGATGTGGCGGGCGATGTGGCGGTGAGCTTCGAATTCTTCCCGCCCAAGACCGAGAAGATGGAAGAGACGCTGTGGCAGTCCATCGAGACGCTGTCGCCGCTCGGCCCCCGCTTCGTGAGCGTCACCTATGGCGCCGGCGGCACCACCCGCGAGCGTACCCATGCCACGGTCTCGAAGATCGCGCGCGAGACGCCGCTGGCGGCCGCCGCGCACCTCACCTGCGTCGAGGCGACGCGCGAGGAGATCGACCAGATCGCCGAGGAATATTGGGCGGCGGGCGTGCGCCACATCGTCGCCCTGCGCGGCGATCCGCCCCGTGCCGGCGAGAAGTATCGCACCCATCCCGGCGGCTATGAGAATGCCGCGGACCTGGTCGCGGGCCTGCGCCGGCTCCACCCGTTCGAGATTTCGGTGAGCGCCTATCCCGAATGCCATCCGGATTCGCCGAGCCCCGAGGCCGATCTCGACAACCTGAAGCGCAAGATCGATGCCGGCGCCAACCGCGCGATCACCCAGTTCTTCTTCGAGGCCGAGACCTTCCTGCGCTTCCGCGACCGCGCGGCGGCGGCCGGGATCGATGCCGAGATCGTGCCGGGCATCATGCCGGTGATGAATTACGCCAGCGTCGTGAAGATGTCGGCGATGTGCGGGACGGACGTGCCGGCCTGGATGGAGAAGCTGTTCGAGGGGCTCGACGAGCATCCCGGCGCGCGGCAGCTGGTCGCGGCGACGCTGGCGGCGGAACTCTGCCGCAAGCTCTATGCGGGCGGCGTGCGGCAGTTCCACTTCTACACGCTCAATCGCGCCGAGCTGAGCTACGCGATCTGCCACCTGCTGGGCCTGCGCCCGCGGCAGCAGGCGGCGGTGGCGGCGGCGTAACCCAACCTAAGCCCCTCCTCCTGGGAGGAGGGGTTGGGGGTGGAGGGATGCCAGACCCTCTGTTGGTCTAGGTGACACCCTGCCCCACCCCAACCCCTCCCCTGAAGGGGAGGGGCTAAAGTAGGAAATTGACATGACTGCACGCGAGAAACTGCTGGCCGAAGCCGCCAAGCGCATCCTGATCACCGACGGGGCGTTCGGCACCGAGATCCAGAACTGGAAGCTCGACGCGGCCGCCTATGCCGGCACCCTCGGCCTTGCCCATGACCAGAAGGGTAACAACGATATCCTCGCGCTGACCAAGCCCGAGGTGCCCGGCTCGATCCACCGCGCCTATTTCGAGGCCGGCGCCGATATCGCCGAGACCAACACCTTCTCCGCCAACCGGATCAGCCAGGCCGATTACGGCGCCGAGCATCTGGTCCGCGAGATCAACATCGAGAGCGCCAAGCTCGCGCGGCAGATCGCCGACGAGTTCGAGGCCAAGGACGGCCGCCCGCGCTTCGTCGCCGGCGCGCTGGGCCCGACCAACAAGACGCTGTCGCTGAGCCCGGACGTCAACGATCCCGGCTATCGCGAGATCGACTTCGATACCCTCAAGGACGTGTACCGCGAGCAGATCGACGCGCTGGTCGAAGGCGGCATCGACTTCGTGCTGATCGAGACGGTGTTCGACACGCTCAACGCCAAGGCCGGCATCATGGCGGCGATCGAGGCGGGCGAGGCGCTGGGCCGCGACCTGCCGATCATGCTGTCCATGACGCTGACCGATCTGTCGGGCCGCAACCTTTCCGGCCACACGGTCGAGGCGTTCTGGCACGCGGTGCGCCATGCCAAGCCGGTGACGATCGGGCTCAACTGCTCGTTCGGCGCCGAGCAGTTGCGCCCGCATGTGAAGACGCTGTCGGCGCTCTGCGATACGCTGATCATGGTCTATCCGAATGCGGGCCTGCCCAACGAACTCGGCGCCTATGACGAGCTGCCGGCGACCACCGCGGGTCTCGTCAAGGAATGGGCCGATGCGGGGCAGGTGAACATCCTCGGCGGCTGCTGCGGCTCGACGCCCGCGCATATCGGCGCGATCGCCAAGGCGGTGCAGGGGCTGAGCCCGCGTGCCATCCCGACGCCCGAAGTGCGCACGCGGCTGGCGGGCCTCGAACCGTTCACCATGGCGGCTTGAGGCTTGCGATCCTCCCCTGCAAGGGGAGGTGGCAGGCCGAAGGCCTGACGGAGGGGTGTCCCCCTCTCGATAGCGCGATACCCCTCCACCATGCTTCGCATGGTCCCCCTCCCCCTCGGGGGGAGGATCGAAGAAGAAGAAACCCGATGACCACGCCTTCCTCCACCAACTTCGTCAATGTCGGCGAGCGCACCAACGTCACCGGATCGGCCCGCTTCAAGAAGCTGGTGATGGCCGGCGACTATACCGCCGCCGTCGAAGTCGCGCGCCAGCAGGTCGAGAACGGCGCGCAGGTGATCGACGTCAACATGGACGAAGGCCTGCTCGACGCCGTCGAGGCGATGACCACCTTCCTCAAGCTGATCGCCGCCGAGCCGGACATCGCCCGCGTGCCGGTGATGATCGACAGCTCGAAATGGGAGGTGATCGAGGCGGGGCTCAAGTGCGTCTCGGGCAAGCCGATCGTCAATTCGATCAGCATGAAGGAAGGCGAGGAGGCGTTCCTCGCCCACGCGCGCAAGTGCATGGCGTACGGCGCCGCCGTGGTCGTCATGGCGTTCGACGAGGTCGGCCAGGCGGACACGCAGGCGCGCAAGGTCGAGATCTGCGAGCGCGCCTACAAGCTGCTCACCGGCATCGGCTTCCCGCCCGAGGACATCATCTTCGATCCCAACGTGTTCGCGGTGGCGACGGGCATCGAGGAGCACAACAATTACGGCGTCGACTTCATCGAGGCGTGCCGCGAGATCAAGAAGCGCTGCCCGCACGTCCATATCTCGGGCGGCCTGTCGAACTTGTCGTTCAGCTTCCGCGGCAACGAGCCGGTGCGCCGGGCGATGCACAGCGTGTTCCTCTACCACGCGATCCCCGCGGGCATGGACATGGCGATCGTCAATGCCGGCCAGCTCGACGTGTATGACGCGATCGATCCCGAGTTGCGCCAGGCGTGCGAGGACGTGGTGCTCAACCGCGATCCCGAGGCGGGCGAGCGGCTGGTCGCGCTCGCCGAAAAGTATCGCGGCACCGATGCGGTGGCGGAGAAGCAGGCGGCCGAATGGCGCAGCTGGCCGGTCGCCAAGCGGCTCGAGCATGCGCTGGTCAAGGGCATCGACGCGCATGTCGTCGAGGACACCGAGGAATGCCGCCTGATCTTCGCCCGCCCGATCGAGGTGATCGAGGGCCCGCTGATGGACGGCATGAACGTCGTCGGCGACCTGTTCGGCTCGGGCAAGATGTTCCTGCCGCAGGTGGTCAAGTCCGCCCGCGTGATGAAGAAGGCGGTCGCGCACCTGCTCCCCTATATCGAGGCGGAGAAGGAGGAAGGCGCCAAGGGCAAGGGCAAGATCGTGCTCGCCACGGTGAAGGGCGACGTGCACGATATCGGCAAGAACATCGTCGGCGTCGTGCTCCAGTGCAACGGCTTCGACGTGGTCGACCTCGGCGTGATGGTGCCTTGGTCGACCATCCTGCAGGCGGCGATCGACAACGATGCCGACATGATCGGCCTGTCCGGCCTGATCACCCCCAGCCTCGACGAGATGGTGACCGTCGCCGAGGAGATGCAGCGCGCGCAGATGACGATGCCGCTGCTGATCGGCGGGGCGACCACCAGCCGCGTCCACACCGCGCTGCGCATCGATCCGGCCTATACCGGCCCGGTGGTCCATGTGCTCGACGCCAGCCGCGCGGTGGGCGTGGCGACGGCGCTGGTCTCCGACACCCAGCGCGATCCCTATGTCACCAAGATCGCCGACGAGTATGAGCATGTCCGCGTCACCCGCGCCGGCAAGGGCCAGAGCGAGCTGCTGCCGCTGGAGGATGCCCGCGCCAACGCCTTCGAGGCGGACATGACCCTCAAGCCGGGCAAGCCGCGCATGCCGGGCGTCCACACGTTCGACGACTGGGACCTGAAGGACCTGCGCGACTATATCGACTGGACGCCCTTCTTCCGCGCCTGGGAGCTGGCGGGCAACTATCCGGCGATCCTCACCGACGAGGTGGTCGGCGAAAGCGCGACCTCGCTGTTCGCCGATGCGCAGAAGATGCTCGACAAGATCATCGCCGAGCGCTGGCTCACCGCGCGGGGTGTGGCGGGGCTGTGGCCGTGCCGGCGCGAGGGCGACGACGTGATCGTCCACCTCGACAACGAGGAGCATGTCCGCCTTCCGTTCCTCCGCCAGCAGATCGCCAAGCGCGAGGGCCGCGCCAATATGTGCCTGGCCGACTTCATCGATCATGACGGCGACTGGATCGGCGGCTTCGCGGTCTCGATTCACGGCATCGAGCCGCACCTCGCCCGCTTCAAGGCCGCGATCGACGATTATTCGGACATCCTGCTCAAGGCGCTGGCCGATCGCCTCGCCGAGGCCTTTGCGGAACGCCTCCACAAGTTCGTCCGCACCGCGCTCTGGGGCTATGCCGAGGGCGAGCAGCTCGACAATGACGCGCTGGTGCGCGAACAGTATCGCGGCATCCGCCCGGCGCCGGGCTATCCGGCCTGCCCCGAGCACAGCCTCAAGCCGATCCTGTTCGACCTGCTGGGCGCCCACAAGCGCACCGGCATCAGCCTCACCGAAAGCTTCGCGATGCTGCCCACCGCGGCGGTGTCGGGCTTCTATTTCGGCCATCCCCAGGCCGAATATTTCGGCGTGGCGCGCGTCGGGCCGGACCAGCTCAAGGATTACGCGGTCCGCCGCGGTATCAGCGAGGAACTGGCGGCCCGCTATTTGCGGCCGAACCTCGACTGAGGTTGCCCGCGGGCTCCCCTGCACGGCGTGGGGAGCCCGACAGCCATGATTGCAGGACAATCGTCACGACGGCCCCCGGTGCACGGGTCGCCGCCCTGTATCTGGTCGCAATGCTTTGGATCGTAGGAGATGCGGGCCGGGAGGTTTGTCCTCTACCGTGCCCCGGGGCTGCCTATGGCTGCCATGTCCCCCGATGGGGGCCGCCCCGCGCTGGCGGGGGGCGGCGGGTAGGTCGGAGCCGGGTAGTCGTGCCCGGCGTCCTGCTTATTCAGCGCGTTCGGCCAGCACGGTCAGGCCGCGCTCGTTGACTTCGGCGAAACCGCCCTCGACGCGGATCAGTTCGGGCGTGGTGGAGCCCGCCTTGTAGACCTCGATATTGCCGTCGCGGATCGTCGACATGATCGGCGCATGGCCTTCGAGCACGCCGAAATCGCCCTCGCTGCCGGGGACGACGACCATATGGACCTCTTCCGAGCGGACGAGACGTTCCGGGGTGACGAGTTCGAAGTGCAGCATCTTTTCAATCCTAAGCCCCTCTCCTTTAGGGGAGGGGTTGGGGTGGGGGACACCGCCCCCGACGTCGGTATTCGCTGGGGTTACGGGGCGCTCGCTTCGCTCGCGCCCCACCCCAACCCCTCCCCTGAAGGGGAGGGGCTAGTAGTAGCTTACGCCTCGTCGGCGAGCTTCTTGGCCTTGGCGATCGCGTCGTCGATGCCGCCGACCATGTAGAAGGCCGCTTCCGGCAGGTGGTCATATTCACCGTCGACCACCGCCTTGAACGAGCGCACCGTGTCTTCCAGCTGCACGAAGGCGCCCGGAATGCCGGTGAACACTTCGGCGACGTGGAAGGGCTGGCTGAGGAAGCGCTGGATCTTGCGGGCGCGGGCGACGGTCAGCTTATCCTCTTCGGAAAGCTCGTCCATGCCCAGGATCGCGATGATGTCCTGCAGCGACTTGTACTTCTGCAGAATGGCCTGCACCGCACGCGCCGTCTCGTAATGCTCCTGGCC
Source organism: Sphingomonas elodea ATCC 31461 (assembly GCF_000226955.1). GTDB lineage: Bacteria > Pseudomonadota > Alphaproteobacteria > Sphingomonadales > Sphingomonadaceae > Sphingomonas > Sphingomonas elodea. Next base: position 16,811 of record NZ_AGFU01000018.1, read on the forward strand.
GACGACGCGCGGCTCGAGCACGCGGCTGGTCGAGTCGAGCGGATCCACGGCCGGGTAGATGCCCAGCTCGGAGATCGCGCGGTTGAGCACGGTCGTCGCGTCCAGGTGGGCGAACGACGTGGCCGGTGCCGGATCGGTAAGATCGTCGGCGGGCACGTACACGGCCTGCACCGAGGTGATCGACCCCTTGTTGGTGGAGGTGATGCGCTCCTGCAGCGCGCCCATGTCGGTCGACAGGGTCGGCTGATAGCCCACGGCCGACGGAATACGGCCGAGCAGTGCCGACACTTCCGCGCCCGCCTGGGTGAAGCGGAAGATGTTGTCGACGAAGAACAGCACGTCCTGGCCTTCGACGTCGCGGAAATATTCGGCGATCGTCAGGCCCGAGAGCGCGACGCGGGCGCGGGCGCCCGGCGGCTCGTTCATCTGGCCATAAACGAGGGCGACCTTCGAACCTTCCGAGATGGCGTTGCCGTCGGCGTCCTTGGCGATAACGCCGGCGTCGAGGAACTCGTGATAGAGATCGTTGCCCTCACGGGTACGCTCGCCGACGCCCGCGAACACCGAGGTGCCGCCATGGCCCTTCGCGATGTTGTTGATCAGTTCCTGGATGAGCACGGTCTTGCCCACGCCGGCGCCGCCGAACAGGCCGATCTTGCCGCCCTTCGCATAGGGCGCGAGCAGGTCGATCACCTTGATGCCGGTGACGAGGATGGCGCTGTCGGTCGACTGGTCGACGAACAGCGGGGCCTCGGCGTGGATCGGCGCGCGCAGGTCGGTGCCGACCGGGCCGCGCTCGTCGATCGGCTCGCCGACGACGTTGAGGATGCGGCCGAGCGTTGCCGGGCCGACGGGCACCTGGATCTGGTTGCCGGTGTCGGTGACGGTCTGGCCGCGGGTCAGGCCCTCGGTGGCGTCCATCGCGATCGTGCGGACGGTGTTCTCGCCCAGATGCTGCGCGACTTCGAGCACGAGGCGCTGGCCGTTATTCTCGGTCACCAGTGCCGAAAGGATCGCGGGCAGGTTGTTCTCGAACGTCACGTCGACGACCGCGCCGATCACCTGGCTGATGCGGCCGACATTGTTGGTGCCCGTGGTCGGGGGGGTGTCTACAGCGGCGGTTGCCATTGTTGCTTTCCTTGCTTCGTGCAGCTTTTAGAGCGCTTCGGCGCCCGAAATGATTTCCACCAGTTCGGTCGTGATCGCGGCCTGGCGGGAACGGTTATACTGGATCGTCAGCCGGTTGATCAGGTCGCCGGCATTGCGCGTCGCGTTGTCCATCGCGGTCATCGACGCGCCCTGCTCGCTGGCCTGGTTCTCGAGCAGCGCCTTGAACAGCTGCACCGTCAGGTTGCGCGGCAGCAGATCGGCGAGGATCGTCTCTTCGTCCGGCTCATATTCCACCGCCGCGCCCGAGCTGGCCTCGGTGGTCGCGGGGACCGAAACCGGGATCAGCTGCTGCTCGGTCGGCACCTGGGCCAGCGCCGAGCGGAAGTGCGAATAGAACAGCGTCGCCACGTCGAACTCGCCCGCGAAGAAGCGGTCGGTCACGTCTTTGGCGATCGCGCGGGCCTCGTCGAAGCCCGGGGTGCGCACCGCGGTCGTGTCGAACTGGGCGACGATCATGCCGGGGAAGGTACGGGCGATCACCGCGCGGCCCTTGCGGCCGACGAGGTAGAACTTCACCGTCTTGCCCTCGGCGATCAGCGCGCGCGCCTTGAGGATCGCCGCCTTGACGATGTTGGCGTTGAACGCACCCGACAGGCCCTTGTCGCCATTTGCGACGAGCAGCAGGTGCGTGTCCGCCTTGCCGGTGCCGGCGAGCAGACGGGGCGCGCTGTCGCTCGCCCCCACCTTGCTCGCCAGGCTGGCGACCACGCCCTCGAGGCGCTGGGCATAGGGGCGCGCGGCTTCCGCGGCGGCTTGCGCCTTCCGCAGCTTCGCCGCCGCGACCATCTGCTTGGCCTTGGTGATCTTCTGGGTCGACTTGACCGAGGCGATCCGGCCCTTGAGTTCCTTGAGGTTGGCCATCCGGCTGACGTTCCTTAGGCGAAGGTCTTGGCGAAGGCGTCGAGGACGGCCTTCACCTTGTCTCGCGTGCCGTTCTCGAACGCCTTGGTGGTGCGGATCTCGTCCAGCACCGCGGCATGCTGCGAACGGAAGTGCGCGAGCATCGCAGCTTCGAAGCGGACCACGTCCTTGACGGCGACGGCATCGAGATAGCCGTTGGTGCCGGCGAAGATCGAGATGGTCTGCTCTTCGAACGGCAGCGGGCTGAACTGCGGCTGCTTGAGCAGCTCGGTCAGGCGCGCACCGCGGTTGAGCAGCTTCTGGGTCGAGGCATCGAGGTCCGAACCGAACTGCGCGAACGCGGCCATTTCGCGATACTGCGCCAGCTCGAGCTTGATCGAGCCCGACACCTTCTTCATCGCCTTGGTCTGCGCCGACGAACCCACGCGGGACACCGAGAGGCCGACGTTGATGGCCGGACGGATGCCCTGGTAGAACAGGTTGGTCTCGAGGAAGATCTGGCCGTCGGTGATCGAGATCACGTTGGTCGGGATATAGGCCGACACGTCGCCCGCCTGGGTCTCGATGATCGGCAGCGCGGTCAGCGAGCCCGAGCCGTTGGCGTCGTTCATCTTCGCGGCGCGCTCGAGCAGGCGGCTGTGGAGATAGAACACGTCGCCCGGATAGGCTTCGCGGCCCGGCGGACGGCGGAGCAGCAGCGACATCTGACGATAGGCGACGGCCTGCTTCGAAAGATCGTCATACACGATCACGGCGTGCATGCCGTTGTCGCGGAAATACTCGCCCATCGCGCAGCCGGTGTACGGTGCGAGGAACTGCAGCGGCGCGGGCTCCGACGCGGTCGCGGCGACCACGATCGAATATTCCATCGCGCCATTCTCTTCGAGCTGGCGGACGATCTGCGCCACGGTCGAGCGCTTCTGGCCAATCGCGACGTAGATGCAGAAGAGCTTCTTCTGGTCGTCGTCCGACGCGTTCGGGCCCTTCTGGTTGATGAAGGTGTCGATCGCGACGGCGGTCTTGCCGGTCTGGCGGTCGCCGATGATCAGCTCGCGCTGGCCACGGCCGATCGGCACCAGGGCGTCGATCGCCTTGAGGCCGGTCTGCACCGGCTCGTGCACCGACTTGCGCGGGATGATGCCCGGTGCCTTCACTTCGACGCGGCGGCGCTCGGTATATTCGATCGGGCCCTTGCCGTCGATCGGGTTGCCGAGACCGTCGACGACGCGGCCGAGCAGGCCCTTGCCGACGGGGACGTCCACGATCGTGCCGGTGCGCTTGACGGTGTCGCCTTCCTTGATCTGGGCGTCCGAGCCGAAGATCACGACGCCGACATTGTCGGCTTCGAGGTTGAGCGCCATGCCCTGCACGCCATTGGCGAATTCGACCATCTCACCGGCCTGGACATTGTCCAGCCCGTGGATGCGCGCGATGCCGTCGCCGACCGACAGCACCTGGCCGATTTCCGACACCTGGGCGTCGGTGCCGAAATTGGCGATCTGGTCCTTGATGACCTTCGAGATTTCTGCGGCGCGGATATCCATCTTCTTCAGCCTTAGCCTTTCATCGCGTGCGCGAGGGAGTTCAGTCGGGTCTTGATCGACGAATCGATCATCTGGCTGCCGATCTTCACGACCAGGCCGCCGAGCAGCGAGGGGTCTACCGACAGGTCGACCGAGACCTCGCGGCCGATACGGGTGCGGAGCTGCTGCTTGAGCGCGTCGACCTGTTCGGCGTCAAGCGGGTGTGCCGAGGTCACTTCCGCGGTCGTCTCGCCGCGATGACTGGTGGCCAGCGCGCGGAAGGTGCGGATGATCGCCGGCAGCTGCGCCAGACGACGGTTCTCGGCGAGCACGCCGAGGAACTTGGTCGTCGTCGCATCCAGTGCCATCGCACCCGCTGCGGCGGCCACGGCCTTGCCGGCGTCCTTGCGGCCGATCAGCGGACTGGTGGTCAGCGCCTTGAACTCGGGCGATTCGTCGAGCGCCGCCCGCACGGTCGCAAGGCTGGCTTCGACGGCCTCGATGGCCTTGGCGTCACGTGCCAGCTCGAACAGCGCGGTTGCGTAGCGTCCGCTTAGGCTGGCCTGAATACCGCCGGAATTCTCCACGCGATTCGTTTCCTCTCGGAGGGTCGGAAGTGACCCCATGCACAAAAGGGGGGCGACGCATACTGCGCCCCCGATGGGTTGCCGGGCTGCTAGCATCGCGGTTGAAGGGATGCAACCCGAGTCGCCGAAACGTCACACGCCCATTTCATCTTCGTGCTTCGACATGTTGTGACGGGCGCAGGAAAAAGGGCGGGCGAGGGGATCGCCTGCCCCGATGTTGCGAGTCGCTGGCGCGCTCAGGCGAGTCGATAGGCGGCGGACCGTCGGCGACGCAGCATGCCGCCGACCAGTGCAAAGCCGCCGATCATCGTTGCCCAGCTGGCCGGTTCGGGTACCGCGCTCAGGAAGACCTGGCTCTGCCGGTCCTTGGAGAAGAGCAGCTGGAGCTTGTGCCCGGCAACCGCTGTCCAGCCGCCCGTGGTGATCTGGGTAAGATAGCTGTTGGCGAGCGCGCGGGCATCGTCGCTGTTGCCGCCCATGGTGTAGAATTGGCCGCTGGTGGTGTCGTAGCTGCCGCCATGCTCCTCCATGATCTCCCACACCGCCAGCTGGGTGGCGGCGGAGATGGTCTTGCGGGCGAGCAGGTCGGTTTCCTTGCCCAGCAGGAGATCGGAGTGGGTGAGCAGCGTCAGCAGTTGTTGCTGGCGAGTGGTATCGCCAAGCAGCACGGAGATATTCGCGCGCTCGAAGGTGCCGGTATCCAGTGCCGTTAGCGCAGCGACGCAGTAGGTCAGGAACTCGACGGCCTTGCCGTTCTCGGTACCCGTGAAACGGAAGCGGCTCATGCCCGGGTCGGTGCCCTGGAAGCCGGCGGGCGTGTAGACCATCAGGTCGCCCTTGAGATAGCCGGGATCGTCGTCGATGCCGGTGATCACCACGCTGGCGTGTGCGGCGGCGGGCATCACGGCGCCCAGCGCCAGAGCGGCGGCCATCAGTGCAGTGCGCATCGTCGTCTGTTCCCACCCGTTGAGTGGGCCGAGCGCTACCGCGCGGGTTGGACGGCCGCTAGATTATTGAAATTGGTGAATGACCGGCTTTGGCACAGCCGTGCCGGGTTGGGACGGGAAGGCATCACCAACGCCCGGAAGCCGTCATCCCCGCGAAGGCGGGGATCCATTTGCCAGGACGACACAGCAAGCGCCGATACGTTCCCACCAATGGATCCCCGCCTGCGCGGGGATGACGATCGCTAGAAAGGGCCGCGCGGACAAGCCCCGCGGCCGATCGCTCAGCGCGCGCGCCCTGCGCCGCCGCCCTGGCCGCGATTCCCGCCGGGGCGGCCCTGGCTGCTGCCGGCCGGGCGCGCGTTGAACTTGCGCTTCGGCGCGCCCGGGCCGCGACCCGCGCCAGCACCTGCGCCGGCATGGCCGGCACCGTCCTGGCGACGCGGCTGGTCGCTACGCGGACCGCCCTCGGCCCGGCGCTGCTCGCCACCGCGCGGCGCATCGCTGCGCGGACCACCGCGACCGCCGCGCGCCGGCTGGCCGTCGCCACGACGACCCTGGGCATGCTGCATCGCGCGGCCGTTGCGGCCGTTCTGCTCGTCGCGGCTCGCCGGCATCGGCGAGCGGGTCGACTTGATCTTGTCGGCCTCGGCCATGAAATTCTCCGGCAGCGGCTGCACGGTGAGCTTCTGGCGGGTCAGCCGCTCGATGTCCTTCAGGTACGGACGCTCGTCATCGGCGCAGTAGCTGATCGCGATGCCGTCGGCGCCGGCGCGCGCGGTGCGGCCGATGCGGTGGACATATTGCTCCGGCACGTTGGGCAGCTCGAAGTTGAACACATGGCTCACCCCCGACACGTCGATGCCGCGCGCGGCGATGTCGGTCGCCACCATCAGCTTGACCTTGCCCGAGCGGAACTCGCCCAGTGCCCGCTCGCGCTGCGGCTGGCTCTTGTTGCCGTGGATCGCGTTCGCGGCGATGCCGTTGCCGGCGAGCAGCCGCACGACGCGGTCGGCACCATGCTTGGTGCGGGTGAAGATCAGCGCGCGATCGATCTCGAGATTGCGCAACTGCATCGTCAGCAGCGCCTGCTTCTCGGTCTGGTTCACATAGGTGACGAACTGCTCGACGCGCTCCGCCGTGGTGGCGACCGGGGTCACCTTCACTTCGACCGGATTGTGGATGAACTGGCTGGCCAGCTCGCGGATCGTCTTGGGCATGGTCGCCGAGAAGAACAGCGACTGGCGCTTGGCCGGCAGCTCCTTCACGATGCGGCGCAGCGCATGGATGAAGCCGAGGTCGAGCATCTGGTCGGCTTCGTCGAGCACCAGGATCTCGATGCCGAGCAGGATCATGTAGCACTGGTCGAGCAGGTCGACGAGGCGGCCCGGCGTGGCGACCAGGATGTCGACGCCGCGCGCCAGATCGGTCTTGTTCTTGTGGACCGAGGTGCCGCCGAACACGGTGGCGATGCGCAGGCCGGTGCCGCTGGCATAATGCTTGGCATTGTCGGCGATCTGCGCGGCGAGCTCGCGGGTCGGCGCGAGGACGAGCATGCGGCAGCCGCGCGGCTGGGCGCGCTTGCCGCTGGCGACGAGGCGGTCGATCGAGGGGAGCATGAACGCGGCGGTCTTGCCGGTGCCGGTCTGGGCGATGCCGAGCAGGTCGCGGCCTTCGAGCAGCGCGGGGATCGACTGCGCCTGGATCGGCGTAGCTTCATTGTAGCCCTTCGCCGAAAGCGCAGCAAGGACAGTCTCGGAAAGGCCGAGGTCTTTGAACAACATGGAAAACCCTTACAAATGGGCCGGCGCACGGCCGTCTTCGAAGGGCGCGTGCGTAGGCGGGGTCAACAAGTGACGCCCCGCGTGATTTGGGAAGCCGGTAAGGACGAGGCAGAGCCGAGCGGCGCTTTTCCCTGGATAGGGCACGCGCCGCCGATCACGCTGCATGTAAATGCCTCGTCGTGAGGGCGCATATGGCAGCGATGCTGCGGCGCGTCAAGAAGCGCCGGCATGTTGGTCGTCCGTTAACTTCGATGGCTGTAGATTCGTGCATCTTGGGGCAAGGGAAAGGCGCTGGTGCTCGTCGCGAGGCTGGAAGTATGGGGCAGCATGGACGCGCGCGGCGCAGTGCGCTTCCTCGTGCAGAGCGAAACCACGGTGCGCGGCATGGACGGGCGGCCGTTCGATGCGGTGGTCGAGAATTTCTCGCGCACCGGCTTTCTGTTCAAGGCCGAGGTCGCGCTGGCGCCCGGCACGCTGATCTGGATCGGCCTGTCGGGCGCGGGCGCGCGCGAGGCGCGGGTGGTGTGGCGCGAGGAAACCCGCCACGGCTGCGAATTCCTGATGCCGCTCAGCCAGCGCGACCTGCAGCATGCGTTTCGGAGCCGGGAGCGCATGGTGGAGGATCTGGAGGCGCGGCTGCGGCGGGCGAGCATGTTGCGCGAGGGGGAGTAGGGCGTCTGCTCAGCATAGTTCGGTAGGCAGTGTCGCGCGGCAGCTCCCGCCCCAGTTGTGGAAATTCCTACAAAGCCGGTGCTGCGTCAGGGGTAGGTTTCATCAATTTGCAGACATGCTCCATTGTCACCCAGTCGATTGAGTTGGGGATGACGGGCAAGTATCGCTTTTCCGGCTTGTATCTGTCATTGCCGATGGATCCGCTAGCCAGATAACTGATCGCTGCAATGTATTTGCTGGTCCGCTCGTGGCAGTTGAATGAAATGAGGATCTTTTCGCGAGCGTATTTACTGCCGGGCAAATTGTCGCGCCGCGTCCAAACTTCTGCCACTCCATCCGACTTTGAGATGATCGTGGAATCATCCACGAAGAAGGATGTTCCATCCTTGCTCTGGCCCAAGGCACGCCAGTTCGGTTGAGCCTCTTGCGGCACCGGACTCACAGCAGACAACCAAAACAGTAGCATCGACGCCCCCCCCCTAGCGGGGAAATAACAACGCTAATTACCGCTTTCCACCAGATTCGGCTATGGGTGACGTGCCTATGCCTTTAGCCCGTCGGATCCGCCACATACTCCCGCTCCCGATATTCAAACCAGTCGAAATCCGCCGGCGTGCCCGTGCCGCCCATGTCCTGGCAGGCCATGCCGATGAACGCGCCGGTGAAGTTGGGCAGGCCGGGGGCGCTTGCCTCGTCGGAGAGGATCGAGGCGTCGAACAGGTCGGGGAGCCAGTGCCAGGCCTCGCTGCCCATCATGCGCCAGCCGAAGCGCAGCCGCTCGTAATCCACCTCGCAGCGCAGCTCGACCGGACCTGCCGGCAGCGGGACCGGCGTGGTGAACGCGTCGCCTTGGGGCGCATCGGGCAGGGCGGTCATCACGCGGAGATGGCGGCCCACGTCCTCGTCGTGGCTGACATGGAGATAGTGGAACTTGGTGCCGCTGTAATAGGCGACCAGCCCCGCCGCCTGCTGGAAGTCCTTTGGCTCGAAGTCGAGCGCGCAGCTGGCGGAGTAGCAGAAGGCCTGTTGCCGCCGCGCGACCAGCGCCTGGGTGAAGACGCTGCCGATCGTCTCGCGCCCGAACAGTCGCAGATGACCGGGCCGGGCGGTGAGGCTGAAGATTCGGGATGACTCGGGGGTGCGCAGCCATTGCAGGTCGATCGGCAGCATCGTCAAGTCGAAGTCGTGCCGTTCCTCGGTCGCGCGCGCAGGCGAGGCCGGGCCGGGCAGCGCCTGCATGTCCAGTTCCGGCAGCCCGAGGCCGTTGCGGGTGTACAGCCAGCCGTCCTCGCCCCAGCGCATCGGCTGGATTGCGGTCTCGCGTCCCAGCACGCAGCGCCCGCGACCGGGCAGCGGACGGCCGCACAGATAGGCGAGCCAGGGCTCTCCCTCGGGCGTGTGGACGAGATCGGCATGGCCGGCGCGCGCCAGCACCGCGTCCGGCCGGGTGCGGCTGGAGAGGATATGGGTGTCCGGGTGCAACTCGTACGGGCCGGTGATGTGGCGCGACCGGGCCATGGTGACGGCGTGGTTCCAGCCGGTGCCGCCCTCGGCGGTGATCAGATAGTAATAGTCCCCCCGGCGATAGAGGTGCGGTGCCTCGGTCAGCCCCAGCGCGGTGCCGGGAAAGATGTTGGTGCGTGCCCCCACCAGCATGCCTGCGATCGGGTCATATTCCTGCAGCACGATCCCGGCGAAGCGGTTGCGCCCCGGGCGGTGGTCCCACAGCTGGTTGACCACCCATTTCCTGCCATCCTCGTCGTGGAACATCGAAGGGTCGAACCCGCTCGAATTGAGGTGGACCGGATCGGACCAGTCGCCGTCGATCGTCTCGCAGGTCACGAGATAGTTGTGAAAGTCGCGCAGCGACGCGCCCGAGGCGCCGCCCACCGTAGTGCGGCCATAGCGCTTCACATCGGTGTAGCAGAGGAAGAACCGCTCGCCGTCATGGGTGAGGCATGGCGCCCACACCCCGCAGCTGTCCGGATCGCCGCGCATGTCGAGCTGCGCGGCGCGGACGAGCGGTCGCGCCACCAGCGTCCAGTTGGCGAGATCGCGGCTGTGGTGGATCTGCACGCCGGGGAACCACTCGAAGGTCGAGGTGGCAATGTAGTAATCGTCGCCGACGCGGCAGATCGACGGATCGGGGTTGAAGCCGGGGAGGATCGGGTTTCGGATCATCGGGGCGCCTTGACGAGGGTCCAGAGAAGCAGCGCGGCGAGCAGGTCGAGCAGCCCGAGCGCGACGAAGAAGGGGCCATAGCCGAGCGAGGCGACCAGCCCGCCGATCAGCAGCGAGAAGATCAGGATGCTGCCATTGGCGAAGGTGCCCGCCAAGCCGGCGACGGTGCCGAGCTCGCTGCGCGGGAACAGGTCGCTGGCCATGGTGATGACGGTGACCGACAGGGTCTGGTGCGCGAAGCCGCCAAGGCAGAGCAGCGCGACCGCCGCCCAAGCGCTCTCGACGCTGGCGACGAACACCATGCCGGTCATCAGCACGGCGCCGAAGGTGAAGGTCCAGCGCCGTGCGTTGATCAGGCTGATGCCGCGCCGCTGGAGGAACAGCGCCAGCGCAGGCCCGAACATGCAGCCGAGGTCGGCCGCGATGAAGGGCAGAAAGGCGGAGACCGCGATCTCGCCAAGATTGAAGCCGCGCACCTTCACCAGATAGAGCGGCATCCAGAAGGTGAGCGTGCCCCAGGTCGGGTCGGCGAGGAAGCGGGGTAGCGCGATGCCCCAGAAGTTTTGCTGGGTGAGCAGCCGGACGAGCGAGGGGCGCTCGCCGCGGTCCTGGATATGGGGCTCCTGGCCGCTGAGAATCAGGTCGCGCTCGCGCGCCGAAATGCCGGGATGGGCTTGCGGCGAGCGGTAGTTGGCGAGCCACAGCAGCGCCCAGAGGAGCGCCAGCACGCCGGTGACGACGAAGGCCGCGCGCCAGTTCCACAAGGCGATCGATCCCGCGACCAGCGGTGCGGCCAGTGCCGCGCCCGCCGAGGCACCGAGATTATAGATTCCGCCCGCGAATCCGCGTTCGCGCGCCGGAAACCATTCGGAGACGACCTTCAGCCCGCCTGTGTGCGATGTGCCCTCGGCAAAGCCCAGCATGCCCCGCAGCGCGAACAGCCATTGCCAGCTGAAGGCAAGGCCGTGCGCCATGCTCAGCAGACCCCAGCCGGCGGCGAACAGCGCCAGGCCCGAGCGCAGGCCGACCACGTCGAGGATATAGCCGACCACCGGCTGCAGCATGATGCCGCCCTGGAAGGCTGCGGTGATGTAGGAATATTGGCGCTCGTCGATATGGAGATCGGCCATGAAGCTCGGCGCGGCGACCGCCAGCGTGCTCCGCGTCAGATAGTTGAGCATCGTGCCCAGCATGACGATGCCGATGATCCACCAGCGCAGCGCGCCCGTGCGGTGCCAGAAGGCCATTCCCTCTCCCTTTCGCGCGCCACTACGCCTGTTAACGTTAACGTTGCCAGCAAAGTCGGCCGGCCGCAAGGTGGTAGACGGATTTGATCGCACGTCCCAGGATGTGTGGCCGCACATCGGCGCGTATAGCAAGCATCATGACCGATGCCGCTGCCCCGGATGATCCCCGCTGGACCGCCTTCGTTGCGCGTGATCGGGCGCAGGACGGACGCTTCGTCGTCGCGGTGACGACAACCGGCATCTACTGCAAGCCCAGCTGCCCTGCACGGCGCCCCCGCCCGGAGCATGTCCGCTTCTTCGAGCGGGGCGAACAGGCCGCCGCATCGGGCTTTCGTGCCTGCCTGCGCTGCAAGCCGGATGATGCCGCGCGCGATGCGACGGCGGTAGCACGGGCGACAGCGCTGCTGGACGCGGCGGAAGAGACGATCGGACTGGAGGCGCTGGCGGCGGCGGTCGGCTATGCGCCGCACCATTTCAACCGGCTGTTCAAGCGGGCGACCGGCGTGACCCCGGCGGCGTATGCGCGCGGCCTGCGTGCCCGGCGCGCGGCTGCGGCGCTGAATGCGGAGGATAGCGTGACCCAGGCGATCTACGCGGCAGGCTATTCGGCGCCCAGCCGCTTCTATGCCGAGGCGGGCGCCCGGCTCGGCATGGCGCCGAGCGCGTGGCGGGCGGGCGGTGCAGGCGTCACGATCCGCTGGACGATCGCGGCGACCAGTCTCGGCCCGCTGCTGATCGCCGCAACGCCCAGGGGCCTATGCCGCATCGCCTTCGACGAGGATGCCGCCATGCTCGCCCGCCGCTTCCCCGCAGCGACGGTGGTGCCCGGCGACGCGGCGTTCGCGGCGCTTGCGGCGGAGGTGGTGGCGCTGGTCGAGGACCCCAAGCGCCAGCGCGATCTGCCGCTCGACGTGCAGGGCACCGCCTTTCAGGAGGCGGTGTGGCAGGCGCTGCGAACGATTCCCGCGGGCGAGACCCGCAGCTATGCCCAACTCGCGGCGATGGCAGGCAATCCCGGCGCGGTGCGTGCGGCGGGCACGGCGTGCGGCGCCAATCCGGTCGCACTCGCCATCCCCTGCCACCGCGCGCAGCGCGGCGACGGCAGCATGGGCGGCTATGCCTATGGACTGGCGCGCAAGCGGGCGCTGCGGGCGCGCGAAGGCGTGCGCGAGCGGAAGTAGCTTATTGCCCCGGTGCGGGCGCGCACCGGTAGACCAGCTTCTCGTTATAGGCCGGCGGCAGGCTTGCCCGCATCAGCTGCTGCAGGCTGGCGAGGCTGGCGCGCTTGGCCTGGTCGGCGGTGCATTGGGTCACCGGCACCGGCGCCTTCACGTCGCGCACCTTCTGCATGTCCGCGGCGGAGAGGAAATAGCGGGTGTCGGTCAGCGTCGCGGCATCGGGATCGAATTCGCGTACCGTCACCGTCTGCTCGTCGGTGGGAACCAGTACGCGCTGCCAGCGCCGGCCCGATTCGGCATATTGGGTGCCGCCGTCGACGCAGCCGTCCGGCCCCACATTCACCCGCACCGGCTCGCCCGCCGACACCGTGATCCGGCTCCGCTCCGGCTGAAGGGTGCAGAGCAGCGGTCCCTGCGCCGCATCGGCCGGTAGCTTCGCCTCGGCGGTTTCGTTGCCGGTGCCGGGCGCCGCGATGCTGGCTTCGTCGAAGCTCGGCCGCAGCACGAACAGCGCGACCGCGCCGAGCAGCAGCGCCCCGCCGCCTACCGCGGCCCAGATGCCCGGTCGCTGCTGGTCGCGCGAGAGCAGCAGCCCCGCCGCGCCCAGCGCCAGCGCGCCGAACACCAGCAGCACGGCCGCGCCCGCCATATAGGTCTCGCGGGTCGATTCGTTCGCGGCGCGCGCCCTGTCGATCGCCGCCTCGCGGGCGCGGGCCGCCGCCGATTCGGCCTGCGCCGTCCGGCTCGCGGCGTCGGCGCGGTCCTTCTCCTCGTCCGCCTTGTCGAGCGCCATGCGCTGCTCGACGCTGATGCACGGCGCCGCGATCTGTACGAAGGGCTGCTTGGCCTGGGTGAGGAAGCCGGTCAGCTCGCTGTCCGAAATGGCGAAGGCGAAGGTCGCGTCGCCTTCCTCGCTGTTGGTGATCGCCGAATTGACGCCGAGTACCCGCCCGCACGCGTCGAGCAGCGGCCCGCCCGAATTGCCGCGGGCGATGTTGGCGGTGTGGAGCAGCACCGAAATGCCCTCCAGCGTGCGCGTGCCGGCAAAGCCCCCTTGCGAGCGCACCGGCGACTGGGGTGTGATGAAATCCGCCGCCGAGCGCGCCGTGGCGATGTCGACATTGCCGGGATAGCCGAGCGCGATCAGCGTCTCGCCATCGGTGGCGGTGCCGCTGAACAGCGCGAGCGGCGGCAGCTTGGCGCCGGTGAATTCGATCAGTGCCAGGTCGCGCTTGGTGTCGATCGCGATCAGCTTGCCCTGGAACGACTTGCTGCCTTCGGACGGCACGACGCCGATCACCACGTTGCCGGGATAGCGCGAGGCGAGCTCGACGACATGGGCGTTGGTGACGACGCGGTTGGGCGCCACCGCGAAGCCGCTGCCATGGCCGAAGCCGACCACCTCGTCGTCGGCCACCGCGATGGTGACGATCCGCACCACGCCGCGCCCCGCTGCCGAGATGTCGTCCGCCCGCGCGGGCGAACTCCAGGCGAGCAGGAACGCCACCAGCATGATCATCTGCCGCATGCGCGGAAACACCCCGGTTGTAGCCATGCGCGGCGCTTTCGGCGAAAAGCGGCGGCGGTTCAAGCCGCGGCGGGGCACCGGCGCGGCTATTTCGCCGGTCCCGGCGCTGGGCCCGCGCCGTTCTTCCGCGCGTCGATCGTGTCGATCAGCGTCGAGGCGGCGGCGCCGATTCCCGAGGCGTGCGGATCATAGGTGAGCGCCAGCAGGAGGGATCGTGCCTGTGCCGGCTTGCCGTCGGCCAGCAGCATCGTCGCCGTCTGCATCCGCAAGCCGCGGTCCTGCGGCGCCAGTTCATAGGCGTGGAGCAACCCCTCCCGTGCGATCGGGGGCGGCATCTGGCCGAGCGCGGCATAGCTGTTGAAGAACAGGATCAGCGGCCGGGGATCCTCGGTGTCCAGGCGGTTGGCGCGGCCGATGGTGCGGCGGATCTCGGCCCAGCTCTCGGGCTTGCGGTCGTTCGCCGCCTGCGCGATCGCCATCAGCGCCATCGCCCGGTAGCAGTGCGCCTCGACCAGGCCGGGATCGAGCGCGATCGCCCGGTCGGCGGCGGCCAGCGCCGCGGCGTACTCGCCCGCGTCATAGGCCGCCTCCGCCAGCGCCCGCTGCACGCCGGCATGGTCGGGAAAGCGGGCGGCGACCTTGCGCGCCTCGGCCAGTATCTCGGGCGCGGTGCGTGCGTTCACGCCGGCCTGCGAACGGACGATCACCGGGAGGATCGCCGCTTCGGCCGGCCCCAGCACCCGGATCGCCACCGGGGGGATCGCCAGTTGGTCGGCCGCGATGCGGAAGCCGCTGATCCGCGGCTTGCCGAGGAAGCGCTCCAGCTCCCGGTTGAGCGTGCCGAGATCGCCGAACACCGAGGCCGCCGCCTCGGGCGTTTTGCGCTCGCGGCTGATCGCGTCGAGATAGGCGCCGAGCTGCCCCTTCCGGCTGGGTTCGAAGGTCAGATAATGGACCAGCGCCCAGCCGCGCCCGTACAGCGCGTCGGTCTGGTCCGGTCGCAGCTTGCCTGCCGCACCGGCGAGGATGGTCTGGATCGGCAGCGGCGTGCCGGTCAGCAGGCCATAGGCGCGATAGGCGGGCGCGGCGCCGAACTGGATGGTGCCCGCGCGATCGAAGCTGGCGGTGGCGTGGAACTCCGCCCAGCCTTCGGCCACCCAGCTGGGAAAGGCGGCGTTGGGCCAGGTAGTGAACATGAAGTGGTGGGCATATTCGTGCTGGAGCACCTGTTGCGGGCTCAGCGCGGTCCGCCCGCCGTCCGCCAGGTCCTCGGGCACGAACGCCACCGAGGCGCCGGCGCGGGGGATGTAGAAGCCCGCGATGTTCGCGTTGCGGGCGAGCGCCGCCACCCGATCCTGCGAGTTGAGCAGGAACACGGTCAGCCGCCCTGCCTTGCCCGGCGGCACGTCCGGCACGCCGCGTGCCAGCCGCAGCGCCTTGTCGAATTTCTCCAGCCGTTCGGCATAGCGGCGCAGCACCGGCTCGGCGGTTTCGCCATAGACGACGAAATGGCGCGTCTCCGCCACCCGCCAGTCGGCAACAGCGGGCGTGCTGATCAGGCTGGCCAACAACAGCGCCAGCACCGTTAGCCCCTTCATCACGCCTCCCCCGGGGACCGACATTGGCGCCCCGAATGCGAACACTATCGCCGAACGGCGTGCGCGAAAACGCGATTCTGCGCGGAATCAGACGAAGCTGTAGGGATCCACATCCACCGCCACCCGCACCCTTGCACTCCAGCTCAGCGCCCCCAGCCAGTCGCGGATCGCGTCCTGCACCGCGAAGCCGCGCTTGGCGTGGACGAGCAGGCGAAAGCGGTGCCGTCCGCGCAGCATGGCGAGCGGGGCGGGGGCGGGGCCATAGACGTGCATCTCCGCCGTGTCGGGTGCCGATCGCCCGATCATCCGCGCGGTTTCCTCCGCCGCCGCCTTGTCCTCGGAGGAAACGATGATCGCGGCATAGCGGCCGAAGGGTGGGGCATCGGCTTCGCGGCGCGCCTCGGTCTCGGCGGCGTAAAAGGCCTCGGCGTCACCCGAAACCAGCGCCTGCATCACCCGTGCCTCCGGCGCATGGGTCTGGAGGAACACCGTGCCCGGCTTCTCGCCGCGCCCGGCCCGTCCCGACACCTGCATGATCTGCTGGAAGGTGCGTTCGGACGCGCGCAGGTCGCCGCCGTCGAGCCCGAGATCGGCATCGACCACGCCGACCAGCGTGAGGTTGGGGAAGTGATAGCCCTTGGTGACGAGCTGGGTGCCGACGACGATGTCGATCGCGCCATGCTCCATCCGCGACACGAACTCGGCCGCCTTGGCCGGGGACCAGAGCGTGTCCGAGGTGACGATCGCGGTGCGCGCCTCGGGCCACAGCGCCGCCACCTCGTCGGCGATGCGCTCGACGCCGGGGCCGCATGCGACCAGCGTGTCGTCGGACTTGCACTCGGGGCACATGCTCGGCGTCGGCATGGTGTGGCCGCAATGGTGGCAGGACAGGCGGTGGAGCAGCCGGTGCTCGACCATCCACGCGGTGCAGTTCGGGCACTGGAAGCGGTGGCCACAGTGGCGGCACAGGGTGAGCGGCGCATAGCCGCGCCGGTTCAGGAACAGCAGCGACTGTTCCCCGCGCTTGAGCGTCTCGTCGATCGCCGCGACCAGCCGGGGCGCCAGCCAGCGGCCGCGCTCGGGCGGTTCGCGGATCAGGTCGATCGGCTCGATCTTCGGCAGTTCGGCGGCGCCGTAGCGACCGGGGAGCTTCAGTTCGGCATAGCGGCCCATCTCCACCTGGTGCCGCGTCTCGATCGCCGGCGTGGCGGAGGCGAGGACGACCGGGCAGCGCTCGAACATGCCGCGCATCACCGCCACGTCGCGGGCGTGATAGTGCACGCCGTCTTCCTGCTTGAAGCTGGTCTCGTGCGCCTCGTCGACCACGATCAGGCCGAGCTTGGGATAGGGCAGGAACAAGGCCGAGCGCGCGCCCACCGTCACCATCGCCTCGCCGCTGGCGATCGCCCGCCAGGCGCGGCGGCGCTCGGAGCTGCGCAGGCCCGAATGCCAGGCGACCGGCTCGCAGCCGAAGCGGCCGGCGAAGCGGGTGAGGAAGGGTTCGGTCAGCGCGATCTCGGGGAGCAGCACCAGCGTCTGCTTGCCGGCTTCCAGCGCGGCGGCGACGGCCTCGAAATAGGTCTCGGTCTTGCCCGATCCGGTGACGCCGTCGAGCAGGAAGGGCTGGAAGGCGGCTTCGTCCACCGCCGTGTGCAGCGCGCTTGCCACCGCCGCCTGGGCAGGATTCAGGTGCGGCGGCGCGAAGGCCGGGTCGGGCAGCGGATAGGGTGCCTGCGTGTCGACCGTTACCGCCTCGATCGCGCCCGCCTTCACCAGTCCGCGGATCACCGCGTCGGAGACCTCGGCAATGGCGGCGAGTTCGCGGACCAGCCCCTGGCGCTCGCCGATCCGCTCCAGCGCCTGGGCGCGTTGCGGGGTGAGGCGATCGGGCAGCTGGCCGGTTGCGCGATATTCGGTGATCGTCGGCGCCGCCTCGAACGCCGCCGAAGTGCGCAGCGCCATCGCCAGCACCGCCGAAGCGGGCGCGAGATAATAGTCCGCCGTCCACTCGACCAACCGGCGCACCGGCGCGGGAATCGGGGGCGCGTCTGCCACGGCGAGGATCGCGCGCAGCCGATTGTCGCCGATCTCCTCGGTCGGCAGGCGCTCGGCTTCCCAGACGACGCCGGCGAACTGGCGCGGGCCGATCGGCACGATCACGATGCTGCCGGGCGCGACCTCCATGCCCGGCGGCACGCGATAGTCGAGCGGCCCCAGAGCCGGATGGAGGACGAGAATGCGCGCGCGGGCCATGATCGGCCCCTCATATGGGCATTCTCAGCGGAACGGGAATCTCTTATTGCCGGTTCGTCGCCCGAGGAGATCCGCCGATGCTCATGCTCGCCCTGCTGCTCGCCCAGACCGTGCCTGCCCAGGCGACCACCGCCTGTAAGGCGCCGGACGCCAGCCTGCCCGCCGCGCTGGCCGGCTGGACCACCCCCGGGGACACACTCGCCACCGACAGGGCGGTATCGCTGGATACGGTGGACGGCGCGACGCTGAAGGGTCTGCCCGCCCGCACCCGGTCGGGGCGGGTGGCGAGCCTCGAGTTCCGCGTTGTTCGCGCCGGCACCTATGGCATCGCCCTCGACCAGCCCGGCTGGATCGACGTGCTGCCGGGGGCGGAAGGCGGCGCGGCGCTCGCATCGGTCGCCCACGGCCACGGCCCGGATTGTTCCACGATCCGCAAGATCGTGCGCTTTCAGCTGGCGGCGGGGACATATCGGGCATTTGCGAGCGGGCTCCGGCAGGACAAGGCCAAGTTGATGCTGGTGGCCCAGTAACATTCCACTTGTGACGAAGGTGGAACGAATATAGAACGGCGACTCGCTGGACAGGGGAGTCTGCGATGCTGATTTTGGCTGCTGGACTGATGCTGACGGTGCCGCCGTGCACCGATCTTCCGCGGAATCTGTCGGGCTGGGAGCATACCGCCGGCGGGCTCGATACCCGCCATGCTACGCTGGTGGTGGCGAGGAACGGCGCAGCGGAAACACGGGTCACGATTCGCAAGGCCGGGACGTTCGGCATCGCCGCCGACCAGCCGGGCTGGATCGATGTGGCGCGCGGGACGGGCAAGCCGCTGCGCGTGGCGTTGCGCGGCCCCGGCGTCGCCTGCGCGAAGATCGAGAAGATCGTTTATTACCAGCTGCAACCCGGCACCTACCGCGTGACGATGGGCAAGCTGCAAGCGCCGCAGGTCAAGCTGATGCTGGTCTATGGCGCGCGCGCAAGGGGGTTTGCCCGGAGGGCCCGCGTCGGCTAGGCGGACGGCGAAATCCTACCGGAAGGTTCCGCTGCCATGAAGTTCTTTGCCGACACTGCCATCATCGACGACATTCGCGACCTCGCGGACGCGGGTCTGCTCGACGGCGTCACCACCAATCCGTCGCTGATCGCCAAGTCGGGCCGCAACTTCCTCGAAGTGGTGGCGGAGATCTGCGCGATCGTCGAGGGCCCGGTGTCGGCCGAGGTCGTCGCGCTCGATTACGAAGGCATGATGCGCGAGGCGGAAATCGTTCGCAAAATCGCGGACAACGTCACGGTCAAGCTGCCGCTGACCATCGACGGCCTCAAGGCGTGCAAGGCACTGACCGACGACGGGACGATGACCAACGTCACGCTCTGTTTCTCGGCCAACCAGGCGCTGTTGGCGGCCAAGGCGGGTGCGACCTTCATCTCGCCTTTTGTCGGCCGGCACGATGATATCGGCTTCGACGGCATGGACCTGATCGAAGACATTCGTCTGATCTACGACAATTACGATTTCGCGACCGAGATCCTGGTCGCGAGCGTTCGTCATCCGGTGCACGTGCTGCAGGCTGCCAAGATCGGTGCCGATGTGATGACCGCGCCGCCCTCGGTCATCAAGCAGCTCGTCAAGCACCCGCTGACCGACAAGGGGATCGAGGCGTTCATGGCCGATTGGGCCAAGACCGGCCAGACGATCGCCTGAGGCCTGTCCTTCATGTCCCCCTCCCGCCCGCGGGAGGGGCTAGGGGATGGTGTGGAGATGGATATGCCACGGGCTCGAATCTTCCCCTCTCCCGCCCCCTCCCCCACGCGGGAGGGGAGCGCAGGTGGCACGGGCAGGGCGCTCTCCAAGAGTCATTTGCTGCGATGACCGATCTCCCGCTGCCACGCCGCTTCGCAGAGCATCTCGGGCGCGACCGCCGGCGTTCCGCGCATACCATCCGCGCCTATGAGGCGACCGCGCTTCGGCTGCTCGGCTTTCTGCAAGGGCATTGGGGCGGTCCCGTCGACGAGGGCGCGCTCGTGCGGGTCAGCGCCGCCGACCTGCGCGCCTATCTCGCCCATCGCCGCGACCAGGGCCTGTCCAACACGTCCGCCGCGCGCGAGCTCTCCGCGGTTCGCGCCTTTCTGAAGTTCGCCGGTGGCGAGGATGCCCAGCTGCCGAGGCTGCGCGGCCCCAAGATCAAGCGGGGCCTGCCGCGCCCGATCGCGCCGCACGAGGCGGTGGCGCTCGCCGAATGGGCATCGGACGAGGCGAGCGAGCCCTGGATCGCCGCGCGCGACTGGGCGGTATTGCTGCTGCTCTACGGCGCGGGCCTGCGCATCGGCGAGGCGGTGGCGCTCACCGGCGCGGTACTGCCGCTGGGTGCCACCCTTCGTGTCACCGGCAAGCGCGACAAGACCCGCGACGTGCCGCTGCTGCCTGAGGTCCGCGCCGCGATCGAAGCCTATGTCGATGCCTGTCCCTGGGGCACCGGGCGCGATCTGCCGCTGTTCCGCGGCGCCAAGGGCGGGCCGCTCCCGCCCGGCGCGATCCGCAAGGCCGTGCGCTCGGCGAGGACCAGCCTCGGCCTGTCCGATCGCACCACGCCGCACGCGCTCCGGCACAGCTTTGCGACGCACCTGCTCGGCCGGGGCGCGGACCTGCGCGCGCTGCAGGAACTGCTGGGCCATGCGAGCCTCAGCTCGACCCAGGTGTATACGGCGGTGGATGCGGCGCATCTGCTGGACGTGTACCGCGCGGCGCATCCGCGGGCGTAATCGCCAACCCACCCGTGATCCCGGCGAAGGACGCGACGGAAACTGCATCCTTCGCCGGGATTGCGATGGTCGAAGCCGGCTGCCGCTCGCGGCCGGATCGCTGCTTACGCCTGGCGCGGCTTCCAGGTCAGCACGCGCCACAGATAGAAGACCAGCATCGCGATCACGCCGATGACGATCACCGGCGTCACGAACCGGTCGATCTCCGCCACCGCCGCGCCCAGGCCATAGCCCACGCCGACCAGCGCCGCATTCCACAGCGCACTGCCGGCCGCCGTGTACAGGCAGAAGCGCCAGAACGACATGTGCATCAGCCCGGCGGGCACCGAGATGATGGTGCGACCGAACGGCATGAAGCGGAACACGAAGATCGTCGGGCCGCCCCAGCGATCGAAATAGCCCTTGAACCGCTCGACATCGTGCCACTCCACGGTCAGCCAGCGGCCCCAGCGCGCGATGAAGGGCCGGAGCCGCTCGTAGCCGAGACGCCGGCCGATCTCCCACCAGAAGAGATTGCCGAGCACCGTGCCGAGCGTGCCGACCAGAACCAGCAGCGCAGGATCGAAATGTCCGCGCGCGGCGCCGATGCCCGCCATGCCCATAATCGCTTCGGAGGGTACCGGGGGCACCACATTCTCCAGCACCATGAGGAGGAAGATGCCCCAATAGCCCCAGCCGAGCAGCGTCGCCATCGCCCTAGACCCGGATCAGCCGCGCGCCGCCACGCGGGCCTCGATCGCATCCCATATCAGGCCCGCCGTGTCGGTGCCGTTGAACCGGTCGATCGCGACGATGCCCGTGGGCGAGGTGACGTTGATTTCGGTGAGCCATTGCCCGCCGATAACGTCGATACCGACGAAAAGGAGCCCGCGCTTCCTGAGTTCCGGCCCGAGCACCGCGCAGATTTCCTTCTCCCGCTCGGTCAGTTCGGTCTTCGCCGCCGAGCCGCCGACCGCGAGGTTGGAGCGGATCTCGCCTTCCCCCGGCAGCCGGTTGATCGCGCCCGCCACCGCGCCGTCGACCAGCACGATGCGCTTGTCGCCCTTGGCGATGTCCGGAAGGAAGGCCTGCACCATGTGCGGCTCGCGATAGGCGGTGTTGAACACCTCGATCAGCGAGGAGAGGTTGGCGCCGTCGCGACCGATCTTGAAGATCGCCTTGCCGCCATTGCCGTGCAGCGGCTTGACGACGATCTCGCCATGCTCGGCGAGGAACGCCTTGGCCTCGTCGACCGAGCGGGTGACGAGAGTCGGCGGCATGAACTGCGCGAAATCGAGCACCCACACCTTCTCGGGCGCGTTGCGGACCTGGGCGGGATCGTTCACCACCAGGGTGCGGTCGGCGATGCGCTCGAGCAGGTGGGTCGCGGTGATATAGCCGAGGTCGAAGGGCGGGTCCTGCCGCATCAGCACCACATCGGCTTCGTCGCCGAGATCGAGCTTCACCGGATCACCGAAGGTGAAATGGTTGCCCTCTACCCGCTGCACCGTCACCGGATGCGCCTTGGTCCAGACGCGGCCGGCGCTGTAGTTCAGGTCCTCCGGCGCATAGTGGAACAGCCGGTGGCCGCGCGCCTGGGCGGAGAGCATCAGCGCGAAGGTCGAATCGCCTGCGATGTTGATCGAATCGAGGGGGTCCATCTGCACGGCGACGGTGAGCGACATTCTGCCTCCTAGGTGTCTTGCCGGGCCAACTCACCCGATCCAGGCGTTCTCGATATGGCGAGGCAGTGCGCGCGGGGCAATGAGGATCACGTCGACACGGATATCGTCGCCCGGCCCCGCATAGCGCGGCATCAGCAGTTCGGCGGCCGCCGCGACGCGCGCGAGGCGGCGTTCGTCGATCGCGTAATCGAGCTCGGCGGCGGATTTGCGCGTCTTCACCTCGACAAAGGCCACCAGATTGCCGCGCCGCGCGACGATATCGACCTCGCCCGCCGCCGTGCGCACCCGCTGGTCGAGGATCCGCCAGCCGCGCAGCCACAGCCACCAGGCCGCGCGGCGCTCGCCGTCGCGGCCCCGGGCTTCGGCGGCCTGGCGCTTGGGGCTTTTCATCTCACCCCTTCAATTCCATCGCGCGGGCATAGAGCGCCTTGCGGTCCAGCCCCAGCTTCTTTGCGACTTCCCCTGCCGCCTTGGAGGCGGGCAGGCGGGTAAGTGCCTCCACCAGCGCCGCCTCGCCGTCCTCGAGCGTGGCGGGCGGCGCCTCGCCCGGCGGGCCGACGATGATCACGATCTCGCCCCGGGGCGGCGCCTCGGCATAGCGGGCGGCGAGGGTGGAAAGGGTGCCGGTCACGCACTCCTCGAACTTCTTGGTGATCTCGCGTGCGACGCCCGCCTCGCGGTCGCCCAGTCCTTCGGCCAGCGCCGAGAGGCAGGCAGAGAGGCGCGGGCCCGATTCGTAGAGCACCAGCGTCGCCTTGATCGCGGCGACTTCTGCGATGGCTTCCGCCCGGGCATGTGCCTTGCTCGGCAGGAAGCCGAGGAAGAAGAAGCGGTCGGTGGGCAGGCCCGCGAGCGTCAGTGCGGCGATGGCGGCGCAGGGGCCCGGAATCGTCACCACGGTGTGGCCGGCGGCGCGGGCGTCGCGGACCAGCTTGTAGCCGGGATCCGAGATCAGCGGGGTGCCCGCGTCCGACACCAGCGCCACCGCCTCGCTGCCCATCCGCGCGATCAGGCCCGGGCGGACGGCATCGGCATTATGATCGTGATAGGGCTGCATCGGTCGCTTCACCCCGATGTGGCGGAGCAGACCGGCGGTCACCCGGCTATCTTCCACTGCAACCACATCGGCTTGAGAGAGTATCATGCTGGCGCGCGGCGACAGGTCACCGAGATTGCCGATCGGAGTGGCGACGATATAGAGGCCGGGCGCAAGTGTAGGTTCCATTGGGGAGAGTCATGGCAGAGGGCAGCGGCAGATCGCAACCGGGACGCTTCGCGTTCCTTCGTTTGGCCGTTCCCGGTCTCACCCTGCTGGCCAGCGCGTGCGTGGCACCGCGCGGCGGTCCGCCTCCCGCGCCGCCTGCGCCGGTGGAGCGCCCGGCAGAGCGCCCGAGCACGCCGATCACGCAAGGGCTGCCGCAGGACGTCGCGCGCCACCGCGTCGCGCTGCTGGTGCCGCTCAGCGGGACCAATGCCGGGCTCGGCCGCTCGCTGCAGAACGCGACCCAGCTGGCGATCCTCGACACCAACACCGACGCGATCCGCATCACGAGCTACGATACCGCCGGACCCGGCGGCGCCGCGGCGGCGGCGGACCGCGCGATTGCCGAGGGGAACAAGCTGATCCTCGGTCCGCTGCTGGCCGAAGATGCCCGTGCGGTCGCCCCCGCCGCCCGCAAGGCGCGGGTGCCGGTACTCAGCTTCTCCAACGATGCGAGCGCGGCAGGCGGCGGCGTCTATCTGCTCGGCTATTCGCCGGCCCAGTCGATCGAGCGCGTGGTCGAATATGCCAAGGGCAACGGCATCACCCAGTTCGCCGGGCTGATACCCTCGGGCATCTACGGCCAGCGCAGCTCGACCGCGTTCCTCCGCGCGGTCGAAAGCGCCGGCGGCAAGGTGCTGGCGATGCAGAATTACGATGCGCGGCCGGGCTCGATGAACAGCGCGATCGCCAAGCTTTCGGGCGTGCCCTACCAAGCGATCCTGATCGCGGGCAGCGCGGGATCGGCGACGCTGGCGGTGCCGGCGATCCGCCGCTCGGCCGCCGGCAAGGCCGCGCGGGTGCTCGGCACCGAATTGTGGAATACCGATTCGGCCATCGCCAGCCGCCCGGTGCTCAACGGCTCCTGGTTCGCCAGCGTGCCCGACGGCGTGTACCGGCAATATGCGGTGAAGTATCGCAACCGCTTCGGCGCCGCGCCCTATCGCCTCTCGGCGCTCGGCTATGACGCGGTGCTGCTGACCGTACGGATCGCGCGCGAGTGGAAGAACAACAGCGACTTCCCGGCCGCGATGCTGGTCGACCATGATTTCGGCGGCGTCGACGGCGCCTTCCGCTTCGGCCGCGACGGCATCGCCGCACGCGCGCTGGAGGTGCAGGAAGTGCGCGACGGATCGATCGTGACGGTGTCGGCGGCGCCCGCCAGCGCGAACTGAGGCGTTACGCCACCAGCTCGCGCAGGATCGCCTCCAGCACGGGCATGCCGGTTTCGGTGATCCGCAGCCGGCTGCCGTCGTGTTCGGCGAGGCCGAGGCGCACCAGCCGGTCGAGCGCGGCGCCGTCAACGGGCGCGGTGCCGCCGCCCAGTTCCGCCACGCGGTCGAGATCGACGCCCTCGGCGATGCGCAGGCCCATCAGCAGCGCTTCGGTGGCGCGGTCGTACGGCGCGAGCACGTCCTCGCGCTCCATGCCGTGGCCGTTGCGGTCGAGCGCGGCCAGCCAGTTTTCCGGCTTCTTGTGGCGGAGCGTTGCCAGACCCCCGCGCCGGCCATGCGCGCCGGGGCCGATACCCGCATAGTCGCGGTAGCGCCAATAGGTGAGGTTGTGCCGGCTCTCGGCGCCGGGCCGGGCATGGTTCGAGATCTCGTAGGCGCGCAACCCCGCCGCCGCGGTGATCGCCCGCGTCGTCTCGAACAGGTCGGCGCCCAGATCGGCATCGGGAATGGTCAGCTGGCCCCTGGCCGCCAGCGTGGCGAATCGCGTGCCCGGTTCGATGGTGAGCTGGTAGAGCGAGAGATGCTCGGTGCCGAATCCGATCGCGCGGCGCAGCTCGGCTTCCCAGGTGTCCACCGACTGGCCGGGGCGGGCGTAGATCAGGTCGAAGCTTACCCGCCGGAAGGCCGCCTGCGCGGTGGCGAGCGCCGCCAGCCCTTCGTCGACGCCGTGCGCGCGGCCGAGGAAACGCAGCGCCTCATCGTCCAGCGCCTGCAGCCCCAGCGAGACGCGGTTGACGCCGGCCGCTGCGATATCGGCGAAGCGCTCGGCCTCGACCGAGGAGGGGTTGGCCTCCAGCGTGATCTCGAGGCCGTCCTCGAAGCCCCAGGCGCGCTCCGCCGCGTCCAGGATGGCCGCGACCGTGGCCGGCGGCATCAGCGAGGGCGTGCCGCCGCCGAAGAAGATCGAGCCGAGCCGCCGTCCCGGCAGCACCGCCGCCTCATGCGCAAGATCGGCCAGCAGCGCGTCGCGCCACCGGGCCTGGTCGACGCTTTCGCGGACATGGCTGTTGAAGTCGCAATAAGGGCATTTGGACACGCAGAACGGCCAATGCACATACAGTGCGAGCGGGGCGGATGGATCTGTCATGGGATGCAAAATGGAGCGGGTAGCGGGAATCGAACCCGCGTATTCAGCTTGGAAGGCTGCTGCACTACCATTGTGCTATACCCGCCCGCTGCGACAGCGCCTGCCACAAGCAGGGGCGTGCGGTCAACCGCCTGTGCCGCTGGCGGTTCCGGACGAAGGCACCGGCCGTGGCCCCGCACGCGTGACCTCCAGCTGAGAGTCGCCGCCGAGCGCGCGGTAGAGGTTCACGAGGTTGGTCGCCGCCGTAAGGCGCACCGTCACCAGCTGGCGCTGTGCCGAATAGAGCGAGCGCTGCGCGTCGAGGCTCTGCAGGAAGGTATCGATCCCGCCGCGATAGCGGGCGTTCGCCAGCGTGTAGGTGTCGGCGGCGGCATCAGCCTGGAGCTGGGTGGCGCGGAGCTGCGCATCGATCGTGCCGCGCGTGGCCAGCGCATTGGCGACGTCGCGGAAAGCGGTCTGCACCGCACGCTCGTAGCTGGCCACCGCCGCCTGTTGCTGCGCCTCGCTCAGCTGCACATTGGCACGCGCCGCGCCGGCCCGGAAGATGGGGTAGCTGGCAGTGGTGCCCGCCTGCCAGGTGAACGCATCGCCGTTGAACAGGCTGGTCAGCGCCGTGCTGGCGAAGCCGAGCACGCTGGTGAGGCTGATCCGCGGGAACAGTGCCGCCCGCGCCGCGCCGATCTGGGCATTGGCGGCGCGCAGCTGATACTCGGCCTGCACCACGTCGGGCCGGCGGAGCAGGATGCTCGAATCGAGCCCCGCGGGCACCGCCGCGATGCTGGGGGCCGCCTGTTCGATCGAGGCGGGCAGCAGCGATGGGTCGACCTCCGAACCCGCGAGCAGGCGCAGCGCGTTCACGTCCTGCGCCAGCGCGGTGGTCTGGCGCGCGACGTCGTTTTGTGCCGCCGCGAGGATCTGCTCGGCCTGGCGCAGGTCGGTCCGCGGTGCGACGCCGCCTTCCAGCCGCGCCCGGGTGAGCCGCACGCTATCCCCCGCGCTCTTCGCGGTCTGCTCGGCGACGGCGAGCAGGCTCGCGTCCGAGGCATAGTTGAGCCAGGCGGTGGCGATGTCGCCGACCAGCGTCAGGCGGGTCGCGCGCGCGCCGGCCTCGGTCGCGAAATAGCTGTTCTGCTGGGCGCGGGTGAGCGAGGCGAGGCGGCCGAACAGGTCCAGCTCGAAGCCGGTGATGCCGGCCTGCGTCGTGTAGTTGGTGCGCAGTCCGCCGCCGACATTTCCACCGGCATTTCCACCGGCATTCCCGCCCGCATTGCCGGCGCCGCCGCCGACATTGCCGATATTGTTCACATTGCCGCGCCGCTCGGTGATGCCCGCGCTGACATCAACCTCGGGGAACTGCGCGCCCCGCTGGATGCGGTACTGCGCCCGCGCGGCCGCGATGTTGGCCGCCGCCACCCGCAGGTCGCGATTGTTGGCGAGCGCCTGTTCGATCAGCGTCTGCAGCCGCGGATCGCGGAACACATCGCGCCAGGTGAGCGCGGGAAGCGTCGCCTCGCTGGTACGCAGATAGGCGTCGCCCACCGGCCAGCTGGGCGGCACGGGCGCCGCGGGACGGACGTCCTTCGGCGCCATCGAGCAGCCGGCGAGCGCTGCCGTCGAGAGGAGGAGCAGAACGCGCTTCATGCCTGGGCCTCCGGCCGGTTGCGGCGGCCACGGTTGCGCAGCGCGGCCAGCCCGTCGCGCACGCCGCGGCGGACGAGCACGAAGAACAGCGGGATATAGAAGATGGCGAGGATGGTCGCGGTCAGCATGCCGCCGATCACCGAGGTGCCGATCGCCACGCGGCTGTTGGCGCCCGCGCCGGTGGAGATCGCCAGCGGCAACACGCCGAAGATGAAGGCGAGGCTGGTCATCAGAATCGGGCGGAGGCGGATGCGGGCCGCTTCCAGCGCCGCCTCGATCACCCGCTTGCCCTCCTTCTCGGCTTGCTCGGCGAACTCGATCATCAGGATCGCGTTCTTGGCGGCCAGGCCCATGGTGGTGAGCAGGCCGATCTGCAGATAGACGTCGTTCTGCAGGCCGCGCAGCGTGACCGCGAAGATCGCACCGACCAGGCCCAGCGGGATGACCAGCAGCACCGCGATCGGGATCGACCAGCTTTCGTACAGCGCCGCCAGGCACAGGAACACGACGAGCAGCGACACGCCGTACAGGAGCGGCGCCTGGCCCGAGGAGAGCCGCTCCTGATAGGAGAGCCCCGCCCAGGCGACGCTGGTGCCGGGGATCTGCGCGGCAAGCTCGGCGATACGCTTCATCGCCTCGCCCGAGCTCTTGCCCGGCGCCGCCTGGCCGCTGAACTCGAACGACTGCACGCCGTTGAACCGCGCCATCGAGGTCGGCGCCGTCGCCCAGCTGGTGGTGGCGAAGGAGGTGAACGGCGCCATCTGGCCGTTGCTGCTGCGCACGAACCACTGGGCGAGATCGCTCGGTTCGGAGCGATACGGCGCATCGCCCTGCACATAGACGCGCTTCACCCGACCGCGATCGATGAAGTCGTTGACGTAGCGGCCGCCCCACGCGGTCGACAGCGTCGAGTTCACGTCGGTCTGGCTGAGCCCCAGCGTGGCGAGCTTCTGCTGGTCGAGATCGACCTTGAGCGTGGCGACGTCGGGCAGGTCGGTCAGGCGCACCGCCGTCAGCTCGGGATCGGCCATGGCGGCGGCGAGAAGCCTGTCGCGGGCGGCGAGGAACTGGTCGCGCGGCATCCCGCTGGAATTGAGCAGCTCCATGGTGAAGCCGGTCGATTGGCCGAGGCCGCGGATCGCCGGCGGCACCAGCGCGAAGACCTGCGCGTCGCGGAAGTTGCGGAACGCCCCCGAGGCGCGGGTGACGATGCCGTCGGCGCTGTTTTCCTTGCCCTTGCGATCGGACCAGTCGGCAAAGTTGAGGAAGCCCTGGCCGGTGTTCTGGCCCGCCGGGCCGCCGCCCCCGCCGCCGCCGGCGACCGAGAACATGACCGAGACGTTCTTGGCTTCCTTGGTGAGGAAGTATTTTTCGACCGCGAGCTGCACCTCCTTGGTGCGCGACATGGTAGCGCCGGCGGGCAGGCGGATCTGCAGCGAGGCCGCGCCCTGGTCCTCGGTCGGCAGGAAGCCGGTGGGCAGGCGCACGAACATCAGCACCAGCAGCGCGCAGACGACGAGGTAGAGCAGCAGGAAGATCCACTTGCGATCCACCACCGCCTGAACGCCGCGGACATAGCGATCGACGCCGCGGTCGAA
Source organism: Sphingomonas elodea ATCC 31461 (assembly GCF_000226955.1). Taxonomy (GTDB): domain Bacteria; phylum Pseudomonadota; class Alphaproteobacteria; order Sphingomonadales; family Sphingomonadaceae; genus Sphingomonas; species Sphingomonas elodea. Next base: position 45,583 of record NZ_AGFU01000018.1, read on the forward strand.
GCCGTTGTTGAACCTGGTCTTGGCGCTGGTCAGCCCGCGCCCGATCCAGGGGAAGCGGCGGGCGAGCCAGCTTTCCTCGATGTCCTTTTCCTGGCTCTTCTGCTTGAGCAGCGTCGCGGTGAGCGCGGGGCTCAGCACCAGCGCGACCAGCACCGAAAGCACCATCGCCGAGACGATCGTCACCGAGAACTGGCGGT
>NZ_AGFU01000017.1 GCF_000226955.1 Sphingomonas elodea ATCC 31461
CCCGCCTCGGTGCGGCGAAGATTGGCATCGGCCGCGCGCAGATCGGCATTGGCCCGCAGCGCCTCCTCGACCAGTGAATCGAGCCGGGGATCGGCGTAGAGCCGCCACCAGTGATCGGGCAGGGCAGCGTCGCTGAACGCCTTGTCCTTCGCCGACAGGAACGCGCCGGTGGCGGCAGGCGCATGGGCAGGGCCGGAAACGGGGGGATGATAGTCCGGCCCGGCGCGGGTGCACCCGGCGAGCAGCGCGACGGCGGCAAGCAGGAACCGGCGCCGCATCACTGCTTCGCCTGCAGGGAGGGGGCCGGCGTCGCCGTGGGCTGTATGGCGGGATCGGGCTGGATCGTCACCGTCGCGGTGCGGCCGGCGATCAGGCGGATGTCCGCCGGCACGCGGGTCAGCTTCACCCGCACCGGGATGCGCTGGGCGAGCCGCACCCAGGTGAAGGTGGGGTCGACATTGGGCAGCAGGTTGCCCGCATTGCTGCGGGTGGTGTCGTTGATGCCGGCGGCGATGCTTTCGACCATGCCGTGGAGCAGGCGCGGCTCGCCCATCAGCTCCACCGTCACCGGCGCGCCGATGCGGATGCCGGGCAGCTTGGTTTCCTCGAAATAGCCCTCCACCCGCACGCTGTCGGCATCGACCAGCGCCATCGCCTGCTGGCCGGCTGCGACATAGTCGCCCGGATGCAGGTCGAGATTGGTGACGGTGCCGTTGACCGATGCCTTCACCTGGGTCCGCGCGACGTTCAGCTCGGCGCTTTGCACCGTCGTCATCGCCTGGGCGAGCGCGGCCCGGGCGGTGGCGACGCGGGCGACGTTTTGCTCGTGCGTCTCCGCGGCGACGAGGTTGCCGAGGGCGAGGTCGCGGCGGGCCTCGCGCTGCGCCTGGGTCAGCGTCGCGCGGGCGCTTTCGACGCTGGCATGGGCCTGCGCCAGCGCCAGCGAATAGCGCGGCCGGTCGATCACGAAGAGCAGGTCGCCTGCCTTGACCTGCTGGTTGTCGTGCACCGCCACCGCGGTGACCAGACCGCCGATATCCGGCGTCACCCGCACCACATCGGCCCGCACCCGCCCGTCGCGCGTCCAGGGGCTGCGCGCATAATGCTGCCACAACCACCAGGCGACGAAGGCGGCGACGATCACGATGACGATCGTCGCGGCGCTGCGGCCAAGGGCAGGAAGGTAGCGTTTCATGGGCGGAATCCGATCGAGGGCGTGGCCCAGGCGAGCAGCCCGAGCAGCAGAATGAACAGGCAGAGATCGACGAGCGGGCGATAGGCCACGAAGCGATACAGGCCGAAGGCGTTGAGCAGGCGGGCGAGCGCCATGGTGAGCAGCATGGCGAGGATGCCGAGTACCAGCAGGGTCGGCACGAACACGCCGCCGATGGAGACTTCCCCGGTCACAGCGCGGCCTCGGGCAGCGGATCGGCATCGGGGAAGAGGTTGCGGCGCAGGCTCACCAGGCCGAGCGTGCCCGCCCGGCGCACCGCGGCGTCGGCATCGCCGGCGACGGCGTGCAGCGCGGCGTCGATATGGGCGAGCAGGCCGGGATCCTCCGGCTTCTCCGCCTCGGGCTCCAGCCGACGATAATAGTCGCCGACGTCGCGCAGCACGTCGGTCAGCGGGGCGGCACGCTCGGGCGCCATGTCGAGCCGCACGGCGCGCAGTTCGCCGATGGCGACGCCGGTGCGCAGGTCGCGCAGGGCATCGTATAGCGGCTGGCCCGGCGAACGGCCGCTCAGCGCGAGCCGGGGCGCGAGCAGCGCGATCCGGTCCAGCATGCGGTTGATCCAGCCACGGACGTCGGGCGGGGTCATCAGGTTGCTCCTCTCGGCGATGTCGGCCCAGCCCGCGCGCAGAGTGCGGCGGATCGCCTGGTCGATGCCGGCGGACTGGAGCAGCCGCGCCATCACGATCGCGAAGGCCACCCCCATCAGCTGGGCGATCGCGCCGTTGACGAAGCTGGCAAAGGCACTGGTGTAACGCGCGGAGATCAGCAGAGGGCTGCCGAGCCCGAGCAGCGTGGGCAGCGCGATGCCCATCCATTTGGGGGAATGCATCATCGCGCCGAGGATCAGCAGCGGCGGCGCCATCGCGGCGGCCAGCTGGCCGAACCCGTCCAGGCGCGGCATGATCGCATAGCCATAGATCGCCCCGAGGATGGTCGCGATCAGGGTGCCCCAGAAGAAGGTGCGCAGCGGCAGCAGCGGATCGGGGGCGGCGGCGAACAGCGCCAGGAACACGCCCGCCAGCATCACCGCCGTCGATCCGTCGGACCAGCCGCTCGCGATCCAGATCGCCGAGCCCACCGCCAGGGTGAGGAACGCGCCGATCGCGCCGCGCAGCGCGCCGACCTTGTCGACATGCAGTTCGCGACCCCGGCGTCCTTCGAGCAGTTCGGCGACGCGAGGGGAAACCGGGCGGCGGTCGAGTGTCGCCAGCTGCTCGGCCAGTTCGCGGCAGTCGCGGTGCGCACCGATCAGCGCGGCGAGGCGCGAGAGCAGGCTGAGCAGCAGCAGGTCGTGCCAGGAACTGCCTTCCCGTACCGCCGGCTCCAGCGCCGCACAGCGCGCCTCGAGGGCGGCGGCATCGGCGGCGCGCTCCTCCCGGTCGCGGTCCAGCGTCTTCAGCCAGGCCTGGGTGTCGGTGAGCAGCGCGGCGACCTCCGGCGGCAGCCCGCCATGTGCCTGGAGCCGCACGGTGCGATCGTCGACCGCGGCACCCAGCGGCATCAGCAGCGACAGCTGGTCCTGCAGCGCCCGTACCGTGCGCACGCGCGGCGCAGTGCGGGCGGTCTCGTAGGGCAGGTGGATGGAGAGCTGGTGCAGTTCGGTGATGTCGACGGCGAGGCGGCGGCGTTCGGCATCGACGCCGGCCACCGGCTCCAGCGCGAGCGCGTCGTGCGACCAGCGTTCGGCGTCCTGGAGGATGGTCGAGACGCGGGTGAGGAGGAAGGCGGCGACCGAGCGGGGGAAGATCACCCCGTGGACCAGGCTGCCGCAAAGGATGCCGAGGGTGATTTCCTGCACGCGCAGGCTGGCTACGGTGAAGATGGTGCCGGGCGCGTCGACGCTGGGCAGCACGATCAGGACCGCGCTGTAGCCCGCCAGCACGAACATGTAGGAACGCGGCGTACGATCGAGCAGCGACACGAACACGCACAGCCCCAGCCAGCCGGAGATCGCGAGGACGAGCAGTTCGGGCGCGTTGATCAGCGCGGGCACCATCAGCACCGCCGCCCCCGCGCCCACCACTGTGCCGATCACCCGGAACAGCGCCTTGGAGAGCACCGCCCCGGCCAGCGGCTGCGCGACGATATAGGCGGTGAGGAACGCCCAATAGGGCCGGTCCAGCCCGATCGACAGCGCCAGATAGATGGTGAGCATGCCGGCCGCGTAGGATTTGAGCGAGAACAGGGCGGCGTCGATGCCCCAGCGACCGGTCATGGCTGCTGCCGCCGATCGGCCAGTCTCGCCGCCAGATGATCCAGTACGCGCAAGGTCGTCTCCAGTTCCCCGTCGCTCACCCCGTCGAGCAACTCGCTGCGCAACGCAGCGAGGCGGCGGTCGATCCGTGACGCGTGCGAAACGCCGTTTTCGGTGAGGCGGAGGCGGTTGGCGCGCCGATCGCGCGGGTCGACCATGCGGATGACAAGGCCCGCTTCTTCCAGCGCGTGCACCGTGCGGACCAGCGAAGCCTCGGTCACGCCCACGGCGCGGGCGAGATCGGTCTGTCGGGCATCGTCGCCAAGCCGCTGCAGATAGACCAGCGCCCAGCCGGTCGACCCGGAAATGTCGAGCGACGCGAGCGCGGCATCGGCAAGGCGCTGCCAGGCACGTGCGACGGGAATCATGCGCGTCGCAAGCGCGCGCTCCTGGGAATGCCTATCCATAGAAGGCATTAGTTAGGATGCTAACTAATGCAATCAACCCCTATTCGGTATGGATAGGGATCGCGACCTATTTCAGTCGGAGCGGAAGCCCCGCCGCGAGGAACTGCACTTCGTCGGCTGCGGCCGCGATCGCCTGGTTGAGCCGTCCGGCAGCATCGCGAAAGCGGCGGGCCAACGCATTGTCCGGCACGATGCCGAGGCCGACCTCGTTGGCGACCAGGATGACCGGCCCCGCCGCCTGCGCGACGGCATGGGCAAGGGCCTCGGTCTCGGCGTCGAGGTCGCGTTCGGCGAACATCAGGTTCGAGGTCCACAAGGTCAGGCAATCGACCAGCAGCACGCGACCCGGCCGGGCCTGGATGGGGACGGCGGCGGGCAGATCGAGGGGAACGTCCAGCGTCGACCAGCGCGGGCCGCGATCGGCGCGGTGGCGGGCGATGCGGTCTTCCATCTCCGCATCGAGCGGCTGGGCGGTGGCGACATAGACCAGGTCGCCGGGAAGGGACTCGGCCCGCGCCTGGGCGTAGCGGCTCTTGCCCGAACGGGCGCCGCCGAGAACGAGCAAGCGGGTCATGGCCGGGTCTCCTGGGCGAGCGCGATCAGCGCGGGGATGTCGACATGGGTTTCCAGCTCGGCGGCGATCGCATCGAGTGCGGCGTCGACCGATGCGGCATAGTCCGCACCCGACGAGGCGATGCCGATCCGCGCGAGCAGGGCGCGGCGCAGCTCGGTGCTGGCGAACAGGCCGTGCAGATAGGTGCCCAGCACGCGCCCGTCGGCCGTCTGCGCACCATCCGGGCCGCGCTCCAGCGTCGCGAAGGGGCGGGCGGTATCGGGGCCGGTGGTGGCCCCCATGTGCATCTCATAGCCGTGGATCGGCGCGCCGAGCGCGGTGCCGCGCGCCGCGCGCAGTGCCTTCTCCTGCGTCAGCACCGTCTCGACGTCGAGCAGGCCGAGCCCCTCGGCGCGCCCTGCCGGACCCTCGATCCCGTGCGGATCGGCGATGGCGCGGCCGAGCATCTGATAGCCGCCGCAGATGCCCAGTACCGCGCCGCCGCGCCGGTGATGGGCGAGGATGTCGATGTCCCAGCCCTGTTCGCGCAAGGCGGCAAGATCGGCAATGGTCGCCTTGGAGCCGGGCAGGACGACAAGCGCGGCGTCGCCCGGGATCGGCCGGCCTGGCGGGATCATCGCGAGCGTCACGCCTGGTTCGAGCTTGAGCGGATCGAGATCGTCGAAATTGGCGATGCGCGGCAGCATCGGGCAGGCGATCAGCAGGTGATCGCCCGTGCGGTGGGCGGTGCGCTCCAGCACCACCGCATCCTCGCTCGGCAGGCGGGCGGCATCGCGCAGCCAGGGGATCAGGCCATAGCCGCGCCAGCCCGAGCGTGCCTCGATCTGCGCATAGCCGTCGGCGAACAGGGCTGGATCGCCCCGGAACTTGTTGATCAGGAAGCCGCGGATCATCGCGGCGTCCTCGGAATCGAGCACCGCGCGGGTGCCGACCACCGCCGCGATCACCCCGCCGCGGTCGATATCGCCGACCAGCACCACCGGCACACCGGCGGCCCGGGCGAAGCCCATATTGGCGATGTCGCCGGCGCGCAGGTTGATCTCGGCGGGCGAGCCCGCCCCTTCCACCAGCACCACGTCGCATTGTGCCTCCAGCCGGCGAAAGCTCGCCAGCACCTCGCCGAGCAGCGGGCGCCGGGCCTCGCGAAAATTGCCGGCATGGAGCGTGCCGCGCACCCGGCCGTGCACCACCAGTTGCGAGGTGCGATCGGCCTGGGGCTTGAGCAGCACCGGGTTCATGTCGGTATGCGGCGCGACCCGGCAGGCCAGGGCCTGGAGGGCCTGGGCGCGTCCTATTTCGCCACCATCTTCGGTAACCGCGGCGTTGTTCGACATGTTCTGCGGCTTGAACGGGCGGACCCGCAGGCCGCGGTTGGCGAGCGCCCGGCAGAGCCCGGCGACCAGCACCGACTTGCCGACGTCCGACCCGGTGCCCTGCAGCATCAACGCACCCATGCGAGCCCTCCTGCGATCAGCCATAGCAGTCCGCAGGCGCGGACATAAAGGCCGAGGCCCCGGTGGATGTCGCCGGCAACCGCGTCGGTTCGGCCGTCGCCGATCCAGGGCTTGGCCTGCACGGCGCCGTCATAGGCGATCGGCCCGGCGAGCCGCAGGCCCAGCGCGCCGGCCATCGCCGCCTCGGGCCAGCCGGCATTGGGCGAGGCATGCTTGCCGGCGTCCCGCCACATCGTGCCCCAGCCGCGACCGGCAGCCAGACACAGCAGCAGCCCGGAGAGCCGGGCCGGCGCGAGGTTGAGCAGGTCGTCGGTGCGCGCCGCCGCCCAGCCGAACGCCCGCCAGCGCGGTTCGCGGTGGCCGATCAGGCTGTCGGCGGTGTTGATCGCCTTGTAGATCCACAGGCCCGGCAACCCGCCGACCAGCAGCCAGAACAGCGGCGCGACGATCCCGTCGCAGAAGCTCTCGGCCAGGCTTTCGATCGCGGCACGAGCAACCCCCGGCGCATCCAGCCGCGCGGTATCGCGACCGACGATATAGCCGACCGCGGTGCGTGCGGCGCTCAGGTCGCCGGCGGCGAGCGCCGCCGCGACCGGGCGGACATGGACATAGAGGCTGCGCTGAGCGAGCCCGGGGAACGCCGCCAGCGCGACGAGCAGCCAGCCGTGCGGAAGCCGCATCGCGATCCGCTCGATCTCCCACCCGGCGGCACCGGCGAGGAGCAGCAGGAGCAGCACCGTCGCGACACCCCCCATTCGGCGCATCCGCTCCGGCAGGTCTGCCCGGTTCCAGCGCTGCTCGCACGCGGCGATCAGCCGGGCGAAGCCGCCGACCGGATGCCCGATCCGCGCATAGAGCCAGGCCGGCCAGCCGATCGCCGCCTCCAGCGCCAGCGCGGCGAGCGCGACCGGCTCAGCCATGGCCGAGCGCCCGGTCGAGCCGGTCGAGCGCTTCACCGGTCGCGGGGGTGCCGAGACGGAGCCATGTCGGCGCATAGTCGAACGGGCGGGTGAGGATGTGCGCCTTTGCCAGCCGCTCGAACAGCGCGGGCGCTGCCGGGTGCTCGACCAGCCGGAACAGCGGCGAGGCCCCCGTGGGCGCGAGACCATGGCGGCGCAGTACCGCATCGAGCGCCTCGGCACGCTGCGGCAGCGCGATGCGGGTTGTCTCGATCCAGGCGGTGTCGCGATAGGCGGCGGTACCGATCGCCAGCGCGGTCGCGTCGATCGGCCAGTCGCCGAGGATGCGGCGGTACCGCGCCAGCAGCGTGCGCGGGCCGAGCACGAAGCCGAGCCGAATCCCCGCCAGCCCGAAGAACTTGCCGAAAGAGCGAAACACGATCAGCCGCCGTGCATCGCCTGCCGAGGGCGCGATGCTCGCGTCCGGGTGCGGATCGGCAAAGGCTTCGTCGACCACCAGCCAGCCGCCGGCAGCGGTGCGATCGGCGAGCAGGGCTTCGAGCGTCTCGCGGAGCAGCAGGGTGCCGGTGGGGTTGTTGGGATTGGCGAGGATCAGGGTCGCGTTTCCCGGCACGGGCGTATCCGGCGCCAGTGCCATGCTGTCCGCGAAGATCGCCCCATGCGTGCGGTAGCCGGGAGCAAGGTGGCAGGCGCGGCCGCCGAGCAGCATGCCGAGCAGCCGCAGGCCCATCTCGCTGCCGGGCACCGCGCAGACATGCTCGGGGGCAGTGCCGAAACAACAGGCTGCCGCCGCTTCCAGCGTCGCGAGCGCGGCAGGGCCGGGCAGGGGGGCAAGGTCTGCCCGCAGCGCTGCCGGTACCGGCCACGCATCGGCGTTGATGCCGGTCGACAGGTCCAGCCAGTTCCCCTCGCCGAAGCGGGCGCGGGCGGCGGTCAGGTTGCCGCCATGGTGCAGCAGCGGATCGCTCATGCCAGATGCGGGGCGATCGCGAAGGCGAGCAGCAGGCCGGTCTCGACCAGCTCGATGCCCGCGCCGTGCCCGTCGCCCGAGATGCCGCCGAGCAGCCGCCGCACCCGCCAGCCCCAGGCGGCGATCAGCAGCGGCGCCGCGATCAGCGCGGGCGCGGCGATCGCGGCCGCGAAGGCGAGGAGCACGCTCCAAAGGATCAGGTCGGCCGGGCGAATGGCGCTGCGGAAGCGGCTGGCGAGCCCTTCATGCAGCGGCGGCAGCCACCAGCTCCACACCAGCGGGCCCAGCCGGGCGGCGGCGGGAAGGAACAACAGCGTCCACCAGACACCGCCGGCCAGCACCGCGTGGAGCAGCACCAGCTTGGCGAGCAACTGCATCGCGATCGCGACCACGCCGAAGCTGCCGACATGCGGATCGGCCAGCACCGCGCGCAGCCGATCCCGCCCCTTGTGGAGCGCGCCGCTCGCATCGGCGAGGTCCGCCAGCCCGTCGAGGTGGAGCGCGCCGGTCACCCCGACCCAGGCCGCCAGCGCGGCAAGCGCACCGCTCCAGGGATCGAGCTGGAGCCCGAGCCACGCGGCCACCAGCACGACCAGCCCCACCACCAGCCCGGCGGCCGGAAACCAGCGCATCGAGCGGACAAAGGCAGCTTCGTCGGCCGCGACCGTCGGCAGCGGCAGGCGGGTGAGGAACTGCAGGGCGATGACGAAGTCTCTCATGTACGCAATCCGATGATCTGGCCGACACGCGGCGTGCCCGGCCAGATGCGCACGCTGAGCAGCGCGGCATGGGGCAGGGCGATGTTCCAAAGCTGAGGAAAGTCGAGCGCGCACAGGCTGGCGAGCGCCGCGCGCATCGCCCCGCCATGCGTGACGACCAGCGTCGGCCGGTCGATCGCGTCGATCGCCGCACCGACGCGGGCGACCAGCGCGGGCCATGCCTCGCCGCCGGGGGGGATATGGGCCGCGGGATCGCTCTGGAAGGCGGCCAGCGCCGCGGCGTCGATGGCATCGAACGGCTGACCGTCCCACGTGCCGAAATCGAGTTCGCGCCACCGCGGATCCCGGCCGGCGGCGACGCCGAGATCGGCCGCTATCCGCTCGGCGGGCGCGCGCGTGCGGGCCCGATCGGAATGGAGGATGGCCTCCACCGCCAGTCCGGTCGCGCGCGCCGTGCAGGCCTCGATTCCCTCCGGCAGCGGCGCGGCATCGGTTCGGCCGATCAGCCGCCCCTCGGCCTCGGTGATGCCGTGGCGAAGTAGGTGGACGACGATACCGCTCATGCGCCGCCGGCGACGCCTGCCTCGGCGAAGGTCGCCATGCCGTTATGCGCGGCCAGCGCCGAGCGCAGCACGGCGGCGGCGACGGCGGCGCCGCTCGCCTCGCCCAGCCGCATGTCCAGCCGGAGCAGCGGATCGAGCCCGAGCTGGTCGAGCAGCCGGGCGTGACCGGGCTCGGCCGAGCAATGGCCGGCGATGCAATGGGCGACGATGTCCGGTGCCGCTGCCGCCAGCGGCGCGACCGCGGCGCAGCAGATGAACCCGTCGAGCAGCACCGGCACGCCCGCCTGCCGGGCCGCCAGCACGGCACCGGCAATCGCCGCGAGTTCGCGCCCGCCGACCCGCCGCAGCGTCTCGAAGGGGCTGCGACCGGCGCCGGCATGATGCGCGATCCCCTGCTCGACGACGGCGGCCTTGCGGCTGACGCCGGCGCTGTCCAGCCCCGTGCCGGGCCCGGTCCAGTCGCTCGCGCTGCCGCCGAAGCTGCGCAGGCAGAGCGCCGCCGCGGCGGTGGAATTGGCGATGCCCATCTCGCCGAGCAACAGCAGGTCCGTGGCGGGGGTCACCACCGCCGCGCCCTGGTTGAGCGCGGCCAGACACTCGTCCTCGGTCATCGCCGCGTTCGCGGTGAAATCCCGGGTCGGTCGGTCGAGCTCGAGGGCGATCACCTCGAGGGGCATGCCGATCGCCCCGGTAAGCGCGTTGATCGCGGCGCCGCCGTGCGCGAAGTTCGCCACCATCTGCGCGGTCACTTCCGGCGGAAAGGCGCTGACCCCTTGCGCCGCGACTCCGTGGTTGCCGGCGAAGACGACCGCCTTGGCGTGGTCTAGCGACGGCCGCTCCCGGCGCTGCCAGCCGGCGAGGAATACGGCGATGTCCTCCAGCCGCCCGAGCGAGCCCGGGGGCTTGGTCAACTGCTGCTGACGGGCGCGCGCGGCGTCGATGCTGGATGGATCGGCTGCGGGGAGCGCGGCCAGCGCGGCTTCGAACGCGGCGACGGCGGGGAACAGGGGGGCGGTCGAAGTGGCGTCTCGCAATGGCATTCCCGGCTCCAGCAACAGATACGCGCCGGCCGCGGAGGATCCGCGCCCGGTTCGGCTTCGTCGCTCGAACGGAAGACCGCGCTGCGGCCGCACCCTGGACCGAGCGTGAGCGACTCCCCTTGCCGGCAGGTCTCCTGGCTCGCGGGTCTCGGCGGTTCGGGCGCCTTCTCGGGATCGCTCCCAATGGCCTGTGCCCGGCCGCTCTCCGCCTACAGTTGCAGGGGCAGCTGCGGAGTAGGACGCCGAGGCGCCCGCACCGCATTCCCTCTGGGGCCCCGCGGGGCACCGGCATGGACAGGAAGGTCAAACCTTCGCGGCCGCTCTAGCGGTGCGCCGGGCGCGGCGCCAGCCTTAATGGGGGCGTTCGAGCGCCGGCGGCAGCAGGACTTCGATGCGTGCGATGAGCCCGAACAATGCGTCGATCGCATCCACGCCGCCGCCCAGTGCCTGCACCGATTCCAGCTGGTGATGGGCGCGCTGGATCGCGCGGGTCGTGCCGGCGATGTCGGGCACCTCGGCCAAGAGCGCCTCGCTGCGGTGAAGCCGCACCAGCAGCCAGGCGAGCTTGTGTGCGAGGTCGATCAGCTGGATTCGCTCGGAGGACAGGAACATCCAGCTTCCGGTCGAGGCGATCACGGCGCTGGAAAGCCGGTCGAGGGCGGCGAGCAGGTGGCGCGGGCTGGAGCCGCCGTTGCGGGGCAGGGGGTCCAGATCCTGTATGATGGCCTCCGGCTCGATCCCGCGCGGGCTGCGTCGGCCGCGGCTCCAACCGCCAAGCATGGCTTGCTTCAAACGTGGCATGTGCATGGCGATTCTTCCCGAGCTGCGGATGGCGTCCTAGCCCAGCGAGGGAGGGCGGCTCGTGACACGCGTCACGCCAGATGGTTGCACGGCGTTGACCATCACCGGCAGGAACCCTAGGTTTCCTCCCGATGTATGCAGGTGAACCCCCGCTGACCCTTCCCACGATCGTGCTGGTCGAGGATGATCCCCAGTTGCGCACGCTCACCGCGCGCGCGCTCCAGGAGAATGGCTACACCGTGCGCCCGGCCTCGTCCGCGCCCGAAATGTGGCTGGCGCTCGACCAGGGACCGGTGGACCTCGTGCTGCTCGACGTGATGCTGCCGGGCACGAGCGGCATCGACCTGTGCCGCGCGATCCGCCAGAAGAGCTCGGTCCCGATCATCTTCATCTCGGCCAAGGGCAGCGAGACCGATCGCGTGGTGGGCCTGGAACTCGGCGCGGACGATTACCTGGCCAAGCCGTTCGGCACGCGCGAGCTGGTCGCGCGGGTACGCGCGGTGCTCCGCCGCGGTGCCGGCGAGCGTGACGCGACCGAGCGGCCGAAGGGCGAGATCCACTTCGACGGCTGGACGGTAAACCTGCCGCGCCGCGAGCTCCTGTCTCCCACCGGTGCGGTGGTGGACCTGACCGGCGCCGAGTTCGACCTGCTGGTGACCTTGTGCGACCATGCCGGCCGCGTGATCTCGCGCGAGCGGCTGATCGAGCTGTCGCGCACCCGGCTGGGCGACAGCTCGGATCGCAGCATCGACGTGCTGGTCAGCCGGCTGCGGCGGAAGCTCTCCGATGCGGGCCACCAGGCGCCGATCGTTACCGTGCGCGGCATCGGCTATACGCTCAACGTCCCCGTGACGCGCGCTTGAGGGCGTTCCTCCGCCGCCCCTCGGGATTGATCGGGCAGGTCTTCGCGATCCTGCTGCTGACGATCCTCATCGAATTCGCCGTCTCCACCCTGCTCTACGAGCGCGCCAGCCAGTTCGCCGTGCGCGACGACGAGGCGCGGCGGCTGGCCGAGCATCTGGTGATCGCGCGCAAGCTGCTCGCCGAGCAGCCGCCCGCCCGGCGCGACGCACTGGCGCTGGAGTTCACCACCTCGCGCTACGAGGTGCGGTGGATGCCGCAGCTGCCCACCGCCCTGCGTCAGCAGCCGGACCTCGACCGGCTGTACGAACAGGTGGTGCTGTGGGAGCCGAGCCTGGCGATGGACGGCCTCCGCCTGCGGCTGACCTCGCAGGGGAGCCGCGCGCTGATCGTGGGCGCGGTGCCGATGCCCGATGGCAGCTGGATGTATTTCCGTACGCGCGAGCAGATGCACGCGGCCGACCTTGGTGCGTCGCGGGTATTGCTGGCACTCGCCCCGGCGCTGGCGCTGATCCTGATCAGCGGCGTGCTGCTGCGACGGATGCTGCTGCCGATGCGGCGCCTCGCCGTCGCCGCCGATCGGTTCGGGGCCGGCAATGTGGTGGAGGTGAAGGAGGCGGGGCCGAAGGAACTGCGGCGCGTGATCAGCGCGTTCAACCGGATGCAGGAGCGCATCCAGCGGCTGATCGCCGATCGCACCCAGGCGCTTGCCGCCGTCGGGCACGACATGCGCACGCCGCTTGCCCGGCTGCGGTTGCGCGCGGATGCCATCACCGACCCCGACGTGCATGCGGCGGTGGAGACCGACATCACCGAGATGGAGGCGATGATCGCCTCGCTGCTCGCCTTTCTGGGCGGCGAGGGGGACAAGGAGCCCCCGGCTCGGGTGGACCTTGCGGTGCTGTGCGCAACGATCGCCGACGACAATGCCGATCATGGCCGCGACGTCGAATATGACGGCCCCGACCATTTCGAGCAGGTGCTGCGCCCGCTCATGCTGAAGCGGGCGCTCAACAATCTGGTCGACAATGCCGTGCATTATGCGGGCCAGTGCTGCATCCGGCTGGTGCCGCTGCCGGGCGCGGTGGCGCTGCGGGTGGAGGACAAGGGGCCGGGCATCCCCGAGGAGGAACTCCAACGGGTGATGCAGCCGTTCGTCCGGCTGGATGCCGCCCGGTCGCGCGATACGGTGGGCTTCGGGCTCGGCCTGTCCATCGTCGCGCGGGCGGCGGAGGCGGAGGGCGGCGCGTTCCGGCTGACCAATCGGGAGGGCGGCGGTCTCTGCGCCGAGATCCTCCTGCCGCGCGACGGCTCGCTGGCGTAGCAACGTTTACTTACGAATCCGCCGCGATGCAGCAATTGCTTGTGCTTAGTTTGGTCTCCTGACGAAATGCCCGCGCCGCGGGCCGGTACCCAGGAGCCAAGCCGTGAACGAAGTGATCGGACGCGTCGTCGATTTCGAGAAGCAGGTCTTCCCGAACCAGCACGCCCTCTATTCCAAGCTCGCCACCCATGGGCAGAGCCCGAAGGCGCTGATGATCTCCTGCGCGGACTCCCGTGTGGTTCCGGAGCACATCATCCAGGCGAACCCCGGCGACCTGTTCGTCTGCCGGAACGCCGGCAACATCGTGCCGCCCTTCGCCACCCAGAATGGCGGCGTTTCCTCGACGGTGGAATATGCCGTCGCGGCGCTGGGCGTGCGCGACATCATCGTCTGCGGCCATTCGGACTGTGGCGCGATGAAGGCGCTGATGAACCCGGAAATGCTGGAAGGCATGCCGAACGTCACCGCCTGGCTGCGCCACAGCCACGCCGCCAAGTGCGTCGTCGACGGCGGTTATGACAAGCTGGACGCGGCCGACAAGGTCCGCACCGCGGCACTGGAGAACGTGGTCGTACAGCTCGCCCATCTGCGCACCCATCCGTCGGTCGCGGCGGGTATCGCGCGCGGCGAGATCGCGCTGCACGGCTGGTTCGTCGATATCGGCGCGGGCATGGTGCTGGGCCTGGACGGCGAAAGCGGCCGCTTCGTTCCGATCCGCGAGGATCGTGCCATGCCGGTCGCACTGCCGGCCGGCCAGCGGCTCGCGCGCGACGTCGCGCTGGCGGAGGCAGCCGAATGACCATGGTCGCCGAAGCACCGAAGCCGAAGAGCTTCGTGCGCGACTTCACGGCGTCCATCGTCGTGTTCCTGGTGGCCATGCCGCTGTGCATGGGCATTGCCATCGCCTCGGGCGTGCCGCCCGAAAAGGGCCTGGTCACCGGCATCATCGGTGGCCTGGTCGTGGGCCTGCTCGCCGGTTCCCCGCTCCAGGTGAGCGGCCCTGCGGCGGGTCTTGCCGTCATCGTGTTCGAGTTGGTGCGCGAGCAGGGGCTTTCCGCGCTCGGCCCGATCCTCATCCTCGCCGGCGCCATCCAGGTGGTGGCCGGTGTGTTGCGCGTCGGCGGCTGGTTCCGCGCGATTTCCCCCGCCGTCGTCCACGGCATGCTGGCGGGCATCGGCATCCTGATCGTGGTCGGCCAGTATCATGTGCTGTTCGATGCCAAGCCGCTGTCCAACGGCCTTGCCAACCTGTCGGCCATGCCCGGCCGTCTGCTCGGCCTCTCCACCAGCCTCGCCTCCGCCGAGATGGCGCTGGGCCTGGGCCTGCTGACCATCGCCACGATGATCGGCTGGGACAAGTTCAAGCCTGCCGCGGTCAAGCTGGTGCCCGGCGCGCTGGTCGGCGTGGTTGCGGCGACGCTGGTGGCGTTCAGCCTCGGCCTCGACGTGACCCGGGTCGCGGTACCGTCGAACATCGTCTCGGCGATCGCGCTCCCGGAAAACGGCTTCTTCGCCAAGTGGCTGGACCCGCAGGTCATCACCGCCGCGATCGCGCTTGCCTTCATCGCCAGCGCCGAGACCCTGCTGTCGGCCGCCGCGGTCGATCGCATGCACGACGGCGTTCGCACCAACTACAACAAGGAGCTGCGCGCACAGGGTATCGGCAACCTGCTGTGCGGTGTCGCCGGCGCTCTGCCGATGACCGGCGTCATCGTCCGCAGCTCGGCCAACGTCCAGGCCGGCGCGCAGACCCGCTGGTCGGCGGTGCTGCACGGCGCCTGGATCCTCGGCTTCGTCGCGCTGCTGCCCTGGCTGCTGCGCGAGATCCCGATGGCGGCGCTGGGTGCGGTGCTGGTCGTGACCGGTGTGAAGCTCGTCAACCTCAAGCATGTCCGCCACCTGTTCGCCCAGTACGGCGTGCTGCCGGCAGCGATCTGGGCAGTGACCTGCGCGCTCGTCGTGACGCAGGATCTGCTGACCGGCGTGCTGGTCGGGATCGCGCTTTCGCTGCTCGAACTGGTGCCGAATCTTCGCCGGCTCGGCCTAAAGGTCGACCAGCAGGAGGAAGCCGGTGCCCACCGCATCGCGCTGGCGGGTTCGGCGACCTTCATCACGCTGCCCAAGCTCTCCGATCGGCTCGAATCGGTTCCCGGCGGCAAGTCGGTGCTGCTCGACGTCTCGCGGCTGGACGC
Source organism: Sphingomonas elodea ATCC 31461 (assembly GCF_000226955.1). GTDB lineage: Bacteria > Pseudomonadota > Alphaproteobacteria > Sphingomonadales > Sphingomonadaceae > Sphingomonas > Sphingomonas elodea. Next base: position 15,314 of record NZ_AGFU01000017.1, read on the forward strand.
CGTCGATCACAGCTGCGCCGAGCTGCTGAAGGATTGGCTCCAGCGCCGTCGTGCGGGCGGATCGCCGGTGGAATTGCGCGGGGCCGGCGGCAAGACCGCCGTGCTCGCCAGCTAACGAAGCATACCCCGAAGACCTGGGGCGGCTTGCCATCGGCAAGTCGCCCCTTTTTTTGTTCAGATCTCCAGCTGGCTGCCCAGCTCGACCACGCGATTGGTCGGGAGCTTGAAGAACTCCATCGCGCTCTCCGCATTCCGGACCATCCAGGCGAACAGCTTCTCCCGCCAGATCGCCATGCCGGGCCGGGACGAGGGCAGCAGCGTCTGCCGGGCGAGGAAGTAGCTGGTCTCCATCGGCCGGAACGGCGCACCGCAATCGCGGATCGCGGCGAGTGCCGCGGGCACGTCCACCTCGTCCATGAAGCCATAGTGCAGCACCACGCGGAAGAAGCCTTCGCCCAGTGCCTCCATCGAGGTGCATTCCTTGCCCACCACATGCGGCACCTGCTCGATCGCGACGGTCAGCAATACGATGCGCTCGTGCAGCACCTTGTTGTGCTTCAGGTTGTGGAGCAGGGCAGGGGGAATGCTGTCCGGCGTGGAGGTGAGGAACACCGCCGTGCCCTTCACCCGCGCGGCCGACTGCGCGGCGGAGCGGATGAACAGGGCGATCGGCATGGCCCCCTCCTGCAGCCGGGCCAGCACCAGCCGGCGCCCGCGCGACCAGGTGGTCAGCAGCACGAAGGCGACCGCCGCGACGAGCAGCGGGAACCAGCCGCCATCGGGGATCTTGGTGATGTTCGAGGCGAAATAGGCGCCGTCGATCAGCAGGAAGATGCCGGTGACCGTACCCGCGAGCAGCGGATGCCATTTCCACACCGCGAAGGTCAGCACGCCCAGCATGCAGGCGGTGATGAACATCGTGCCGGTCACCGCGATGCCATAGGCCGAGGCGAGGTTGCTCGAGCTGCGGAAGCCGAGCGCCAGCAGCACCACCATCACCAGCAGGCCCCAGTTGACCAGCGGCACATAGACCTGGCCGGCTGCCTTGGCGCTGGTGTGGAGGATGCGCAGACGCGGCAGGAAACCGAGCTGCACCGCCTGCTGCGATACGGAGAAGGCGCCCGAGATCACCGCCTGGCTGGCGATCACCGTCGCCATGGTGGCGAGGATGACGAGCGGCAGGCGGCCCCATTCCGGTGCCATCAGGAAGAACGGGTTCTCGATCAGCGCCGGGTTGCGCAGGATCGCCGCCGACTGGCCCAGATAGTTGAGCATCAGGCACGGGAAGGCGATGTAGAGCCACGACACCATGATCGCCCGGCGGCCGAAATGGCCCATATCGGCATAGAGGGCCTCAGCGCCCGTCACGGCGAGCACCACCGATCCCAGCGCCAGGAAGGCGAGGCCGGGATCCAGCGTGAAGAACTTCACCGCGTACCAGGGGTTCAGCGCCCACAGGATCTCGGGTGCGGCAAGGATGCCGCGGATGCCGAGTATGGCGATCACCGCGAAATAGACCAGCATCACCGGTCCGAACAGCTTGCCGACCGCCGCCGTGCCGCGCGCCTGGATGGCGAACAGGGCGACGAGGATCGCCACCGTCACCGGCAGCACCAGCGGGGCCAACCCCTGTTGCACGGTGGTGAGGCCCTCCACCGCCGAGAGCACCGACACCGCCGGCGTGATGATCGCATCGCCGTAGAACAGCGCCGTGGCGATCACCCCGGTCAGCGTGATGGCGAGCCGCCAGCGGCTATCGTCCATCTTCCGCGTGATCAGCGCCAGCAGCGCGAGGCTTCCGCCTTCGCCGCGATTGTCGGCGCGCAGGATGAGCGCGACATATTTGATCGTGACGATGGACGTCATCGTCCAGAAGATCAGCGACAGCACACCGTAGATGTGCGGCGGATCCAGGGCCAGCCGGTGGTGGCCGATGAAACTTTCCTTGAGCGAATAGAGCGGCGACGTACCGATGTCGCCGAAGACCACGCCGATCGCGCCGACCGCGAGCGCGGCGAACCGTTCCTGATGCGCATGCGCGGGGACTGCCCCGTCGCTCGCTGACTGCTCCACTACAGGTCTCCGCCCCGACTGATTCGGGGTGCCACGCGGTACGCCTGCCGATTTTCGCATGCCAGTGGCAACGCGGCCAGGGGCCCGTCCCACCGGTGGATTTCAGGACAGGTGTGGCGTGTTTCCGATACCCCGAAAGGAAAGGGCCGCACCGATCGCTCGGTACGGCCCCCTGCCTTGGTGCTTTTCGAGAGCCTCAGCCCTGCGCGTCGTCCGCGGCAGGTGCTTCGGTCGCGATCTCGCCCGGCTCGGCGTTGGGATCATAATCCTCGGTGAAGCCGGTCTCTTCGCGCTCGAACATCGCCGCCGTGACGTCGACGCCCTGCGCCTGCATCTCGGCTTCTTCCGGCGAACGTGCGACGTTGACCTTGATGGTCACCGCGACTTCCGGGTGCAGCGCAACGCGCACTTCGTACACGCCGATCGCCTTGATCGGGCGATCGAGCACGATCTGCGCCTTGTTGACCTTGTGGCCGTCGGCGGTCAGCACGTCGACCAGGTCGCGCACCGCGACCGAGCCGTACAGCTGGCCGGTGTTCGACGCCTGACGGATCAGGGTCACCGAAACGCCCTCGAGCGTCTTCGATTCCTTCTCGGCCTCGACGCGACGGGTCGCGTTCTCGGCTTCGATGCGCTCACGATTGGCTTCGAAGACCTTGCGGTTGGCTTCGTTGGCGCGGAGCGCCTTCTTGCGCGGCAGGAGGAAGTTACGGGCAAAGCCGTCCTTCACCTTCACCACGTCGCCGATGTGGCCGAGCTTCTCAACGCGCTCCAGCAGAATGACTTCCATGGATCCGCTCCTTACTTAACGATGTAGGGCAGCAGGCCCAGGTGACGGGCGCGCTTGATGGCCTGGGCCAGCTCGCGCTGCTTCTTCGCGCTCACCGAGGTGATGCGCGAGGGTACGATCTTGCCGCGCTCGGAGACGAAGCCCTGCAGCAGGCGGACGTCCTTGTAATCGATCCGGGGCGCATCCTTCGCGGAGAAGGGGCAGCTCTTGCGGCGGCGGAAAAACGGTCGTGCCATGGTCTATCGCTCCTTATTCGCCGTCGAAACCGCCGTCGCGCTCGCGACGACCACGACGCTCGCGGTCACCCTTGCGCATCATCACCGACGGGCCCTGCTCGTGGCCGTCAACCTTGACGGTCATGTAGCGGATCACGTCTTCGTTGATCTGCGTCTGGCGCTCCAGCTCGGCGACCACGCCTGCCGGCGCGTCGATTTCGAGCATGACATAGTGCGCCTTGCGGTTCTTCGCGATGCGATAGGCCAGGCTGCGAAGACCCCAGGTCTCGGTCTTGACGACCTTGCCGTTGTTGTCTTCGACGATCTTGGTGGCGGTTTCCGCCAGCGCGTCCACTTGCGCCTGTGCCAGATCCTGGCGCGCAAGGAACACATGCTCGTACAGAGCCATTCGTTCTCTTCCATGTTGGCCGATCGCTGACGCCGCCCCATGCGCGCGCCCCTCCGGCTGTCGTCTCGATAAAACAAACGGAGCGGGCGCATTGCTGCTCCGCTCCGATCGGGTGCCCTTACACGCAGTTCGGGGGTAAAGGCAAGCCCGTTCGGCGCGCTGGGCTTGCATCGCCTCGCCATTCGGCTCTAACGGCCGCCGCCATTATAGAAGCGTTCGCTACAGAGGAGCCAAGATGCGCGCATTCATTTTCCCGGGCCAGGGCAGTCAGGCCGTCGGCATGGGCAAGGCGCTGGCCGAGGCGAGCCCCGCCGCGCGCGAGGTGTTCCAGGAAGTCGACGAGGCGCTCGGGCAGCATCTATTCAAGCTGATGAGCGAAGGGCCCGATAGCGACCTGACGCTCACCGCCAATGCCCAGCCGGCGATCATGGCCAATGCCATCGCGGTGCTGCGCGTGCTGGAAAAGGAAGGCGGCATCCGCCTGGCCGACAAAGCCGATTTCGTCGCCGGTCATTCGCTGGGCGAGTACACCGCGCTCTGTGCCGCGGGCGCGCTGGACCTTTCGACCACGGCGAAGCTGTTGCGCAAGCGCGGCGATGCGATGCAGTCGGCAGTGCCGGTGGCCGAGGGCGCGATGGCCGCGCTGCTCGGCGCCGATCTCGTCAAGGCCCAGGCGATCGCCGATGCGGCGGCTGAGGGCGAGGTATGCACCGTCGCCAACGACAATGACCCGCACCAGGTGGTGATCTCGGGCGCGCGCGGCGCGATCGAGCGCGCGGTGGCGATCGCCAAGGGACATGGCGCCAAGCGCGCGCTGCTGCTGCCGGTCTCGGCGCCGTTCCACTGCCCGCTGATGCAGCCGGCGGCGGACGCGATGGAGAAGGCGCTGGCCGAGGTGGCGATCCAGGCGCCGCTGGTACCGGTCTATGCCAATGTGACGGCGGCGCCGGTGGCGGATCCGGCGACGATCCGCACGCTGCTGGTGGAGCAGGTGACGGGCATGGTGCGCTGGCGCGAATCGGTGGCGGCGATGTTCGATGGCGGCGTGCACGAATTCGTGGAGCTGGGCGGCAAGGTGCTCGGCGGCATGGTCAAGCGGATCAGCCCGGATGCCACCGTGACCAGCGTCGTGAGCATGGACGATATCGAGGCGCTGGTTAAGGTGCTTTGATTTTTTCACGCGAAGGCGCGAAGACGCGAAGATGCAGGACGTCGAGGCGATTGCAGCCGACATCATCGATGCATCGATCAAGCTGCACATGGCGCTTGGGCCTGGGCTGCTGGAAAGCGTCTACGAGGCGATTCTGGCCGCAAAGCTTGTCGAGCGGGGGCATCACGTCGTTCAGCAGTGTCCGATCGACATAGAGTTTGACGGCTTGCATTTTCAGGGCGCGTTCCGCGCCGATTTGATGGTCGATCGCTGCCTTTTGGTCGAGATTAAATCGGTCGAACGTCTCGCGCCCGTCCATGCGAAGCAGGTGCTTACATACCTTCGCCTACTCAAGCAGCCGCTGGGGCTGCTGATCAATTTTGGTGGTGAAACGCTCAAAGAGGGCCTTCGCCGGGTCGTAAATGGCCATGAACCCTTCGCGTCTTCGCGCCTTCGCGTGAACAAATAAAGAGGACTAGCTTTCGATGTTCGATCTCACAGGCATGACCGCGCTCGTTACCGGCGCTTCGGGCGGCATAGGTTCGGCGATCGCCAAGGCGCTGGCCGCGCAGGGCGCGAAGCTCGCCGTATCGGGCTCCAATGCCGAGAAGCTGGAGGCGTTCCGCGCCGGCCTGGGCGGCGAGCATGTCGCGCTGACCTGCAACCTTTCCGATCGCGCCGCGGTCGACGCGCTGGTGCCGCAGGCGGTGGAAGCGCTGGGCGGCAGGCTCGACATCCTCGTCAACAATGCCGGCGTCACCCGCGACAACCTGGCGATGCGGATGAAGGACGAGGAGTGGGAGCAGGTGATCCAGGTCAATCTGGAAGCCGCGTTCCGCCTGATGCGCGCCGCCGCCAAGCCGATGATGAAGGCGCGCTTCGGCCGGATGATCTCGATCACCTCGGTGGTCGGCGCCACCGGCAATCCGGGGCAGGCCAACTATGCCGCGTCCAAGGCCGGCCTGGTCGGCATGTCCAAGGCGCTGGGGCAGGAGCTTGCCAGCCGCAACATCACCGTCAACTGCGTTGCGCCGGGCTTCATCCGGTCGGCGATGACGGACGTTCTGCCGGATGCGCAGAAAGAGGCGCTGCTCGGCCGTATTCCTGCCGGAAAGCTGGGCGAGGGCGAGGATATCGGTGCGGCGGTCGTCTATCTCGCCAGCAAGGAAGCGTCTTATGTGACGGGTCAGACCTTGCATGTGAACGGCGGGATGGCGATGCTGTAAGCCGAGAGGCCGGGGGGCGTGGAGTAGGAAGAATATGCGTCTGGTGCTTGCCACTGCATTTGTACTTGCGTTCGCGACCCCGGCCCTTGCGGCCCCGGCGGATCCGGCGTCGATCGGCTGTGTCGGGCAGAAGCTCGATGCGGCCGTGAAGGCGCAGCTCGCCGCCAATGTCGAGCGCAACCTTGCCAATCCCGGCCAGCGGCCGAGCTATGATCCGGCGGTGACCCGCGGGCTCAACGATGCCACCACCGCGTGCGCCAACGAACGCGGCTGGAGCGGTGCTTCGGCCTCGGCCTCGGGCGTCTATGCCCTTGCCGATATCGGCCTGCCGGTCGCCAGGCGCGTGGTGAAGGCCAAGGGCTTCGACCCCGCCGCGCTCGACCAGCAGTTCGCCGCGCTGCCCGACGAGGTGCGTCGCAAGCCGCTGACGCCGAAGGCGACGCAGGATCTGATCCGCGCTGCCGTGACCGACGAAGCGCAGCAGACCCGGGCCAATGCACAGCTGCTCGCGCAATATTTTGCGTTTCTCAACACGCTGGAATATGCTTCAGCCGACTTTTCCCGATAGCGGGACGGGGCCCTTGCGGCTCCCTCTTGCAACCGCCACGGCGGCATTCTAGGTGCGGGAAAACGGATTCAGAGCCCCATCACAAAGGAAAACAGGGACCATGGCCAACCAGGAAGAGATCACCACCCGCGTGCAGGCGCTCGTTGTCGACCATCTGGGCGTCGACGCCAAGGACGTGGTGCCGACCGCGAGCTTCACCGATGACCTCGGCGCGGACAGCCTCGACATCGTCGAGCTGGTGATGGCCTTCGAGGAAGAGTTCGGGGTCGAGATCCCGGACGACGCCGCGGAGAAGATCAGCACCGTCGGCGACGCCGTTGCCTACATCTCCGAGCATCAGCAGGGCTGACGCTCGAACGGCGATACCAGCCCGGATGGGCCGGAATTGCGACTAGGCGGCTTCCCGTCCCGTGCCTCTGGCGATGCGGACGGGGAGCCGTTTTGTATTACGAATGAACCGAACTGAAATTGACTGGAGAACTGCCATGCGCCGCGTAGTCGTGACCGGCCTGGGCCTCGTCACCCCGCTGGGGGCCGATGTCGAAACCGCCTGGAAGAACATCCTCGCCAGCAAGTCCGGCGCGGGCACGATCACCAAGTTCGATGCGACGGATTTCCAGAGCAACTATGCCTGCGAAGTGAAGCCGGCCGACCATGAATATGGCTTCGATGCGGGCAAGCGCGTCGATCACAAGATCCAGCGCCAGGTCGATCCCTTCATCGTCTTCGGCATCGATGCCGCCGGCCAGGCGATCGAGGATGCCGGCCTGACCGACATGCCCGAAGAAATGCGATTTCGCGCCGGCTGCTCGATCGGGTCGGGCATCGGCGGTCTGCCGGGCATCGAGAGCGAATCGCTCGTGCTCCATGAAAAGGGCCCGAAGCGCGTTTCGCCGCACTTCGTCCATGGCCGCCTGATCAACCTCATTTCGGGCCAGGTCTCGATCAAGTACGGCCTGATGGGCCCGAACCATGCGGTGGTCACCGCCTGCTCGACCGGCGCACACTCGATCGGCGACGCCGCGCGGATGATCGCGATGGACGATGCCGACATCATGCTGGCCGGCGGCGCGGAAAGCACCGTCTGCCCGATCGGTATCGCCGGCTTCGGCCAGGCGCGCGCGCTTTCCACCGGCTTCCGCGACGATCCCACCAAGGCGAGCCGCCCCTGGGACCAGGGCCGCGACGGCTTCGTGATGGGCGAGGGTGCGGGCGTGGTCGTGCTCGAGGAATATGAGCATGCCAAGCGCCGCGGCGCCAAGATCTATGCCGAAGTGGTGGGCTACGGCCTGTCGGGCGACGCCTATCACGTGACCGCGCCGCATCCCGAAGGCTCGGGCGCGTTCCGCTCGATGCAGATGGCGGTGCGCAAGTCCGGCCTCGCGCTCGAGGACATCGATTACATCAACGCGCACGGCACCTCGACCCCGATGGGTGACGAGCTGGAGCTCGGCGCGGTGCGCCGCCTGTTCGGCGATGCGCTCGGCGGTCTGTCGATGAGCTCGACCAAGTCGGCGATCGGCCACCTGCTCGGCGGCGCCGGTGCGGTGGAGAGCATTTTCTGCATTCTGGCGCTGCGCGACCAGATCGTCCCGCCGACGCTCAACCTCGACAATCCGAGCGAGAATTGCGCGGGCGTCGACCTTGTGCCGCACGTCGCCAAGGAGCGGAAGGTGAAGGCCGTGCTGAACAACTCGTTCGGATTCGGCGGCACCAATGCCAGCCTGGTGATGAAGGCGCTCTGAGCCATGCCGCAGGACGCGCGCTCCCGTTCCCGTCGCCGTGCGCCCGCGCGCCGGCGCCGGGGGCCGCGCGTCCTGCTGATCGCCGCGGCGCTGGCAGTCTGCGCGCTCGGCGGCGGCTGGTGGCTCTGGGCGGGCCCGGGGCCGGCCACCAAGGAACTGAGTGTCGCCGTGCCCGAGGGCGCTACGTTGTCGCGCGCGGCGGGCCAGCTTGAAAAGGCCGGTGCGATCCACTCGCGTCCGCTGTTCCTTGCCTTCGCCAAGCTGCTCGGTGAGGACGGCACGATTCGCGCCGGCGAGTATCGCATCGCGCCCGGCACGAGTGCGCGCCAGATCCTCGAAATGCTGCAGCAGGGCAAGACACGGCAGCGGCTGGTGACGGTGCCGGAAGGCATGCCCTCGGTCCTTGTTGCCGAGGCCTTGCTGAAGGCGCCGGGGCTGACCGGCGAGGTCGAGACGCCCGTCGAGGGATCGGTGCTGCCCGACAGCTATGCCTATGTCCGCGACGAGCCGCGGGCCGCGGTGCTGGCGCGGATGCAGAAGGCGATGACCGCTTATCTCGCCAAGGCCTGGGCAGAGCGGGACAAGGGGCTGGCGATGACCACCCCGCGCGAGGCGATCATCCTCGCCTCGATCGTCGAGAAGGAAACCGGCAAGCCGGCCGAGCGCACCACGGTTGCCGCGGTCTATGCCAACCGGCTCAAGGCGGGCATGCCGCTTCAGGCCGATCCGACGATCATCTATCCGATCACCAAGGGCAAGCCGCTCGGTCGCCGCATCCTGCAATCGGAGCTGCGCGCGAGGAACGGCTACAACACCTACACGATGCGCGGCCTGCCCGAGGGGCCGATCGCCAATCCGGGGCGCGCCTCGATCGACGCGGTGCTGCATCCGGCGGATTCCAAAGCGCTGTATTTCGTGGCCGACGGGACCGGGGGCCATGTCTTCGCCGAGACCTATCAGCAGCATCAGGCCAATGTGGCGAAGTGGTACGCCCTGCGCCGCGCCCGGGGCGAGATGTAAGCGGCTGTCATCGCCGCTTGTTTCGCTCGCATCGCCATGTAACAAAGTCTCCCGTGTAACCATTTCCGGGGGAATCGCCGAATGCGCCGTGCTGCCTTGCTGTCGTTGTTGCTCGTTACCACCAGCCCGGCCTGGGCGCAGGAAAAGCCCAAGGACGCCGCCGCCAAGGGCGACCATCGCGAGCAGATGAAGGCCGAGGCGGAGGCCGCCTGGGCCAAGCCTTCGGTCGAGGAAGCAGCGGCCGTCAGCCACGGGGCGGTCACCGTCGGCGGGCAGCGCATCGCCTATACCGCCACCGCCGGCACGCTCACCATTCGCGACGACGACGGCAAGCCGACCGCCTCCTATTTCTACACCGCCTATACCCGCGACGGGTCCGCCCGCGAGCAGCGGCCGGTGACCTTCTTCTACAATGGCGGGCCGGGTTCGCCGACGATCTGGCTGCACATGGGCAGCTTCGCGCCGGTGCGCGTCACCACCGCCAACCCCGAATATATCCGCCCGGCGCCCTATGGCTTCGGCCCCAACCCGGATTCGCTGATCGACAAGAGCGACCTCGTCTTCATCGATGCGCTCGGTGCCGGCTGGTCGCGGCCGCTGGGGGACAAGACCGGCAAGGATTTCTGGGGCGTCGACCAGGATGCCGACGGCTTTGCCCGCGCCATCCTGCGCTACACCAGCAAGTTCGATCGCTGGCCTTCCCCGAAATTCCTGTTCGGCGAAAGCTATGGCACGCTCCGCAATCCGGTCGTCGCCGCGAAGCTGGAGGATGCGGGGCTGAGCCTGAACGGCATGGTCCAATTCTCCACCATCATGAACTATGGCGTGCGCCAGCCGGGCTACGATCAGAATTTCCTGACCCTGTTCCCGACCATGGCGGCGACGGCCTGGTACCATAACCGGCTGCAGAACCGCCCGGCCGACCTGCCGACCTTCATGGGCGAGGTCCGCGCCTTCACCAGCGGGCCCTATGCGGCGGCGCTGGCCAAGGGATCGACCATTTCGGCCGAGGAAAAGGCGGCGGTCGCGAAGAAGATGTCCGAGTACACCGGCATCAGCGAGGCCTATATCCTGCGCGCCGACCTGCGCCTGACGTTGCCGCGCTTCCAGACCGAGCTGCTGCGCGATCGCCGCCTGGCGGTGGGCCGGCTCGATTCGCGCTATCTGCTGAACGTGACCGATGCCAATGCCGACAGCCCGACCGACGATCCTTCGTCCACCGCCGTCACCGGCGCGTTCGTCGCGACGTTCCAGGACTATGCGACGCGCGTGCTCGGCTACAAGACGGACATGCCCTATCGCATGACCGCGCGCGGCCCCGGCTTCGACTGGGACTGGAAGCACCGCGCGCCGGACGACAGCGGTACCCATCTCGCCCCCAACAGCGCCGTCGACCTCGCCTATACGATGCGGACCAATCCGTATCTGAAGGTGCTGTTCATGAACGGCTATTACGACTTCGCCACGCCCTTCTACGGCGCCGAGTTCGATGTCAGCCACATGCTGCTCGATCCGCAGCTGCAGAAGAACATCCGCTTCACCTATTATGACGCAGGCCACATGGTGTATCTGAACCCGAACACCATGCCGCAGATGCACCGCGATCTGGCGGCCTGGTATGACGAGGCACTGCGCACCGCCGCATCGAGCACGCTGCCGGCGCGCGCTGGCGCAAAGGCCGCGCAGAACTGAGGCCCGGGCGGATCTTCGGCGCGCGCATGGCGTGCGTGTGCCGGAGCCGGTCGCGTTCGGGCCGGGACTGTGGCAGGGCGGGCGCATGACGACCCGCCCGCACATCCTGGTCGACGCCGATGCCTGCCCGGTAAAGGACGAAATCTACAAGGTCGCCTGGCGGCTGGAGGTGCCGGTGACGCTGGTGAGCAACGCGCATCTGCGCGTGCCGCAGCATCCGTTGATCGCCCGTGTGGTGGTGAGCGACGGCTTCGACGCCGCGGACGACTGGATCGCCGAGCATGTCGATGCCGGCGCGGTGGTGGTCACCGCCGACATCCTGCTGGCCGATCGCTGCCTGAAGGCGGGGGCGGCGGCGGTGCTCTCGCCCAATGGCAAGCCGTTCACCAGCAGTTCGATCGGCAATGCGGTAGCGGTGCGCGCGATCATGGCAGATCTGCGGGCAGGCGGCGATCGCATCGGCGGCCCGCCGCCGTTCGGCAAGGAAGACCGATCGCGCTTCCTGTCCGCGCTCGATACGGCGATCGTCCAGGCGAAGCGCGCGCTCGGCTGAGGACGGGCGCCTAGTGCAGCTTGGCGATCGACAGCCCGTCGAGCTTGGCGCGTTCCTTCACCGATTCCTCGCTGCGGGTCAGCGCCTTGGCGATCGCGCGCAGCGGCATGCCCTTCTTGGCGAGGGTGTGGAGCTTCTGCAGCTCATCGGGGCGCCAGGGCTGGCGGTGTCGTTCGAAGCGTTCGGCCATGGCGTCTGTTAGCCGATTGTCGGCTCCGGGGACATAGCGGCGGAATCGCGCTCGCGCAGGGCTGCGGCGATACGCTCGGCACCGGCTTCGCTCGTGCTGGCGATGTCGATCGGACGCCCGCCCAGCGCCTCATCCACGCTGTTGAGGAAGGCGAGCGCCGCCGCGCGATCGGGAAAGCGCTGAAAGGCAAGCAGGGCGATGCGCGACTGGCGCGCGATGACCTCGGGCGCGAGCTTGCTCCGCACCGCGCCGCGGAAGCGCCGGCGGTCGCCCTCGTCCGAGGTCGCGCCGACTTCGAGCCGGGTGATCGCGCCGCTCATGCGGCGATCGCCAGATCGGCGGTGCCGTGGAGGCGCTGCCATTCCTGGATGCGGCGGGCATAGGCGGCGGCAAGGGCGCGATGCGACGCGCGCGACGCGACGCAGGCCGCACTCGAGGCGCGGCGTACGGAGTTCTGGTACCGGGAAACGAGATAGGCGAGATCCATGGACAAACCCGTGCGGCGCAAGCGAGAACATGATGGACCCAGCCGCCGGCGCTTACGGATCGAAAGCCGGCGATGGATATGATATGGGGTCAGCGCCTTCGTTTCACAACCGGCGAGCCGGTCGGAGCCTAGGCCAGCGCCCGTTCGCCCTCGCGCAGGGTGAGTACCTCGACGCCGTCCGCCGTCACCGCCACGGTATGCTCGAACTGGGCCGAGAGCTTCCGGTCGTTGGTAACCACCGTCCAGCCGTCGTCGAGCGTCGTCACCTTGCGCGTGCCCTGGTTGAGCATCGGCTCGATCGTGAAGGTCATGCCCTCGCGCAGTTTCATGCCGGTGCCGGGGCGGCCGAAATGGAGAACCGAGGGCTCTTCATGCATTTCGCGGCCGATGCCGTGGCCGCAATAATCGCGCACCACCGCATAGCCGTGCTGCTTGGCGTGGCGCTCGATCGCGGCGCCGATGTCGCCGAGCGTGGCACCAGGGCGAACCTGGGCGATGCCCTTCCAAAGCGCCTCCTGCGTCACCCTTACCAGCCGCCGCGCCTGGGGCGAGACGGTGCCGACCATATAGGTCTTGCTCGAATCGGCGATGAAGCCATTCTTCTCCAGCGTGATGTCGAGGTTGAGGATGTCGCCGTTGCGGACGATCGTGCCGGCATCGGGCACACCGTGGCAGACCACTTCGTTCGGCGAGCAGTTGAGCACGAAGCCATAGCCGTACTGGCCCTTGCTCGCGGGGCGGGCGTGGAGCTCGTCGGTGATGTAGCGGTCGACCAGCGTGTCGATCTCCAGCGTCGACATGCCGGCAAGGGGCGTGCGGTCGAGCATTTCGAACACCTGGGCGAGCAGGCGGCCGGCCTCGCGCATCAGCGCGAGTTCCTGGGGGGTCTTGATCACCTCAGGCGGCTTCGCGCGGGGGGATGGCGACCTGCGCCTCCGCCAGCTGACGGCGGACGATCTCGTGAAAGGGGAGGGTGGGGTTCGCCTCGGCGAGCATGCCGATCTTCATCCAGTATTCGGCCTGGGCGTTGATCGAGCGGCACATCACCGCGCTGGCGCGGCGGGCCTCCTCGTGCAGGTCGTCGGCGATTTTCACGATGCCCATGGGTGCTCCGGAGGGTGGGTATACGGAGCGTATATGATTCGTATGTTGAGCGGGGGCAAGGGTGCGGTAAAGCAAGCCCCTCCTCCTTGGAGGAGGGGTTGGGGTGGAGGGATGCCAGACGATTTGTTGGTCTCGGTGAGACACTGCCCCACCCCAACCCCTCCCCTGAAGGGGAGGGGCTTTAGGAGGGTCACCGCGCCAGCGCCGCCGCCTCACGCGCCTTGGCTTCCACCTCTTCGAGCGAGCCGCTGGCGATCCAGCTGCCGCCGACGCAGAGCACCGGGTCGAACGCCAGCCATTCCGGCGCGCTCGCCAGGCTGATGCCGCCGGTGGGGCAGAACTTCGCCTGGTAGAAGGGCGCGGCGAGCGCCTTCAGCGCCTTGAGGCCGCCCGAGGTTTCGGCCGGGAAAAACTTGAAGTGGCTGAGGCCGAGGTCGAGCCCGCGCATGATGTCACCGGCATTGGCGGTGCCCGGCAGATAGGGCACGCCGCTCTTCACGATCGCGTCGCCAAGGCGCTCGGTGAGGCCGGGGGAGACGATGAACTCGGCATCCTCCTTCATCACCTGTTCGAACTGCTGGGTGTTCACCACCGTGCCGGCGCCGACGATCGCGCCGGGGACCTGCTTCATCTCGCGGATCGCGTCGAGTGCGGCAGGCGTGCGCATCGTCACTTCGAGCACGCGCAGGCCGCCCTTCACCAGTGCCTCGGCAAGCGGACGCGCCTTGGCGGCGTCGTCGATCACCAGCACCGGGATGACGGGTGCGGTGCGCATGATGGCTTCGATCGAAAGGCGGGGTTCGCTCACTGTGCATGCTCCTGGGCGAAGGCGGCGGCTGCGCCGTACAGGCCCGGCTGGGGATGGGTGATCAGCTTGACGGGGATCGTCGCCATCAGGGAGCGGAAGCGCCCCTTGGCGACGAATCGCTCGCCGAACCCCGATTGCAGCAGATGGTCCTTCAGGCGCAAGCCCAGACCGCCGGCGATCACCACCGCCGTGGGCCCATGGGCGAGGGCAAGGTCGCCCGCCACCGCGCCGAGGCTGAGGCAGAAGCGATCGAGTGCGGCCACGGCCAGGCTGTCCTTGCCCTCCAGCGCGAGCGTCCAGATCGCCTTGTCGTCCAGGCGGGGAACGGGGACGCCCTCCAGATCGGCCAGCGTCTCGTAGATCGAGACAATCGCCGGGCCGGCGACCATGCGCTCCTTGGAGACGCGCTGATAGGTGCGGCGCAGGCGCTTCACCATCGCGTCCTCGATCGCGTCGAGCGGGGCGAAATCGCTATGGCCGCCTTCGGTCGCGATGATGTGGTAGCCGCCGCGGTGACGGAACACCTGCGCGACGCCGAGACCGGTGCCGGGGCCACAGACGGTGATCGAGCCCTTGTCGGGCAGCGGCGTCTCGGGTCCGCAGAGGTGGAGGAAATCCGAATCGTCCAGCTGGGCGACGGCATGGCCGATCGCCTCGAAGTCGTTGACGATCGTCCACACGTCGGCGCCCAGCCGATCCGGGATCAGCGGTGGACGGATGATCCAGGGATTGTTGGTGAGCTTGATCAGATCGGCGTTGATCGGCGAGGCAACCGCGATCGCCGCAGCCTTGGGAACGGGCCGGCCGAGCTGCTCGCCGAACGCGCGCCAGGCCAGCTGCAGGCTCGGATGCTCGGCCACCTTCTGGGTGATCGGCTCGCTCATCGAAACGACGCGGCCCTCGGCCACCTCCGCCACGGCAAAGCGCGCGTGGGTGCCACCAATGTCGACGGCGACGACTTCCATCCGATTCCGATCCTCTCTCTGTCGCCCCTGTCAACGTTGCCAGTGAGCGTCCGCCCTTCTTCCCGTCCGCCGCGCGGATGTAAAGTCCGCGGGCGTCGTAGGGCGTGATTTACATGCGTTACAAACTTACAGGCCGGCTTCGTGCAGCATCGCCGACGCGCCCTTTTCGGCCTCGTCGCAATAGTGCCGCATCATCGCGAACAGCTCGCGGCCGGTGCCCGTCGCCGGGGGCGGGGCGACGGCATGCTCGCGCGCATCCCACTCATCGGCGGGCACCAGCGCTTCCAGCGTACCGGCCTCGGCATCGAGGCGGAGGATGTCGCCGTCGCGCACCTTGCCGATCGGGCCGCCGCCCAGGGCTTCCGGCGACAGATGGATCGCCGCCGGCACCTTGCCGCTGGCGCCAGACATGCGGCCGTCGGTGACCAAGGCGACCTTGAAGCCGCGGTTCTGGAGAACGCCCAGCTGGGGGGTCAGCTTGTGCAGCTCCGGCATGCCGTTGGCGCGCGGGCCCTGGAAGCGGACCACGACGATCACGTCGCGCTCCAGTTCGCCGGCCTTGAACGCCTCCAGCACTTCCAGCTGGTCCGAGAAGACGCGGGCGGGGGCCTCGATGATCCAGCGCTCGCGCTCGACCGCCGATACCTTGATGCAGGCGCGGCCGATATTGCCCTTGAGGATGCGGAAGCCGCCCTCGGGGGAGAAGGCGGTCTCGACCGTGCGGACGATGTTCTCGTCGTTGCTCTTCTCGCCATGCTCGGTCCAGACCAGCGCGTCCTCGACGATGTCGGGCTTGCGGCCATAGGCGGCCATGCCGTCCTTGGCGATGGTTAGCGCATCGCCGTGCATCAGCCCGGCGCGCAGCAGCTCCTTGATGACGAAGGACGGGCCGCCGGCATCCTCGAACTGGTTCACGTCCGCGGACCCGTTCGGATAGACGCGCGTCATCAGCGGTACGACGCGCGACAGGCGATCGAAATCGTCCCAGTCGATCGTGATGCCGGCCGCCCGCGCGAAGGCGGGGACGTGGATCAGGTGGTTGGTCGAACCGCCGGTCGCCAGCAGCACGATCGCCGCGTTCACGATCGCGCGTTCGTCGACGACATGGCCGATCGGGCGATAGTCGTCGCCGTTCCAGCCGATCTCGGCGAGACGGTGGACGGCGTGGCGGGTCAGTTCCTGGCGCAGCTTGGTGCCGGGATTGGCGAAGGCCGAGCCGGGGACGTGCAGGCCCATCGCCTCCATCATCATCTGGTTGGAGTTGGCCGTGCCGTAGAAGGTGCAGGTGCCCTTGCCGTGATAGGCGGCGATTTCGGAGTCCAGCAGTTCCTCGCGGGTCGCCTTGCCCTCGGCATAGCGCTCGCGGACCGCGGCCTTTTCCTTGTTGGGCAGGCCCGAACGCATCGGGCCGCCGGGGATCAGCACCATCGGCAGATGGCCGAAGCGCAGCGCCCCCATCAGCAGGCCCGGCACGATCTTGTCGCAGATGCCGAGCAGCGCCGCGCCTTCGAACACGCGGTGGCTGAGCGATACGGCGGTCGACATCGCGATGGTGTCGCGGCTGAACAGTGAGAGCTCCATGCCCTGATAGCCCTGGGTCACGCCGTCGCACATTGCCGGCACGCCGCCCGCCACCTGTGCGGTGGCCCCGGCTTCCATCGCCCAGACCTTCATCTGCTCGGGATAGCGATAATAGGGCGCATGGGCCGAGAGCATGTCGTTGTACGCGGTGACGATGCCGATGTTCATGCGGTTGCCCGCCTTCAGCACGTCGCGCTGCTCCTCGGTGCCGGCATAGGCGTGGGCGAGGTTGGCGCAGCCGAGCTTCGGCCGATCATTGCCCGACTCGCGCTCGCGCTGGATCAGCGCCAGATAGGCAGCACGGCCCGCCTTGGATCGCTCGATGACGCGATCGGTGACGGCGGCGATTTCGGCGTGGAGGGTGGTCATTCAGACGCTCCAGTGGATGTCGACGGGTAGTTCGGTTTCGGCCAGCACGCGGCCGATCGGCAGGGTCGAGCCGGCGCCTTCGGCAATGGCGCGCTCCAGCACGTCCTTCTTTTCCTGGCCGGTGATCGCGATCATCAGCGCGCGGGCCGAGACGATCGCGGCGAGCGACAGCGACACGCGGGCGACGGGGGCCTCGGGCGGCAGCGGGTCGGGCATCACGCCCAGCGCGCGGCGCTCCTTGGGCCCCGTAAGCGCTTCAGCGAGGTCCGGGCCGGGGAAGATCGAGGCGGTATGGCCATCGGCGCCCATGCCGAGCAGGCAGAGGTCGAGCGGCCAGTGGAAGTCCTGCAGGCGTGCGTCCGCCGCGCGGCCCGCGGCCTTGTAGTCGTCGGCCTTCTCGCTGACGACCGGGATCACCCGCGCGCCGAGCGGCAGGAACACCTTGGCGAGGCCGGTCACGTTCGACATCGGATCGCCCATCGGCACGATGCGATCGTCGGTGGGGATGATCGTCACGCGCTTCCAGTCGAGCTTGGCCTTGCTCAGCTTGGCGTAGATCGGGCCGGGGGTGCGGCCGCCGGCAAGCGCGATGACCGCGGCACCGCGCGCGTCGATCGCGCTTTCGATGATGAACTGGACGTCGCCGGCGAGCGCATCGCCCATTTCGGCGGCGTCGTCATAGTCCCACCATTCGATTTCGGTCGTCATGTAAGCTCCTTGAATTTCGGTGGGACCGCGTCAACGGCCAGGCGGCCGCGCGGGTCCGATATGGGGATGGGGTCGCTGGTTCGCAGCATGGGGCTGCGCTTGCCCTCCAACCGTCATCCCGGCGGAAGCCGGGATCCATTTCACAGCTACGCTGGAGATGGAACGGATACGGTGAGGGCAATGGATCCCGGCTTTCGCCGGGATGACGTGCTTCGAAAAGGCGCTCGCCCCGCTCATTCGTGCCAGTGTACCCCGTCGCGCTCGGTGAGCGCGATCGAGAGCGAGGGGCCCCAGCTGCCCGAGGCATAGGGCTTGGGCTTGAGATCGTTGGCGTCCCAGCCGGCGCGGATCGCGTCGATCCATTCCCACTGTGCCTCCACCTCGTCGCGGCGGACGAACAGCGTGGGATCGCCCTCGATCAGGTCGAGCAGCAGGCGCTCATAGGCGATGCGGCGGCGGGTGCCGGCGAATTCGGTGTCGAGGCTGAGATTGAGCGGCACCTCGCGCAGGCGATAGCCCTCGCGATCGAGCCCGGGCTGCTTGGCCATCACCAGCAGCTGGACATATTCTTCCGGCTGGAGGCGGATGACCAGCGCGTTGGGCTGGAGCATGCCGCCGCGCTCGGCGAAGATCGAGTGCGGCACCGGCTTGAACTGGATGACGATTTCGGATCGGCGCTCGGCCAGACGCTTGCCGGTGCGCAGATAGAAGGGCACGCCCTGCCAGCGCCAGTTGTCGACATGCGCCTTGATCGCGACGAAGGTTTCGGTGCGCGAATCCTTGCCGAGATCGGTGGCATAATCGCGAACGATCTCGCCTTTGACCGCGCCGCCGCCATATTGGCCGATCACGGTCATGTTGGGCGCCTCGGCGATCGGGATCTTGCGCAGCGAGCGCAGCACCTTGACCTTCTCGTCGCGTACCGCGGTACCGTCGAGGCGCGCCGGGGGCTCCATCGCGATCAGCGCGACGAGCTGGAGCATGTGGTTCTGCACCATGTCGCGCAGCGCGCCGGTGTCGTCATAGAAGCCGGCGCGGCCTTCCAGGCCCACCGTCTCGGAGACGGTGATCTGCACGCTGTCGATGCCGCGGGCGTTCCACACCGGCTCGAACAGCGAATTGCCGAAGCGCAGCGCCAGGATGTTCTGGACGGTTTCCTTGCCCAGATAATGGTCGATGCGGAAGGTGCGCTCCTCGGGAAAGGCTTCCGCGACGATGTCGTTGATCTCGCGGCTGGAGGCGAGGTCGCGGCCGAGCGGCTTCTCCAGGCTGATGCGGACATTCTCCCCGGTGAGCCCGGCCGATTCGAGGCCCTTGATGGTCGGCCCGAACAGCCAGGGCGCGGTCGACAGGAAGATGGCCAGACCGCCGGAGATGTCGCCCAGCTTTTCCTTCAGCGCGGCATAGCCGTCGATCTGCGAGGCATCGAGCGTCTGGTAATGCAGGCGCTGGAGGAAGCCCTGGACAGCGCTGTCGTCTTTTCGGTCGGCGGGCAGGAACTGGTCGAGCGCCTTGGCAGCGAAGTCGCGGAAGCCATCATCGTCATGGTCCGAGCGGGCGGTGCCGGTAATGGTAAGGCCATGGGGGAGCAGGCCGTCCGCATGCAGCGCATAGAGCGACGGGAGCAGCATCCGCTGCGCGAGATCGCCGGTGGCACCGAACAGAAGCAATTTGCCGACGGGCTGCTGCATCATTTCCCTCGTGATTGGTTCGCCCCGCGAGACACCAATGCGGCCGAAAGATCAAGCCGGAGGGGGGGAATAGGTATGCGGATACGGGAAAATTTGATGCATTATTCCCCTCCCGCGTGCGGGAGGGGAAGGCAAGGTCAGAGCACCAGCCCCGCGACAGGGTCCAGGCCGGCCATGATGTTGAGGTTCTGCACCGCGGCGCCGGCGGCGCCCTTGCCGAGATTGTCGAGCGTGGCGATCAGCCGCGCCTGGCGGGTCTCGTCATTGCCGAACACGCGGACCGACAGGCGATCGGTGCCGGCATTTTCCTCGATGGTGACCGTCGGCACGTCGGCCGGCAGCACCTGCACCACCGGCGAGTCGCGATAGGCGTCGCGAAGCACGTTCTCGAGCGATTCGACCGAGGGCTTGCGGGTGAAGGCATAGAGCGGCAACGGCACTTCCACGATCATGCCGCGATAGGTGCGCGCGACCGATGGCATGAAGATCGGCGGATTCACGATCCGCGCATGCTTCTGCATCTCGGGCACATGCTTGTGCGCCAACGCGAGGCCATAGGGGCGGAAGGCGGTGTCGGTGGGGTTGGTGCCCTTGCCCTCGAACTCCTCGATCATCGAGCGGCCGCCGCCCGAATAGCCCGACACCGCGTTCACGCTGAGCGGGAAATCGTGCGGGATCAGCCCGGCGCGGATCAGCGGGCGGACCAAAGCGAGGAAGCCGGTGGGGTAGCAGCCGGGATTGCTTACCCGCGCCGCCTCGGCGATCGCCGCGGCCTGGCCGGGCTCCAGCTCGGCAAAGCCATAGGTCCAGTCGGGCGCAGTGCGATAGGCGGTGGAAGCGTCGATCACGCGAGTCGTGTCGTTGCGGATCATCGCCACCGCTTCGCGGGCCGCGTCGTCGGGCAGGCAGAGGATGACGAAATCGGCCGCGTTGAGCGCTTCCTCGCGCTTCTTCGGATCCTTGCGGTCCTGGTCGCCTAGCACCATCACATCGATCTCGGAGCGGCCGGCGAGCCGCTCGCGGATCTCGAGACCGGTGGTGCCGGCGGCGCCGTCGATGAAAACGCGCGCGATCATTCACTTTCCCCCAGCGCCGATGCGTCGACATAGCCGACAAGTCCAGGCCCCGGTGCAACGCCCCAGGCCTTCTCGCCGGCGAACTCCAGTGCTTCGAACACATCGCCCTTCTGGAGCGTGACCAGCGCCGGCTCGTCGCCGCGCGCGGTTACCCGCAGGGGTGTTTCAAAATGAACCACGCGGGGCATGGGCGCGGCGTAGTGTGGCGCGAAAACACGTCCAGCAAGGCGGATATCGGCGAGATCCGGACGTACCGCGTCCACCCGCGGATCGATGTCGGCCGAACGGCCGTCGAGCGCCAGACGCTTACGCGTCGGCGTCTGCTGGGACTGGCTCGCTGAGGTGGTTGCCAGCGAGGAAATGCCCGAACTCTGCAAGAAACTCTGCCCCTTCCGCGGTGCGCGCTACGAAGATGTTGCGCTTGTCGGTGTCGTCGCGCTGGCGGCGCAGATAGCCGAGCGTACCCAGACGATTCAAGGCACGCGTGACCACCGGCTTCGAGACGTTCAGCGCCCGCGCCAGACCGCGCACCGTATGGGGGCCCGGATCGAGATACACAAGCATCAGCAGCGCCATCTGGCGGTTGGTCAGGTCGGGCTCTCCCGAACGTACATAATCGATCAGGGTATTCTTCCACCCGGCAAGGGTCTGTTCGGACATAGCGTTCACTGCATCACTCGTTCGTTTCAGGCCCGGCACGGCATCGAACCGGTGAAACAAACGCGCATTTTCCAACTAGGTTTCAGTGCGCGGGCGAAATGTTGTCGGAAAATGCAGTGAAAATGCAGGCAGGCCATGGAGTTGCGCGAAATACCCCGGGGGCGACGGATCGCGCGGCGCCGATGCGGACGCGGAACAGGCGGTTGATTGACGGGGGTTGCTCGCCTATGTCGCCGGCTTCGCTAACGGGCACCGGATTTCATGTTCACCTTCCTCCTCGTCGTACAGTTCATCATCGCCGCCCTGC
Source organism: Sphingomonas elodea ATCC 31461 (assembly GCF_000226955.1). Taxonomy (GTDB): domain Bacteria; phylum Pseudomonadota; class Alphaproteobacteria; order Sphingomonadales; family Sphingomonadaceae; genus Sphingomonas; species Sphingomonas elodea. The sequence continues at coordinate 36,701 of NZ_AGFU01000017.1, forward strand.
TGGTGGGGGTGATTCTCGTCCAGAAGTCGGAGGGTGGCGGTCTCACCTCGGGCGGCAGCCCTGCGGGCCTGATGTCGGCGCGGGGCGCGGCCGACTTCCTGACTCGGATGACCTCGATTCTCGCCACGGCGTTCATCCTGATGAGCATCGTGCTCGCCTTCCTGGCGGCCACCCGGCATTCGACCAAGATCGACGCCAGCCTGCAGAAGGCGCCCGCCGCCGTCGCACCGGTGACGATCCCCTCGGCCCCCGCGCCGACCGGCAACGACACGGCACCGGCCGGCAACAGCGCGGTTCCGTTCAGCCAGTAAGCTTCCGTAGTTCGCCGCGCTTGCGGCGGATTCACCGTAAAATTTGCGCAACCGGCGGATTCTTACGCTTGCCGGTCTGCGCCCTTTGACGTTAGGCGTTTTCTCCCATGGCGCGGTACATCTTCATCACCGGCGGCGTGGTCTCCTCGCTCGGCAAGGGTCTCATGGCAGCGAGCCTCGCGGCGCTGCTCCAGGCCCGTGGCTATCGAGTCCGCATCCGCAAGTTCGATCCCTATCTCAACGTCGATCCCGGCACGATGTCGCCGCACCAGCATGGTGAGGTGTACGTCACCGACGACGGCGCGGAGACCGATCTCGACCTCGGCCACTATGAGCGCTTCACCGGTGTGACCGCGCGCCAGGCGGACAACGTCACCTCGGGCCGGATCTACAAAACGATCATCGAGCGGGAGCGCCGCGGTGACTATCTGGGCGCGACCGTGCAGGTGGTCCCGCACGTCACCGACGCGATCAAGGCCTTCGCCCAGGCCGAGACCGAGGATCTCGACTTCGTGCTGTGCGAGATCGGCGGCACGGTGGGCGACATCGAATCGCTGCCGTTCATCGAGGCGATTCGCCAGCTCCGCAACGATCTCGGCCGCGGCCAGACCGTCAGTATCCATGTGACCCTGGTGCCGTTCATCGCGGCGGCGGGCGAGCTGAAGACCAAGCCGACCCAGCACAGCGTGCGCGAACTCGCGGCCCTCGGCGTCCAGCCCGACGTGCTGGTCTGCCGCGCCGAACGCCCGCTGCCCGCCGGCGAGCGCGCCAAGATCGCCCAGTTCTGCAACGTTCCCGCCTCGGCCGTGATTCCGGCGCTCGATGCCAAGAGCATCTATGCGGTGCCGCTGCAGTATCACGGCGAAGGCCTCGACGTCGAAGTGCTCAAGGCCTTCGGGATCGAGCCGGGTCCGTCGCCAGACCTGCGCCGCTGGAGCGACATCGTCGAGCGGCTGGAGAATCCCGAGGGTGAGGTCACCATCGGTGTGGTCGGCAAATATATGGGCGTGCCTGATGCCTATAAGTCGCTCACCGAGGCGCTGGTCCATGGCGGCATCGCCAATCAGGTGAAGGTCAACATCCAGTGGCTCGACGCCGAGCTGTTCGAGCAGGATCAGGCCGAAGTCGCTGCGATGCTCGAGCCGATGCACGGCATCCTGGTGCCGGGCGGTTTCGGCGAACGCGGCAGCGAGGGCAAGATCGCCGGCGTGCGCTTCGCCCGCGAGCGGAACGTGCCGTTCTTCGGCATTTGCCTCGGGATGCAGATGGCGTGCATCGAAGGCGTCCGCGCCCAGGGTGTCGCCAATGCCTCGACCACCGAATTCGGCCCTACGCAAGAACCGGTGGTCGGCATGATCACCGAATGGATGACCGCGGACGGCCTGCAGAAGCGCGAGGCCGGCGGCGATCTCGGCGGCACGATGCGGCTGGGCGCCTATACCGCGAAGCTGGGCGGCAACAGCGTCGTCGGCTCGATCTATGGCAGCGACACGATCAGCGAGCGCCATCGCCACCGCTACGAGGTGAATACCGCCTACAAGCCGGTGCTGGAGCAGGGCGGCCTGGTGTTCTCCGGCATGTCGCCGGACGGGACGCTGCCCGAAATCGTCGAGCGGCCGGACCATCCCTGGTTCGTCGGCGTGCAGTTCCACCCGGAATTGAAGTCCAAGCCGTTCGATCCGCACCCGCTGTTCGCGAGCTTCATCGCCGCGGCCGTGAAGCACTCGCGGCTCGTCTGAGCGCGTGCTGCGGCGGGCCTTCGTCGCCGGGCTGGTGCTGCTGGCGGTGTCCGCAGCGCCGGCGCCGCCGCAGCGCGCTGCGCCGGGCACGATACGGGTGCGCCTGGTGACGAGCATGGGCGCGATCACCGTCGCGCTCGATGCGCGGCGGGCGCCCAAGACCGTCGCCAACTTCCTCGCCTATGTCGATGACGGACGGTTGGAGGGCACGACCTTCTACCGTACGGCGCGGCGCAAGGCCGAGCCGACCAAGGGCTTCATCCAGGGCGGCGTCGGCACCGATGCGCGCCGGATGCTCGACCCGCTGCCGCTGGAGCCGACCAGCCGGACGGGCCTCAAGCATCTGAGCGGCACCATCTCGATGGCGCATGGGCCGAACCCCAATTCGGCGAGCGGCAATTTCTCCATCATGGTCGGCGACAATCCCGGGCTCGACGCGCGCGGTGCCAACCCGGGCTTTGCCGCGTTCGGCCAGGTTGTCGGCGGCATGGACGTGGTCCAGCGCATTCTGGCGCTGCCCAGCGGCGGCGGACGCGACGCGATGAAGGGCCAGATGATCCTGAAGCCGGTGACGATCGTGCGGGCGGAGCGGCTGGACGGGGTGGCGAAGCCGACGGGGCGGGTGAAGCCGTGGTTGCTGGGGCTGAAGCCGGCGGGGTGAGGGCCTGCTGTTCTTTGGTTGGCATTTTTCGGCCGCCTATCGTTATGGGGCGGGGGTGGTGGTGAATGCGACTAATCTCATTGCAGCATCTCGGTCGTCTCGATCTCTTGCCGAGGCAGATTGAGCATGAGCGGCTTGAGGCAATGAGGTTGGAGCGTTTCTCCAACATGTTTCGAGCGGCCGCTGGCAGACCTGTCACTACTAAGAAAAGGCGCCCGGGCCGAAGCCCGGGCGCCCCGTAGCGGCGTCTAAGGGAGTGGACGCCGCGAGTGCTTGAGGCAGGTTACGCCGCGTTGGCCGTGCGATGGTCGATCGCTGCGGCAACACTGCCGGACCCGACCTGGATCTTCTTGGGCTTCATCGCTTCGGGCACTTCGCGCAGCAGCTCGATCGTCAGCAGGCCGTCGGCCAGGTTCGCATTCTCCACCCGCACGAAATCGGCGAGTTCGAAGCGGCGCTCGAAGCTACGGTTTGCGATACCCAGATGCAGATAATTGCCCTGGTTGTTCTCATTCTCCCCGGCCTTCTTGCCGGCGACCAGCAGCAGGTTCTGCTGGGCGGTGATGTCTATCTCGTCCGCCTTGAAGCCGGCCACCGCGATGGTGATGCGATACCGGTCCTCGGCAAGACGTTCGAGGTTGAAGGGGGGATAGTTTTCCGAATTCGCCTGACGGGCACTGGCTTCGAGCAAGTCGAACAGCCGGTCGAAGCCGATCGCCGAGCGACGGAAGGGAGTAAAGTCAAACTGACGCATCTTCAGATCCTCCATTGAGCAATTTGAACGTCGTGAACCTGGATGCCCGGCCAACTGCCGCGACACCGGTGCGAGGCCCGGTCGGCGCCTCACACAGGAAATCTGGTGTTGCGGTTGGCGGTTTCAAGGGGCGGCCAATCGGGACTAGCCCGCGCTAAACATCTCCTTGTTCGCTAAAGCCCACTGGGTTGATGGACATTGCGGCAACGACCAAGGGGAACCCGATGAGCCTGCCGCTGATTCCGCTGTTGCTGTTGTCCGGTGCCATGCCGGCCGCGAACGATCCCGAGGTGCGGGTGCCGCCGCCCGTCGCAGAGCCGCAAAGTCAGAGCGGCGACATCGTCGTGACCGCCCGCCGCCGCGAGGAGCGGATCCAGGAAGTGCCGGTGGCGGTTTCGGTGCTGAGCGGGACGACGCTTTCCGAAGCCGGCGCGTTCAACGTGGCGCGCATCCAGCAGTCGCAGCCGGCGCTGCAATTCTATTCGAGCAACCCGCGCAACACCGCGATCAACATCCGCGGCCTGGGTGCGCCGTTCGGCCTCACCAATGACGGGATCGAGCAGGGCGTCGGCTTCTATGTCGACGGCGTCTATATCGGCCGGGTCGGTGCTTCGACCTTCGACTTTGTCGATGTCGAGCGGGTTGAGGTGCTGCGGGGCCCGCAGGGCACGCTCTACGGCAAGAATACCACGGCGGGCGCGATCAACATCACCAACCGCAAGCCGAGCTTCACGCCCGAGGTGCGCTACGAAGCCACCGCGGGCAATTACGGCTTCCTGCAGCTCAAGGGATCGGCCTCGGCGCCGATCGCGGACGACAAGCTGGCGGTGCGGATCTCCACGTCGGTAACGCGACGCCAGGGTACGATCTACGACACCAAGAGCGACACGAACCTCCATCGCCTCGACAATTACGGGGTGCGCGGGCAGCTGCTGTGGCGCGCGGCGCCCAATCTCGACCTGACCCTGTCGGGCGACTTCAACCTGCAGAATCCGCTGTGCTGCGTGCAATATTATGCCCGCACCGGGGCGACCCAGCGGCCGCTCAACCGCCAATATGCGGCGCTGGCTGCCGCCTTCGGCTATGCCCCGCCGAGCACCAATCCCTTCGACCGTACCACCGATCTCGATGCGGACATCAACTCGCGGCAGGAAATCGGCGGCGCCTCACTGGTGGCGAACTGGGATCTCGGCGGTGCCACCGTCACCTCGGTGAGCGCGTGGCGCTATTGGGACTGGCAACCGGCCAACGACCGTGATTTCGTCGGGCTTCCGATCACCACCGTCTCGCAGAACCCGTCGCAGCAGAAGCAGGTCTCTCAGGAGCTGCGCATCGCTTCGAACGGCCGGAACAAGCTCGATTACACGGCCGGCATATTCCTGTTCCACCAGACGATCGACACCCAGGGGTCCCAGGTGCAGGGCTCGGCGGCGAGCCGCTGGCTGCTCAATCCCGGCGCCAGCGTCGCGCCCGGGGCGGCCGGGTGCGCGACGGCGACTACGGCTGCCTGCAACCCGCTGGTGCTGAACGGACTGACCAGCCGGAACACGATCAGCTTCGACAACACCAGCTTCGCGGTGTTCGGCAAGCTCAACTGGGAAGCGCTGCCGGGCCTGCGGATCCAGCCCGGCCTGCGCGTCAACTATGACAAGAAGAGCGGCTCGTACGAATCCGTCGTCAGCATCAGCAACGCGCGCTACAATTTCGTCGCGACGGCGGACAATGCGGCGGCGCTGCTGGCCAGCGGTGCGGCGACGGCGGACCAGTTCAACACGCTGGCTCCGCAGCGCTACAGCCCGAAGTTCGACCAGTGGAACGTGTCGGGCGACGCGACGCTCTCCTACGACTTCAGCCGCGACGTGCATGGCTATGCGACCTATGCACGCTCGTTCAAGTCGGGCGGCATCAATCTCTCCGGCCTGCCGCTCAATTCGACCAACACCGCGGTGGACCTGTCGACCCAGACGGTGAAGCCGGAAAAGGTCAATCATTTCGAGATCGGTCTGAAGAACCAGTTCCTCGATCGTCGCCTTACGCTGAATCTCGCTGGCTTCTGGACCGAGATCAGCGACTATCAGGCGACGGTGAACAACAACGCGATCAACGTGATCCGTGGCTATCTGGCCAATGCCGGCAAGGTACGGTCGCGCGGGTTCGAATGGGATTCGTCGTTCCGTCCGAGCGAACGCGCGAATGTCTATTTCAACGGCGCCTATACCGACGCCAAATACACCAGGTTCGCCAACGCGCCGTGCCCGCCCGAGCTTTCCGGCGGCACCGCGATCACCAATCCCGCGACCCAGACGGCGGCCGCGCCGGGCACCCCGGGGTTCAGCCCTGCCTCGTGCAACATCTCCGGTCAGGTGCTGCCGGGCATTTCGAAATGGGCACTCGGCTTTGGCGGCGAAGTGAATGCGCCGGTCGAAGGCGGGCAGGTCTATCTCGGCTATGACGGCAGCTGGCGTTCGCGCTTCTCGTCCAACCCGTCGCCGTCCGCCTATACCTGGATCGACGGATATGCGCTGTCCAATTTCCGGCTCGGCTATCGCAAGGGCAAGGTGAACGCCTTTGCCTGGGTGCGGAACGCCTTCGACAAGCGCTATTTCGAACTGCTCTCGGTCCAGTCCGGCAATACCGGGCTGATCGTCGGCCAGCCGGGCGATCCGCGCACCTGGGGATTTACGGTCAGCGGTTCCTTCTGATCGTGACACGAGCTGGCCTCCCGCCATGGCCGGGGGAGGTTGGCGGGCGGGGCAGGGCAACCTGCTCCGCCCGATAGCGGCCGCCTGCGATTGCTCCTGCTTCTCCGTCAATCCCGCGGAGGCGGGAGCCCATTGATGGGAGCGTCGCAGCAGGCGCCGAAACGTCCTGGCAAATGGATCCCCGCCTCCACGGGGATGATGTGTGGAGGGAAGAAGCGTCCCAGGGCTCGCGGCGATGATGTGGAGACCAAGGGCGGCCACAAAACGAAAACGCCCGAGCCGTTGCCGGCCCGGGCGCCTGCGTGACGAATGCTCGTCAGCCCCCTTGAATAGGATCCCGCTTCTATACATCTGCGTTACACCGCAGATGGAGCTGGGAACCTCCCCGAACCGTGGCCTTTTTGCGCCTGCGCTTCGACGGTTTCTTGGTAGAAGCCTGAAGCGCTTTTGTCACCGGTCGACAGCTTGGCGTCAGCAGATTGCGTCTAAGCTGTGTCGAATCGGCAACAGAACGCTTCCCACGCCGGACGACTGGCCCTAGAGGATCCGCATGCTACTCTCTCGCTACGAGCGAATGATCGCCCGCCGCTATCTGCTGCCCGGGCGCAGCGAAGCCTTCATCGCCGTCGTCGCCGGGTTCAGCCTGGTTGCCGTGATGCTCGGCGTCGCCGCGCTGATCGTGGTGATGAGCGTGATGAACGGGTTTCGTGCCGAACTGTTCGACAAGATCTCCGGCCTCAACGGCCATGCCGTGATCCAGGGCTATAACGGCCAGCTGCGCGACTGGCGCCGCGTCGCCGACGAGGCCAAGGCGATCCCCGGCGTCACCGCCGCGACCCCGCTGATCGAGCAGCCGCTGTTCGCCAGCAACAATGGCCGGGTCGAGTTCGCGATCGTGCGCGGCATGCGGGTAGAGGATATCCGGAACAACGGCACGCTGAAGGGGAAGGAGATCCTCGGATCGTTCAACAACCTGAAGCCCGGCAGCGAGCAGATCGCGATCGGTTCGCGCCTTGCCGAGGCGCTGGGCGCGACGGTCGGCAGCCAGATCACCATCTATAATCCCCAGGGTGCGACCACGCCGATGGGTACCATGTTCCGCACCGTGCAATATCGGGTGGCGGCGGTGTTCGAGGTCGGCGTCTATGATTACGACAAGACCTATATCATCCTGCCGATGGAAGACGCGCAGACGCTGATGCTGCTCGGCGATTCGGTGGGCATGGTGCGCATCGACACCAGCAACCCGGACAAGATCGAGCAGATTGTCGGCCCGCTCGCCGACAAGGTGAGCAATGTCGGCCAGATCACGGACTGGCGCCAGATGAACCGCGAGCTGTTCGAGGCGCTGTCGGTCGACCGGATCGTGTCCTTCACCATCCTGTCGATCATTCTCGTCGTCGCCTCGTTCAACATCATCTCCTCGCTGATCATGCTGGTACGCGCCAAGACGCGCGACATCGCGGTGCTGCGGACGATGGGCGCGACGCGGGCGAGCATGATGAAGGTCTTCGTCGTCGTCGGTACCACCATCGGTGCGCTGGGCGTGGGGGCAGGGGGGCTTCTCGCCTTCTTCTTCATCACCTATCGCGAGCAGGTGGTGTGGGCGATCGGCGCGGTGACCGGGCAGAAGGTGTGGGACCCGCAGATGCGCTTCCTGACCGAACTGCCGGCCAAGACCGATCCGTTCCAGACCTTCGCGATCTGCGCGATGGCGCTGCTCTTCACCTTCCTCGCCACCCTTTACCCCGCGTGGAAGGCTGCGAGCACCGATCCTGTCCAGGTACTGCGCTATGAGTGAACCGGTTCTCCAGACGCGCGACCTGCGCCGCAGCTTCGAACAGGGCGGGGTACGCATCGACGTGCTGCGCGGTGTCGACCTCGACGTGATGCCCGGCGAGATCGTGGCGCTGCTCGGCCCCTCGGGCTCGGGCAAGTCGACCCTGCTCCAGGCCGTGGGGCTGCTGGAAGGCGGGTTCGAGGGATCGATTCGCATCGTCGGCGAGGAAGCGGCCAAGCTTTCGGCAAGCGGGCGCACCGAAGTGCGGCGCGACCGGCTGGGCTTCGTCTACCAGTTCCACCACCTGCTGCCCGATTTCGACGCGACCGAGAATGTCGTGCTGCCGCAGCTGATCCGCGGTGCCGAGCGCCCCGCCGCCCAGGCGCGCGCGACCGAATTGCTGACCACGCTGGGGCTTGGCCACCGCCTGACCCACCGGCCGAACCAGCTTTCCGGCGGCGAGCAGCAGCGCGTCGCCGTCGCCCGCGCGCTTGCCAATCGGCCGCCGCTGGTGCTGGCGGACGAACCGACCGGCAATCTGGACGAGGCGACGTCGAACCGGGTGTTCGATGAATTCCTCAACCTCGTGCGCGGCGAAGGCTCGGCGGCGCTGGTCGCCACCCATAACGAACGGCTGGCGGCGCGGATGGACCGTGTCGTGCGGCTGCACGAAGGACGCTTGGAGGAAACCGCATGAGCGACGCATCCACGACCGCGGAACCGATTACCGGCATTCCCGTCACCCTGCCGGATGGCACGACCAGCGACCTCTCGGCCTTTGCCGGCCAGGTGCTGCTGATCGTCAACACCGCCTCCAAATGCGGCTTCACGCCGCAGTACAAGGAGCTGGAGGAGCTGTGGCGCGGCTACAAGGATCGCGGCTTCGCGGTGCTGGCTTTTCCCTGCAACCAGTTCGGCGCGCAGGAGCCCGGCAATGCCGAGGAAATCGCGAACTTCTGCTCGCTCACCTATGACGTGACCTTCCCGGTCTTTGCCAAGGTCGACGTGAACGGCGGCAATGCCGCGCCGTTGTTCCAGGCGCTCAAGGCGCAGGCGCCGGGGGTGCTGGGGACCGAGGCGATCAAGTGGAACTTCACCAAGTTCCTGGTGGGCCGCGATGGCAAGGTGGTCGAGCGCTATGCCCCGACGACCGCACCGCGCGCGATCGCGGACGATATCGAAGCGCTGCTTTAGCAGGACGTTTAGCCACAAAGCACGGCCGGGACGGGAGGTGTGTGGATGCCCCGGCCGCGCAATGCTTCTACCATGACCCCAAGGTTTCGTCAGTTCGAACGCATCCGTTTCGGTGGAAACGGCCGGTCGACCGCAAAAGCTGTGGAGAAGCCCGGCTTCGGGTTGGCAAAAGCGCCCTCGCGCCCCTAGGTTCGGGCATGGCGCATTCCGGTTTCGTACCTCTTCGGGTTTTCTCCTGCTACACCATGCTGGAAGGGGCGATCGACCCCAAGGCGATCGCCAAGCACGCCAAGAACCACGGCTTCCCCGCCATCGCCGTCGCCGATCGCAACGGCCTCTACGCCGCGATGAGCTTTTCGGACGCCGCCAAGAAGGCCGGCGTCCAGCCGATCGTGGGCACGCTGCTGGCGGTGAAGCGCTCGAACCTCGCCGAAGGGCTGAACGTGCCGATCGACTGGCTGGCGCTCTATGCGCAGGACCAGACTGGCTATGAAAATCTGTGCCACCTCGTCTCGCAGGCGCATCTGGATCGCCCGATCGAGGAGGACGCGCACGTCCCCTTCGCGGCGCTTACCGGCCATACCGACGGGCTGATCTGCCTCACCGCAGGCGCCGAGGGCGCGCTTGCCCGGCTCTATGCCGAGGGGCAGGACAAGAGCGCCGAGGCCTATGCGACCCAGCTCGAGGCGCTGTTCCCGGACCGGCTCTATGTGGAGATTGCGCGCCGCAACAACGACATCGAGACGCGCGCCGAAGCCAAGCTGATCGACCTCGCCTATGCGCGGAACCTGCCGCTGGTCGGCACCAACCCGGCCTGCTTCGCCGAGGCCGATTTCTACGACGCGCATGATGCGATGCTCTGCATTGCGAACTCGACCTATCTCGAAACCGACGATCGCCCGCGCTCCTCGCCCGAGGCCTGGCTCAAGCCGGCCGAGACGATGAAGACCGCTTTCGCCGACCTGCCCGAGGCGATCGAGAACACGCTCGTCGTCGCCCAGCGCTGCGCCTATGCCGCGCCCAAGCGCAAGCCGATCCTGCCCAGCCTCGCCGGTGACCGCGAGGGCGAGGCGGCGATGCTGCGCGAGCGGAGTTGGCAGGGGCTGAAGGATCGGCTCGATTTCGCGGGGATCACCGATCCCGCCGAAGTGGAGGTGTACAACAAGCGCCTCCAGTTCGAGCTCGACATCATCATCCAGATGGGGTTCCCGGGCTACTTCCTGATCGTGGCCGACTTCATCCAATGGGCGAAGTCGAACGACATTCCGGTGGGGCCGGGGCGCGGTTCGGGCGCGGGCTCGGCGGTCGCCTGGGCGCTGACCATCACCGATCTCGATCCGCTCAAGCTCGGCCTGCTGTTCGAACGCTTCCTCAACCCGGAACGCGTCTCGATGCCCGACTTCGACATCGACTTCTGCGAAACGCGGCGCGGCGAAGTGATCCGCTACGTCCAGGAGAAATACGGCCGCGATCACGTGGCGCAGATCATCACCTTCGGGACGATGAAGGCGCGCGCGGTGATCAAGGACGTCGGCCGCGTGCTCCAGATGAGCTATGGCCAGGTCGATCGCCTCGCCAAGCAGATCCCCAACCACCCGACCGACCCCTGGACGCTGGAGCGCACGCTGAACGGCGTGAGCGAATTCCTTGCCGAATATAACGGCAACGAGGATGTGAAGCGCCTCGTCGACCTGTCGATGCGGATGGAAGGCCTGCCGCGCCACAGCTCGACCCACGCCGCCGGCGTGGTGATCGGCGACCGGCCGCTCGCGCAGCTGGTGCCGCTCTACCGCGATCCGCGCTCGGACATGCCGGTCACCCAGTTCGACATGAAGAATGTCGAGGGCGCGGGGCTGGTGAAGTTCGACTTTCTCGGCCTCAAGACGCTGTCGGTGCTCAAGAAGGCGGTGGTGCTGCTCGCCAAGCGCGGTGTCGACGTGAACCTTGATCGGCTCGATTGGGACGACGAGGGTGTCTATGCGCTCCTCCAGCGCGGCGACACGGTGGGCGTGTTCCAGCTGGAATCCGAGGGCATGCGCCGCACGCTGACCGCGGTGCGGCCGACCAATTTCGGCGACATCGTGGCACTCGTCTCACTCTACCGCCCGGGACCGATGGACAACATCCCGATGTTCGGCGCGCGCAAGGCGGGCCGCGAGCCGATCGTTTACCCGCACGATCTGCTCGAACCGATCCTGAAGGAGACCTACGGGATCTTCGTCTATCAGGAACAGGTGATGCAGGCGGCGCAGATCCTCGCCGGCTATACGCTCGGCGGCGCAGACATGCTGCGGCGCGCGATGGGCAAGAAGGTCAAGGCGGAGATGGATGCCCAGCGCAGCATCTTCGTGAAGGGCTGCAAGGAGGTCAACGACATCCCGGCAGCCAAGGCCAACGAGCTGTTCGACTTGATCGACAAGTTCGCCGGCTATGGCTTCAACAAGTCGCATGCCGCCGCCTATGCGCTGCTCGCCTATCAGACCGCGTGGCTCAAGGCGCACCATCCGCACGAATTCTTCGCCGCCTCGATGGCGTACGACATCCACCAGACCGACAAGCTGGCGGTGTTCGCCGACGACATGCGGCGGCTCGGCATCGAGGCGACCTCGCCCGACATCAACGCCAGCGAGGCCGACTTCACCGTGCAGGCGCAGGGCGAGGGGCTGGCGGTGCGCTATGCGCTCGGCGCGCTCAAGGGCGTGGGCGAGCGGGCGATGGAGCTGCTGGTCGAGGAGCGCGAGGCGAACGGCCGTTTCGCCAGCCTCGACGATTTCGCCAAGCGCGTCGATCCGCGTGTGCTCAACAAGCGCCAGCTGGAAACGCTGGCCTCTGCGGGTGCGTTCGACAGCATCGAGCCCAATCGCGCGGGCGTGCATGCCGCAGCGGAGACGATCCTCGCGGTCGCCCAGCGCGACCATGCCACGCGGATGAGCGGGCAGGGCGGGCTGTTCGGCGACGCGGAACCGGCGGGCGGCGGGATCACTGTGCCCAAGGACGCGGTCTGGTCGATGTCCGACAAGATCAACGCCGAGAAGGATGCCTTCGGCTATTATTTCTCGGCGCATCCGCTCGATCGCTACGAGCACCTGTTCCGTGGGCAGGGCGTGCGCGACATCGCCAGCCTGCCCGACATGCAGATCCCCGAGGGCGCGCGGGTCAATGCGCAGATCGCGGCGCTGATCGAGGATTGCCGCTACCGCACCTCAGCGCGCGGCAACCGCTATCTGATGGCGACAATCTCGGATCGCAGTGCGCAGATCCAGACCTCGTGCTTCGAGGAACTGATCGCCAAGGACATGGAGGAATGCGCCAAGGGCACCGGCTGCGCGATCCTGACGCTGGAGCTCGACAAGCGCCCCGGCGAGGATACACCGCGCGCGGCGGTCAAGCGCGTGCAGCCCTTCGATACGCTGGCAGGCACCACCCAGCTGGTGCTAGAGATCCGCATCGAGGATCCGGCCGTTCCCGCGCAGCTGGCCGAGCTGGTTGGCGAGCTGCGGGGCGGCGGCAGGGGCGAGATCCTTGTCCATGCCCCGATCGAGGATGGCGAGGCGACGGTGATGCTCGGCCGCGGCTTCCGGTTGGATACCGAGCTGGCGGCTCGGATCGAGAGCATGCCGGGGGTAAAGGCGGCGTCGCTGATGCCCGCCAGCATGAAGCTGCAGGCGGCAGCGTAACGCCTGCCGCCTTGCCGGCAAAGGCTGGCATCACCCGTCGCTTGCGGTGATTTTCCGGATTGCAACCCGATGCCACAGCTCCTGTTGGGGCGACGGTTTTGCGGTTGCGATCCATCTTCCGGTACGCACCTTCCGGAAACACGATGTAACCCTGGCCCCTCTCGACTTCGCCGGACGAAGGCGTATCCTGCGCTCAAAACAGCCACGCATTGGAGAGGCATATGCTGGGCGGCATGCAGGATTTCGAACTTCGGGTATCCACTTTGCTCGATCATGCGGCGCGGGAGCACGGCCCCCGCGAGATCGTGACGCGCTGGGCGGACGGCAGCGAGACGCGGACCAACTGGGCAGGTATCGCGCGCGACGCGCGGCGGATGGCGCAGGCGCTGGAGCGGCTTGGTATCCGCAAGGGCGACCGGGTCGCGACGCTGGCGATGAACCACAGCCGCCACCTCGTCGCCTGGTACGGCGTGACCGGGATGGGCGGCCTGATCCACACGATCAACCCGCGCCTGTTCGACGACCAGCTGGCGTTCATCGCCAACCACGCCGAGGATCGGGTGCTGCTCTATGACAGGATGTTCGCGCCCGTGATCGAGCGGCTCAAGTCGCAGTGGACGACGATCGAGCATTATATCTGCTTCGACGATCTCGGCCCCGACGGGTTCGAGGCGTGGATCGGTTCCGAGGACGGCGACTATGCCTGGGTGACCGGCGACGAGCGCGAGCCGATGATGCTGTGCTACACCAGCGGCACCACCGGCAATCCCAAGGGCGTGATGTACACCCATCGCTCGACGGTGATCCATGCCCTTACCGAGCTGCAGCCCGCCGTGTTCGACCTTTCGACGCAGTCGGTCGCGATGCCGATCGTGCCGATGTTCCATGCCGTTGGCTGGGGCCTGCCCTGGGCGGCACCGGCGGTAGGGGCGAAGATGGTCTTCTCCGCGATCAACGACCCGAAGGTGCTGTGCGAGCTGATGAACCGGGAGAAGGTAACGCATTCGGCGGGCGTGCCCACCGTCTGGTTCGCGATGTTCCAGCACATCGACGCGACCGGTGAGCACCCCAAACATCTCAAGATCGTCACCATCGGCGGATCGGCGGCGCCGCGGGCGATGATCGAGCGATTGATGAAGATGGGCATGCGGGTCAACCACGCCTGGGGGATGACCGAAACCAGTCCGATCGGCACGATGGGCGCGCCGTCGCCTGATTTTGACGACCTCGATTTCGATGCGCAGGTGGATCAGGTGGTGAAACAGGGGCGGGTGCCCTACGGCGTCGAACTTCGCACGGTCGATGATGCAGGCAACGTGCTGCCCCGCGACGGCAAGACCGCCGGGCGCCTGCAGGTGCGCGGACCCTGGGTGATCGACACCTATTATCGCGAGACGCGCCCGGCGGTGGATGCCGACAACTGGTTCGACACCGGCGACGTCGCCATGCTCCATCCCGACGGCGTGATGCAGATCACCGATCGCGCCAAGGACGTGATCAAGTCGGGCGGCGAGTGGATTAGCTCGGTGGAGCTGGAAAATGCAGCGGTGGGCTGCGCGGGCGTTGCCGAGGCAGCCGCGATCGGCGTCCACCACCCGCGCTGGGAGGAGCGACCGATCCTGCTCGTCGTGCGCAAGCCCGACAGCACCGTGAGCGAGGCGGACATCCTCGCTCATCTCGGCTGCCATGTCGCCAAATGGTGGCTGCCGGACGAGATCCACTTCGTCGACAGCCTGCCGCATACGGCGACGGGCAAGCTGCTGAAGATGGAGATCCGCAAGCGCTACAAGGACTATTCGCTCAAGGCGGCGTGAGGGGGGGAGGCCATCCTCTCCCTAGTCATCCCGGCGAAAGCCGGGATCTATTCACCGCTCGGTTGCAGCCAGAGCCGCTCCGGAAACCCCAATGGATTCCGGCTTTCGCCGAAATGACGGTGGTGGGGAGTAGGAGCGCCTACTCCCCAGCATCCTTACTTGCCCGCGACGATCGCCGCGCTGACTTCACCGGCCTTCGCGTCGCGGAAGCGCGCGCAGGTGCGGATCGTCTCGATCGCGCGGTCCAGGTTGAGCGTGCTGCCCTTGGTGCTGGGGCGCAGCTTGGCGTCGACCGCATCGGCTTGGGCATTGGAGCAGAGCGCGCCGAACATCTGCGCCGCGCGGCCGGAGAAAACGCCCCCGCCGCCGCCATTCTGCACGAACTCGTCGAAATGGGCGATCATGAAGTCGCTGGCGAGGTCGCGGGTATAGGGCGAGCGCAGGAATCCGGCGACGGTGAACAGCCGCTGCCGGGCACCGACACGCGGATCCTTGAAGTCGTTCAGGAACCAGCGGGCCACGTCCGGATTGTTCGAGCCCGTGATGCCCTGGCCGAGCGCTTGGAACAGCGCAGGCTTGCCTGCACTCTTCTCCAGCAGCTGCTGGGCGAAGGGTACGCCGCGTTCGTTGATCGTGACGGCGGCGGCGACGCTGCGATAGTCCGGGTCCAGTGCCTTCTCGTCCCCGGCGACGAAGGCATCGAACGCGGCCATCAGCTTGGCGCGGATGCCAACGTCATGCCCCGTCACCGCGACCAGGCTGACCAGATCCTTGCGCAGCTCGCGCTGGTCGGCTTCCTCGGCAGCGTATGCGCCGTTCGCCGGATCGAAGCCGATCTTGGTCAGCATCGGGCCGTACAGCTCGACGAAAAGCTTGCGATAGGCGGGAAGCGCCTGCGGAGTGATCAGCCCGCGCTTCTCGAGGGTGCGCAACCGCTCGGCATTGTCGAACACGATCTTGTTCGAGGGATGGGCGGCAGTGGTGCGGGTCAGCGCGATGGTGCGCGTCACCGGGCTGCGGCCGGCATAGAAGCTCGCCCATACGCTGTCGTCGACGGCGAGCACCTCCGCGGCGGGCAGGCTGGGGGTGGCGGCGATCAGCGCGTCCCATTCCGCCGGGTCCAGCTCGAAGCGATAATAGCCCCAGCCACCGGCATTGGGCACCAGCGCGCCGCTGCCCTTGGCGGACACCGTCATGCTGGGCTTGTCGAGCAGGGTGCAGCTCTTGGTTTCGCCCTGGCGCAGGCACAGCGGCACGATCCACTGCTCGGCCGGCAGATTGGCGCCGAAGAAGGCGTAGCGCGACTGGGTGGCGGTGAGGGTCGTGCCCTCACGGTGCAGCGTCACCACCGGCACGCCCTGCTGGTCGACAAAGCTCTTCAGCGAGGCGAGCACGCGCTGGTCATGCGCCGCATCGGCCAGCGAGGCGAAGAACTGGTCGGTGCTCGCATTGCCATAGGCGTGGCGCTTCATGTGCAGCCGCACGCCGTCGCGGAACGGCACGTCGCCCATATAGGCGGCAATCATCGCGACGACCTGGCCGCCCTTGCCATAGGTGATCTGGTCGAAGGCGGCGTCGATATCGCCGTCGTTGGGGATCGGCTGGTGAATCGGGCGACCGGCGGACAGCGCGTCGAGGTCCATCGCCTGGAAGCCCTCCTCGATCGCGTTCAGCTCGATGTTGAGGCCGGGGCGCCACTCGTTGCCGATCCGGTATCCCATCCAGTTCGCAAAGCTCTCGTTCAGCCAGATATCGTCCCACCAGGCCGGGGTGACGAGATCGCCGAACCACTGGTGGGCGAGTTCGTGCGCGACGACCATACCGAACGCCTGCTTGCGCTCGCTGGGTGCCTCCTCGTCAAGAAAGAGGATGCCGTCGCCATAGATGTCGGCACCGGCATTCTCCATCGCACCCGGCATGATCGGCGAGCCGATCTGGTCGAGCTTGGGGAAAGGGAAGGGCTGGCCGAAATAATTCTCGAGCAGCGCAACGATCTTGCCCGATTCCTTCAGCGCGAAATCGAGCTGCTGGGCGTTGGGCTTGGTGCCGACGACGCCCAGCGGCATCGGCGTGCTCCGCTGCGGCGTGGGGGGGATCAGCGCAGAGGCGGTGGCGAAGGGACCGGTGACCAGCGCGACGAGATAGGTGGGCAGCGGCTTGGTCGGTGCGAACTGGTGGCGGAGCAGGTCGCCGGCCTTGGTCTTGCTCGCCTCGGGTGCGTTGCTCACCGCGGTGAAGCCGGGCTTGGTGGTGATCGAGACGGTGAACGGGGTCTTGTAGCCGGGCTCGTCGAACGAGGGGAAAGCGGCGCGCGCCTCGATCGATTCGAACTGGGTCCAGCTATACCATTCCTTGTCGACATTGACGCGGTAGACGCCCTGGGTTCCGGTTCCGAACGCCGCGTCATAGTCGAACACCAGCGTCACCCGGCCGGCGGGCAGCGCCTTGCCGAAATCGAGCTGGGCGAGGCCGCTCGGGCTCTTCTGGGTGAAGGTGGCAGGGAGCGTCTTGCCGCCGGCGCGGACGGTCGCCTTGGCGATGTGCAGGTCGCGGCCGTGCATCCACAGGCTGGTCGCGGGCGCCTTCAGGTCGATGTCGATCTCGGTATGGCCGTTGAAGCGCGGTTGCTCCGGCACGATCGTGAAGTCCAGGCGATAGGCCACCGGCGTCGCGGCGTCGGGCAGCTTGCCGGTGGGCTGGGCAGGCGTCTGCGCGAAGGCGAGCGCAGGCAGGAACAGGGCGCTGGAGGCGAAGAGAAGGGCGCGCATCGGGGCTCCGTGGAAGGATGAAGGCACGAGCTTAGGCGCGGTGCTGCATTGCCGCAATAGCACAGCCGTACGCCGAAACGACTTGCCGGAAAGGCGGGCGGCTTTATGGTATCGCTATCAAGGCGATAGGAGAGGATCGATGGCACGGATGCTGCGCTGGGTCGCGGTGGGGCTGCTTGCGGCAGCGACTGCCCAGGCGACGCCGGGAGATCGCTGGACGACCGCATGGTGGACCTCGCAGCTGGCGCTCGACGGCCAGAACGCACTGCCGGCGGCGGACCTCACCGACGCGACGCTGCGACAGGTCGTCCGACTGCAGGGGCCCGCAGTTCGATTGCGGGTCCGCTTCTCCAACCGGTTCGGCACGACGCCGCTGAAGATCGACGGCGCGACGATCGCCCGCGCGGTCGACGCGGCCAGCCCACGCATCGACGCGTCGACACTGCGCCCCTTGCGGTTCGGCGGGGCGAACGCGGCGGTCGTGCCCGCCGGCTCGGACTATTGGAGCGATCCGGTGGATCTGAAGGCGGCGGCGGGGACGGATCTCGCCATCTCCCTCTACGTCGCCCAGCCGCCGGCGCAGCAGACCGGCCATCCGGGATCGCGCGCGACCTCCTATCTCGTCCACGGCGATCATGCGGGCGAGGCGGACCTGGCGGGCGCCAAGACCGTGGATCATTGGTTCCACATCGCCGGTATCGAGGCGGTGGCGCCCCAGGCACGTGCGATCGTCGCGTTCGGGGACTCGATCACCGACGGATATGGCGTGAAGCCCAACACCAATGCCCGCTGGACGGATGCGTTGCAGCGCCGGCTGCGCGCGACGCCCGGCATGGGTTCGGTGGCGGTGCTCAATGCCGGGATCGGCGGCAACCGGCTGCTCAACGACGGGCTCGGGCCGAATGCGCTCGCCCGCTTCGACCACGACGTGATCGGCCAGCCCGGCGTGACCCACCTGATCGTGCTGGAAGGCGTGAACGATCTCGGCACGCTCACCCGCGACGCGCCGGTGCCGCCCGAGGCGCATGCGGCGCTGGTCGCCCGAATGATCGACGCCTATCGCCAGATCATCGCCCGCGCCCATGCCCGCGGCATCAAGGTGATCGGCGCGACGATCATGCCCTATGCGGGCTCGGCCTATTACCACCCCGATGCGCAGAACGAGGCCGATCGCCAGGCGGTGAACAGCTGGATCCGCACGCCGGGCAATTTCGACGCGGTGGTCGATCTCGATGCCGCGATGCGCGATCCGGCCGACGCCAAGCGGCTGCGCAAGGACTATGACAGCGGCGACGGGCTGCATCCGTCGGTGGCGGGGTATGCGGCCATGGCGCAGGCGGTGCCGCTGGCGCTGTTGCGGTAAGGGGAGTCGACTGCGCGTATGGCGCACCGCACAGGAGCATCGCGCACATGCCCGGACGTTCCGCCTATATGCTGGCCGCCAGCAACGTGCTGCTTGCTGCCATCTTTGTGCTTCAGGCCGCCTGTGCCCGTGATCGGCTGCACAGCTGGCTCTTCACCGGCGCGGCGGTGGCGATCAGTATCGCGGGCGCCACGTTCTCCTGGGCTGCGGCGCGCGGCCGAAGTGCGACGTAGCCCGTTTCAGAACAGCTCGCCCTGCGGTCCGGCGGGCGGGCGGAACAGGTCTGTGCGCAGCCGCATGCGTTCGCCGTCCAGCCCGTAGCGCTTCACGGAGCGGGTGAAGCGGGTCCGGAGAAGTTCGGCCCAGGGACCCTGTCCGCGCATCCGGGTGAAGAAGCCGGGATCATTGTCCCGGCCGCCGCGGATCGACTGGATCGTGGCCATTACCTTGCCCGCGCGATCGGGGAAATGCGCGTCGAGCCAGGCCCGGAACAGCGGGGCGACTTCCCAGGGCAGCCGCACCGGCAGGAAGAAGGCACCGCGCGCGCCCGCTTCGGCCGCGCGTTCGAGGATATGCTCCATCTCATGATCGGTGACATGCGGGATCACCGGCGACATCGAGACGAACACCGGCACGCCCGCATCGGTGAGGGTGCGGATCGCTGCCAGTCGGCGCTCTGGGTGCGGCGCGCGGGGCTCCACCGTCATTGCGATCTTCGGATCGAGCGAGGTGACCGAAATCATCACCGCTGCCAGCCCCTGTGCGGCCATGGAGGCGAGCAGGTCGAGATCCTTGACGACCCGGTCGGACTTGGTGGTGATCGTCACCGGATGGCGGCACTCGGCGAGCAGCTCCAGGCAGCTACGGGTGACCCGCCAGGTGGATTCGATGGGCTGATAGGGGTCGGTATTGGTACCGAAGGCGATCGGCTTGCAGACATAGCCGCGCTTGCCGAGCTCGGTCCGGAGCAGGTCGGGCGCGGTCGGCTTCACGAACAGCCGGCTCTCGAAATCGAGTCCGGGCGACAGGTCCAGATAGGCGTGGCTGGGCCGGGCGAAGCAGTAGATGCAGCCATGCTCGCAGCCGCGATAGGGGTTCACCGATTGCTCGAAGCTGATGTCGGGCGACTGGTTGCGGCTGATGATCGTGCGCGGGGTTTCCACCGTCACGGTGGTGCGTAGCGGCGGCGGTGCGCCGTCGATCGCCTCTTGCGCATCCAGCCAGTCGCCGTCCGCCTCGCGGGCGGGGAGGTTGAAGCGGGCGCTCGCATCGTTGAACGTGGCACCGCGAACCGGGCGACTCTTTGCCATTGCCCGATCCTACGGGACGATATAGAACGAAGCAAGAACATTGAAGGGGGGATTGCGATGGCACGACTGAACTATCTCGAGCTGCCGGTAGGGGACGTGGCGGCGCTCAAGGCGTTCTATGGCAGGGTGTTCGACTGGCAGTTCACCGATTTCGGGCCGAGCTATGCGGCGACGATGAGTGGGGACACCGATGTCGGGCTCGACGGCGACGCCCAGGGGCGCACCCAGCTGCTGCCGGTGATCGCGGTCGACGATCTGGAGGCGACGCTGGCGGCGGTGGAAGCCGCGGGCGGCGTGGTTACGGTTCCGATCTTCGGCTTCCCCGGCGGGCGGCGGTTCCATTTCCGCGATCCGCAGGGGCATGAGCTGGCGGCCTGGGTGATGGAGGGGTGATCAAGGTACCTGTGCCCCTGCGAAAGCAGGGGGCCAAGGTCGGATAGGACATTGCTCGTAGCCCTGGGCCCCCGCTTTCGCAGGGGCACGGCCAAGGCAGGGACGAGCATGGAGCCTACCGCTCCTGCAGCCGCCCCATCAGCTCTACGAAGTTGCAAGGCTTGTGGCGAATGTCGAGCTGGCTGGCGAGGATGCCGTCCCAGGCGTCGGTCACCGCCCCGGTCGACCCCGGCAGCGCGAAGATATAGGTGCCGCGGGCGACCCCGGCGGTGGCGCGCGACTGGATCGTCGAGGTGCCGATCTTGGCGTAGCTCAGCCAGCGGAACAGCTCGCCGAAGCCGGGGATCTCCTTGTCCCACACGCGGGCGAGCGCCTCGGGGGTCACGTCACGGCCCGTAACGCCGGTACCACCGGTGGCGAGGATCACCTCGACCCCCGGCGCCGCGATCCACGCTTCGAACTGCGCGGTGATCGCATCGACATCGTCGCGCAGGAGCACCCGGTCGCTCAGGAGGTGGCCCGCCTCGGTCAGCCGCTCGACCAGCCGGTCGCCCGAACGGTCGTCGGCCAGTGTGCGGGTATCGGAGACGGTGAGGACGGCGATGCGGACGGGGCGGAAGGCGATGCTCTCGTCAATTGCCACGTGCGACCTCGCTCGGCAGTTTCGTGGCGCTGATCGTAACGTTGGCACCCGTGGCAGGCAGCTGGAACTGCTGCTGGATCGGCGACGGCTCTACCGGCTGCGGCGCGGGGAAGGTCAGCGCGGGCGCCCGCTGGGTCTTCAGCTTGACCGCCTTGGTACCCGCCATGCCCGGGAAGCGCGGCCACATGCCGCCAGCCAGCGCTACCCGGCTGGGCGAGGGCTTGCCGTCGTGAAGCTCGTACATCCAGTAGTTGCGCAGCACCGTCATCACATAGCCGCGCGTCTCCCAGTACGGGATGCTCTCGATATAGAGCAGCGGGTCGCCGCCGTCGCGCGAGGCCTGGTTCCAGGCGTCGACCGGGCTCGGCCCGGCATTGTAGGCCGCGATCACCTTGGGCAGCAGGCCCTGCGTCTGCGGCATGTCGCGCAGCTGCTCGAGATAGGACTGGCCGATCTCCATGTTGACCGAGGGCTTGGTCAGGTCGCTGGCGGCATAGGTGACGCCCCGCCGCCGACCGACATCGATGGCGGCGCCGGTCTTGACCTGCATCAGCCCCATCGCGCCGGCTGCGCTGCGGACTTCGGTACGGAAGCTCGATTCCTGCAGCGTGTGGGCGAACACCAGCGAGCGATCGACCCGCCAGCCGCCATCGGGCGACCAGTTCGGCACCGGATAGCGTGCCTCGACGATCGGCTTGGCGCCGGCCGGGCCGTTGTGGGCGAGCCAAAGCTCGGTCTGGGGCAGGCTCAGCTCGGCGGCGAGTCGGGTGAGCGCGCCGTGATCGTCGGGGGTGCAGAACTTGGCCTGGTGGCGCAGCACCTGGTCGGCGAGCGAGGTTTCGCCGATCTCGGCAAGCGCGGCGGCTACTCGAATGTTGGGGCGGCGCTCCAGCGCGGCCCAGTCCTTGCTGACCAGCCGGTCGCCTTCGAGCCGCTTTTCCTCGATGCCGAGGCTGGAGCGGGCGAGCAGGCCGTAGAAGGTCTCGCCATATTGGCTGGCGGCGCGCAGCTTGGCTCCTACCCGGTCGGGGCGGCCGCACGCCATTTCCGCGCGCGCGCCCCAATACAGTCCGGCGGAGCGGAGTTCGGTATCGCCCGCGCGCGTGGCGACGCGCTCAAAGGCTGCCGCGGCGCCGGCGCAATCCTGCTGGCGCCAGGCGGCGAGGCCGTCGGCCCAGTCCGCTTGTGCGGCCCATTCGCCCAGGCCCTGGCCCGCCTTGGCGGCCATGCGGCGGGCATTGGCGTCGTCGCCGGCGACGTAATAGATCCAGGCGACCTTCTGCTGCCACTCGGTCAGCGCGTCTGGGGTGAGATCTCCAGCGAACCGCGCGACCACCGCCTCGGCGGCAGGGCCGTTGTCCGCTTTCACATAGGGAGAGATCAGGATCGCGACTTCCGTCGCGGCATTGTCGCTGCGGATCGAGCGTGCGCGTTTGCGGATCGGCGAGCCGTCGAACCAGATCAGCCGTTGCGCCACCGGCAGCGTCGGCAGGTCGGAGACGCCGCGTGTCTTGGCGAGGCGGGCAAGCTGTTCCGCCTGGGGCAGTTCGGGCGCTTCGGTGATCAACGCGACCAGTTGAGATGCCTCGACGCGCGGCGATCCCTTGGCGGTATAGAGTTGGGCACGGGCAATCGCATGGAGCGGCCCCGGCTTCATCGAGTCGAGCTTGATCTGCGCGTCGGCCCAGCGACCAGCACGGATCGCATCGAAAACGAAGCGATAATCGGCACGCTGATCGGCATCGAGCTGCGGCGGAATGCTGCCGCCGCGCCGGGCAGGGGCTGGGCTGGGCGCATCCTCGTCGATCGCGGCAGGGCTGGTATCGTCCGACCATGCGGCCAGGGCCGGCGTGGCGATCGGCGCCGTCATCAGCGTGGCGGCAAGCAGGATGCGCAAGGTCAAAGGCTCGGTCCCCGGCTCAGCAGCAACAGATGTTTCCAGGTTTCGCTCTTGGCGGCCGGGCGCTCGATCAACGAGCGCGGATGGTAGGTCGCCACTACCTGGGTTGTGGTCTCGTAGCGGTTAACGTCGTGCAAACGAAGTTCCGGCGGCCAGGCTTCGGGCCCGAGAACGGCACGGGTCGCCGCATGGCCGAGCAGCAACAGCTTCTTTGGCTGCACCAGCGACAGGAATTGGCCCGCGAGCTCGACCAGTTGCGGGGCGGCATCGGCCGGCACTTGGCCGGTGAACGGCCGGGCGAAGCAGAGCGGCACCAGCTGTACCGAGTCGCGCGCAAGGCCTACTGCGGCCAGCATTCGGTCGAGCAGCGCGCCGGCCGGGCCGCTCCAAAGCGTGTCGCTGTCCTCTGGCTCGGGCATGTCGACAAAAATCGTCCAGGCCGGATCCGCTACGACCGCGGGCGCGATCAGGGGCGTGTGCCAGCTGGCCTCGGGCGCCGCGTCTCCGGTACGCCAGGCGATCAGCTCGGGCAGCGTCTGGGGCAGGGCGGCGGGCGCGGCCGCTACGGCAGGCTCGGGCTGCGGTTCCGCGCGGAGGGGGACGGGCTTGGCGAACCAGTCGCGCACATCGTCTTCCACGAGCATGTCGACCCCGGCGGAATCCCACCATTCGAGCACGCTCGCGAGCGACTTGTGCCAGCTATTGTCTGGTTCTGCCCCCATACCCATTCTTTGAATCCCAGTTGACGGCGGGGTCAATCTGGCTTCATCGCCGGATAGACGGAACGTTGCGCGCACGCGACGACAGGTGGCCGCGAGGGCCGTGTTAGTACGAAGGACTTAGGGGAACAAGGATGAGCGAACGGGAGTCGATGCCCTATGACGTCGTGATCGTCGGCGCGGGGCCTGCCGGTCTTTCCGCGGCGATCCGGCTCAAGCAGCTGGCGAACGAGGCCGGCACCGAGCTTTCGGTGTGCGTCCTGGAAAAGGGCTCCGAAGTCGGCGCCCATATCCTCTCGGGTGCGGTGGTCGATCCCCGGTCGCTCGACGAGCTGCTGCCGACCTGGCGCGACGATGGCTGCCCGATGGCGCGGACGCCGGTGACGGAGAACCATCACTGGGTGCTGAGCGAGAAGGGCAAGTCCGCCTATCCGGAGTTCCTGACGCCGCCCTATCTCCACAACAAGGGCACCTATACCGGCAGTCTGGGCAATCTCTGCCGCTGGCTGGCCGAGAAGGCGGGCGAGCTGGGCGTGGAGATCTTCCCCGGCTTCGCCGCGGCCGAGATCCTCTACAACGCGGACGGCAGCGTGAAGGGCGTCGCCACCGGCGACATGGGCGTCGCCAAGGACGGCAGCCACAAGCCCGACTATCAGCCGGGCCTCGAGATCCACGCGAAGTACACCTTCCTGTCCGAGGGCTGCCGCGGGCACCTCTCGAAGCAGATGATCCGCCAGTTCGAACTGGATGCGGAGAGCCAGCCCCAGGTCTATGGCATCGGCATCAAGGAACTGTGGGACGTGGATCCCGCCAAGCATGTGCCGGGCCGGGTGATCCACACCCAGGGCTGGCCGCTGACCGACGGCAGCAACGGTGGCGGGTTCATCTACCATCAGGCGGACGGGCAGGTCGCGATCGGCTTCGTCGTGTGGCTGGGCTACAAGAACCCGTGGCTCTCGCCCTTCCAGGAAATGCAGCGCTGGAAGACCCATCCGGAGATCGCCGAGCTGCTCAAGGGCGCCAAGCGCGTTTCCTACGGCGCGCGCGCGATCTCGGACGGCGGCTGGCAGTCGGTGCCCAAGCTGGTCGCGCCGGGCCTCGCGCTGATCGGCGATTCCGCCGGCTTCCTCAACGTGCCGCGGATCAAGGGCACCCACACCGCGATGAAGAGCGGGATGATGGCGGC
>NZ_AGFU01000016.1 GCF_000226955.1 Sphingomonas elodea ATCC 31461
CTTTCGGTGCGCCGCGACAGATCCTCGGAGGCGCTGGCGATCTCGTTCGATCCGGTGCTGATCGTCTCGGCCGACACCGCGACCGAGCGGACCAGTTCGCGCAAGGCCGCGAGCGCTTCGTTGAAGTTGGTCTTGAGCACGGCGTTGGGACCGGGGAAATCCGCGGTGACGTCGGCGGTCAGGTCGCCCTTGGCGAGTTTCTCGAGCGAGTGCCCCAGCTCCCGCACCACCTCGGCCTGCTGCTCGGCGGCTTCCTTCTGCGCCACGGCGGCATCGCGGAACACCAGCATCGCGCGTGAGATGCGGCCCACGCAGTCCTCATAGTCGGTATGGGCGATCGGCGCGCGCAGGTCGCCGCTGGCCAGCCCCTCCATCCGCACTACGGTTGCGACATAGGGGTCGGCGATCATCCGGCGGAACATGCGCGTCATGCCGAAGGCGACGGCGATGACGACGACGTTGAGCCCCAGCATCACCCAGTGCGGCAGGAACGTGTTGAGTATCGCCAGGATCACCATGACCCCGATCATCGCCCCGAACGCGACCTTCAACTTCTCCCGGATGGGAGCCTTCACTTCAAACCAATGCAGCATTCGTGACGTCCTCAATTGGGGCGTCTTCGACGTCACTGCGTCTCCCGCCCTCTTCGCTCACCCTGCAACATTGTAGGAAGGAAGAGAGCGGGTGTGGGATTCTGACAAAGATTAGAAACAAGATGTCACGTGGAACATACGCTTTCCTAAGGGTCAGCCCCTTCGCCGATCAGCCAAGCGACGGATCAATCAGAAATTTCTCGCCGGTGGCCTTGCGCTCATAGGCACGCAGAACCTCGGGCTGCAGCGCCTCCGCCAGCCCGATCGTGCGGGTGTAGCGACTCGCGAACGTAGTCTTGAGCTCGGCCAGGATACGCTTCCGCATCGCGCCGAGCGTCTCCATGCCGGCACGGCGCAGGAACGGCATCAGCAGCCAGCCGGAAACGCTCCACTGGAAGCCGAAGGCAAGCCGGTTGAGCGAGGTCGGCGCCAGGTCGAGCGCGCCGTAGATATAGAGCTGCTTGAACTGCTCAGAGCCGTAGCGGCTGTATTCGGCCATCTGGCGCACCGCCGCCGCTTCCATCGCCTGGAGGATATCGCTGCCCAGCGTGCCGCCGCCGATCGCGTCGAAGGCGATGGTGGCGCCGGTCTCCGCGACGGCGTCGACCAGCCTGGCGCGGAAGTCCTCGTCCCGGCTGTTGAGCACATGAGTGGCACCGAGGTCGCGCAGGATCTGCGCCTGCTCCTCGGAACGTACGATGTTGACCAGCGGCACGCCGTCGGCGAGGCAGATCTTCTGCAGCATCTGCCCCAGATTGGATGCGGCGGCGGTGTGCACGATCGCGCTGTGCCCGTCCCGCCGCATCGTCTCGACGAAGCCGAGCGCGGTCAGCGGGTTGACGAAGATCGCCGCCCCGTCCGCGGCGCTGGCATCCGCCGGCAGCTCGACCACGTCACGCGCCTTGAGCAGGCGGTAGTCGGCGAACATCGCCCCACCGATCGCGGCGACGCGTTTGCCCATCAGCGCTCCGGCCTCCGCACCGGCAGCCACGACCGTGCCCGCGCCTTCATTGCCCACCGGCATCGCCTGGCCGAGCCGTGCCTTCATGCTGGAAAGCCGCCCCCTGGGCACGTCGAACAGCAGCGCGCCGCCCTCTTCGCGCAGGGTATCGACCTGCGCCGGGCCGAGCAGCAGCCCCAGATCGCTGGGGTTGATCGGCGCGGCCTCGATACGGACGATCACTTCGTCGGCCGCCGGATCGGGGTAGGAGACCTGCTCCAGCGACAGGCGCAGCGTGCCGTCCTCATGCAGCGTCGAGCGCAGCTCGCGTCCGGTGAAGGTCATCATTCCTCTCCTCTTTTCGTTCAACGGGTCTGTACGAGTTCTTCGACCAGCCGGTCGGCGGCGGCGCGTACCTCGTCCCAGGTGCGCGCGAAGCCTTCGGGGCCGCCATAATAGGGATCGTCCACCGCGCGGCCCTGCCAGCCGGGCACCGCATCGAGCAGCAGCCGCAGCCGGGCGCGACCGTTGGCCGGCGCGATCCGGCGCAGATCGGCAAGGTTCTGCGGGTCCAGCGCCAGGATATGATCGAAGCGATCGAAGTCGCCGCGTTCGACCTGCCGGGCGCGCAGGCCCGAAATGTCGATGCCGTGCTGCGCCGCCACCGCGATCGAGCGGCGATCGGGCTTCTCGCCGGCGTGCCACCCGCCGGTGCCCGCCGAATCCGCGATCACCGAAATGCCGGCCGCCGCCGCCGCCGCGCGAAACGCCGCCTCGGCCAGCGGCGAGCGACAGATATTGCCCAGGCAGACGAACAGGAATGCCGGTTCGGCCATCGTGCGATTCATCCTTTCGTAAAACGGGTACGCTCTGCTAGCCTCGCTGGCAACGGCACGAACCAAGCCGAAGGAGAGGATATGGCCAGCTTGCCCTCCACGCCCGATGGGGCGAAGGCGTCTCCCTATGCCTGGTATGTGCTGTCGCTGCTGCTGCTCGTCTATATCCTGAACTTCGTCGATCGCCAGATCGTCGCGATCCTGGCCGACGACATCAAGCACGACCTGGGCCTGCGCGACCAGGACATCGGCTTTCTCTACGGCACCGCGTTCGGCGTGTTCTATGCGCTGTTCGGCATTCCGCTCGGCCGGCTGGCGGACAGCTGGCACCGGGTGCGACTGATGACCGCCGGGCTGGCGCTGTGGTCGAGCATGACGGCACTGTCCGGCTTCGCACGAAGCGGGCTGGTGCTGGGGCTGGCGCGGATCGGCGTCGGCATCGGCGAGGCGACCGCGAGTCCCGCCGCCTATTCGCTGATCTCCGACTGGTTTCCCAAGCGGCTGCGCGCCACCGCGCTCGCGCTCTATTCGTCGGGCATTTATCTGGGCGGCGGCCTTTCGCTGTTCATCGGCGCGATGATCGTGCAGCGCTGGAACCACGCCTTTCCCGGCGGCGGCCCGCTGGGCCTTGTCGGCTGGCAGGCGGCATTCCTCGCGGTGGGCGTGCCCGGACTGCTCGTCGCGGCCTGGGTGTTCACCCTGCGCGAGCCGCCGCGCGGGTTGTCCGAAGGGCTGGCGACCCCCGCCCACCCCGCTCCGTTCCTTGCCTTTTCCGAGGAACTGTTGACCATCGTGCCGCCCTTCACGCTGATCGGCGCCGCCCGGCTCGGGCCCGCCGCACTCGCGCGTAATCTGGCGGTGCTGGCGCTTGTCGCCGGGGTGGTGGCGCTGCTCGTCGCGCTGGGCGAGCCGATCCCGCAATGGGCGGCCGTGGGGATCGGGGTCTATGCCGTCTACAGCTGGGCAACCGCCCTCAAGCGCCGGGATCCGGCGACCTATGCGCTGATCCTCGGCACCCCCGCCTTTCTGTGCGTGGTACTGGCCTATGGCCTCAATACCTTCCTCGCCTATGCCATGGCCGGATTCGCGCCGAGCTTCCTGCGGCGCAGCTTCGACATTCTGCCCGAACAGCTGGGCGTGCTCGGCTTCTGGATCGGTGCGCCCGTCGCGCTTGCCGGCTTCCTGGGCGTGACGCTGGCCGGCCGCGTCGCCGACGCCCTGCGGGCGCGCAGCCCGGTGGGACGGATCCATGTGATCCTGTTCGGTTGCCTGGCGCCGCTCCTCCCGATGGCGCTGCTGTTCACCGCCGACAGCCTTGCCTTCGCGCTGTGGATGCTGCCGCTGGCGCAGTTCCTGATCTGCGGCGCGCTCGCCGCGGCGGCGGCGACGACGCAGGATCTGGTGCTGCCGCGGATGCGCGGGACCGCCACCGCCGCCTTCTTCATCGGCACGACGCTGATCGGCCTGTCGCTCGGGCCCTATACCGCGGGACGGATCGCGACGCTGACCGGCAACCTCGCCACCGGTGTGCTCGCGCTGTTCGCCAGCGTGCCGGTGGCGCTGGTCGCGATCATCGGCGCCTATCGGCTGTTGCCGGCGGCGGAGGCGAGCAAGCTGAATCGCGCCCGCGCCGCCGGCGAAGCGGTGTGACCGCTCAGACCGTCTGGAACACGCCGCAGGCGATGCGCCCGCCGCTGTTTCCCGCAGGGTCGCTTTTGTAATCGTCCTCGCCGGCATGAACGACGAGCGCCGCGCCGTCCTGATCGATCAGCTGGTCGAACGTGCCGCCGGGCAGGGTGAAGCTGAGATGACCATGGCCCTTCTCGTCCACCTTCATGTTCGGCAGGTCGCCGGCATGCGGGCCCATCGGGTTTTCCTTGCCGTGCTTGGCCGCGCCCGGATTCCAATGACCGCCCGCGCTGGCGAAATCGGGCGGCGTGCAGACGCCGATGGTGTGGACGTGCACGCCGTGCGGCCCCGGCGATATGCCGGTCACGTCGACCAGCACGCGGATCGATCCGTCGATCTGTTCGGCGACCGCGGTGCCGACCGCCTTGCCGGCCGCATCGTGCAGTTCCGCCTGGGCGCGGAAACGGCCCGCCATGTAGCGATCGTTCTGCGCCTTGGTCGCGCAGCCGCCCAGCAGCAGCGCAACGCCCGTCGCACTCGCGGCGATTCCCCAAGCCTTCATACTCCGTCCTCCGGCCATGTCCTTGAACAAGCGTAATGGCCCTTCGCGTCGACGGTTCCAAGGGCCAAGCCGCACGGAGCGCGGCCGCACGGTGCCGTTGATCGCCGGGCACCACTCGGCTCGCCGCATCGGGGCGCCGTCCATCGCAGCTTTTACTTTTCGTTAACATTCCTTTACGAAAATTCGCGACGGGGACGCTGCGGCAGGGCCGCGCGCCAAAAACGTCACAGGGGATCATCACCATGCACCGGCTCGCCTGCGCGATGCTTGTTCTGCCCATGCTTGCAGCCTGCCATGCCGGCAGCGCGGAGATCGGCGTGCGCCCCACGGCTGTCGTCGAGGAAGCGCCGCCCCCGCCCCTGTGGCGCACCCGCATCGCCGATGCGGACCTGCCGCGGCTGGAAAGCCTGCCCAGCGCCTGGCGGGAACTGTACGAGCAGGTGCGCGCGCCCGTCCGCAAGGTGCAGGGCGCGGTGCTCGATCCCGATGCAGGCCAGCCGCATCCGGCGCTGCCTCCCGGCTCCTATCGCTGCCGCACGCTGCACCTGAAGCGCGGGCCCAGCGGCCGGGCGCTGGTCCAGCCCAGCCCCGCCGGCTTCTGCTACATCTCCGCCGCAAACGAAGAGGCGGATGACGCGCCGCTCGGCCTCGCCAAGCAGACCGGCACCGATATCGTCGCCGGCTATGTGTTCCCGGACGGCAAGCGCTATGTCTTCCTTGGCGCGCGCCAGGCCAAGGCGGGGGCGAACGATACCGGCTATGGCAATCCGGGCGCCCGCGACGTGGTGGGCATGGTCGAGCGCTTCGGCGCGTTCCGCTGGCGCCTCGCTGTTCCCGGCGCGCTGCCCGGCAGCGTCGATCTCTACGAACTGACCCCCGTTCCTCCCGAGGGCCAGCCCAAGGGCTGAGCCGCCTTTCCGTTCATCGAAGCGACAGAAACCGTTGCCGCAGTGC
This sequence comes from Sphingomonas elodea ATCC 31461, assembly GCF_000226955.1. Classification (GTDB taxonomy): domain Bacteria; phylum Pseudomonadota; class Alphaproteobacteria; order Sphingomonadales; family Sphingomonadaceae; genus Sphingomonas; species Sphingomonas elodea. The sequence goes on from NZ_AGFU01000016.1 coordinate 5,515, forward strand.
AACACATGCCGACAAAGCTTCGCGGCGATGCAACCTTGCCGCTCGCCCGGGCATTTGACGGTCCATCTCCAGCCGCCCGCCTTTCGCCGTGGGCCCGCTGCAGGGATATGTGTTTCACCAGCGTAGAGGTTTCCTCCCCCCATGCGTACCATCATCGCCGTCGCGGCACTCGCTGCCGCGCTCCCCGTCGCCGTCCCCGCATTCGCCCAAGACGCAGGCACCACCGGTGCCGGCACGATGGAGACCACCGCCGCCCCCACCGCCGCGCAGGAAAGCGACACCCCGCGTTCGCCGGACGGTTCCAAGGCCTTCGGCATCGAGCCCTATGTCGGCGTGCTCGGCGGCTGGGAGCGTTTCGACCGCCAGTCCAATGCCGGCATCCCGATCCCGCCGCGCGGCTACCGTCTCGACGGCGCGCTGGTGCAGGGCGTTGCCGGCGTCAACGTGCCGCTGGGCCCTGTGTTCGTTGGTGCCGAGGGCAATGTCGCCAAGGGCGTGAGCGGCGACATCGACTGGGAATATGGCGCCGCCGGCCGCTTCGGCCTGCGCGCCGGTGACAGCGGCCTGATCTACGGCAAGGTCGGCTACCAGTGGATCAACTTCGACAAGATGGCCAATACCAATCGCGACTATCACGCGATGACCTATGGCCTCGGCGTCGAAGTCGGCCCGAAGGATATCGGCCTCGGCGGCATCACCGGCCGCAGCGGCCTGCGCCTGCGGTTCGAGATGAACACGTTCAACAACGCGAAGAGCTTCCGCCCGATGGCGGGTGTGATCGCGCACTTCTGATCCGGCGCGCCGCCCTTTCCCCACGTGGAAAGGGCGGCAACCCGTTGATTCCGGTCAACGCCTCGCACGCGCTTTTGCGCTAGAGGCGATGGTCATGTCCGAATCCAGCCTGCCTTTCGACCGCGTCGGCGGTGAAGAGTCCGTTCGCGCAATCGTCGACCGCTTCTACGATCTGGTCGAGCAGGATCCCGCCTATGCCGCGCTCCACGCGATGCATCAGCCCGACCTGACGGCGCTGCGCCATTCCCTCACCCGCTTCCTGATCGCCTGGCTGGGCGGCCCGCGCGACTGGTTCGATGCGCGCCCCGGCATGTGCATCATGGGCTTTCACCGCCAGCTGAAGGTCACCGCGCAGACCGCGGCGCAATGGGCGCACGCGATGGACCGCGCGATCGGCGCCGATCCCGGCATCGAGCCCGAAACCGCCCGCCAGATGAGCGAAGCGCTGCACCGCATGTGCCGCGCGATGGCAGTGCAGGCCCGCACCGTCGCCGAGGCCGAGACCGCCGCCGCAGCTTGATCCGCTTCGGACAAGGTCCGCCCCCGCGAATCGCTCTCCTGCGCTACCAGTGCTGCAGAACGAAGGTGTGACGCGTCCGTCAGCGCTGCGCACGATCCTTCGGACCAAACGGGTGGCGCGGGCCTCAACCCCCTCCCGCAACACCCGCAGCGCGCGAGCGCGGGGGACGGGTCTGCCGGAGGTGGTGCTCCGGCAGGCCCGCAACTCGCGCCGCGATGGGAGGGGGTGCGCGTCGGGGGTCAGCGGGCACGAGCGACAAAGCAACAAAACGACACGTGGCAAATCGGCGGCCGGCATGGCCGAGCAACGAAACGCCTGCCGGGACAGGCGACCGCGGTGGCGCAGGCGTACCCGCCGATATACGCTGCCCTGCATGGAAGACGACGATCCACCAACGCCATCGATCTGGGACGAAGAGCCCGGGCCGCTCGCCAAGGGACTAGGCTGGGGCTGTTTGCTCGTCCTCGCGCTGCCGATCGCCTATTACTTCTTTTTCCTTCTGACCTTCTGCGAAATCAACTGCAGCTGAGCCGGGTTGCCATGTGCCGAAGCAGGCCCTTGGTCCGTGTTCTGCCGGCCGCTGCCTCGCCAGAGGACCGCCCGCTTCTAGGTGAGAAGCGGTCGTTATAGCCGCCTTGCGCCACCACCGAATTCAGTACGGATGGAACCAGTAAACGCCCGGGGCAAGTTTCGAATATCGCCCCGCAGGCTGTGGACCGCCACCTTCGTCTCGTGACACATAGTATCCCCAGCCACCATCAAAGAACGCCTTGGTGATTATGTCGACGCCGTCCGGTGAGACAATTATGAAATCAGGTTGGAGGCCCGAGATAGCGGGTGGCCACTGGCCTTTCGGAAGAGCTGGTCCAGGATAAGTCCGCTTAGCCGCCATCAATATTAATGATTCGGCTCTTACAGCATTTAGCGTCGCCCGATCATAAGTTGGGTGCGGGATAGCGCAGTAGCTGCCGATCGCCACCAAAATAGCGATCGCGCTTCCAACACTCAGACACCCTTTCACTCCGGCTTCTCCGGTGCAGGCTTATACCTCGCCGATATCGTTTGTCTCTCAACAGGCGACAGTTCGACTTCATCTGCTCCCATGGCGAAAACTCTGCACGCTTCTCACGATGTCCGCAACTGGGGCGGCAGCCGACATCCCGTCTTTGAACCTAGGCATGGGCGTCGCCTCCGCCGCTGGCACGCGTCCACTGGGCTGCGGTCGCGCGCAGCATCGCACATATGCATGGCCGTGTGCATGTCCCGGCACCGGCCGCACCGCCAGGCCGCCGCTATCGCGCCACGTCCAGGCCGCCCTGGTCGCGCGGGTGGCTGGACGTGTCCGCACCGCACGCTAAGGGGAGACAAAGGCAACCGGACCCTTGGAGCGGCACGCATGAATGATCAGGTTTCCCAGAGCTATGGCGCGGTCGCCGCGGCGAGCGACAGCGGCTGGCTGACCGCGTCCTTCGTGCTGATCGCGATCGGCATCGCGATGGCACTGTTCGTGCTGGTCTGGGGTGCGCGCCTTGCCGCACGCCGGCGGACGGCGCGTGCCGAACTCGCCGATCGGGGCGAGCTCAAGGTCGCCGATGCGCCCGAACCGATCGCGAGCCTGACGCCCCCGCCGAGCGCGCCCGAAGCGACGAACGCGGTGGCCGAGCCCGCGCCGCTTGCCGACGAACCGATCGCTGCCGCCGCCCCCGTCGCCGCGCCGAGCGCCGCGCTGGCCGCCGATACCAACGCCGCCTCCTCGCCTGCCGCCACCGCGGAAACCGACGACCTGACCCGGCTGAAGGGCGTGGGCCCCAAGCTGGCGGCGCGGCTGAACGAGCTCGGCGTCACCCGCTTCGCCCAGCTCGCCGCGCTGGATGCCGATGCCGCCCAGGCGCTCGACGCACAGCTCGGCAGCTTTCAGGGCCGCATGACCCGCGACCGCTGGATCGAACAGGCTCGCTTCCTCGCCGCGGGCGACAAGGCCGGATACGAGGCGGTGTTCGGCAAGCTCTGAACGCTGGATACGCCTCCCCTGGCGGGGAGGATCGGGTGCCCCCGCTACCGCTTCAGGATATCCAGCGCCGCCGCCGTCATCGCCTCGGTCGCGGTGCTGACCACCGCCTCGGCATCGGGGGCCCATTCGGCACTGTGGAGCGACGGCAGGGTCGCCTTGCCGGCCTGCGCGGCATCCCATTTCGCCTTGGGCACGCCGCCCACCCAGAAGATCGTGCTCTGGATGCTCTGGTCGGCCAGCCAATAGCGGCTGAAATCCTCCCCGCCCATCACCGCCTTCTGCTCCACCACCCGATCCTTGCCGAAGCGTGTCGCGAAGAGCCCCTGCAGCCGGCCGGCGAGCGGCTGGGTGTTGAAGGTGGCGGGGGTGAATTCGTCCTTCACCTTCATCACCGGCATCCGGTCCTCCGGCACGCCCGCCGCGATCGCTTCGCCGCGCGCGATGCGGGCGATGCCGTCGAGCAGCTGCTGGCGCGATTCGGGGGTGAAGCTGCGCACGGTGAGCAGCATCGTCACGTCGTTGCCGATGATGTTGTGCTTCGATCCGCCATGGATCGCGCCCACCGTGACCACCGCCGGCTGCTGCGGATCCATCTCGCGGCTGACCAGCGTCTGCAGCGTGGTGACGATCCGCGCGGCGAGCACGATCGGGTCCTTGGTGGTGTGCGGATAGGCGCCGTGGCCGCCCACCCCCTTCACCACCAGGTCGACCGAATCGACATTGGCGAGGGCATAGCCCGGCGTGATGCCGATCTGCCCGGCGGGCAGGCCGGCACTGTCGTGGAAGGCGAGCGCATAGGCCGGCTTGGGAAAGCGGGTGAACAGCCCGTCGTCGAGCATGTCCTTGGCGCCGCGCCCGCGCTCCTCGGCGGGCTGGGCGATCATCACCAGCGTGCCCTGCCACCGGTCGCGCATTGCGGCGAGGTTGCGCAGCGTGCCGACCCAGCTCGCCATGTGCGTGTCGTGCCCGCAGGCGTGCATCACGCCGCTCTCGATGCCCTCGTCCGTGGTCGCGCGGACCTTGGAGGCGAAGGGGAGGCCGGTATTCTCGACCACCGGCAGCCCGTCCATGTCCGCGCGGATCAGCAGCACCGGGCCGGGACCGTTGTGCAGGACCGCGACGACGCCGGTGCCGCCCACCTTCTCGGTGACCTCATAGCCCGCCTCGCGCGCGGCCGCCGCCATCTTGGCTGCGGTCTTCACCTCGTGCAGGCTGAGTTCGGGATTGGCGTGGAGGTCGCGGTAGAGCGCCATCAGCTGCGGCATCGCCCTCGCCGTCGCCTCGCGCACGGGATCGGCGGCGGCAGCAGCGGCAGGCGTGCCGAGGCTCATTGCCCCGGCCAGCAGGAAAGACGTGAACATGAGGCCCCCTTGTCGATCATCGGGGGCGAGTGTCCTGCCTCGCCGCCCGCGTGTCAAACCGCGGGCACCATCTCGATCAAATCCAGCTTGGATTCGAATGCCGGGAACGGCAGCACCAGCCGCCAGCGCTTTTCGCCGATGCGCTCCGCATAACCGATCAGATCGCGCTTGTTGTCGAGCCCGTAGCGGAGCGGCGCCGCATCGTCGCCGACCTCCAGCGTGCCGATGAAGGCGACGCGCGCCTTCACGTCCGGGAACAGGTTGCCGTCCGGTCGCTGCACGCCGCCTTCGAGGCGAAAGTGGCGGACCTGACCGTCCTCGCCGAGCATGCAGGGGCGCCAGTCGTAGCGGACGATCGCGCTGACTGCGGTGCCGCCCCCGCCGAGCTTGAAGGTGCGGCAACGATAGCTGCCGGCCGGCGGCATCGCGTCGGCCAGCGCGCGATCGGGATCGAACAGCGCAGGGTCGCCGTCGATCAGCGCCGAATCGGCGGCGCGGGCGAGGGGCAGCGCCTCGCTCCACGCCTTGCGCCAGTTGCGCAGCTTCTCGCGGTCCACGTCGGTCGCCACGCGGCGCCAGTTGACGCTGGCGTCCATCACGGGCGACGTGGCCTCACGGTAGACGCTGCAGCCCGCCAGCGCCGCACCCAGCCCGATGGCGACGAACGCGCGCAGCATCATGCGGCGGTCCAGCCGCCGTCGATCGAATAGTTCGATCCGGTGATCTGCGCGGCCTCGTCGCGGCACAGGAACACGGCCAGCGCCGCGACCTGCTCGGGCAGCACGAACTGCTTGGTCGGCTGGGCATCGAGCAGCACGTCGTTGATCACCTGCTCGCGGGTCAGCCCGCGCGTCTTCATCGTGTCGGGGATCTGGTTCTCGACCAGCGGCGTCCAGACATAGCCGGGCGAGATGCAGTTCACCGTGATGCCGTGCGTCGCCACTTCCAGCGCCGCCGTCTTGGTGAGGCCGGCAAGGCCGTGCTTGGCGGCGACGTACGCCGCCTTGTTCGGGCTGGCGACCAGGCTGTGCGCGCTGGCGGTGGAGATGATCCGGCCCCATTTCCGCGCCTTCATGCCGGGAATCGCCGCGCGCATCAGGTGGAAGGTCGAGCTGAGGTTGATCGCCAGGATCGCGTCCCACTTCTCGATCGGGAATTCGTCGATCGGGGCGACGTGCTGGATGCCGGCGTTGGAAATCGCGATGTCGACCGCGCCGAATTCGGCCTCGGCACGCGCGACCATGGCGGCGATCTGGTCCGGCTTGGTCATGTCGGCCGCGTCGTAGAGCGCCTTGCCGCCGCTGGCCTCGGCCAGCGCCGCGCGCTCCTTCTCGATCGCCTCTGCATCGCCGAAGCCGTTGATCAGCACGTTCGCGCCTTCGGCCGCCAGCGCCTTGGCATAAGCGAGGCCGATGCCCGAGGTGGACCCGGTGACGATCGCGGACTTGCCCTTGAGGAACATCGGCATACTCCCTTGTTAACGCTGGGTGAGATCGAAGGCGGCGGTCTTGCCGTCGAGGATGTTCTGCGCGACGAGGCGGCTATTGGCCATGGTCTCGGCCACCGCCATGCGGCCGGCCTCCCAATGCTCGCGCATCGTGCGCGTGGAAAATTCGAAATCGCGCGATCCACCTTCCCAGATCTTCGCGCGGTAGATCAGCTGGACGACATTGACCGGATGCTCCGTCACAAGGTCGCGCACGGCCTTCACTTCCGGCTCGTCGGCGATGTGCGCGGGCAACTTGTCGAGCAACGCCTTCACCGTCTCGCGCGCCTTGCGGATGCGCAGCCGCTCGTCGGAAATGGCGCGGGTGCGGCTGGAGAAGCGAATTTCCTTCTCGCGGCCCATCACGTCCATGATCGTGCGCGGCAGTTCGTTCTCGGCGGGAAACAGGTCGACCTGGAAGACGAGCATCTCGGCCTCCTGCCGATCGAGGACATGGGTAAGTGGGGTATTGGAGACGAGTCCCCCGTCCCAATACCAGCAGCCGTCGATCTCGACCGGCGGCAGCCCGGGCGGCAACGCACCAGACGCCATGATGTGCCGCGCGTCGATGCGTTCGTCGCGCGTGTCGAAATAGCGGAAGTTGCCGCTGTGCAGATTGACCGCGCCGACCGACAGCCGGACGGGCCCCTCGTTGAGCAGGTCCCAGTCGATCAGCCGGTCCAGCGTCTCGTGCAGGGGGCTGGTATCGTAGAAGCTCAGCGCGCCGGGCGTGCCCGGCACCGCGAAGGCCGGCGGAATCGGGCGCGGGCGGAAAAAGCCGGGCACCCCGCCGAGAATCACCGCGCCGGCGGACCATTCATGGGCGATCTCGCGCAGCTGGTCGTTCATCGGGAGCGGCACATCGGGGAGCGCCGAGGTCACCTGCTCCCAAAAGGCACGGATCGCCCCTAGCCGCTTCTCGGGCGGGTTGCCGGCGAACAGCGCGGCGTTGACCGCGCCGATCGAAATGCCGGCGACCCAGTCGACCTCGATATCGGCGGTGGCGAGTTCCTCGATCACCCCGGCCTGGAAGCTGCCCAGCGCCCCGCCCCCCTGCAGCACCAGCGCGACGGTATCCGGCAGCGGCATGCCGGGTGCGGCATGGCGGCGGCGGTGCGGGCGGGACTCGGCATCGGCCATGGCGAGGGATGTGGCGCATCCCATGCTGCGGAGCAATACGGCCCTTCGCAGAAGCACGTGCAACGCAAGGCGCGTTGGCGCATTGTCACGGCCAAGCAACCAAAGGGGAGGCCCGATGCGGCTCGACGATCTCGATCCTACCGACAATGCCCGCGACCTGGGCTCGGGCGGCGGTGGCGGCGGTTTTCCGCTGCTCGGGCTGCTGCCGATGTTCCTCGGGCGCGGCATGGGCTGCGGCGGCATCGTGCTGATCGGCATCATCGCACTGGTCATGTTCGGCCTGGGCGGCGGTGGCGGCATGCTGGGCCAGAGCGGCGGCGGCGGCACGGCAGGTCGCTCCCCCACCGCGGGGCAGTCGGGCCAGCAGGTCTGCCGCGTCAACGAACGCCGGCTGGAGGCGTGCCGGGTCATGCGCAGCACCGATCTTACCTGGGAGAAGATCTTCCAGGAAATGGGCCGCAGCGACTACAAGCCGGCGACGATCAACTTCTTCAAGGGCGGCGCGAACACGGGCTGCGGCGCGGCCAGCTCGGCCGTCGGCCCCTTCTACTGCCCGAGCGACGACGGCGTGTATATCGACACGACCTTCTTCGACGATCTGCAGAACCGCTTCGGCGCCAAGGGCGACTTCGCCCGCGATTACGTGATCGCACACGAGATGGGCCACCACATCCAGGACCTGCTCGGCACCTCGTCCGAAGTGTCGCGCGCGCAGGCCCAGGCGAGCAAGACCGAGGGCAATCGCCTTTCGGTGAAACTGGAGCTGCAGGCCGATTGCTACGCCGGCGTCTGGGCCGCGCGCAATCGCGACCGGCTGGAGCCGGGCGATATCGAGGAAGGCATGACCGCCGCCAACGCGATCGGCGACGACACCCTCCAGCGCGAGGCGCAAGGAACGGTGGTGCCGGACAGCTTCACCCATGGCAGCTCGGCCCAGCGCAAGGCATGGCTGAAGCGCGGGCTGGATACGGGCGACCCCCGCCGGTGCGACACCTTCAGCGCTGCCCAGTGAACGTTACTTGACGTAAACCCCCGGCCGCTATTGGATGGCGGCCAAAGGGAGATATGATGACTCAACAGCACGAGCGCGGTGCGTTCGAATTCACCGGCTCGTGGCGGGAATATGCCCCGATCGCCTTCACCAACCTGCTGCTGACAATCGTCACGCTGGGCATCTACAATTTCTGGGCGCGTACCCGCACCCGGCAATATCTGTGGAGCCGCACCCGCTTCATCGACGATCGGCTGGAATGGACCGGCACCGGCGGCGAGCTGATGCTCGGCTATGTCATGGTCGTGCTGGTGTTCTTCCTGCCGCTCGCCGCGATCCAGTTCGTGATGGGCGGGCTGGTGATGCGCGGCACCCCGGCAGCGGCAGGCGCGGCGTTCCTGCTGGCCATGTTGTTCTACCTCGCGGTGCTGGGACTGGGCGGCGTCGCGATCTTCCGGGCGCTCCGCTACCGGCTGAGCCGCACCTACTGGCACGGTATTCGCGGCGGCAGCGACGACCAGGGTTTCCGCTATGGCCTGTCCTATCTCTGGCGGACGATGCTGGGCGGGATCGCCTTCGGCCTGCTGGTGCCCTGGGCGCTGGTGACCTTGTGGAACAAGCGCTGGAACGCGATGAGCTTCGGCCCCCATCGCTTCGTCGCCACCGCCAGCTCGGACGGGCTGATGGGCCGCTACCTGCTCTATTATCTCCTCCCGATCGCGCTGGTCGTACTCGGCGTGATTGCGGGCGTGGCGGCAGCGGCAACCGCGCGCAATCCTGCCGAGCTGACCCAAGGCTATCAGGTCGGGCTGTTCTTCTTCGGCTTCTACCTGATCTTTTTCGTACTGCTCGGCCTCGTCTCGCTTTACTTCTACGCGGCCTATTTCCGGCAGGTGATCGCCGGACTGTCGCTCGGCAATCTCGAATTCGAGTTCACCGCCCGTACCGGCGACTGGCTGAAGCTGATGCTCGGCACCTTCGCGCTGGTGGTGTGCACGCTCGGCATCGGATCGGTATTCATCGCCTATCGCAACTGGGCGTTCTTCGTCCGCCACCTGCGGGCCTATGGCACGCTGGATCTGGACCAGTTCACCCAATCGACCACGCGCGCGCCCGGCCAGGGCGAGGGGCTGTTCGACAGCCTCGACATGGGCGCCTTCTGAGGAGAGCGGACGGTGGAAACGCGCGTCTGGCATTATGATGGCCGCAGCGGCGAGCGGCGCATGCCGATCATCGCCCTTACCGCCGACCAGCGGCACTTCGTCCTCGAAGGCGACGGCGCCGATCCGGGACCGTATGCCTTCACCGATCTGAAGCCGCACGGCACGTCGCACCACGAGCGGGCCTTCGGCCTGAAGGGGCGGCCGGGCTGGCGGATCACCTTCCTCGAGTTTCCGCCCTCCGAGATCGCGGTGCAGCTGCCCAAGCAGGGCCGCTACGGCCGCTGGATCGATCGGTTCGGCCTGTGGCGCTCGGTCGGCGTGCTGGCGGTCCTCGCCGCGCTGGTGGTGGCGGTCACGCTCAAGCTGCCGCCGTTGATCGCCCGGCTGATCCCGCAATCCATGGAACAGCGCATGGGCCGGCTGATGGTCGGCAACATGGGCGCCTATGCCTGTACCACGCCGGAGGGCGAGGCGGCGCTGAAGGCGCTCGCCGCGCGCCTGCGTCAGGGGGACGGCATCACGATCCGGGTCGTCAACGCGCAGATGGTCAACGCGGTCGCCTTTCCGGGCGGGCAGGTGGTGCTGTTCGACGGATTGATCCAGAACGCCCAGTCGCCGGACGAAGTAGCGGGCGTGCTCGCCCATGAACTCGGCCATGTCGCGCATCGCGACGGGATGGAATCACTGGTCCGCCAATATGGCCTCAGCCTGCTGCTCGGCGGGTTCGACAGCAACATCAGCGGCTATGGCAACGCGCTGCTCAACGCGCGCTATTCGCGCAAGACGGAAGCCGGGGCGGACGGCTATGCGATCGGCCACCTGCAGGCGGCCAACGTCTCGCCCCGCCCCACCGCCGCGCTGTTCGCGCGCCTTGCCAAGCAGGACGAGCAGTCGGGCAATGCCGGGCTGCTGCTCAACTACCTGTCCTCGCACCCGCTCTCGTCGGCCCGCGAGCAGCGTTTCGCCGCGAGCGCGGTGAAGGGGGCGGCCTACACGCCGTCGCTGACCCCGTCGCAGTGGCAGGCGCTGCGCAAGATGTGCGCAGACGGCCCGCCCGCTCCGACGGGCATCAACTTCTAGGCGAGCAGCGCCAGCAACCTGCCCGCCAGCACCGACAGGCCGGAGACGGCAATGGCGGCGCCGAAGGCGAGCTGTGTGCCGGGGACGAACCGGCGGACCGGCAGGGCGATGGCTTTTTCTACCGTACTCATGCGCGCACCCTGCTCCTGTTCGTCGAGATTGTCCTGCGATCAATCCCGATCGCAGTGATCGGTTCCGTCGCTGGCGATATGCGGGTGGAGCCGCTACACGCTGGGCCATGACCAGCCTGGCCCATCACCACAGCCCCGGCGCCCAGCCGACCATCGTCTTCCTGCCCGGGTATCGCTCCGACATGCAGGGATCGAAGGTGCTGGCGCTCGAGGCTTGGGCCCGCGAGCGCGGCCAGGCGTTCCTCCGCTTCGATTATCATGGCTGCGGCGAAAGCCCCGGCGCCTTCGAGGACCAGACGCTGGCCAGCTGGCGCGACGACGCGCTCGCGATGATCGACACGCTGGTCGAAGGGCCGGTGGTGCTGGTCGGGTCCTCGATGGGCGGCTGGCTGATGCTGCTGGTGGCCAGGGCGCGGCCCGAGCGGGTGGTAGGCTTGGTCGGCATCGCCGCCGCGCCCGACTTCACCGACTGGGGCTTCACCGCGGAGGAGAAGCGCGTCCTCGCCGAACAGGGCCGGCTGGAGCAGCCCAGCGCCTATTCGGACGAGCCGATGGTCACCACCCGCGCCTTCTGGGACTCGGGCGAGGCGAATCGCGTGCTCGACGCGCCCCTCGCCTTCGACGGCCCGGTCCGCCTGCTCCAGGGCCAGTGCGACGAGGAGGTGCCGTGGGAACTGGCGCTGCGCATCGCCGCCAACCTCCGTTCAGAGAAGGTCCAGACATGGATCGTCAAGGACGGAAATCACCGCCTGTCACGCGACGGCGATATGCGCCTGCTGCTCCGTGCTGTTGAGGACGTCCTGACCGAATGCTGCTCCCCCTCCTCCTGCTGATCGCCCAGCAGACGACCGCCACCGCCCCCAAGTCCGGCCCCGTGCTTCGCGATGCCGAGCGCGCCCGTGCCGCCGCGGCCAAGGCCGCAGCCCCTGCGCCTGCGCCTGCGGGCGAACCGCCGCGCTTCACCAAATGCATGGACCTCGCGACCGGGGACCCCACCGCCGCGATCAGCGAGGCGGTGAAATGGCGCACCGAGCAGGGCGGCATGTTCGCCCGCCAATGCCTGGCCGTTGCCTATGCCAACCAGAGCCGATGGGAATCGGCGGCCGCCGCCTTCGAGGAAGCGGCAGGCGAGGCAGAGAGCGCCAAGGACGGCACCCGCGCCGCCACCTACTGGACCCAGGCGGGCAACGCCTGGCTGGCGGCCGGCAAGCCACCCAAGGCGCGGGCCAGCTTCAATGCCGCGCTGGCTACCGGCGCGCTCAAGGGGCTGGGCTTGGGCGAGGCCTATCTCGACCGCGCCCGGGCGGCCGTCGCCTCGGGGGAGAATGCAGGCGCACGCGCCGATATCGACATCGCCCTGGCCAAGGCGGGGGACGATCCGCTTGCCTGGCTGCTTTCCGCCACCCTCGCCCGCCGCATGTCCGATCTGCCGCGCGCGCAGAAGGACATCGCCGAGGCCGTGAATCGCGCAGGCGACGACGCCGCGGTGCAGCTGGAAGCTGGCAACATCGCTGCGGCGAGCGGCGACGAGGCTGCCGCGAAAACGGCGTGGAACAAGGTGGTTACCGCCGCCCCGACCAGTCCGCAGGCGACGGCTGCGCGCGCGGCGCTCGCCCAGTTCGATCCGCCTCCCGCCAAATAGCCGGGTGGCGGGCGGCATCTGCCGCACCTATCTTGCCGCCAAGGCCAACCCAGGGAGCGTGCCACCCCCATGAAGTTTCTCCACACCATGATCCGCGTCACCGATCCGGACGCGAGCATCGCCTTTTTCGAGCTGCTGGGCCTGAAGGAGACCCACCGGATCACCAGCGAGAAGGGCCGCTTCACGCTGATCTACCTCGCGTCCGAGGAAGACATCGACCCCGAAACCGGCCGCGGCCGGGCGGAGGTGGAGCTGACCCACAATTGGGATCCCGAAACCTATAGCGGCGGCCGCAATTTCGGCCATCTCGCCTTCCAGGTCGACGACATCTACGAGACGTGCCAGCGGCTCCAGGATGCCGGCGTGACGATCAACCGCCCGCCCCGCGACGGCCACATGGCGTTCGTTCGCACACCCGATGCGATCTCGATCGAACTGCTCCAGAAGGGCAGCCTGCCGCCGCAGGAGCCCTGGGCATCGATGCCGAACACCGGCGAATGGTAAGGCGATGACCGCGCTCCAGATCGTCCGCCTGCCCGCCTTCACCGACAATTACCTGTGGCTCGTCCATGATCCCGTGTCGGCGGAGACGATCGTGGTCGATCCCGGCGCGTCGGAGCCGGTGCTGGCGGCGCTCGACGAGCGCGGCTGGACGCTGACGGCGATCTGGAACACCCATTGGCACCCCGATCACACCGGCGGCAACGCGGCGCTCAAGACGGCAACCGGCTGCACCGTGATTGCCCCCGCCGCCGAGGCGGCGAAGATTCCGACGGCAGATCGTCTGGTGGCGGACGGGGATGTCGTCGCGATCGGTGCGCACCAGGCGGCGGTGATCGCGGTACCCGCCCACACCGCCGGGCATATCGCCTATCATCTGGCCGAGGATGCGGTGATATTCGTCGGCGACACGCTGTTCGCGATGGGCTGCGGGCGGCTGTTCGAGGGCACCGCCGACGACATGTTCGCCGCGATGCGCCGCCTGGACGCGCTGCCGGGCGAAACGCGGGTCTATTGCGCACACGAATATACCCTCAGCAACGCGCGCTATGCCGTGGTGGCCGAACCGGACAACGCCGCCATCGCCGTCCGCCTGGCCGAGGTCGAGCGCCTCCGTGCCGCGGGCGAGGCGACGGTGCCGACGACGATCGCGGACGAACGCGCCACCAACCCCTTCCTGCGGGCAGCGGATGCGGTCATTCTGGCCAAGCGACGCGCCGCGAAGGATAGTTTCGTCGGCTGAGTCGTAGATCCTGAACGGCCGCAAAGGCTGGAGGAGAAAGAGGATGCGTATCGTCATCACGCTGGGCGCCCTGGCCCTTGCCGGCTGCGCCCAGAATGCCGACTATCAGGCCGCCCGCGACGCGCAGGCGCGGCGGGAGCTTGCCAGCACGCTGGGCGACCGGGTGCCCGGGAAGCTGCAGGATTGCATCAACCCCGGCCTCACCGACGGCCCGCAAATCATCGACACCCGCACGCTGATCTATCGGCAGGGCGCGCGGCTGTATCGCAACGATCTCGTCTCCGAATGCCCGTCGCTTGCGCCGCTGACCACGGTGATCGTCGAGATGCGCGGCAGCCAGCTTTGCCGGAACGATCAGTTCCGCGTGCTGACGCCGGGAACGAGCATCCCCAGCGGCTATTGCCGCCTCGGCAAGTTCACGCCCTACACCCGGCCGAAGGGCTGAACCTTGCGTAACCCTCCCCCGCAGGGGGAGGATCGGGCGTCACTGCACGTTCAGCTGGTCGAGCGCGAAGGCGAGATATTCCGCATTCTGGTGATAGCGTTCGAACCGGCCGGACTTGCCGCCATGGCCCGCTTCCATGTTGACGCGGAACACCAGCGGGTTCCGGTCGGTCTTGGTCGCGCGCAGCTTCGCCACCCATTTGGTCGGCTCGTAATATTGCACCTGGCTGTCCCACAGCCCGGTGCCGACATACATCGCCGGATAGGCCTGCGCCGCCACGTTATCGTAGGGCGAGTAGCTGAGCATATAGTCGTAATAGCGCTGCTCGGCGGGGTTGCCCCATTCGTCGAACTCGCCGGTGGTCAGCGGGATCGAGGTGTCGAGCATCGTCGTCACCACGTCGACGAACGGCACCTGCGCGACGATCACCCGGTAATCCTGCGGCGCCATGTTCGCGACCGCGCCCATCAGCAGCCCGCCCGCGCTGCCGCCTTCCGCCGCCACCCGGCCCTTGGCGGCATAGCCCTGCGCCACCAGGAAGCGGGTCACGTCGATAAAGTCGGTGAAGCTGTTCTTCTTGTGGAAGATCTTGCCGTCGTCATACCATTTCCGACCCATCTCCTGCCCGCCGCGGATATGCGCGATGGCATAGACCATGCCGCGATCGAGCAGGCTCGGCAGCGTCGGGCGGAAGCTGGGATCGGTCGAATAGCCGTAGCTGCCATAGGCGTACTGGTAGAGCGCGGCGGTGCCGTCCTTCTTGAAGCCCTTGGCATAGACGAGGCTCACCGGCACCTTGGTCCCGTCGCGCGCCGTCGCCCAGACGCGTTCGGTAACGTATTTGGACGGGTCGTAGCCGGGCACCGGCTGCACCTTCAGCACGGTGCGCTTGCCGGTCGCGGCGTCGACCTCATAGGTGGTGGTCGGCGTCACCAGCGAGCCATAGGTGTAGCGCAGCACCGGGCTGGCCGGATCCTCGTTGACGTCGAGGTTCATCACATAGGCGGGCTCGTCGGCGCTGACGAAGCTGCTCTTGCCGGTCGGGGTGCGGAGCCGCAGCCGCTTGTTGCCCCCCGAGCGCTCCTCGATCGCAAGAAAGCGGTCGAAGGGCTGGAAGCCTTCGATGAACACGCTGTCGCTGGTCGGAACCAGATCGGTCCAGCCCGCGCGGCCAGCCGCAGCCTTCGCGTCGGGCACCGTCATGATGCGGTAATTGGGCGCCTGCCAGTTGGTGCGGACGATCCAGCGCCCGCCGAGATGATCGGCCGTGTACAGGAAGTCCCGCTCGCGCGGCGCGACGGGCTTGAACGCCACCGGGTTGGCGGCGGACGCGCAGCGCTGCTCGTCGCTCACCGTCGAATGGAGGTTGATGCAGATATAGCGCTCGTCGGTAGTCGCGCCGATGCTCATGTAGAAGGTGTCGTCCTTCTCGGTGTAGATCAGCCGGTCGGCCGAGGCGGGCGTGCCGAGCACATGCGCCTTCACCCGGGTGCCGAGCAGCGTGACCGGGTCCTTCTCGACATAGAAGATCGTCTTGCCGTCCGCCGACCAGACGAGCCCAGGCTCGATATTGCCAACCGTGTCGGCGAGCAGCGTGCCGGTGGCGATATCCTTCACCTTCAGCACGTACTGCCGCCGTCCGACCAGGTCCTCGGCCCAGGCGATGCGGGTGTTGTCGGGGCTTACCCGCCAGCTGCCGATCTGGAAGAAGCTCTTGCCCTTGGCCATGGCGGGCTGGTCGAACAGCACCTGCTCGGGCGCGGCCATGCTGCCCTTGCGGCGCGCGATCACCGCATAGTCGGCGCCGGTATCGAAGCGGGTGTAGTAGAAATAGCCATGCTTGGCATAGGGGACGCTCGCGTCGTCCTGTTTGATGTGGCCGATCGTCTCGCGATAGAGCGTGTCCGCCATCGCTTTCGTCGGCGCCAGCACCGCATCTGCATAGGCGTTCTCGGCGGCGAGATAGGCCAGCATCTCGGGATTCTTCCGCGTATCGTCGCGGAGCCAGTAATAGGGGTCCTCGCGCGTCGCGCCGAAGGGCGCCTTGACGGTGTAGGGCTTCTTTGCAGCGACCGGCGGCGTGGGGGCACTGGTCTGGGCGAGCAGCGGCGCTGCAGCGGCACCGGCCAGCAGCGTGGCGAGAACGAGCTTTTTCATGGAGTCCCCCGGGATCTAGTCGATGCGGGGAACCTGCCAGAACGCCGGGGCACTTCAAGCCCCTCCTCCTTGGAGGAGGGGTCGGGGTGGAGGGATTCCAGAACGCTGGTTGGTCTCGGTGAGACCCTACCCCACCCCAACCCCTCCCCTGGATGAGAGGGGCTTAGACCTAGATCACAGCACGTAGCGGCTGAGATCCGTGTTCCGCGCCACGCTGGCCAGCTGCTGGTCGACATAGGCCGCGTCGATCACCACGGCGCTGCCCGAGCGGTCCTCGGCCTCGAAGCTGACTTCCTCGAGCAGCTTCTCCATCACCGTCTGGAGCCGCCGTGCACCGATATTCTCGACCTCGGCATTCACCTCGGCAGCGATCTTCGCCACCGCGCGAATGCCGTCCTCGGTGAAGTCGATCGAGACGCCCTCGGTGCCGAGCAGCGCGGCATATTGCCGCACCAGGCTCGCCTTGGTGTCCGAAAGGATCGCGACGAAATCCTCCTCGGTCAGCGCCTTCAGCTCCACCCGGATCGGCAGGCGGCCCTGCAGCTCGGGCAGCAGGTCGCTGGGCTTCGCCACATGGAACGCGCCGGAGGCGATGAACAGGATATGGTCCGTCTTCATCGGGCCGTACTTGGTGGCCACCGTGGTGCCCTCGATCAGCGGCAGCAGGTCGCGCTGCACGCCTTCGCGGCTCACCGAACCGCCGCGCACGTCGGACACGGCGATCTTGTCGATCTCGTCGAGAAAGACGATCCCGTTCGCCTCGGCGTCCGCAAGCGCCACCCGGCTCACCTCGTCCTGGTCGAGGCGCTTGTCGGCTTCTTCCTCGACGAGCTTCTCCCAGGCCGAGCGCACGTTCAGCTTGCGGCGCTTGAGCGGGGTGCCGGTCAGGCCCTTCATCATCTCCGACAGGTTGATCATCTGCGGCGCGCCGCCGGGGATGTCGAACGGCATCTGCGGCGCCTGCTCCACCTCGATCTCGATCTCGGTGGCGTCGAGCAGCCCCTCGTTGAAGCGCTGCTTGAACGCCTCGCGCGTCGCGGTGCTCGAATCCTTGCCGGTCAGCGCGTCGAGCAGCCGGCCCATCGCCGCTTCCTCGGCCTTGTCCTTCACCGCCGAGCGGCGGCGCTCCTTCTCCAGCCGAATCGCTTCCTCGACCAGGTCGCGGGCGATCTGCTCGACGTCGCGGCCGACATAGCCGACCTCGGTGAACTTGGTCGCTTCCACCTTCACGAAGGGCGCATCGGCCAGCTTGGCGAGGCGGCGGCTGATCTCGGTCTTGCCGCAGCCGGTGGGCCCGATCATGAGGATGTTCTTCGGCGTCACCTCGTCGCGGAGGTCGGCCGAGAGCTGCTGCCGGCGCCAGCGGTTGCGAAGTGCTACCGCGACGGCCTTCTTGGCGTCCTTCTGGCCGATGATGTGCGCGTCGAGCGCGGCGACGATCGTCTTGGGGGTGAGGTTCTGGTTCATGTCTTCTTCTTCCCCCCTCCCGCTTGCGGGAGGGGTCGGGGGAGGGGATGACCGCGGCGGGCAGGACGGTGGGAGAGCATCCCCTCCCCTAGCCCCTCCCGCAAGCGGAAGGGGAACTCAGTTGGCCGCGTCCAGCGTCTCCACGGTCAGCCGGTCGTTGGTGTACACACACAGCTCGCCGGCGATTCCCATCGCCTTGCGCGCGACCACTTCGGCATCGGGTTCGTACTCGATCAGCGCGCGCGCCGCAGAGAGCGCGAAGTTCCCGCCCGATCCGATCGCCGCGACGGTGCCATGCTCGTGCGCCTCGGGCTCGAGAACGTCGCCATTGCCGGTGATCACCAGCGTCACGTCGCGATCGGCGACGAGCAGCATCGCCTCCAGGTTGCGGAGATATTTGTCGGTGCGCCAGTCCTTGGCGAGCTCCACCGCCGCGCGCAGCAGCTGGCCGTGGTGGCGCTCCAGCTTGGCCTCCAGCCGCTCGAACAGGGTGAAGGCATCGGCGGTGGCGCCGGCGAAGCCCGCGATCACCTTGCCGTCCCCCAGCGGGCGCACCTTGCGGGCGTTGGGCTTCATCACGGTGTTGCCGGCCGAAACCTGGCCGTCCCCTGCGATGACTACCTTGCCGGATTTGCGCACGGAGAGGATCGTCGTGCCGTGCCACACGGTGTTCTTGTCACTCATGGACGCGCATATGGGTGGCGGGTGCGGGCGTGCAAAGGGGGAGTTCCCCTAAAGCCGCGTCCGCGCAACGATCCGACGATGTGAAGGAATGCTTGGGTGTGGCTTGGTCGGGGCGACAGGATTCGAACCTGCGACCCCCACACCCCCAGTGTGATGCGCTACCAGGCTGCGCTACGCCCCGACCGAGGGTGCGCCCTGTATGCCGCTTGGGCGCAGGACGCAACCCCCAAACGCCCGAATCACCGATCGAGCGCTTCCAGCCCCATCGCGATCGCGCCCAGCGGCCCCGCCATGTCGCCCAGCCCCGGCGGGCCGATGCGGGTGTCGAGCTCGGCGCAATAGCCGGCCAGCGCGCCATAGCCGTTGATCATCGCCGCGACCTTTTCGCGCACAGCGCCGAACAGTTGCGGCCGCTTGGTCATCACGCCGCCGCCGATCGCGATGCGTTCGGGCGCGAGCGACACGATCAGATTGTGGAGCAGTGCCGCCAGATCATGCGCGAAATACTCCCATTCGGGCGCGTCGTCGGCCACCTCCTGCCCCGGACGGCCGAATCGCGCCGCCAGCGCCGGGCCCGATAGTAGCCCCTCGGCGCAGTCGCCATGATAGGGGCACCAGCCCTTGAACGTGTCACCGGGCGCGCGGGCCGAGCGCATGTGCCCCGCCTCGCCATGCGCATAACCCATGATCGGCCGGCCATTGGCCACCAGCCCCACGCCCACGCCGGTGCCGATGGTGATATAGGCATGGGTGGAAAGCCCGGCCGAGGCGCCCCAGCGCGCTTCGGCGAGCGCCGCGCCGTTGACGTCGGTCTGGATCGCCAGCGGCTTCCCGTAGCGCGCCGCCAGTCGCTTGGTGAGATCGGTGTCGTTCCACCCCGGCTTGGTGGTCGCCACGATCGAACCGAAATCGGGCCGCGCGGGATTCAGTTCGATGGGCCCGAAGCTGGCGATGCCGATCGCGTCGAACTGCCAGCCGTCGAGCACCGATTCGATCGCCGCCAGCGTCGTCGCCGGGTCGGTCGTCGGCACGACATGCTGTTCGCGCACGTCGCCCGGCCCGCTGCCCAGGGTTGCCACACATTTGGTTCCGCCCAGCTCCAGGCCGGCAATCGAAAGGTTTGCAGTCATGCAGATCCGCTAGCGCGCCGCGCCGCGCGGGGGAAGCCCGTGCAGCTCAAAGATCGCGCGGATGCATATAGTCGCTAAGGCTTACAAAGGCGAGCGCCGCCGTGAACACGCCCATCGCCGCCAGAACCATATAGAGATAATTGCCACCAATAACGTCGAGCATATCCGCCTCCATCTGGAAGAGCGGAACGTTCACGCATTTGTCAGGTCTTTACTTTGACCCCGATCAAATTCTGGCGTTTCGGCGGCAGGTTGCGTACGATCATGCAAGCTACGAGGTACAAACACCGGAGTTTATGACACAAAGGCCGAGCCATGACCCTGCGGCAATGGCGCTCCTGTTCGAGGCGGCGACCGATCGGGGCGTGATCCTGCTCGATGCCGAGGGGCAAATCGCAAGCTGGAGCCGCGGCGTCGAACTGCTAGACGGCTGGCAACCCGAAGATCTGGCCGGCGCCGGCCTTTCGCTCCACTACCCGCCTGGCGAAGCCGCCGCCGGAAAGCCGGCGCGCGACCTTGCCCGCGCCCGCAGCGAGGGCCGGCTGATCGAGGAGGGCTGGCGGGTGCGCCGCGACGCCAGCGAGTATCTGGCCGAGGTACAGCTCACCGCCCTCCGCGATCCGGACGGATCCTTGCGCGGCTATGCCGAGGTGTTCCGCGACATCACCGATCACAAGGCCTCGCAGACCGCCCTGGCCGGCAGCGCGCTGCACCTGCGCTCGATCCTCGCCACCGTGCCCTCTGCGATGGTAGTGATCGACGACCAGGGCATCATCCTCTCGTTCAGCGCGGCGGCCGAGCGGCTGTTCGGCTGGACCGAGGCGGACGTGATCGGGCGCAACGTCAGCATGCTGATGCCCGCGCCGGATGCGCAGCTGCACGACAGCTATCTCGCCCGCTACATGACCACCGGCGAGCGCCGGGTGATCGGCATCGGCCGCATCGTCGTCGGCCAGCGGCGCGACGGCACCGACTTCCCGATGGAGCTGCAGGTCGGCGAGGCGAGCAGCGAGGGCAACCGCATCTTCACCGGCTTCATCCGCGACCTGACCGACGAGCAGCGCGCCGAGCTGCGGTTGAAGGAGCTGCAGTCGGAGCTGATCCATGTCTCGCGCCTTTCGGCGATGGGCACGATGGCCTCCACGCTGGCACACGAACTGAATCAGCCGCTCACCGCCATCACCAATTATCTGGAAGCCGGCCGCAACCTGATGGCGCGCGACAACCAGGACCCCGAGGATCAGGCGATGATCCAGGAGGCGATGGAGGAATCGGTGAAGGAGGCACTGCGGGCGGGCAACATCGTGCGCCGGCTCCGCCAGTTCGTCGCGCGGGGCGAGGCGGACATGGGGCTGGTCGACCTGCCGCGGCTGATCGACGAGGCCAGCCGCCTGGCGCTCACCGGATCGCGCGAACTGGGCGTCCGCGCCTTCTACGCGCTCGATCCGCACGCCACCGCGGTGCTGTGCGACCGGGTGCAGATCCAGCAGGTGCTGGTCAACCTGATCCGTAACGCGATCGAGGCGATGGCGGCGAGCCCGGTGCGAGAGATCACCATCGGATCGGAGCTGGCGCCGCGCAACCTGGTACGGCTGTGGGTGGCGGATACCGGCCCCGGCATCGCCCCCGAACAGGCCCCACGGCTGTTCCAGGCCTTCGCCACCACCAAGGAGGCAGGCATGGGCCTGGGCCTCTCCATCTGCCGCACCATCGTCGAGGCGCATGGCGGCCGCATCTGGGCCGAGCCGCGCGAGGAGGGCGGCACCATCTTCAATTTCACCCTCATGTCCGCAAACGAGGAACCCGCATGAGCGATCGCAAGCGCATTCATCTGGTCGACGACGAGGAGTCGGTGCGCCGCTCGACCAGCTTCATGCTCCGCACCGCGGGCTATGACGTGGATACCTATCCGTCGGGCGTGGCGTTCCTTGACAAGGTGCAGGGCGCCAGACCCGGCTGCATCCTGCTCGACGTGCGCATGCCGGAGATGGACGGGATCGAGGTGCAGGCCGAGTTGGCCAAGCGCGGCGTGAAGCTGCCGGTGATCGTGCTGACCGGGCACGGCGATGTCGGCACCGCGGTGGCGGCGATGAAGGGCGGTGCGATCGACTTCCTCGAAAAGCCGTTCGACCGCGACGCGCTGATGGAGGCGCTGGAGCGCGGGTTCGAGCGGATGGAGGAAGGCGAGGTGGCGGTCGCCACCCAGGCCGAGGCGACGCGGCGCATCGCCTCGCTGTCCCCGCGCGAGCAGGACGTGCTGCGTGGGCTGGTGCGCGGGCATCCGAACAAGACGATTGCCTATGATCTCGGCATTTCGCCGCGCACGGTCGAGGTCCACCGCGCCAACGCCATGGCCAAGCTGGAGGCGCGCAGTCTGTCCGAGGCGCTGCGCCTCGCCTTCGCGGCCGGGCTCGACGGCTGACCCCCTGTCCCGCTGCGGCATACGCAAGCGGCTGGCAAGATGCGCCATCCCGTGTATGGTCGGCGGGTTTGCTGGCAGGCATTCCGCCGGCGATGGGGACCTACGACTTCAGAATGACTCATTTCCCGATCGGCATTTTCGGGGTGCTGGCGATTTTGGGCATCGCCTTCCTGCTTTCCAGCAATCGCCGGGCGATCCGCCTGCGCATCGTCGTCCCCGCCTTCCTGCTGCAGGCCGGCATGGCGATCATCGTCCTGCGCACCGCCTGGGGCCAGGTGGCGCTGCACAGCATGGCCAATGGCGTCTCGGCGCTGCTCGGCTATGCCAGCGCGGGCACCCAGCTGCTGTTCGGCAACCTCGCCAAGCCCGAGTTGGGCGGGCAGAGCCTCGCCATCGCCGCGCTGCCGGTAATCATCTTCTTCGCCGCCCTCGTCTCGATCCTCTACCATGTCGGCATCATGCAGCTGGTCGTCCGCTGGATCGGCGGCGCGATCGAGAAGGTGACCGGCGTCAGCAAGGTCGAATCGCTCTGCGCGGCGGCGAACATCTTCGTCGGCCAGAGCGAGGCGCCGCTGGTGATCCGCCCCTATCTCGCCCGACTCACCCCCTCGCAGGTGTTCGCGGTGATGAGCGTGGGCATGGCCGGCGTCGCGGGCACGATCCTCGCCGCCTATGCCAGCCTGCTCGGGCCCGCCTCGCTGCCCTATCTGCTCGCCGCGTCGTTCATGGCGGCGCCGGGCGGGCTGATGATGGCCAAGATCATCATGCCGGACGAGCCCGCCGCCATCGACGCGCCGATGTCCGGCGAGGACGAGGTGATCCGCGTCGCCGAAGAGGACTTCCAGGAGGAACGCGCCGCCAACATCATCATGGCGGCGGCCAATGGCGCCTCCACCGGCGTGAAGATCGCGGTCGCGGTGGGCGCGATGGTGCTCGCCTTCGTGGCGCTGGTCGCGCTGGCCAACGGCCTGCTCGGCATCGTCGGCGGCTGGTTCGGCTATCCCGGGCTCAGCTTCCAGGCGATCATCGGCACGATCTTCGCGCCCGTGATGTACCTGCTCGGCATCTCGTGGCACGAATCGCTGACCGCCGGCGGCCTGTTCGGCACCAAGGTGGTGCTCAACGAGTTCGTCGGCTTCATCGAGCTGGGCAAGGCGACCGACCTCGCGCCGCGTTCCAAGGCGATCATCACCTTCGCGCTGTGCGGCTTCGCCAATTTCAGCTCGATCGCGATCCAGATGGCGACCACCGGCAGCCTGGCGCCCAACCAGCGCCCGGTGATCGCACGACTGGGGATAAAGGCGCTGATCGCCGGCAGCCTCGCCAACCTGATGTCGGCGGCGCTGGCGGGTCTGTTGCTGCCGTAAACCGGCAGGGAAGGTCGCCACTGCCTTCCTAGTGCTCCTGCGAAAGCAGGAGCCCAGGGTAGGAGAGCGAGTCGCCCGCGACCCTGGCCCCCTGCTTTCGCAGGGGCACTAGGAACACAGGAGCGGTTCAACGCTCAGGCCCCGCCGATCCCCTCCACAACCTTGCCGGTGCCACCGCAGTCCGGGCACTCCCCCGTCTCGATCCGACCGGACCCGCCACAGATGCGGCACCAGTTCTCGCCGGTTCCCGGCGTGCCGGGAGCGGCTTCGTCGCCGGGATTGATGGGGTCGGCCATGGTCCTGCTCCTATTCGCCCAGATGTACGGCTAGCCAAACGCTCGGCCGGTCGCGGGCGGTCCATGTCACCCAATGTTTCTGGCCGGCCTGGATCAGCAGATGGTCGCCCGGCCCCAACCGCAGCTCAGCCGAATCCTCGATGCGGAGGCCCGCCGCGCCTTCGAGCAGCACCACCCACTCGTCCCAATCCTGCACCATCGGCGCATCCTCGGGCGTCGCCTGCCCGTGCGAAACGATCCGCTCGATCCGCACGCCGGGGCGCGTCAGCAGATCGGTGAAGACCTCGCCGTCGCGGGCATCGGGCAAGCCCGCCAGCAGGTTCGTCGCCTGTCCCGTCCGCTCCACCACCTGACCCTCCCTTGGATTCCGGCCCCAAACGCGCCAATAGCGCAGCATGCCCCGTTTCCAGTTCACCATCCACGCCACCGACGGCAAGGCGCGTCGCGGCACCATCGCCATGCAGCGCGGCGAGATCCGCACGCCTGCCTTCATGCCGGTCGGCACCGCCGCCACCGTGAAAGCCGTGAAGCCGCAGGACGTGCGTGCATCCGGCGCCGACATCCTGCTCGGCAACACCTATCACCTGATGCTGCGCCCCACCGCCGAGCGCGTCGCGCGGCTGGGCGGCCTGCACACGTTCATGGGCTGGGATCGCCCGATCCTCACCGATTCGGGCGGCTATCAGGTGATGAGCCTGTCCGAACTCACCAAGCGCAGCGAGGAGGGCGTCGCCTTCGCCTCGCACCTCGACGGCTCGCGCCACATGATGAGCCCCGAACGCTCGATGGAGATCCAGCGGCTGCTGGGTTCCGACATCGTCATGGCGTTCGACGAGCTGGTCCCCACCACCTCGACCCGCGACGTGCAGGCCAAGGCAATGGAGCGTTCGATGCGCTGGGCGAAGCGCAGCCGCGCCGGCTTCGATTCGGGCGAGGATCATGCCGCCCGCGCCGCTTTGTTCGGCATCCAGCAGGGCGCGCTCGACGAGGGACTGCGCAAGGCGAGCGCCGACGCACTGAAGGATATCGGCTTCGACGGCTATGCGGTGGGCGGCCTCGCGGTGGGCGAAGGGCAGGAGGCGATGTTCGGCGTGCTCGACTATGCGCCCGGCCAGCTCGACGCAACCAAGCCCCGCTACCTGATGGGTGTCGGCAAGCCCGACGACATCGTCGGCGCGGTCGAGCGCGGCATCGACATGTTCGATTGCGTGCTGCCCACCCGCTCGGGCCGCACCGGCCAGGCGTTCACGCGGGCCGGGCCGATCAACATCCGCAACGCGAAGTTCGCCGAGGACCAGGGCCCGCTCGATCCGGCATGCCCCTGCCCGGTCTGCGGCACCTGGAGCCGCGCCTATCTCCACCACCTCGTCCGCGCCGGCGAGATTCTCGGCGCGATGCTGATGACCGAGCACAATCTCTGGTTCTACCAGACGCTGATGGCCGATCTGCGCGCGGCGATCGAGGAACAGCGGCTCACGGCCTTCGCGAATGACTTCCGGGCGAAATATCAGACGAAGCAAGGCTGACCCCGCGCCACGCGCCGCCCCATTCACCCTATGATAACCATATCGTAGGAGTGCAGGGCGGCGCGCCCCGCGCAGGAGGAAGCCCCGGATGCCGCATTACCACCCGTCCGATGCGATCGACGCCTATGAGGCGGAGAACAGCTTCTACCTGCGTTCGCACCCCTCGCGGATGGCCAAGCTGCTGGCGCATTACGAGCTGTACAAGCAAATCGTGCCCCTGCCGGGCGCCGTCGTGGAACTGGGCGTGTACAAGGGCGCCTCGTTCATGCGCTTCGCCAGCTTCCGCGACATTCTCGAAAACGCATATAGCCGGCCGCTGATCGGCTTCGACGCGTTCGGCTCCTTCCCGCGCGAAGGCATCGAGGAGCGGGAGGACCAGCGCTTCATCGACCGGTTCGAGGCGACCGGCGGCCAAGGCATCTCCCGCGCCGATCTGGAGGCGCTGCTCGCCGCCAAGGGCTATGCCAACACCACGCTCGTCGAGGGCAATGTCTTCTCCACGCTGCCGGACTTCGTGACCGCACAGCCCGCCCTGAAGATTGCGCTGCTGCACCTGGACATGGACGTGTACGAGCCAACTGCCTTCGCGCTCGAACAACTGCTGCCGCACATGGCGCGCGGCGGACTGGTGGTGTTCGACGATTACGGGCTGGTGCAGGGCGCCACCCGCGCCGCCGACGAGGCATGCGCGCGGCTGGGCGTCGGCATGGAGAAATCGCCGGGCTATGTCATCCCGGCATTCTTCCGCGCCCCGTGACCGCGCCGGCAAAGGCTAGGCACTAGGCAAAAATTGCCGGGCGCCCACCGGCGGCGGCAGTAGCGGCCTATAAGAACTAGAGCGTTTTCACCTTGGGCGAAGACGCCCTAGGTTTTCGATTGCCGCATTTTCCGAGTCGTTGACCGTAAACGGTCAACTTGAAAATGCTCTAGGCATATCCCGCAGGAGCCTTGCCTTGTCGTCCGTCCCCCACGTCGAGCAGCGCCAGCGGGTGCTCTTCTACCTGCCGATGATCACCAACTGGTGGTTCGTCCACATCGTCGAGCCGCTGATCCGCCGCACCGCCGAGCGTCACGAGGTGCATGTGCTCGCCCCCGCCCCCTGGCGCGGCACCGGCCTCGGGCCCGAGGAGCTCGGCCGTTGCACCGATCTGTCGGAGGTCCACTGGTACATCATGGACGGTGCCGACCATCCGAGCACGCGCACCGCGCCGGAAGATGCCGAAGGCCTGATCGATTTCGTCCGCAGCCTCGCGCCGGACCTAGTGCTGTGTCGCACCGCCGACCACGAAACGGTCCGTCACTTCCCCGGCACCGTGCGACTGCTGATGGAGGGCCGCTACGAGCCGTTCGCGCCGCCCCCGCGCTGGCTGCAACTTGCCGAGCGCCCGCACGATCATGGCCTGCTCGCCTCGATCGACGCGAAACACGCCGCCCGGCTGCGCGCGATGATCACACCGGCCTGGGACCGACTCCAGAAGAGCCTCGCCCCCGCACCCGGCGAGCGCGAGGCGCTGTTCGCCCGGTTCGGCATCCCCGCCGACCGCCCGGTGCTGCTGCTGCCGCTCGAATGCGAGACCGACGATAATTTCTTCGCCATGCATCGGCTGGTCACCAGGCCCAATTCGTCGCTGGTGCGCGAACTCTCCGCCCGGATCGGCGATCGCTTCACGCTGGTCGCCTCCAACCATCCGCTCAACGATGCGCATGTCGATGCCGCTTCGCTGATCGAGACGGTGAACGCGTGCGACAATGTCGTGCTGCTGCCGCCGCGGATCGGCATGCTGCCGGCGACGCTCGCCATGGCCCGCCATGCCGACGGGATGATGGTAGGCGATTCGAAGACCTTCGCGCTGGCGGCCTTCTTCGGCGTGCCGATGCAGCGGGAGACGCGCTTCGCGACCGGGGCATGGCTCGCGCCCTATCCGGCCATGGCGCCCTTCCTTGCCGACATCGCCGCCGGAACCGTCCGCCGCCCGGATCCGGAGCAGGCTCGGCTGTGGTTCGCGCAATATCTGTTGAACGACGCGATCGATCCGCTGGATGCGGGGGACGATGTGCTGGCCCATGCCGCCCGCCCCGTCGATCCGGATCGCTGGGAGGCGGCGCTGGCGCGGCTGGAGCAGACGCTGCCCGAGCTGTTCGCCGCCGAGGCTCAGCCGAGCGGGTAGAGCGCGCCCGCCACCCAGCGCAGTTCGGCGCGGAGCACGCCCCAGGCGCGCGCGGCCGCGCGGCTGTCCATCGCCTCGATGCCGATGCCGCGCTTCTCCAGCGCCTTGACGAGAGCAAGCGGCGGCCGCACCAGGGTCGTGCCGGTACCGAGCAGCAGGAACTCCGGCTGCGGATCGAGCGCGAAGGCCGGCGCCAGGTCCGCCTCGGTCAACTCGGACACGGCGGGCGGCGACCAGCCATCGGCGCGCTGGGGGGTGATGATCAGCCCATGATAGACATTCTCGTCCACCCGGAAGCCGCCGCCGGAAAATCCGGAGATCAGCGGCCCCTCGGCACTGCGCCGTTCGATCTTCATCTCAAGGACGCTCGCGCGGACCCACGCGCTCGGCGTTGCTGGCGATGGAGTCGGCCTTTTCGGGCTTCACACCCGGCTTGAGGCCGAGCGTGATCAGCAGCGAGGACGAGACATAGATCGACGAATAGGTACCGACCACGATGCCGAGCATCATCGCCGCGGTGAAGCCGCGCAGCACATGCCCGCCGAACACCAGCAGCGAGGCCAGTGCCAGCAGGATGGTGAGCGACGTCATCACGGTACGCGGCAGCGTCTCGTTGACCGACAGGTCGATCAGCTCGCTCATCCCCATCTTGCGATACTTGCGCATGTTCTCGCGGATACGATCGTCGATCACCATCTTGTCGTTGATCGAATAGCCGATGATCGTCAGCACCGCCGCGACGATATTCAGATCGAACACCATGCCGGTTACCGCGAAGAAGCCGAGCGTCATCAGCACGTCGTGCACGATCGCCACCGCGGTCGAGACGCCGAACTGCCATTCGTACCGGAACCACGAGAAGATCGCGATGCCGACGATCGCCAGCACCACGGCGAGCACGCCGTTGCGGATCAGCTCGCCCGAAACCTTGCCCGACACGGTGGAGTAGGTCGAGAAGGTCGCGCCGGGGAACTTGGCCGCGACCGCGCCCTTCACCCGCTCGACCATCGCGTTGGTAGCACCCGGGTCGTTCGACTTCGGCACCGGCAGGCGAATGGTGACGAGGTTCTTGCCGCCCATTTCCTGCAGCGTGGTCTCGCCATAGCCGAGCTTGTTCACCGTCTCGCGCAGTTCGTCGAGCGGCGGGGCCGAGGCGAACTTCTCTTCGATCGACACGCCGCCGATGAAGTCCACGCCGAAGTTGAGGCCGTGCACCGCGACCAGACCGATCGCGGCGACCGTCAGCAGCGCGGTGATCGCGAACGCGATGAACCGGATGCGGACGAAGCCGATATTGGTGTTGTCGGGTACGATCTTGAGGAGCCGCATGTCGGCGCTTCCTTAAATGTGGATCTCGCTCGGGCGCTTGCGGCGCAGCCAGAGCGTGACGAGCATGCGCGTGAACACCACGGCGGTGAAGACGGAGCTGGCGATACCGATCAGCAGCACCACCGCGAAGCCGCGGATCGGGCCGGAGCCGAGCACCAGCATGATCGCGCCGGCGATCGCGTGGGTAACATTGGCCTCGAAGATGGTGCGGCTGGCTTCCTTGTAGCCGAGTTCCACCGCCTGCATCACGCTGCGGCCGCGGCGGCGCTCCTCGCGGATACGCTCGTTGATCAGCACGTTGGCGTCCACCGCGGTACCGATGGTCAGCACGAAGCCGGCGATGCCCGGCAGGGTCAGGGTTGCGTTGAGCATCCCCATCACCGCCAGGATCACCAGCACGTTCAGGGTCACGGCGATGTTCGCATAGACGCCGAAGCGGCCATAGGTCAGCACCATGAACACCACGACCGCGACGATCGCGATCACCGACGCGGTGACGCCGGCGCGAATCGAATCGTTGCCGAGTTCGGGGCTGACGGTCGATTCCTGCACGACCTTCAGGTTGATCGGCAGCTTGCCCGAGCGCAGCGCGATGGCGAGCTGATTGGCGCCATCGACGGTGAAACCGCCCGAGATCGAGGCGCTGCCGCCCAGGATCGGCTCGTTGATGTTCGGCGCGGAGATCACCTTGTTGTCGACGATGATCGCGAAGGGCTTGCCGGTATTCTCCTGCGTCACGCGGGCGAAGCGCTTGGCGCCCGCGCCGTCCAGCTGCAGCGTCACGTCGGGACGGCCCTGCTGGTCGTAGCTCTGCTTGGCATCGACCAGCATGTCGCCGGTGATCATCGCGGTGCGGTTGACCACGATCGGCGCGCCATTCTCGTACTGGAGCAGCTGCGAGGTGACGGGGATGTCGCCGCTGGCGATCTGCTGCGGGGTCACGCTGGTGTCGACCAGCTTGAACTCGAGCTTGGCGGTCTTGCCGAGCAGCGCCTTGAGCTGGCTTGGATCCTGCAGGCCGGGGACCTGCACAACGATGCGGTTGCTGCCTTCGCGGATCACGTTCGGCTCGCGGGTGCCGAGCGCGTTGATGCGCTTGTCGACCACTTCGCGCGCGTCGTTCATCGCGGTTTCGATCTGCTGCGCCAGGCCCGCCTGGGTCGGCGTCAGCACGAAGCGGGTCGAATCGACGACCGAGATTTCCCAGTCGCGCTGGCCGGTGGTGCCGACGCCGTTGGTCATCGGCAGCAGCTTCTCGCGCGCCGCGTCCACCTTGCCGGGATCGCGGACCATGAAGCTCAGCTTGCCGCCCTGAATCGAGATGTCACCGATGTCCACGCGCGGATCGCGCCGCATCGCCAGGCGCACCTGCTCGCGCATCTGCTCGAGCTTGGTCTGCTGCACGTCGCTCGTATCGCCCTCCAGGAGCAGGTACGAACCGCCGGCGAGATCGAGGCCGAGGTTGACGGCAGGCTTGGGCACCCAGTGCGGCCAGGTGTTGCGGATGCTCTCCGGCACCAGGCTCGGCACCGCGAGCAGGACCATCAGGGCAAGGCCGAGGGTGATCGACCAGACCTTCCAGCGCGGAAAATCCAGCATCAGTCGTTCGCAGGCTTGGCGCCGTGCGGGCGCACTTCGGCGAGCGTCGACTTGATCGCGCGGACCTTCACGTTCGGCGCGAGCTCGATCTCGACCTCGGTCTCGTCGACGCGGCTGACCTTGCCGATCAGGCCGCCAGCGGTGATCACCGTGTCGTTCTTCTTCACCGCCTTCACGGCGTCCTGCAGGCTCTTCATCCGCTTCTGCTGCGGACGGATCATCAGGAAGTAGAAGACGATGAAGATCAGGACGAGCGGTGCAACCGATACGATCCCGGCCAGAGTGCTACCCTGACCAGCCGCGCCCGCGGCCTGTGCATATGCTGGAGTGGCGAACATGGGTTCCCGAAAAGCCTGAAAGGTAGGGACGCGGAATGGTCCCATTCAAGCCGCGGGCGCTACCATGCGCGGCAGGGAGGCGCAACTGTAAGGGCTGCGGCGAAATTCCCGGGATCGGAAGCGAAAGACCTCAGGCCGCCTCGCGGCTCACCAGCAGCTTGTCGATCTTGCGACCGTCCAGATCGACGATCTCGAAGCGCCAGCCCTGTTCGATGAAGACCTCACCCTCCACCGGCAGGTGCTTGAACACCGCCAGTGCCAGGCCCGCGACGGTGGCATAGTCGCGGTCCTCCGGCAGATCGATGCCGAGCCGCTCGGCGAGCTGGTCCGCCGGAGTCGCGCCCGCGACGAGCAGCGAACCGTCCTCGCGCACGACGATGTTGGGGTTGTCGCCCGGTTCGGCGTCGGAGGCGAACTCGCCGGCGATCGCGGCGAGCAGGTTGGCCGGCGTGACGATGCCTTCGAAATGGCCATATTCGTCGTGCACCAGCCCCATCGGCACATCGGCCTGGCGGAGCGCGGTGAGCGCGTCCATCGCATCGACCTGGTCGGGCAGCACGGGGGCCTTGCGCATCAGCTTGCGCAGATCGAGCGGCTCGCCGCGGAACAGAGCGGCGGCGATGTCGCGCGCCTGGACCACGCCGATCACCGCATCGATCGAGCCTTCCGCCACCGGCAGCCGAGTATGCGGCGTGGCGAGCAGTTCCTCGCGGATGCCGGCGCCGTCGAGGTTCACGTCGAGCCAGTCGACCTGGGTCCGCGGCGTCATCACCTCGCGCACCGGCCGGTCGGCGAGGCGGACGACGCCGGAGATGATCGAGCGCTCATGCTCCTCGATCACGCCCGACTTGCTGGCCTCGGCGACGATCAGGTGCAGTTCCTCGGCGGTGACCCGATTTTCCGATTCGCGGTTCAGGCGCAGCAGGCGGAAGACCAGCCCGGTCGACGAATCGAGCAGCCAGACGACCGGCGCGGTGCTCCAGGAGAGCCAGCGCATCGGCAGCGCCATAGCGGCGGCGATCGGCTCGGGCGAGCGCAGCGCGAACTGCTTGGGCACCAGCTCGCCGATCACCAGCGAGCCGAAGGTGGTGAGGCCGATCACCAGCGTGAGGCCCAGCGTGTGGGCAAGCTCGGCGGACAGGCCCAGCGCCTCGATCCGCTTGCCCACCGGTTCGCCCAGGCTGGCACCCGAATAGGCGCCGGCAATGATGCCGATCAGGGTGATGCCGATCTGGACGGTGGAGAGGAACTTGCCGGGATCCTGCGCCAGTTCCATCGCGGTCTTGGCGCCGCGATTGCCCATCCGGGCCAGCGCCTCCAGCCGGGCGGGTCGGGCGGAGACAATGGCCAGCTCCGACATCGAGAAAATGCCGTTGATCGCGATCAGCACGAAGATGATCGCTACGTCGATCCAGGGAAAAGGTGCGCTCATGGTGCACCGCCCTCATATCCGGAGGAGCTGGCAGTTCACAACCTTTTGCAGTGCAGGATGCAATTTAGAGGTGCTGTGCCGCCAGAACCGCAGGATTGCTCGCCAGGCCGTGGAGATAGGCGTGGCGCTCCGCCGAGCCGGTGCGAAGGGTGCGCAGATGGCGCTGCTGGTCCGGTGTCAGCTGAAACTGGGTGTAGCCGCGGGCACGAAGGCAACCGGACACGGTATCCTGCAGCAAGGTGCGAACCTGCTTCATCCGCTCCGCCGGGCGGGTACGCTCGACGATGCGCCCCGAATCATTGGCGACCTGCATCGCCCGGTCGATATCGCCGCCCACCATGCTGAGCGCGGCCTCGTTGCTTTCCAGCTGCCGCGAGGCGTCCTTGAACACCTTCGCCGCCTCGGTGTTCGAGATGTCGAGATAATAGCCCTGCCGCCCGCATTCGACGGCGTCGGTGCGATAGGCCTCCAGCGTCACGCCGGACTTGCCCCAGCTCACTACCGGCCGCTCGGCGGCACCGACGCACATCGGCAGCATGATCAGGATAGCGGTAAGGCAGCGCAGCATCGGCTCTCTCCTGTTTGCGCAGCCATAGCGCGTTTCGGCGTTTTCGGCCAGTAAGGGGCCTCAGCGGCGGCTGCGAAAGAAATCGCGGAGCAGCGCCCCCGCCTCGGCCTCGCCGATGCCGGGATAGACTTCGGGGCGATGGTGGCAGGTCGGCTGGCCGAACAGGCGGGGCCCGTGTTCGACCGCGCCGCCCTTGGGATCGCTCGCGCCGTAATAGAGGCGGGCGATCCGGGCATGGGCGATGGCGCCGGCGCACATCGCGCAGGGCTCCAGCGTCACCCACAGGTCGCAATCCTCCAGCCGATCGCGACCGAGCGCATGCGCAGCAGCGCGGATCGCCAGCATCTCGGCATGGGCGGTGGGATCGCGCAGCGCACGCGGGGCATTGGCGCCTGTCGCGACGATCGAACCGTTCAGCAGCACCACCGCGCCGACGGGCACCTCGCCGGCTGCCGCAGCCGCTTCGGCAGCCGCCAGCGCGGCCCGCATCGGTGAAGGGATCGGAAACATCGCGCTCGGCTTTAGCCGCACCGGGCGGCGCGGTCACCTGCGCTCAGCCGGCGGAAGCGGCGAGCGGGCGGTACAGGCGCCACAGCGCATAGCCGGCGCCCGGCAGGAAGCCGAGCATCGTCAGCCCGCACGCCAGCCGGAAGGAGCGGCCCGCCCCTTCCACCAGATAGATGCCGAACGGCGGCAACAGCGCCGCTGCAGCGATTCGGGCTGCGCCTAGGCTCACTGCGCCGGCGACGGCGTCGGCTCCGGCGCCTTCTGCACGTCGATGGTCGGCAGCTTCACCTGCTTCTCCTTCATCTCGACGGTCGGCACCCGCACGGTGCTGTTCGATTCGCCGACCGCGACCTTGCCGGTCTCGGCCGCGACCGTGGGCAGCTTGCCGCCGCGCACATCGACGTTCAGGAACCCCAGCGCGATCAGCACGACCGCGATCAGCACCAGCACGCCCAGCAATCCCAGGATTGCGCGCATCCCATTCTCCTCCTATCGTTCGATATGCCCAACGCCCCGGCGGCGAGCGGGTTGCGCGGCCGTTTCCAGTGAATCGGTTGACTGCAACGCGCATCGACGCTAACAGCGCGGCCTTTCCGGCTTTCTGCCCAACTCAGGATTTGAAGCGATGTCGCGCATTTGCGAGCTGACCGGCAAGGGCCGGCAGGTGGGACACAATGTTTCCCACGCCAACAACAAGACCAAGCGTACGTTCCTGCCGAACCTGCAGAACGTCACGCTGATCTCCGATTCGCTCGGCAAGAGCATCCGTCTGCGCGTCTCGACGCACGGCCTGCGTTCGGTCGAGCATGTCGGCGGCCTGGACAACTGGCTGCTGAAGTCGCGCGACGAGGATCTCTCGCTGCGTGCGCGTCGCCTGAAGCGCGAAGTGCGCAAGGCGTCCGCCGGCACCGCTGAAGCGGCCTAATCCTCTTCAGATCGACGGTTTGGCCCGCTACTGCACGCGCAGTGGCGGGTTTTTCCGCGTCTGCATCCGGGGAGTATCAAAGGTCGAGGCGGAACTTGAGCAGCAGCGTCTGCTGCCACCATTGCTCATTGTCGTCCGAGACCATCCACAGCATCAGCGAATCACCCTCGCGCTGCACGGCCAGCCCTTCGAAATTGTCGTGCTGGAGCGGGGCGGAAAAGTCCGCAATCTCGGTGCCGCGCAGCACCTGCCCCGGCCGCACGCCGCGGATATCGACCAGTTCGATCTTCACCGTGAACAGGGAAGGCAGGGCGAATCGCCGGACGAG
This sequence comes from Sphingomonas elodea ATCC 31461, assembly GCF_000226955.1. GTDB lineage: Bacteria > Pseudomonadota > Alphaproteobacteria > Sphingomonadales > Sphingomonadaceae > Sphingomonas > Sphingomonas elodea. The sequence continues at coordinate 39,763 of NZ_AGFU01000016.1, forward strand.
CACCAGCAACCGCCCGTCGGGCAGCAGCGCCGCGTCGCTGGGATCATAGTGCGGGGGCGGCACATATGCGAACCGCATCGGCTCCGAATCACCCTGGGTCGGGTCGTGCGGGAACAGCAGCACCTCCCGCTGCGCGCGCACGCCGCTCAGCGGCCGGGCCGTCTCGCCGAGCACGAGGAACCGTCCATCGGCCAACCGCACGAGCGATTCGGCACCGCCGTTGCGCGGCCATCGCCGCATCGCGGCCGGATATCCGTGGCTCAACGCCATCCGGAACGCGGAATCGTACCGAAAGATCGCGTTCTTGGATTCGAATCCGATCCAGAACTGGCCGGTCGCGGGGTCCCTGGTCAGCGATTCGGAATCGCGACTATTCTTGAACGCGCCGATTCCCGGCCCGGCGGGAAGATCGCCGAACCATATGTCGAACGGGCGCCAGTCGCTTCCCATCCGGAAGCGCACCAGATTCCCGCGATCGCTGAGCAGGGTGAACGAATCGCCGGCCACACTGAGCGCCGAGAAGCCGGAGAAGCCGAGGTCCCGGCTCGTCAGTCGCACGCCGCCCAGATAGCGAAGTCGCCCGACCGTCGTGCGGCCGGGATCGCCAGGCGCAAGCGGGACGCGCTCCGCCCGCATCTCCGGCCGGCTACCCAGCGGGGTGCGCAACTCCCTGCCGGACGCGGTGAGGAACAGAATCGAAAGCGCCAGCGGCGGAAGGGCGAACAGGCGGAGCCGAAAGCGCATCCCCTACTCTTTAGCGATTCCCACCGCGGCCGCCAGTGCTGCACCTGCGAAGATGAACGACAAATAACCAAGTCGTTCAGGAAAGGCTCAAGGGAACCGGACTAATCGGAAGGTGTTGTACGCGTACACTTGCTCTCGCGTAGCGTATCGAGAGACGTTGGGGGCCGGATCCACCAGGATCCGGCCCCCTTGTTCGCTCAGTACATATGCTGGCCGCCGTTGATCGACAGCGTCGATCCGGTGACGAACCCGCCCTCTTCCGCGCAGAGGAACGCCACCGCACGGGCGATCTCGTGCGCCTGGCCCAGCCGGCCGACGGGGATCTTGGCGACGATCTTCTCCAGCACGTCCGCCGGCACCGCGGCGACCATGTCGGTATCGATATAGCCCGGCGCGATCGCATTGACGGTCACGCCGAATCGCGCGCCTTCCTGCGCCAGCGCCTTGGTGAAGCCGTGGATGCCGGACTTGGCGGCGGCATAGTTCACCTGCCCGTACTGGCCGGCCTGGCCGTTGATCGAGCCGATGTTGACGATGCGGCCCCATTTGCGGGTGCGCATGCCCGGGAACACCGCATGCGCCATGTTGAAGCAGCCGCCCAGGTTGATGCGGATCACGTCTTCCCACATGTCGCGCGTCATTTTCAGGATGGTGCCGTCACGGGTGATGCCGGCATTGTTGACGACGATGTCGACCGGGCCGAGCTCGGCTTCCACCTGCTGCACGCCGGCGGCGCAGGCATCGAAATCGCCCACGTCCCACTTGTACGCCTTGATGCCGGTGCGTTCGGTGAAGGCGGCAGCCTTCTCGTCATTGCCGGCATAATTGGCGGCGACGGTGATCCCGGCGTCCTTGAGCGCCAGACTGATCGCTTCGCCAATACCGCGGGTACCGCCGGTAACGACCGCTACACGTGCCATGTGCCTTCCTCTCCACAATCAAACCCAAGAAATGGCTAGGCGGGGTTCACCCAGCCGGCAAGTTCGCGCCCGATAAGTTGTCGGAGCAACTCCATGCCCGCGCCGCTATCATTGAGACAAGGCAAATATGCGAAATTCTCGCCGCCCGCGTCCAGGAAGGATTCGCGGCCGCGGATCGCCAGTTCTTCCAGCGTTTCGAGGCAATCCGCCGAGAAACCGGGCGCCACGATCGCGATGCGGCGGATGCCCTTGGCGGGCAGCGCCTCCAGCGTCGTGTCGGTCGCCGGCTCCAGCCACTTGGCGCGGCCGAATCGCGACTGGAAGGTGACGATCAGCTCGCGCCCCAGCGCCTCGCCCAGCAGGCGCCCGGTCTTGCGGCAATGGCAGTGATAGGGATCGCCCCGTTCCAGCGTCCGCTGCGGCATGCCGTGGAAGCTGGCGATCACCGCATCGGGGGTGAAGTCGAGCCCGGCCAGCCCTTCCTCGACGCTGGTCTTCAGCGCGGCGATATAGGCGGGGTCATCGTAATAAGGCGGCAGCGTGCGCAGCGCCGGCTGCCAGCGCATCGCCATCAGCGCGGCGAAGGCAACATCGTTGGCGGTGGCGGTCGTCGCCGCGCAATATTGCGGGTAGAGCGGCGCCACCAGGATACGCTCGCACCCCTGCGCCTTCAGCACCGCGATCTGATCGCCGACCGAGGGCTTGCCGTAGCGCATCGCGTGAAGGACGGTCACGCCCGGCCCGAACGCGCCCTCCAGCCCGCGTGCCTGCGCCTTGGTGATCGCGGCAAGCGGCGAGCCGTCCTCGCGCCACACCTGGGCATAGGCATGCGCCGATTTCTTCGGCCGGGTGCGCAGGATGATCCCGCGCAGGATCGGCTGCCACAGCAGCGGCGGGATCTCGACCACGCGGCGATCGGACAGGAATTCGCCGAGATAGCGCTTCACCGCTTGCGGCTCGGGCGCATCGGGGGTGCCGAGGTTGACCAGCAGCACGCCGACGCGGGCAGGCGGGATCTTCGGATGATCGGCAGGCAGGGTCATTCGGTATCCGATAGCAGGGGCAGGCGGCGGAACCGCGTACCGGTGGCGGTCTGTAGCGCGTTGGCGATGGCCGGCGCGGTCGGCGGCACGGCGAGTTCGCTCACCCCGCCGGGGTCCGATCCGCTCGGCAGGATTTCGACGGTGATGTCGGGCGTGCTCGCCAGCGTCGGCAGATTGAGATCGGCCAGGCTCTGCACGTCGGCGATATTCTCGCTGAACGTGGCGGAGGCGCCGAGGGCTGCGGCCAGGCCGAACAGCAGCCCGCCCTCGATCTGCTGGCGAACGAGATCGGGATTGACCACCCGCCCGCAATCGACGGCGGCAACCAGCCGCTCGACGACGATCTCGCGCTGGGGCGTCAGGCGCGCCTCGGCCATCACGGCGATATAGGATCCGCGAAAGGCATGGGCGGCGAGCCCCTGCCCGCTGCCCGGCTCGCCGCCCTGCCACCCGCCGAGCTGGGCCGCGGTCTGCAGGCAGCGCGCGAGCCGCGGCTGGTTGCCGAGCATTGCCATCCGGAACGACAGCGGATCGCGATTGGCGACATGCGCGAGTTCGTCGACGAAGCTTTCGGCGAAGAAGCAGGTGTAGCTGTGCGCCCCCGAGCGCCAATAGCCGGTCGGCACGCCGATCTCGGCGGGATGGTGATCGACCGCGAGGTTCGGGATCGCATAGGCGGGCGCGATCCCCTCGACCGCGGAGGCATCGCCCGTGCCCGGCATCGCCAGCCCCGCCGCGGCAACCGTATCGCCAGCGAGCAACCGTGCTGCCAGTTCGCGTCCCGTGGCGGGGACGGCGACCTTGGCCAGCCATGCGGAAATGGTGCCCCCCTGCCCCAGCTTGGCGGTCAGCCGCGCGGCCGCGGCGGGGCGGAACCGGTCGCGACGAAGGTCCTCGTCGCGGGGCCAGGTGAGCTGCACCGGCCGCTGGACCGATTGCGCGATCAGCGCCGCCTGCACCGCCGCATCGACTTCCAGCTTCTCGCCGAACGATCCGCCACCGAGCATCGCGTGCACCGTCACCCGCGCCGGATCGATCCCCAGCGCCTTGGCCGCCGCCGCGCGGGCGAGGCCCGGCGCCTGGCTCGGCAGCCATAGCGACAGGCGGCCATGGGCATAGTCCGCGGTGCAGGTCATCGGCTCGAGCGGGGCGTGCGGGGCAATGCCGACGCGATAGTCCGCCGTCACCACCCGCGCGCCGCGGAAATCGCCGGCGAGGTCGCCCCTCGCCTCGATGCGGGTGCCGTCGCCGGCCAGCGCGGCATCGAGCGCCGCGTCGATACTGTCGTCGTTGACCACGCTCGCGGGATTGCGGAAGCGCGGCCGCATCGCCTGCAGCGCACGTTCCGCCGCCCACCAGTTGTTCGCCACTGCCGCGACCCATTGCTTGGTGGTGACGATCGAGAGCATGCCCCGCACCCGGTTGGCGGCCTCGCGGTCGACATGGACGAGTTCGGTCTCGCCGATCGGCCCTTGGCGGATCGCGGCGAACACCATGTCGGGCAGGCGGACATCGGCGGCAAAGTTGGCGCTGCCGTCGATCTTGGCCGGCGCATCGAGCCGCGGCAGCGGCTGGCCGTAAAGCCGCCCGCTGTCGCCACCGCGCAAGGGCAGCTGCGCCGGCGCCCGCTCGCGCGCCGCCGCCTCGGCCAGTTCGCCGAAGCCCAGCCGCTGGTTGCCGTGGATCACCGCGTTGCCGGCCGTCCCGCACGCCTGCCAGTCGACGCCCCAGCGCCGCGCCGCCGCCTTGCACAGCAGCACCCGCGCGGCGGCACCCGCCTGGCGCAGATCGTCCTCGAACGCGCGGATCGAGGTGGAACAGGCGGTGAGCATCAGGTCCGCGCGGGCGGCATGGCTGCGCTGCATCTTTTCCGGCAGCCCGCCCAGCGCGGCCGCGAACAGGGTCTGCGCGGCCAGCGGATTGGCGTAGAGCGGGTTGAGCGGCGCGGGCTCGACGCCGACCAGCTTCCAGTCCGCGCCCAGTTCGTCGGCGAGGATCTGGGGGAGCGCGGTATAGACGCCCTGCCCCATCTCCGCCTGCGGCACGGCGACGCGCACCTGCCCGTCCCGCCCGATCTTCAGCCACGCCCCGAACAGGCGCTCGCCGGGGCCTGCGGTGAGGTTCGGCGCATAGCTGCGCGGCCACAGCCCCCAGGCGACCACCAGGCCGAGGCCCGCGCCGCCGCCGATCAACAGCCTGCGTCGATCGATCCTGATGCGGGGTGCGGGTTTGCCAGCCATCGGCCCGCTCTATCGCGGGCGGCGCGCCCACGCCAGCATGGGCTTTCGATCACCCTGATCGCCCCCTTGGGTTTGCGGCATTTTGGTTCTATCGCGGGGCCAATCGCATTTCACGCCGGGGATATGACGTGCTGCCCACCTTGCTTGCCGCTGCCGGCGGACATCTTCACTACAACGATCTCCACCTCAATCCGGTGGCGATCAATCTCGGCTTCTTCCAGATCAAATGGTATTCGCTGGCCTATATCAGCGGCATCCTGCTCGGCTGGCTGTACCTGATGAAGCTGCTCGCCCAGCCCGGCGCGCCGATGGCGCGGCGCCATGCCGACGATCTCGTCTTCTACGCGACGCTCGGCATCATCCTGGGCGGCCGGCTCGGCTATGTGATCTTCTATGCGCCGGAGATGTTTGCCAATCCGCTGCAGATCCTGATGCTGTGGGAAGGCGGCATGAGCTTCCATGGCGGCGTGATCGGCACCTCGCTGGCGATTGTCTGGCTGTCGTGGCAGCACAAGCTCAACTGGCTGCGCATCCACGATTATGTGGTCTGCTGCGCACCGTTCGGGCTGTTCTTCGGCCGTCTCGCCAATTTCGTGAACGGCGAGCTGTGGGGCAAGCCAGCGGACGTGCCCTGGGCGATCGTCTTCCGTGGCACCGTCGCCAGCGGCCTGCCCGAGCCGGCGCGCCACCCCAGCCAGCTCTATGAGGCGGGGCTGGAAGGCCTGCTGCTGTTCGCGGTGCTGTGGTTCTTCTTCTGGCGCACCGATGCGCGCTACCAGCCGGGCAAGCTCGCCGGCATCTTCCTGCTCGGCTACGGCCTGTGCCGCTTCTTCGTCGAATTCTTCCGCGAGCCCGATCGCCAGCTGGTCTGGCTGGTCGACCTCACCGGCCTGCACATGGGCCAGTGGCTGTGCCTGCCGATGATCGCGGGCGGAATCTTCCTGATCGCCACCGCCCCCCGCCGCCGCAAGCGGATCGAGGCGATCACCGGCCCCAGCGTCGCCTGACGAACGCGCGATGACCAATCCTCTCGACGCCCAGCCCGACGAACGCCGCGAGAACGCCGCTGAACCCGCGCTGCCGGAACGGCTGGCCCGCGCGATCACGCTCGCCGGCCCGATCCCGCTCTCGCAGTTCATGGGCGCGGCAAACGCGCATTACTACGGCACCCGCGACCCGCTGGGCGCGCGCGGCGATTTCACCACCGCGCCCGAGATCAGCCAGATGTTCGGCGAGCTGATCGGCCTCTGGCTGGCCGATCTGTGGGACCGCGCCGGCCGCCCGCCCGCCGCCCGCTATGTCGAGTTCGGCCCCGGCCGCGGCACGCTCGCATCGGATGCGCTGCGGGCGATGGGCAAGGCGGGGTTCGCGCCGCCGGTCGATTTCCTCGAAACCAGTCCGGTGCTGCGCGCCGCCCAGAAGGAACGCGTGCCGCAGGCCGAATGGCATATCGACCTGGTCGGCCTGCCCGACGATGCGCCGCTGCTGGTGGTGGCCAACGAGTTCTTCGACGCGCTGCCGATCCGCCAGCTGGTCCATACCGCGCAAGGCTGGCGCGAACGGCTGGTCGCCTGCCAGGATACGCTGTTCCTGCCGGTGACCGGCGATCGCGGCTTCGATCCGGTGATCCCGCCCGCGCTGCGCGACGCCGCACCGGGCGCGATCCTCGAGACCTCGCCCGCCAGCGTCTCGCTGCTCCGCGCGCTCGCCCAGCGGCTTCTGGCGCAGGGCGGCGCGGCGCTGATCCTCGACTATGGCTATGAGGGCCCGGCGATCGGCGACACGCTGCAGGCGGTGCGCGGCCATGCCTTCGCCAATCCGTTCGACGCGCCGGGCGAGGCGGATCTCACCGCGCATGTCGATTTCGGCACGCTCAAGGAAGCCGCCGAGGCCGAGGGGCTGACCGTCCACGGCCCGGTGACGCAGGGCGATTTCCTGAAAGCCCTGGGCATCGACGATCGCGCCCGCGCGCTCGCCCGGGCCGCGCCCGAGCGTGGCGATGCGATCGCTGCCGATCGCAACCGGCTGGTGGGCGACGACCAGATGGGATCGCTGTTCAAGGTGCTCGCGATCACCGCACCCGGCTGGCCGGTACCGGCGGGGTTCGCATGATCTACCGGGACGCCACCCCCGCCGATGCCGCCGTGCTGCACGCGCTGTACCGCGAGAGCTTCGTCGCGACCTTCGGCCATCTCTATGCACCCGAAGACCTGGCGCGCTTCTTTGCTCCACTGACCCTCGAGGCGCGCATCGCCGAACTGGAAGACCCGCATTGCGCCTTCCGGATCGTCGAAGATGCGCATGGAGCTGCAGGCTATTGCAAGGTCGGTCCACTGCACCTGCCGGCCGCAACGAAAGGGCCTGCGCTCGAACTGGACGAACTATACCTGCTCGATCGTGCCAAAGGCAGCGGCGCCGCGCAGACGCTGATGGATTGGGCGATTGCCACCGCCCGCGCGCGCGGCGCCGCCGAACTGTGGCTCTCCGTCTATGTCGACAACCACCGCGCCAAGCGCTTCTACGCGCGCAACGGTTTCGAGGATCGTGGACCCTATGCCTTCATGGTGGGCAACCATGCCGACGAGGATCGGCTGATGCGGCGGGCGCTGTGAGCGCGGTGGAAGCGATCCGAGCCCGGGCGCTGTCCGGCACGCCGCACGGCTTTCTCGGCCGTGCCGGGGGCGTGTCGACCGGCATGGTCGCGGGGCTCAACGTGGGCACGGGATCGAACGACGATCCCGCCGCGATCGCGCGGAACCGCCGGCTGGCGGTTCAGGCGGTGCTGCCGGGGGCGCGTCTCGTTACCGTGTACCAGGTGCATTCGGCCGACGCGGTGACGGTGATCGAGCCGTTCGACGAGGATCTCCGCCCGCGCGCCGACGCGCTGGTCACCAATCGTCCGGGTATCGTGCTCGGCATCCTTACCGCTGATTGCGCACCGGTACTGTTTACCGACCGCGAGGCCGGCGTGGTCGCTGCCGCCCATGCCGGCTGGAAGGGTGCGCTAGGCGGGGTCACCGATTCGACGATCGCCGCGATGGAAGCGCTGGGCGCCCGTCGCGAACGCATCGCCGCGGCGGTCGGACCCTGCATCGCCCGCGCCAGCTACGAAGTGGATGCCGGCTTCTTCCGCCGCTTCTGCGAGCAGGATCCGGCCAACGAACGCTTCTTCGCCGACGGCCGGCCCGAGCATTTCCAGTTCGATCTGGAAGCCTATGTCGTCCACCGACTGGCGCTGGCCGGGCTGCGCACGATCGAGGCGCTGGGCCTCGACACCTATGCCGACGAAGACCGCTTCTTCAGCTTCCGTCGCGCGACGCACCGGCTGGAGCCGGATTATGGCCGGCAGATCAGCCTGATCGGGCTGGCGGGGTAATCACGCCCAGGTAAAAGGCTGTCGTCCCGGCGAAAGCCGGAACCCAGTCGCCTCTCGGTCATAGCAAAAGTGGCGACGGAGACCCCATGGATCCCGGCTTTCGCCGGGATGACGATGGAGGGGTTCCGTGTCCTACGCCGCGTCTTCCACCCGCATTTCGGGCGGATGCAGCCGCAGCCGGTTCACCTTGCGCTCGTCGGCATCGATGACTTCGAGCTTCCAGCCGCTGTCATGCTCGAGGCATTCGCCGACCTGCGGCACATGGCCCGCGAGCACGAAGGCGAGGCCGCCGATCGTGTCGACATCCTCCTCCACCTCGGCCAGCCGCGGATCGACCGTCTCGGCGACGTCCTCCAGCTCGGCGCGGGCATCGGCTTCCCAGCCGCCGCCGTCGATCGGCACGATCAGCGCGGCGGGCGCCTCGTCATGCTCGTCCTCGATCTCGCCGACGATTTCCTCGATCAGGTCCTCGATGGTGATCAGCCCCTCGGTCCCCGAATATTCGTCGAGCACGATCGCAAGATGCGTGCGCTTCACCCGCATCTGCGCGAGCAGATCGAGCGCGCCCATCGATTGCGGCACGTACAGCGGCTGGCGGATCAGCGCGGCGATCGTCGGCGGATAGGCCTCGCCCTTGGCCAGGATCTCGAACACGTCCTTGATATGGACCATGCCGATGATCGTATCGAGCTCCTCACGATAGACCGGCAAGCGGCTGTGCCCCGCCTCGGCGAAGAGCTGGACGAGATCGGCGAAGCTGGTCTGCTCCTCGACCGCGATGATGTCGGCGCGAGGCACGCCGACGTCACCGGCATCGCGCTCGCCGAAATGCAGCAGGTTCTTGAGCATCTGCCGCTCGATCGGCGCGAGATCACCAGCGGGCGGCGTGCCGCCGTCGCTCTCATGCTCTTCGATGGCTTCTTCCAGCCGCTCGCGCAGCGTCTCTTCCTGTTCCTCACCGAACAGGAGCGTGCGCAGGCTGCGCCAGATTCCTCCGTTTTCGTGTCGGTGTTCGGGCGAGCCGGTACTGGGGCCCTCGTTCATGTTGGTGGTCAGTCCTCGCGTACGGGATAGGGATCGTGCAGGTTCAGGGCCGTCATGGCGGCCTGTTCCATCGCCTCCATGGCTTCCGCCTCGCCATCCTCGATATGGTCATAGCCTAGCAGATGCAGCATGCCATGGACAATCAGATGCGTGGCGTGATCTTCCACGGAAATGCCGCGCTCGCCTGCTTCGACCGAACAGACGCCGTGCGCAAGCACGATATCGCCCAGCAATACTTCGCCATCATCGCTGTTCTGGGTGACGGTATCGAGCAGATCGGGCTGGATCATCGGGAAGGACAGCACGTTGGTCGGCTTGTCCTTGGCCCGATACTGGCGATTGAGCATGTGGACTTCGTCGTCGCTGGTGAAGCGCACCGCGACTTCGATCGTGCTCGGCGCGCCCTGCCAGTCGGCATAGGGCGTCTGCGCGATCGCCGCGCCCGCCGCGCGCAGGGCGAGCGACTCCCAGTCGCCGTCCGGCCAGGGCGATTCGGGGAGGGCGGCAACGTCGAGCATCAGGCGAGGTCCGTTTTGGAGAAATCGTCGCCCTTGTAGAGCAGACGCGCGTCATGCGATTTGGCGCAGGCATAGGCGAAGCAATCGCCCATGTTGAGTCCGGCCGGGTGGCGCCCCTTGCCGAACTGCTGATAGGCATCGAGCGCCAGTTCCAGCTCGCGCGCACCGATCGGCACCAGCCTCAACCCGAGCTGATCGGCGTAGAGCCCGGTTTCCTGGCGCGCGGCGCTGATATCCATTTGGCGCGAACGCGAGAGCGCCGCGACGGTTTCCCACGCCGCCATCGCGGACCATAGCGCCGGCGTGCCCTCGACCGCCTCGACCACCAGCCGATCGCGCTCGGGTTCCTCGGCGATGATCGCGACCATCGCCGATGCGTCGACGAACAGCGTCAAGCCTCGCCCCACAGCTCGTCGAAAAAGGCCTTGTCGGCGGGCAGTCCGGTCGGGGGCGGCAACGGGTGGGCGCGGCGATGCGCGTCGAGCTTGCGCAGCACGTCCTGGGCCCGCCCCTTGGCCTCCAGCTCCGCCTTGCGCCGCAACAGGCTGTCGCGCACCGCCTCGGTCTTGGTGGTGCCGAGCGCAGCCGCCACCTCGGCGGCGAGCGCCGCGGTGTCCGGATCCTTGATATAGAGCGATGCCACGCCGTGCCTCCGAAAGGGATATCCCGAATGTAGGACGGGATATCCCCGCCTTCAACCTTCGCCCTCATAGGCGGCGACGATGCGGCCGACGATCGGGTGGCGCACCACGTCGCCCACGCCGAAGCGCACCATCGAGATGCCCTCCACGCCCTCCAGCCGGTCCACCGCATCGTTCAAGCCGGAGGCATTGGGCCCGCCGGGCAAGTCGGTCTGGTTGGGATCGCCGCAGATCACCATCCGGCTGTTCTGGCCGAATCGCGTGAGGAACATCTTCATCTGCATCGGCGTGGTGTTCTGCGCTTCGTCAAGAATGACGAACGCGTCCGCAAGCGTGCGGCCGCGCATGAAGGCGATCGGCGCGATCTCGATCTCGCCACTCGCGATGCGCCGCTCCACCTGCTCGGCCGGCAGGCAGTCGTAGAGCGCGTCGTAGATCGGGCGGAGATAGGGATCGACCTTCTCCTTCATGTCGCCCGGCAGGAAGCCGAGTCGTTCGCCCGCCTCGACGGCCGGGCGCGACAGGATCAGCCGCTGGACGCTGCCGGTGATCAGCTGCGCCACGGCCTGCGCCACCGCCAGATAGGTCTTGCCGGTACCCGCCGGCCCGAGCGCGAAGATCAGGTCGTTCGAGGCGAGCTCGCGCATGTAATGCGTCTGCGTCACCGAACGCGGCACGATCGTCTTCTTGCGCGTGCGGATCATGATCGAGGGCTTGGAGCCGGGATTGCCCGCCGGCTCGGCGCGCACGATGCCGGTGAACATCGGCTCGCTCGACATGGCGATCACCGCGTCGATCAGGCCGCCATCGACGTCCTCGCCGCGGATCACGCGGGCATGCAGTTCCTGCAGCACCTCGCGGGCATGGGCCACCACTTCCGCCGTACCCTCGATCACCACCCGCTGGCCGCGCGCGTGGATGTACACGCCCAGCCGCTCCTCGAGCATCAGCAGGTTGGAATCGAATTCGCCGAAGAGCTGCGGCAGGAGCTGGGGCTTGTCGAAGGTCACCTCTACCCGGGAACGTTCGCCGGACTGGGCGGGGACAGGCTTGCGGCTCATGCGGTCCTTTCGATGTTGGCGACGGGCGCGAAGTTCCTGGCGCTCCAAAGGAGCAAAGCCTGGCAGGGGACGGAGGTTCCGTGGCGCATCGTCACGCCGGAAGATGACAGAGGTTCGGCAGGTTGCACAGGGGATAGATGGGGCGTCCCCATCGATAGCGCCACAGTGTGACCGGCGAGCGACAGCGCGGGCCCCAAATCCGTGCGCTTCCGTGCTCAGGCCGCGACCAGCTCCCTTCCGCCCAGCGAATTGGGGCCGGCGCTGACCAGTTCCACGTCGATCAGATCGCCGATCCTGGCATTGGTCTCCAGATGGACCGACTGCAGCCAGGGCGACTTGCCGATCATCTGGCCGGGGCGACGGCCCACCCGCTCGATCAGCACCGAACAACGGCGACCGACGCTCGCCTGGTTGAACGCCTGCGAATCGCGCGCCAGCGCCGCCTGGAGGCGCTGGAGCCGCGCATCGGCCACTTCGGCGGGCAGATACTGGTCGACGAGTTCGGCCGCCGGCGTGCCCGGGCGCGGCGAATATTTGAAGCTGAAGCACTGGGCATAGCCGACCGCGTCGACCAGCTGCAGCGTCTCCTCGAACTCCGCCTCGGTCTCGCCGGGAAAGGCGACGATGAAGTCGCCCGACAGCGCGATATCCGGCCGCGCCGCACGGACGCGTTCCAGGATGCGCAGATAGGAATCGCGGGTGTGGCTCCGGTTCATCGCTTTCAGGATGCGGTCGCTGCCCGCCTGCACCGGCAGGTGCAGGAACGGCATCAGCTTGCCCACATGGGCGTGCGCCTCGATCAGTCCCTCGGCCATGTCGTTGGGATGGCTGGTGGTATAGCGGATGCGGGCCAGCCCCTCGATCCGGTCGAGCGCCACGATCAGGTCATGCAGGCCCCGGCCGTCGTCATCGCCCCAGGCGTTGACGTTCTGGCCGAGCAGGGTGATTTCGCGCGCGCCGGCATCGACCAGCGCCTTCGCCTCGTCGACGATGGCCGCATAGGGCCGGCTCACCTCGGCGCCGCGGGTATAGGGCACCACGCAATAGGTGCAGAACTTGTCGCAGCCTTCCTGCACGGTGAGGAAGGCGCTCGGCCCCACCTTGCGGCGCGCGGGCAGTTTGCCGAACTTGCTGGCGATCGGCATGTCCGTATCAAGGCCGAGCTGGCCCTCGGCCGCCTTGGCGACCAGCTCGGGCAGGTTGTGATAGGCTTGCGGGCCGACCACCACGTCCACCTTGGCGCGGCGGGCGATCTCCTCGCCCTCGGCCTGGGCGACGCAGCCGGCGACCGCGATCATCGGCTTGCCGCTCTCGCGCAGCTTCAGGCGGCCGATCTCCGAATACACCTTCTCGGTTGCCTTTTCGCGGATATGGCAGGTGTTGAGGACGACGAGATCGGCCTGATCCGCCTCGGCGGCGACAAGGCCCTGGGCGGCCATCAGCTCGCCCATGCGCTCGCCGTCATAGACGTTCATCTGGCAGCCATACGACTTGACGTGATAGGTCTTGGGGGTGGTCATGATCGGCGCGCCTATACGCGCAAATGGTGGCGAGAAACAGGCCCTGGGGCGTGTTTGCGAGGGCAGCGCCACCCCACCCGTCATCCCGGCGGAAGCCCGGATCCATTGGGGTCTCCGTTCCCGCTCTAGCTGGCAGCGATAGGCGACTGGATCCCGGTTTCCGCCGGGATGACGGTTTATAGGGAGGGCCTGGCCATCCCTGCCGCCGGCGTCTTGTACCCGATCGGATCGTCGGCGAAGCGGAACGGCCGCAGCGGCTCGCCGAGGGTGCGGACCAGCGCCGTCTCGATCCGCCGCCGGCTCTCCGCCGCGATTGCCTTGCGGCCGGGAAAGTCGCGCGGGTCGAACGGCTCGAGGAAATGGACCCGCAGGCGGAAGCGCTGCTTGCGCGCCAGAACGCGCTTGGCGTTGTTGAGCCCCCGCTCCTGCCCGATCCAGGCGATGTCGTCGGCAGCGGGGCCATAGTCCAGCATCACCGGCTGCACCATCACGCCGGGCGGCGGCGGCTCCAGCACGCGCAGCATGGGCGTCTTGAACGGCAGCAGCGAACGGCCATCGGTGGTGGTGCCTTCCGGGAACACGGTGATCGCCCAGGTCTCGGCAAGCGCCGCGCGCAGCTGATTGATCTGCTCCGCCACGCCCATCCGATTCTCGCGCTTTACATAGACGGTGCGGTTGAGCCCTGCGAGCCAGCCGACCAGCGGCGAGGCCCCGATCTCCGCCTTGGCGACGAAGGCGGTGCCGCTCGCCCCGCCCAACGCCAGGATGTCGATCCAGCTCAGATGGTTGGAAATGTAGAACACATCCCGCTTCAGCGGCGTGCCGACGCACTTGACCTTGGCACCGGCGATCCGCGCGGCGCTGGCCAGAAACAGCCGCGGCCAGGGCGAGGGCAGCCGCACCAGCCGGAACAGGTAATGGAGCGGGATGTGGATGAGCAGCGCCAGCGCCAGCCGCGCGACGCGAAACCAGACGCGCGCGGCCTCTCCCGCGGTCAACCGCGTGGGCAGCCCCTGGGTCGCTTCCTCGCGGCGGCGCCGGGCGCGCTCAGTTCTTGCGGTCGAGCGCAACCCCGTAGAGTTCCATGCGGTGGTCGACGAGGCGGAAGCCCAGCCGCTCGGCGATTTGCTTCTGCAGCAGCTCCAGCTCGGGATCGACGAACTCGATCACCTTGCCGCTTTCGACGTCGATCAGGTGATCGTGATGCGCCTCGGGCGCCGGCTCATAGCGGGCACGGCCGTCACCGAAATCGTGGCGATCGAGAATGCCCGCCTCTTCGAACAGGCGGACGGTGCGATAGACGGTGGCGATCGAGATGCCCGGATCGATCGCGGCGGCGCGCTCATATACCTTTTCCACGTCGGGATGATCGTCCGCGTCGGACAATACGCGCGCGATCACCTTGCGCTGTTCGGTGATGCGCAGCCCCTTTTCGTGGCAGAGCGCTTCGAGATCAATCTTGCGAGCCATGACACCGCTGTAGCGCCATCCGTGCCAACGGAAAAGGGCAAGCCGTCGGATCTCTCGAGACGAAAACGCCGGCCGCGGACAAGGTCCGGGCCGGCGCTTCTATCTGCTGTCCTGGGGAAGGACGGATCAGCGCGTCTTGCGACGCTTGGTGCCGAGGCCGATCTTCTTGGCCAGGCTGCGGCGCTGTTCCGCATAGTTGGGGGCGACCATCGGATAGTCGGCCGGCAGATTCCACTTGGCGCGATACTGCTCCGGGGTCATCTGATAATGGGTCATCAGGTGACGCTTCAGCATCTTGAGCTTCTTGCCGTCTTCGAGGCAGACGATGTAATCGGGCTTCACCGAAGCGCGCACCGAAACCGCCGGCTCCTGCTTCACTTCCGGCTCGGGCTGGACGGTGCCGAGACCGCTAAGCGCGCCGTGCACGTTCGAAATCAGCTGCGGAAGGTCCGACACGGCAACGCTGTTGTTGCTGACATGCGCAGCAACAATATCCGCGGTCAGCGCGATGAGGGTTTCCTGAATTTCAGATGAAGCTTCCATGATGTTCCTTTCGACCCATTAACGGCGACTATTGCTTGCTGTCACCTGATCCGCTCTATCGTTCGACACACAACGATTGGCAAGATATCAAGTCGCAAGTCGAGTAAAAATTTATCGAAGCGGCCGTGCCAAAGTGAGAGCATTGAACGTCTGGCCATTAGTACCGCGATAATAGCCGCGCCGTTCGCCGACCTTTTCGAATCGCTCGCGGTGGTACAACCGGATCGCACCATTGCCTTCACGGACTTCCAGATGCAGCTTTTCCGCGCCACGATTGCGCGATTCCGCAACAACTGCTCGCAGCAGCGCACCGCCCACGCCGCGCCCGCGCGCTGCGGGGCTGGTGGCGAGCAGCAGCAATTCGGCTTCGTCGAGCATCGCCCGTGCCATCGCGAACCCGCAATCGCGCCCGCCGACGCTGGCGACCAGCAACCAGACACCGGAAAGTGCCATCATTCCCATGCATTGCGGATGGGTCCAGGCTTCGCCAAATTGGGAATCGAACGCCGCCTGCATGATGCGAAGTACCGACGGCAGGTCCTGCACCCCGCCCTCGCGCAGCTCGATCGGCTGGGGTGCCGCGCTCATGCCAGGCCGCGCTCGGCCAGGGTCTTGGCGTCCGGTCCGCGGCCGTAGAGCGGGCGCGGCGGCAGGGTGGTGAATGCAGGAGGCAGCAGCAGGGCGTCGGCTGCGCGCGGAAGCGCCTCGCGAAGGTCCAGCCCCCCGGCAAGTGCAGCGAGATGGCGGACGCCACTGCCGATCGCGGCACGCCCGTCGAGCGCGGCGAGCGCCACATCCGGACGCAGGGACGCCAGCGGTGCGGTTTCCATCAGCGGTGCCGAAAAATGCTGAACGAACACTTCGCCATGCCCACCTTCCAGCACCACGGAAAGGCGATGAAGGTCCGGATCGGAGGCGAAACCGGCTGCCGCAAGCAGCGCCAGCGACGAATAGCCGTGGACCGGCACCCCCCAGCCGATCGCCAGCCCCCGAGCAGCGGCGAGTCCCACCCGCACCCCGGTGAAACTGCCCGGGCCGACATCGACGAGGATCGCGTCGGCGCGCCCGCCACCGGGAAGCGCGCCGATCATCGGAATCAGACGCTCGGCATGGCCGCGACCCACGATTTCGTGGGCCTGGGCCAAGACGGTGTCGCCCGCCAGCAGCGCCACCGAACAGGCAGCGGTTGCGGTTTCGAGGACGAGAATGCGCGGGGCGTCAGCCATCGCCCCGCGCTAGCCAAAGAAACGGGGGCAGGTCAAATCACCGTGTTGAACTGATCGAACGCAGGACGCGGCGATCGCGCGAAGATCGTTGTCGGATCCCCCACGCCGAAGGTCGAGATGAAGTTCGACTTCACGCCGGGCTGGTCGCCGAAGAACGCGTCATCGACCTTCGCATTGTCGAAGCCGGACATCGGCCCGGTATCGAAGCCCAGCGCACGCGCCGCGATGATGAAATAGGCACCCTGCAGCGAGGAATTGCGGAAGGCCTGCTCGCGGCGGCCCTCCTCGGTGGGGAACCAGTTCTTGGCTTCGGGGGCGTGCGGGAACAGCTCCGGCAGATGTTCATGAAAGTTCACGTCATAACCGATGATCACGCTGGCCGGTGCCTTGCGGATCTTCTCGGCATTGCTGCCGCTGGCAAAGCTCGCCAACTTGTCCTTGCCGTCCTGGCTCAGGATCCAGACGAATCGCGCCGACTGCTGGTTGACCGAGGTCGGACCCATCTTGAGCAGGTCGTAGATCGCCTCGATGTCCCCGCGCTTGATCGCCTGGTCGGTATAGCCGTTATAGCTGCGGGCGGTACGGAAGATCGTGTCGAGGGCAACGTCGTTCAGCGGCTGGCCCATGGCCTGCGGTCCTTTCGTGCGGGGGAGGCGGGAAGCGGGCGCGCGCTCAGATGGCGCGCACCTCGGTGACTTCGGGGACGTAATATTTCAGCAGCTGCTCGATACCGTTCTTCAGCGTCGCGGTGGACGAGGGGCAGCCCGAGCAGGCGCCCTGCATCTGGAGGAACACCTTGCCCTCGTTGAACCCGCGATAGACGATGTCGCCGCCGTCATTGGCAACCGCCGGGCGAATACGCGTATCGATCAGCTCCCTAATCTGCGCGACGATGTCGGCATCCTCGGGGTTGTCGCCGAAGTCGGCGCTTTCCGGCGGCACGCTGAAGCCCGCAGCCGAGCCTTGCAGGAACAGCGGCATGTTGGCCGAGAAATGATCGAGCAGGATGCCGAGCACGTCGGGCTTGAGCCCGCTCCACTCCACGCCCGGCCCTGCGGTGACCGAGATGAAATCGCGGCCGAAGAACACGCCGGTCACGTCGCCCAGCGCGAACAGCGCGGTGGCGAGCGGCGACGCCTCGGCCTCCTCGGGGCTGGCGAAGTCGCGGGTGCCCGCTTCCATCACGATCCTGCCGGGCAGGAACTTGAGCGTGGCGGGGTTCGGCGTGGCTTCGGTCTCGATCAACATGGCGTTCACATGGGCGTGTCGTTGCGCCGGATCAAGCGGCACCACGGGAAACACAAGGTTGCCCGGCCATACCCCCTCCCCTGCCCGGAATGCATCGTGTAGGTCCGCCCGCGATGTTTAGCCGTCCGCTGCTCGCTTCGCTGATCCTCGGCCTCGTTTCCGCGACCGGCTTCGCGCCCCTCGAATGGTGGCCGCTCGCCCTGCTCTGCTTCGCCGGCCTGTTCGCGCTGGTCCATGCGGCGCCGACGCTGCCCCGCGCCCTGCTGCGTGGCTGGCTGTTCGGCCTCGGCCACTTCACGGCGGGCGACAACTGGATCCAGCACGCCTTCGGCTATCAGGACAAGATGCCGCCGGCGCTCGGCTATTTCGCCGTGGTGCTGCTGGCGCTCTACCTCGCCATCTATCCCGCGCTGGCGATGGGCGCAGCCTGGCTGTTCGCGCGCAAGGTGAAGGCGAAATCGGGCTGGATCGAGCCGGATCTCGGCTATGTGCTTGCCGCCGGCGCCGCCTGGATCGTCACCGAATGGCTGCGCGGGTGGGTGTTCACCGGCTATCCGTGGAATCCGCTCGCCGTGCTGTGGGTCCCGGTGCCGGGCGTGCGCAACCTCGCGACGCTGCTCGGCACCTATGCGCTGTCGGGCGTCACGATCATCATTGCCGGCTGCCTCTATCTCGCCGTCCAGCGCCAGTACCGGCCGCTGCTCGCCGCCGCTGGCGCGTTGCTCGCGCTGAACCTCGGCTGGTCGGATCGCTGCGACCGGATGCCGTGCATCAGCACCGCCAGCGGCACGGAGGTGGTGATCGTCCAGCCGAACATCGGCCAGGACGCGGTCAGCCGCCCCGATTATGCCGAGTTCCTGCTCAACCGGATGATCGCGCTCAGCGGCAAGCCGGGTGCGCTGCCGCGCCTCGTCGTCTGGCCCGAGGGCATGGTCGATTACTTCGTCGAGGACGGCTATCCGGTGCAATGGTACCGGCAGGACCCGCGCCTCGTCCGCGCACGCATCGCTGCGGTGCTCGGCCCGTGGGACCGCGCGCTGATCGGCGGCAACGCACTGCAGTTCGGCCGCGACGACCAGCTGCAGGGCGCCGGCAACTCGGTCTGGGCGCTCGATCCCGACGGGATGCTGGACGGCCGCTACGACAAGGCGCACCTGGTGCCGTACGGCGAATATCTGCCGATGCGCACGCTGCTGGCGCCGCTCGGCCTCGCCCGGCTGGTGATGGGCGACGTGGACTATCTCTCCGGCCCCGGTCCGCGCGCGCTCGCGCTACCCGGCTTCGGCAGCGCCGGCATCCAGATCTGCTACGAGATCATCTTCTCCGGCCAGGTCGTCGACCGTGCCCATCGCCCGGACTTCCTGTTCAACCCCTCGAACGACGCCTGGTTCGGTCGCTGGGGTCCGCCGCAGCATCTGGCGCAGGCGCGACTGCGTGCGATCGAGGAGGGGCTGCCGATCCTGCGGTCTACCCCCACCGGCATCTCGGCGCTGATCGACGGGCATGGCCGCCTGCTCGGCACGGTGCCGCCGGGCCGGGCCGGCGCGATCCGCCTGCCGCTGCCGCGCCCGCTGCCCCCCACGCTCTTCTCGCGGGTCGGCAACGGGATGGTGCTGCTGGTCGCGGCGCTGTGCGGATTGTTCGCGATTGCCAATCGGCGCTTCGCCCGTTAGGGAGTTGATATAAGGAAAGCTTTATATGGGCATGGCAACGGCCCGGCGATCCTTCCCAACCTGAGGAATTTTCATGCGTTCCAACTACCTCTTCACGTCCGAGTCCGTGTCCGAAGGCCATCCGGACAAGGTCGCCGACCAGATTTCCGACTCGATCGTCGACCTGTTCCTGTCGAAGGATCCCGAAGCGCGCATCGCCTGCGAGACGCTGACCACCACCCAGCTCGTGGTGCTTGCCGGCGAAATCCGCTGCAAGGGCGTGTACGAGAATGGCGAATGGGCACCCGGCGCGCAGGAAGAGATCGAGAAGACCGTCCGCGAGACGGTGAAGCGCATCGGCTATGAGCAGTCGGGCTTCCACTGGCAGACCTTCCGCTTCGAGAACAACCTGCACGGCCAGTCGGCGCACATCGCGCAGGGCGTGGACGCGAGCGGCAACAAGGACGAAGGCGCCGGCGACCAGGGCATCATGTTCGGCTTCGCCTGCGACGAGACCCCCGACCTGATGCCGGCGACGCTCGACTACAGCCACAAGATCCTCGAGCGCATGGCCGCCGACCGCCACTCGGGCGCGGCACCGTTCCTCGAGCCGGACGCCAAGAGCCAGGTCACCCTGCGCTTCGACAACGGCAAGCCGGTCGCCGCCACCGCGATCGTGGTCTCGACCCAGCATGCGCCGGGCTATGACCAGGGCGAGAAGGAAGCCGAGCTCCACGCCTATGTGAAGAAGGTGATCGCCGAGATCCTCCCGGCCGAGCTGCTCTCGGACGCGACCGAATATCACATCAACCCGACCGGCTCGTTCGAAATCGGCGGCCCGGACGGTGATGCGGGCCTGACCGGCCGCAAGATCATCGTCGACACCTATGGCGGCGCCAGCCCGCATGGCGGCGGCGCGTTCAGCGGCAAGGACCCGACCAAGGTCGACCGTTCGGCGGCGTACATCACCCGCTATCTCGCCAAGAACATCGTCGCGGCCGGCCTCGCCAAGCGCTGCACGATCCAGCTCGCCTACGCCATCGGCGTGTCGAAGCCGCTGTCGCTCTATGTCGACACCCACGGCACCGGCACCGTCGGCGACGACAAGATCGAGCAGGCGATCCAGGGCATCGAGAAGCTGGGCGGCCTCACCCCGCGCGGCATCCGCACCCATCTTGGCCTCAACAAGCCGATCTACCAGCCGACCGCTGCGTACGGCCATTTCGGCCGCAAGCCCGAGGGTGACTTCTTCCCCTGGGAGCGCACCGACCTGGTCGAGGATCTGAAGGCCGCGCTCGCCGCCTGATCCGACCTCCGCATCGCGAACGAATGGGCCCCGCCGGTATCCGCCGTGCGGGGCTTTTTCGTGGAAGTTGCGACCGTTCGTTTCGTCATCGGCCTATAAGGAGAGTCGGCCCGCATGGTTAACGCGGGGCATGAAGGAGTAACGGATGGTTCTCGATAGTGAGGACTGGCAGCCCGCGTCCCCCCAGGGGCTGCATCTTGCGTTCCGCCCCGTTCACGACGTCGTCGGCGGGCGGGTGTTCGCCTATGAGGCACTGCTGCGCGGCCCCGACGGCGAGGAGGGCGAAGAGATCCTCGCCCAGATTCCCTCCGAACGGCATGCCGAGCTCGATCGTCGCGTTGCCGCCGGTGCCGTCTACCGAGCGATGACCGCAGGGCTCGGCGCGATCCCGGCGCGCCTGATGATCCCGATCTACGCCCCCGCCGCCGCCTCCGCACAGGCGTCGCTCGCCGCCGCGACGGAAGCGGGTCGCCGCACCGGGCTGGTGCCCGAGCGCCTCGTCTTCGGGGTCCACGGCTTTGGCGACCTGCCCGGCCAGCTGCTTGCAGACCTGGTGGAAGGGCATCGCCGCGCCGGCAGCGCCACGGCCTTTGTCGGACTCGGTCACGATCCGGTCGGCTATACCGCCTGTGTGCGCTACCGGCCCGCGATGGTGCGCCTCGACAGCGACCTCGTACACGGCATCGACTCCAGCTGGTCGCGACGGCTGATGCTGGAAGAGCTGGTGCCCCGCCTGCGCGACCTCGGCATGCGGGTGATCGCCGACGGCGTGGAGCATGAGGGGGTGCTGCAGCGACTGCGCAGCCTCGGCATCTTCCACGTTCAGGGCGACATGGTAGCCCCGCCGATGCCCGGCGTGCTGCCCCCCACCCGCATCCTGCGCCCAGCCGCCGCGGCCTGACCCGCTCGGGGTCAGCCCCGGCGGCGGCGTCAACGCTCGGGTAACGGATTGCAATTATTGTCCAGGGTACGGGGATCAAGATTGGAGATGCCCCGTGCTCGACCAAATCGTCCCCGTTCCGCGCCAGGAACCCATTCCCCGGGACTGGTTTGCGATGGCGTTCCAACCGGTCGTCAACACCTCGACCCTTATCGTCACCGCCTATGAGGCAACGTTCCGCGGCCCCGAGGGCGAGAGCCCGGCCGCGTTTGTCGAGACGGTGCCAGAGGAAAAGCGCGCCACCTTCGATCTACGCTGCCGCGTCGCCGCGCTGGAGCAGGCGATGGCGCTGGGCATTACCGAGCGGCACACCCGGCTCGCCGTGAAGGTGATGCCGCGCTACATCACCGATCCCGTCGCCGATGCCGATCGCATGCTGCGGATCGTCCGCCGGCTGGGCTTCCCCGCGCGTGAGCTGGTGTTCGAGTTCAGCGATCGCGATCATCTCGAAAGCGACAAGATGCTCGGGTTGATGAAGGCCTATCGCAAGCTGGGCTTCCTGATCGCCTTCGACGATTTCGGCGCAGGCGACATGGGACTGGACCTGCTCTCTGCCTTTACGCCCGATACGCTGAAACTGGCACCCGAGCTGGTTCACAGCCTTTGCAGTAGCTGGGCAAAGAGGATCGTGGTCGAACGGGTGGTGGAGATTGCCAAGCGAGGCCGGATCCGGCTGATCGCCGAGGGCGTTTCGACCCGTGCCGAGCATGATCGACTTCGCTCGCTTGAGGTCACGTTGATGCAGGGCGATCTGATTGCCCTGCCGCAGGTAGGCGTCCTGCCGTCACCGGCACTCCGTCTCAACGCTGCCGCCTGAGCGACGACTCCCTCCGAATCGGGGGAGTCGCGAAGGCAACCTTCGTAGATTCCCCATTCGGACGAATCCGCTGCGGCGACGCACGGAATGGGCCGGGCCGGCGACTTTGGTTACCCAATCTTCAGGTTCGGAAGAATCGGGTAGAGGAGCACGGATCATGGCAAACACGATGAACCTGCGGATCAATCTGCGGCCGCTGACGGCGCAGGGCCAGGCCGAACCGTTCGCCTGGCACGCCGCCATTCACGCCCCTGCCCAAGCCTTTCATACGGCCGATGCGATCCTGCCGCGCGAAGATCGCACCGCATTGGAAGGGGTTCGCCTTGAACGTGCCTTTGCCGAGGCAGCCGAGGCCCAGCTGGCCGAGTCGGGCGGCCTGCTGATCGTGCCGGTCCAGCTCCACGCCGGCGCTGCCGACCGGTTGCTCACCCACTTGTTCCGCGCCGCGCTGCGTCACCGCTTTCCGCTGGACCGTGTCGTCGTCGAGATCAGCGCGGACGAGACCGCCGATCGCGATGCCGCCGCAGCGATGATCCACGCCTGCACCGATCGCGGCCTGATGATCGGCCTCGCGGATTTCGACGCCGGTCCACTGGCGCTTGGGCTGCTCGCCCATTGCTCGCCGCGGCTGATCCGTCTGGCGCCGGCGCTTGCCCACCGCCTCGACGTCGCCCCCGCGCGCGCGCGGCTGGTCGAGGGCGTGCTGCGCCTCGCCCGCGGCATGGGCGTCACCGTCGTCGCCCCCGCCCCGACCGAGGAAGCCGAACACCGCGCCGCCGTCGCCGCCGGCCTTCGCCACTTCGAGGGCGAACTGCGCATCCAGCCGCGCGTCCGTCGCTACACCCACCCGGTGCGCCGCTGGGGCGCGGCGTTCGCCACCACCCGCCTCGCGGCCTGAACCTGAACCTCCTCGGAGATTTGCCAGCGCGCGGCCACGCGACTATGCGCTGCGCCCCATGGCCGATCCCATCACCATCCGTCGTCTGTATGGCCGCCGCCAGGGCCACAAGCTCCGCCAGGGCCAGTCCGCCCTTGTCGAGGAGCTGCTGCCCCAACTGAGCGTGCCCGAAGCCGGCCCGCTCGATGCCGTCACCCTGTTCGGCGACGATCGCCCGCTGGAAGTCGAGATCGGCTTTGGCGGCGGCGAACACCTTGCCGGTCAGGCGGCGATGCGGCCCGACCACGGCTTCATCGGTTGCGAGCCCTTCCTCAACGGCGTGGTGGGCGCGCTCAATCACATCCGCGACGGGGAACTCGCCAATGTGCGCCTGCACATGGGCGACGCGCTGGAAGTGATCGAGCGGCTGCCCGACGCCAGCCTCAGCCGCGTCTATCTGCTCCACCCCGATCCCTGGCCCAAGGCGCGCCATGCCAAGCGCCGCATGGTCAACCACGGCCCGCTCGACCTGATCGCCGCCAAGCTCAAGCCCGGCAGCGAGTTCCGCCTCGGCACCGACGATCCCACCTATTGCCGCTGGGCGATGATGGTGATGGGCCAGCGCAAGGACTTCGTCTGGCAGGCGCAGACCGCGCAGGATTTCCTCACCCGACCCGCCGACTGGCCGGAGACCCGCTACGAGCGCAAGGCACGCCGCCAGGGCCATGAGGTGTGGTACTTCCGCTATGTCCGGGTCTGAGACCGGCCACCGCATCGAAGGCGTCGAGACCGTCTATCAGGGCTGGGGGCGGATGCTGCTGGCGACGCTGGTGACGCCCGACGGCAGCCGCATCACCCGCCAGATCGAGGATCACGGCGATGCCGTCGCCGTCCTGCCCTATGATGCGGCGCGCGGCACGGTGCTGCTGGTCCGCCAGTCGCGCCCGCCGATGCTCTTTCGCGACGAGAGCACCCCGCTGTACGAGGTGCTGGCCGGGCGCGTCGATCCTGGTGAGGATATCGAATCCACCGCCCGCCGCGAGGCGATGGAGGAATGCGGTCTGTCGCTGGGCGCGATCGAGCTTGTCGGCCATTTCTTTTCGATGCCGGCCGTCTCCACCGAGCGGCTGAGCCTCTATCTGGCGCCCTACAGCCTCGCCGACCGCACGTCCGCCGGCGGCGGCCTGGCGCAGGATCATGAGGATATCGAGGTCATCGAGATTGGGCTCGACGCCCTCTGGGCGAAGGGCATGGCGGCGCTGGCCGACATGAAGACCGCGATGCTGGTCCTCGCCTTGCGCGAGCGGCTCGCCGCTCAGGCCTGGCCGCCAGCCGCCTGACCGCTGCGTCCCCAGCCCCTGCGCAGCAGCCGCGCCGCCCATCCCTCGACGCCCGGCCGCACCAGGATCCAGTCGCGGATCGCGGGTCCGGGCACCGCGCCCATTGTCTGTTTGTACCCGCTGTCGCCCGCCCCCCAGTCGACCTGGGCGACACCGCGCTCCAGCGCGCGCACGAGATTGCGATACTGCAGCACCCTCCCCGGCGAATGCTTGGCCACGGCAGGATCATAGCTGTTGGCGATGGCGTGGATGCGCGTGCCGGTCACCAGATCGAAGGAGAAGGCCATCGCCCGACCGTCGATCCGCAACACCGCCGCCGAGAACATGGCAGCGAGTACCGGATCGCGTGCCGCTGCCCGCCAGAAGGCGCCGTGCCCCGTTTCGGTGAACTTGGCGTCGCTGCCGTCGGTGCGGGTGGCGATCCAGCTGCGCCGCTCGATATCTGCCAGGTCGGCGAAGTCTGGCCCGGCAAAGTCCCAGTCGACGGTGCCTTCGCTGCGCAGCTGCTTCTCGAAATAGCGATTCTTGCGCAGCGTCGATCCCCGCGGCCATTCGCCCCTCGCCGACAGCGCGGCCATGTCGAGCAGCCAGGAACCGGCGAGGCGGCGTTCGAGCAGCGTCCAACCCCGCCGAACGGCCCCCGCCTTCAGCCAGGCGAGTGCGGCGTCATCATCATATACCGGCCCGATCCGCAGCGCCCGCACGATGCGCGCGAGCCTGTCCAGCAGCGCATCCGCCGCAAGCGGGCTCGCCCCCTGCGCCAGGGGGAAGCTCCGAAACGGCCAGTAGCAGCCGGGTATCTCGGCCAGCCCCAGCCAGTTCGGCCCCTTCGCGATCATCGGCAGCGCCGCCACCGGCACGCGCTCCGCCTCTACCACCAGGGTGCGTCCGGCGCCGCCATAGGCCTGGAGCGCCGCCGCATACCAGCCGCGGCGGAGGAAGCGGTGGCTCTCCGGCGCCTGCTCGGCGACCCTGTCGAGGGCCGTCGCGAGACCCGCCGTGCAGGTAACGCGAAATGCCGGATCGGAGCGGGAAGCAGGCAGAGCCATGCTACCCCCCTAGCGCCCACCCCTTACCATCCGGTGCAGCCCATGCTTGCAAGCGCCGCACGCCCGCTTGCATAACGCGCGCATGGAAGGTCCCTATCTCTCCACCGTCTCGGAAACGATCCAGGCTGCGATCGCGCCGGTATTCCTTCTCGCCGGCATCGGCGCGTTCCTGAACACGATGGTGGGCCGGCTCGCCCGCATCGTCGATCGCGCGCGGATCATCGAGGAACTGCATCCCCGCTCCAGCGGCCCGGAGCATGACCGCCATGTGTGGGAGCTGCGCATCATCGATCGCCGCATCTCGGTGATCAACAACGCGATCTTCCTGTGCACCGCCAGCGCGCTGGCGATCTGCTTCGTCGTCGCGCTGATGTTCGTGTCGCGGCTGGCCAACCTCCATGTCGGCATCTGGGTCGCGGTCGCCTTCATCATCTCGATGCTGCTGCTGATCGCGGGGCTGCTCTATTTCCTCGTCGAGGTGCGGATGTCCTTGAAGGCGATCCATGTCCGCCAGGAACTGCTCGAACTCGACCGCTGACCCATTGCCCTCAGCGCCCTGCCTCACTAACACCCGCGCTTCCATTCCACGGTCGGGCAGGCAATGGCGGACGCACCTCTTATCGGCATCATCATGGGCAGCACCTCCGATTGGGAGACGATGCGCCACGCCGCGTCGATCCTGGAGGAGCTTGGCATTCCGCACGAGACCAGGGTCGTCTCCGCGCACCGCACCCCGCAGCGGCTGTATGACTATGCCACCGGCGCGGCGGCTCGCGGCCTGAAGGTGATCATCGCCGGCGCCGGCGGCGCGGCGCACCTCCCCGGCATGGCCGCGGCGATGACGCACCTGCCGGTGCTGGGCGTGCCGGTCGAATCCAAGACGATGAAGGGGCTCGATAGCCTCTATTCGATCGTCCAGATGCCCGGCGGCATTCCCGTCGGCACGCTGGCGATCGGCAAGGCCGGCGCGAAGAACGCCGCGCTGCTCGCCGCCGCGATCCTCGCCACCTCGGACGACGCGCTCACCGAAAAGCTGATCGCCTGGCGCACCGCCCAGACCGAAAGCGTCGCGGAGGAACCGGCATGAGCGACATCCTCCCCCCCGGTTCCACCATCGGCATCCTCGGCGGCGGCCAGCTCGGCCGGATGATCGCGGTCGCGGCAGCGCAGCTCGGCTATCGCACCCATGTCCTCGCCCCCGACGAGGAAAGCATCGCCGCGCAGACCGCCTCCAGCTTCACCCGCGCCGATTATCACAGCCATATCGTGCTCGACGAACTCGCGAGCCACGCCGACGTGATCACCTACGAGTTCGAGAATGTCGCCCTTGCCCCCGTCGCGCATCTGGCGAGCAAGGTGCCGGTCCGCCCTGGCGCCAAGAGCCTGGAGATCGCGCAGGACCGCGCCAACGAGAAATCGTTCGTGGCGGAGCTCGGCGGCCGCACCGCGCCCTGGGCGCTGGTCACCACCCGCGACGAGCTGCACGAAGCGATCGCCAGGATCGGCGCGCCGTCGATCCTGAAGACGCTGCGGCTCGGCTATGACGGCAAGGGCCAGGTGCGCCTGCACGATGCCTCGGAAGCGGACGCGGCCTGGGCAGCGATCGGGGAACGCCCGGCGATCCTCGAAGGCTTCGTCACCTTCAGCCACGAATTCTCGATCATCACGGTGCGGGGCTTGGACGGCACGCTGGCCAGCTATCCGCCGCCCTGGAACGAGCACAAGGACGGCATCCTCGCCCGCTCCACTTTGCCCGCCCCCGCCGAGATCGCCCGCCACTGGACCGAGGCGGCGGCGCTTTCGGGCCGCGTCGCCGAGGCGCTGGGCCATATCGGCGTGCTGACCTGCGAGTTCTTCGCGACCGAGCAGGGCCCGGTGTTCAACGAAATGGCGCCGCGCGTCCACAATAGCGGGCACTGGACGATCGAGGGCGCCGAGACCTCGCAGTTCGAGAACCATGTCCGCGCGATCTGCGGCCTGCCCTTGGGCTCGACCGCGCTGACCGGCAGCCATGTGGAAATGGAAAACCTGATCGGCGACGAGGCGAACCGCTGGCCCGAGCTGCTCGCCGAGCCGGGCACCCATCTCCACCTTTACGGCAAGGGCCAGGCCCGGCCGGGGCGGAAGATGGGGCATGTCACGCGGGTGAAGCGGGGCTGAGGCCCCGCCCCTGCCCTGGCGTTCGGATCACGACGCCTTGGGGCAGGGGCTGAAGCCGTCGAAGCTCTTGATATAGTCCGCCAGCGGCTCGAGGCCTGCCTCGCTGCGCAGCGCCGGCATCTTCGCGGCGTCCTCCAGCGGCAACGGCACCCGCTTTCCGGCGGTGCATGTCACCTGCGTCGCGTAGCGCTGCTTGCCCGAGATCTTGAGCATGACCCGGTCGTAGAGATAGGCGTAATTGCGCTTGTTGACCTCGCCGCGCGCGGCGAGCGGCGCCATCAGCCGGAGCGCGCGCAGCTGGAACGCCGGATCCGCATCGGCATGCTGCACCAGCAGCCACGCCATCATCGATCCCGATTCGCCCGCGCGCGCGATCGTCGGCCAGGCGTCCTTCGCCACTTCGGCCTTCAACCACGCGGTATTGGCGAAATCCCGTTCGCCCATCGCCACGGAGAGCTGGGCGATCAATACCGCGCGCGCACCGTCCGAGAGACGCGGCGCGTCCGCCATCTCGCCCGCGCCCCAGTCGGTTGCCTTGCGCAGCACCTGTTCGCCGATCGTCCGCGCGAGGATGCGTTCCTCGAGCGATGCAGCCGCACGCGGCATCGCCATTTCCTCGGCGAGCCGCAACGCCAGCAGGAAGCTGGTCGCGAAGGGCCGCGCCTCGGCGACATGCTGCTGGAATTCCGCCCAGGTGGCGCTGCGTTCCCGCGCCGCGCTTTGGGCGGTTGCGACGACATCGCAGCGCAGATCGCGTGGAGGCATGGTCGCCAGGTCGGCATGCTGCACGCCCATCGCCGCGAGTTCGTCGCGGGTATGCGCCTTGCCTTCCTCGAAGCACGCCGTCAGCCAGGCATTGACGGCGGCGTAGGTCCGGGCCTCCGCAGGCGTGGCCCCGGCAAACCCTCCGCGCATCCAGCCGAAATCGCCGGGATCGAATGCTTCGCCATGAAAGTAGCGGGCAAGTTCCGGTGGCGGTTCGCTGGCAGCAGTCAGCATCAAGGCGGCTATGAGCACACCAACAATGCGACCGATCTTCATGGACATTCCCCCGAAACGCGCAGCACTCGCCCGCCGAGGACAGATATTCATCGCCTCGCCGCCGCTGTAAAGAAGCCAGATGCTGGCGCTACATCTTGCGCCACCCGTGCATGAAGACGATCGACGCGCGCGCCTCAGCGCTGCGTATCACCGACGCGCTTCGCCACGATCTCCGGCCGGTCGCACGACGCATCGCGCACGATCGCGCGGGACAGGTCGGCCAGCGGCTCCTCCGTCAGGCGCCGGTTTGCGGGCACGGCCTCACCGCGGCCCTGTACCTGTCTGACTCGCGCATTCTGGCAGCGTCCGCCGGACGTGCGGACGACCGGCACGGCCATCGCCGGCGGCACCGGCACGATCTTCGGTGCGGGTGCGGCATCTTTGGTGAGCGCCGAAAGCAGCAGGACCATCCACATGGCAACCTCCCCGATGCAGCCCGTCGTTCTGGGACGGGCGGCCGCGAGAATAGCAGAAGATCTGCTGCCCTTCTATCGTCCCCGCTCGGCGAGCTTGCGTTCCCAGGCAAGGGCGTCACGGACGATGCCGTTCAGATCCGCATGCTTCGGCCGCCAGGGCAGCGCCGCCAGGATCGCGCTGTTGTCCGCCACCAGCGCGTCGGGATCGCCGGCGCGGCGGCCTTCCAGCTTGCGCTCGATCGTCCTGTTGGTGACCCGATCCACCGCGTCGAGCACCTCCAGCACCGAGAAGCCCCGACCATAGCCGCAGTTCATCGTGTGGCTTTCCTCGGGCCGCGCGATCAGCAGGTCGAGCGCATCGACATGCGCGGCGGCCAGGTCGCTGACATGGATATAGTCGCGCACGCCGGTGCCGTCCGGCGTCGCGAAATCAGTGCCGAACACGCTGACATGGCCGCGCTTGCCGGTCGCCGCCTCCACCGCCACCTTGATCAGGTGCGTCGCGCCCGCAGTCGACTGGCCGGTGCGCCCCTGCGGATCGGCGCCTGCGACGTTGAAGTAGCGCAGCGCGCAATAGTTGAGCGGATGCGCGGCGGCGACGTCCTTCAGCATGATCTCGGTCATCAGCTTGGACATGCCGTACGGGTTGATCGGCACCTTGGGGGAATCCTCGCGCACCGGCACCTGCTCGGGAATGCCATAGGTGGCGGCGGTGGAGGAGAAGATGAAGTGGCGCACGCCTTCCGCCACCACGCTTTCGATCAGCGTGCGGCTGGCGGCGGTGTTGTTGCGGTAGTATTTGAGCGGGTCGGTTACCGATTCCGGCACCACCACCGATCCGGCAAAATGCATCACGGCCGTCACATCGTGGTCGCGGATCGCGCGGCGCACCGCCTCGGCATCGTCGATGTTCGCCACCACCAGCGCGGCGCGGGGATCCACCGCCCACTCGAATCCGGTCACCAGATTGTCGACAACGACCACGCGCCAGCCGGCGTCGAGCAGCGCCAGCACCGCATGGCTGCCGATATACCCCGCACCACCCGTCACCAGCACCGTACCGTCGCGCATACGCCATCCTCTTTGTTCTGCGCCGGCTCCACCCTATCTTGGGCCCACAAGCAAGGAGTTCCTCGTAATGACAATCGAAACGGCGACGCTCGCCGGCGGTTGCTTCTGGTGCACGGAAGCGGTGTTCAACGACGTGATCGGCGTTCAGGGCGTCGAGAGCGGCTATATCGGCGGCACCAAGGACAACCCCACCTACAAGGAAGTCTGCAGCGGCAGCACCGGCCATGCCGAGGCGATCCGGGTGCGCTTCGATACCGATGTGGTGAGCTATGGCGAGATCCTCGACATCTTCCTCGCCACCCATGACCCGACCCAGCTCAACCGCCAGGGCAACGACATCGGCACCCAGTATCGCTCGGCGATCTTCCCGCATTCGGCCGAGCAGGAGCGCGAGGCGCTGGACGCGATCGAGCGCGCCCGCCCCGATTGGCCGCAGCCGATCGTCACCACGATCGAGCCGCTGGGCCAGTGGTGGCCGGCCGAGGACTATCACCAGGAATATTGGCAGGGCGAAGGCCAGCGGAACCCCTATTGCCTGGCGGTGATCCCGCCCAAGCTCCGCAAGCTGCGCAAGAGCTTCGCCAACAAAGCGAAAGAGGGCGCGGCCGCGTAAGCCACGCCCTCCCACGGGGGGTTTTCGGGACCGCGTCCGGCAACGATGCCGGTCGCGGCTACGAACAACGTCGGATAGTGCATGAATAGCACCAGACGCGGTTCGGGTTCCGCTCTCTTTGATGATGCACCGGCACAACGATCGACTGCCCGACGTTCGGGTGGATCGCTCAGCGCGCTCCAGATCCATCACCCACCGCCATTCCCGTCTGTTCCCGCGGGCTTGGCGGCAGATCCAGCCTAGAAACTTGGCAGCGGCTGTAAAGAAATGATCGTATACGGACTACCCAGAATGGGACGAAAACCACATGGTCCCGGGCTTTCATACTCACTTCATGTTGATGCACGTTTCTGACATCGATGACGGAAGTCGATCACAAGAACTGTACAGCGCCCGATCCACCCTACAGCCTGGCTCGCCGTCGTGCTGCTATCGTTCTTGTTCGCCGGCGCTCGCTGTTCAGCCGCGCGGATAGGCGGCGCGGGCGAGTCGGTCTCGAATTGCCCAGCCAAGCCCGGTCGACGGAATCGGCGCGACGGCGATACGCGGACGATCCGACGCATCGGCGCGGTGCAGCGCATCGAACAGGCACGCCGCCGCCTCGCGCAGGTCGCCGGTAGCGGATAGGGTATCGTCGCCCGTCACCGCGCCGAAGCCGATCAGCCACTCATCCGCCGCCGCCTGTTCCGCCTGCAGCCGCAAGGGCTTGGACGGGGCATAGTGGCTGGCAAGCTGCCCCGGCGCGGTGATCGCTCCCGGCGTGACCCCGGTGGCATAGCCGGGAAGGTCCTCGGCGGGAACCGGGCCGGGCCGCAGGATGCGGCGCAGCGCAGGATCCACGATCGTGGATTCGATGCCCGCGCTGGTCGCACCGTCGTCGATCACCAACGGGATGCGGCCGGCGAGGCTTGCCGCGACATGCGCGGCCCGGGTCGGGCTGATCCCGCCACTGGCATTGGCCGAAGGGGCCGCCAGCGGGCGCCCGCTGGCACGGATCAGCCCCTGCATCGCGCGGTGATCGGGCATGCGCAGCGCCACCGTGGGCAGTCCGGCGGTGACGAGGCTGGCGACCGGCGATCCTTCCGCCAAGGGCAGAACCATGGTGAGCGGCCCCGGCCAGAATCGTGCCGCCAGCGCCCGCGCCTCGTGGTCGAACCGCGCGATCGTCTCGGCCATGGCCATGTCGGCGACATGCACGATCAGCGGATTGAACGAGGGTCGCCCCTTCGCCGCATAAATGCCCGCCACCGCGTCCGAATCGGTCGCGTCGGCGGCAAGCCCGTAGACGGTCTCGGTAGGCACCGCGACCGATTCGCCGCGCCGGATCAGCGCAGCGGCCTCGCCAAGTGCAGCCTCGCCGTAGGGTAAGATGCGCGGATTTGCTGGGGTCACCCGCAAGGCGCTATATTGCTGTCAACAAGATCACAAGAGAGAGGCCTGATGTTCACCCCCGCAACCGCCGAGCAGCGTTTCGTGCTCGACCATATCGTCCGCCTGTCCGAGATCAGCGAAGAGGCCACGCCCGACCTGCTCGACGCCGTGCTGGAAGGCGCCGGCCAGTTCGCCGCGGGCGAATGGGCGCCGCTGGAACGGCTGGGGGACACCGAAGGCGCGCGCTGGACCCAGAACGGCGTGACGATGCCGGAAGGCTTCGCCGCGGCCTACCGCGCCTATGTCGATGGCGGCTGGGGCACGATCGGCTCGCCGGCCGAACATGGCGGCCAGGGCCTGCCGGTCAGCCTGTCGGTCGCGGTGCTGGAGACGCTGGGCACGGCGAACATGGGCTTCTGCCTGTGCCCGGTGCTCACCGTCGGCGCGGTCGAGGCGCTGCACCATCACGGTTCGCCCGAACAGCAGGCGCTC
This sequence comes from Sphingomonas elodea ATCC 31461, assembly GCF_000226955.1. Taxonomy (GTDB): domain Bacteria; phylum Pseudomonadota; class Alphaproteobacteria; order Sphingomonadales; family Sphingomonadaceae; genus Sphingomonas; species Sphingomonas elodea. The sequence goes on from NZ_AGFU01000016.1 coordinate 72,502, forward strand.
TATCTGCCCAAGCTGGCCACCGGCGAATGGACCGGCACGATGAACCTCACCGAACCGCAGGCGGGATCGGACGTCGGCGCGGTGAAGACCAAGGCCGAGCCGACGGGCGACGGCAAGTGGAAGATCAAGGGCACCAAGATCTACATCTCGTTCGGCGACCATGACATGGCGGACAACATCGTCCACCTCGTCCTTGCCCGCACGCCGGGCGCTCCTGCGGGCACCAAGGGCCTGTCGCTGTTCCTCGTGCCCAAATACCGGCTGAACGCGAACGGCACGCCGGGCGATTTCAACGACGTGCATGTCGTCTCGATCGAGCACAAGATGGGCCTGCACGCCTCGCCCACCTGCGTGCTGAGCTTCGGCGACCAGGACGACTGCATCGGCGAGTTGATCGGCCCCGAGCTGGGCGGCATCCGCGCCATGTTCACGATGATGAACAATGCGCGGCTCAATGTCGGCCTGCAGGGCGTGCAGGTTGCCGAGCGCGCCACCCAGCGCGCGGTCGCCTATGCCCGCGAGCGCGTGCAGGGATATCGCGGCGGCGCGCCGACGGCGATCATCGAACATCCGGACGTCCGCCGCATGCTGCTGCGGATGAAGGCGCAGACCCAGGCCGCCCGCGCGCTGGTCTATTACGCCTTCGGCCAGCTGGATCGCGGCCGCGCCGGCGACGCGGAAGCCGACAAGCGCGTCGAGCTGCTCACCCCGCTCGCCAAGGCGCATGCGACCGATATCGGCAACGAAGTCGCGAGCCTCGGCCTGCAGGTCCATGGCGGCATGGGCTATATCGAGGAGACCGGCGCCGCCCAGCATTTCCGCGACGCCCGCATCACCCCGATCTACGAGGGCACCAACGGCATCCAGGCCGCCGACCTGGTCGGCCGCAAGCTGAGCATGGACAATGGCGCGACGCTGCTCGGCCTGCTCGCCGATATGCGCGCCGAGGCCGAGGATGCCGGGCTGCGCCAGCTGATCGACGCCTGCGAGGAAGTCGGCCGCAACCTGCTCGGCGCCGATGCCGACGACCGGCTGGCGGCGAGCTATCCCTTCCTGACCATGCTGTCGGTGGCGGTGTGCGGCTGGCTGATGGAGAAGAGCGGACGGCTGGCGGCACAGGGCGACGGCGAGCCGGGCTTCCTGAAGATGAAGCAGGCGGCAGCGCGCTTCTATGTCGAGCAGATCGTGCCCGAAGCGCTCGGCCTGCGCGCGGCGGCGATGGCGAAGGCGGCGGTGCTGTACGCGGTGGAGGCGGAGGCATTCGCGGCGTGAGACTTCGCACCCGCCCTGCTCAAGCCAAACAACATCTCAAGAAATATTGCATCAAGGATCCCTAAGAAAGGCACTCATCCAAGCCCTCTCTTCATCTGAAGGATCGTATAACACACCATCTTCGTGCAGCCGCCAGTATCTTAGATCACTTATATCGTCGTGATAAGCCAACTCAGCGACGAGATATAGCATCCATATATTTGCCCGCATCGTACCTACGATGAATCGAAGAGCTCGGTCATCGACGTCGTACGGCTTCGGAGACTCAAGAATCGCGTGAACTGGACCCACGTGAGCAAATTGGTCACTGAGTAGCCCGTAGTATATACCGATCGGCTCAAGAACATTTTTTGCCCAACCGATACATTTAGGGGAAGGCAGATTCCCCTCATGAAATTTCTCTAACGCATCTGGCCGCGTAGCGATCACTATGACCGTCGCTATCAATTCAATGAACGTACGAGCAAGCACCCCATATTGACGCCTGAAGCCATGACGGGCGGTTTCGATGCTAGCCAGATACGTGTTAGCCGCTGTATTCAGAAGCCTAGAAACAGTTGCCTTGTAGCCATAATCTTCAAATTTTGGGAGGTGTTTCATCAAAATGTGCATCACCTCCCCAAGCAATGCACTGCATTCAGACACGTCAGAGCGCGTCAAAGCATCAAAAGACCTTCTAACTCTAGGCCCATCCCGCCTTAACACATTTTGAATGATATCGTTTGTTATGACGAAAACGAGGCCATTTTCTCGATCAATTCTAATTGAGGAAACCTTATTTCGAGGAGGAATACCAAACTTCTTTCGAGTGGTCTTTGTTTTCGTTCGCTTCGTCACAACGCCCCCAAATCCCCCACCGCATCCTTGTCCAGCCACGTCCCCGCCTCCGGCATCGGATATTTCAGCCCCGTCGCGCAATTGAACAGCACGGTCCGCTCCTCCGGATCCACCAACCCGTCGCGCATCGCCTGCCGATAGGCGGCCAGCGTCGCGCCGCCCTCGGGGCAGAGCAGCAGCCCGTCCTTGCGTGCGCAGTCGTCCACCGCCTGCAGGATCGCCGGATCGCCCACCGCCAGCGCCCGGCCGCCGGAATCGCGCACCGCGCGCAGGATCAGGAAATCGCCCACCGCGCGCGGCACGCGGATGCCCGCCGCCACCGTCGCGGCATTCTCCCAGCGCTCGGCATGCTCCTCGCCCGCCTCATAGGCCCGTACGATCGGCGCGCAGCCCGAGGCCTGCACGGCATACATGCGCGGCCGCTTCGATCCGATCCAGCCGAGCCGCTCCAGCTCGTCAAACGCCTTTCCACATGCCGATCAGCCCGGTGCCGCCGCCGGTGGGATAGAAGATCGCGTCGGGCAGTTCCCAGCCGCACTGGGCGGCGAGTTCGAGCCCCATCGTCTTCTTGCCCTCGATCCGGTACGGCTCCTTGAGCGTCGAGAAATCGAACCAGCGCCCCTCGGTGGCCCCGCGCCCGACGATCGCGCTGCACTCGTCGATCTGGCCGTTGACGCGGTAGACCCGCGCGCCCTGCGCGGCGATCTCGCGGACATTCACTTCCGGCGTCTCCTCGGGGCAAAGGATCACCGTCTCGATGCCGCAGCGCGCGGCGTAGGCGGCGAGTGCTGCCCCGGCATTGCCGTTGGTCGGCATCGCGATGCGGGTGACGCCCAGTTCGCGCGCCATGCTCACCGCCATCACCAGGCCGCGCGCCTTGAACGAGCCGGTGGGCAGCCGCCCCTCGTCCTTGACGATTGCACCGGGACCACCGGACTTGGGGATGGCGATCAACGGTGTCTCGATCTCGCCCAGCGAGACGATGTTCTCGGCGCGCCGCACCGGCAGCAGCTCGCGCCAGCGCCAAAGGTCGGTCGGCCGGGCCTCCAGCGCCTCGCGGGTCAACGCCTGCGCGACGCCCTCCAGATCGTAGCGCACGAGTAATGGCCGCCCGACACGGGAAAGCTGGTGCAGCTGGTCCGCCGCATAGTGCTCACCCGTCATCGAGCATTCGAGGCGGGTAACGAAGCTCGGCCGATCGGCCCGACTATTGTCCTGCATCGACTGGAGATTAGGCAGGCCCGGGGCGCGTGTCGACCGGCCTCATCCGCCGTCCTGCCCGGCCTCTTCGCGTTGGTCGCGACGCTTGTGAACGGTCTCCATCGCCTCGGCCTTAGCCGGGTCGAACAGGGATCCGAAGGCCAGCCCGATCAGCAGCATCGCCGCGCCCGCCTTGCCCCGGGCGCGACCGCGGCCGAAGCGGACCAGCAGCGGGATCAGGAGCAGGATCGCCGCGGCGACCGTCCATTGCAGCACAATGCTCAATTGGCACGCTCCGGCCGCAGACTGGTGCCCGCGCGATCGACGCGCAGCGCGCCGAAATAGGCGAGCGGGTTGAACCACGATCCTTCGCCGTTGAAGCTGTGCGTCACCAACTCGGCTCGCCCGGCCAGCGTCTCGATCGGCACCGGTCCGCCAAGCCCCAAAGCGTCCGAGCCGAAACGGCTGTCGGCGGACTGGTCTCGGTTGTCGCCCATCAGGAACACATGGCCTGCCGGTACGGTAATCGGTCCATAGGTGTCGCCCGGGCTCACATAGCCGCCGGGCAGCACGCTATCGCCCAGGTCCACCACATCATAGCTGGCGCCGCCCGGCAGCGTCTCGCGGTACAGCGGCAGCTGGCAGGTGAGCTTGCCGTCCGGCCCGGCCTTGCGGAATGCCGCCAGCGGCCCCTGGTCGCACGGCACCGCCGCGTCGACGGGAATCGCGGCGACGCCGTTCGGCACCCGCGGAACGGCCTTGCCGTTCAGGATCACCTGGCCATGGCGCACCGCAATCGTGTCGCCCGGCAGTCCGATCACGCGTTTGATCAGGTCCTCGCCGTCCCCCCGCCGCACGACGATGACGATATCGCCGCGCTCCGGCGTGCGGCCGAACAGTCGCGTCCTCGCAATGTCCTTGCCATGGATCGGAAAGGAGGCCTGGGAGAAGCCATAAGGAAATTTGCTCGCCACCAGCCGGTCGCCGGTGCGCAGCGCAGGCATCATCGAGCCCGACGGGATATAGTAGGGCCGCGCCACCGCGCTCTGGAACAGGAAGAAGATCCCGAGCGCGACCACCCAGCCCCCCAGCGTACGCAACCAGCCGGGCTTGGGATCCTCGGCCATGGTGTCAGGCGATCTCGTGGCTGCCGTCGAGCAGCTCGCGCACGTCGAGGCCGAGAAGGGAGATATGGTCCTTCACGCGCGGCCAAAAGCTGGTGAGAAAGCGCTCGCGCTCCGCCATTCGCAGCCGTTCCACCGCGCCGGAGACGACGAACATGCCCACGCCGCGGCGCACCTCGACATAGCCGTCGTCCTGGAAGCTCTGATAGGCCTTGGCCACGGTCAGCGGGTTCGCGCCATGCTCGGCGGCAAGCGCGCGGACCGAGGGAAGCTGGTCGCCCGCACGGTACTGGCCGCGCAGGATCGCCGCGGCGATGATCGCGCGCAGCTTGAGGTAGACCGGGCTGTCTTCGTGCTCCAGGGCTGTCATGCTGCCATAATACAGCACATGGCCTGCGAGTCCATACTCAGGGAATCCACCGATGGACGATCCGGGACAGTTCACCGCGCGGACGCTCCTCCAACGGACGCGACGGCGTGCCGAGGAAGACGAAGCCCGCGATGCGCTGGCCGTCGTCGCCGAACAGGTCGCGCACGGCAGGGGAATAGGCCGGCCAGCCGGTCAGCCAGCCGCCGGCAAAGCCCATCGCGTGGGCGGCGTGGAGCAGGTTCATGCAGGCCGCGCCGGCCGACAATTCCTGCTCCCATAGCGGGATCTTGTGCGGCTGGACGGGCGCCGAGAGCACCACCACCAGCGAGGGCGCCTGGGTGGCGAATTGGGCCGCCGCCTCCTCGTCCCGCGCGGTCGCCGCCGGGTTCTCGGCGCACAGGATCTCCACCAGCTTGCGCGCGAGCGCAGGCCGCGCCTCGTCCGGTACGATCACGAAGCGCCAGGGGGCGAGCTTGCCGTGATCGGGCGTGCGCGCGGCAATCGCCACCATCTGGTCGAGCTGCTCGGGGCTCGGCCCCGGTGCCGCCAGATCGCGCGGCTTGCCGGAGCGGCGGGTCTGGAGGAGCGTGAGCGGCGTGGTGCGATCGTTGAAGGTCATGGGGGCCATCTAGAGTGCCGCTCCGCCGCCGCCAAGCGGCACGACTTTACAGCGGCGATGCAGGCTCTAGTCTGCGCCCCCATGCACCGGGCCCATGCGCCCGGCTCCCAACCTTAGGACGAAAACCTGCATGGTCGACACACCCACTGCCGATTCCCCGGCAGAACCGGATATCTCCCACGTAAACCCTGCCGACGAAAAAACCTGGTTCGGTCATCCCCGCCAGCTCGCGCGGCTGTTCTCCACCGAGATGTGGGAACGCTTCGGCTTCTACGGCATGCGGGCGTTGCTGACGCTCTACCTCACCCAGCATTTCCTGTTCGGCGATCGCGAGGCGACCGGCCTGTACGGCGGCTATACCGCGCTCGTCTATCTCACCCCGCTGGTCGGCGGCTATCTGGCGGACCAGTTCCTCGGCTCCAAGCGCGCGGTGAAGTTCGGCGCGATCCTGATGTCGATCGGCTATTTCGTGCTGTGCTTCGGCGGCCAGACCGCCACGCCCTACGCCAAGATCGACGGCCAGCGCTATGAAGTGGTGATCGAGAAGACCGCCGCCGGCGAGCAGCGCTATGTGCTCGATGCCGGCCATAAGCAGCTGATCAAGGGCAATGACGACGGCTCGATCACGCTGAGCGAGAACGGCCAGACGGTGCGGACGATCGCCAAGGGCGGATTCGAATCCGAGGCCGATCGCAGCCCCTTCTACGTGATGGTGATGCTGATCGCGCTCTCGATGGTCTCGGTCGGCAACGGCTTCTTCAAGCCGAACATCTCCACGATGGTCGGCGAACTCTATCCGAATGGCGATACGCGCCGCGATGCCGGTTTCACCATTTTCTACATGGGCATCAATCTCGGCTCCACCCTGTCCCAGGCGCTGTGCCCATGGCTGGCCGTGGCGGTCGGCTGGTGGGCGGGCTTCGGCCTCGCCGCGATCGGCATGATGTTCTCCTGGGCGCTGATCCAGCTGGACGGCGGCAAGCTGAACGGCATCGGCGAGCCCCCCGCCAAGGCGGCAACGGGCCGGCAGCAGCTGCTGATCTATGTCGGCGCGATCTGCGTCGTACCGCTCTTCTACCTGCTCTACACCAACCTGATGGCCGCCGAACCCGCCCCCGCGGGCTCGGGCCTGCTCGGCTATGTCGCCTCGCTGTCGCTGATGGGCAAGCTGCTGTTCGGCACCTTCCTGATCGGTGTGCCGGCCATCCTCATCTGGTCGTTCTTTGCCGGCGATCGCCGCGAGTTCCAGATGATGCTCGCCGCGATGGTGCTGATCGTCTTCAACGTCGTCTTCTGGACGCTGTTCGAACAGGCGGGCTCGTCGCTCACCCTCTTCGCCGATCGCAACACCAACCTGTCGATCTTCGGCTGGTTCACCATGACTGCGGGGCAGACGCAGAGCTTCAACGCGCTGTTCATCGTGCTGCTCGCGCCGCTGATGTCGATGATGTGGGGCGCACTCGGCAAGCGTGGGCTCGAGCCGAGCATCCCGGTGAAGTTCGGCATCGCGCTGGTCGCCGTCGGCTGCGGCTTCCTGTTCCTGGTGTGGGGCGCCAACTGGGCGGATGCGAGCTTCAAGGTCTCGGTCTGGTGGATCGCCGGGCTCTACTTCATCCACAGCTTCGCCGAGCTGTGCATCTCGCCGGTAGGCCTCAGCATGATCACCAAGCTGTCGATCGCGCGGATCGTCGGCATGATGATGGGCGTGTGGTTCCTGTCGATCTCGGTCGCGCAGTATGTGGCGGGCGTGATCGCGCAGTTCGCCAGCGTCGAGACGGTGGGCGGCCAGGTGACCAACCTCAAGGTCAGCCTGGATACCTATCTCAGCGTGTTCACGCTGATCTCGCAATGGGCGATCGGGCTCGGCCTGGTCCTGCTGCTGCTCAGCTGGCCGCTCAAGCGCTGGATGCACGGCGTGAAGTAAGTGCCGGCAAAACTGGGACGGGGCGCCGCGTACATTGGGGGGAACAGCGGCGCCCCTGTCGTTCGCCCGAGGGGGGAGTGGGCGAACGAGTCTCGGTTCAGGCCGCCAGCGGCAGCGCCGGGATCGCGTCCTGCTCATTGGCTGCCGCAAGGGCGCGGCCGTTCGCCACGACCGGCTGGCCAGCCTCGGCAGCCAGGCGACGATGGGCGAAATAGAGCGCGATCAGCGAAAACATGGGAAACCTCGAATAGCTTTGCTGCAATGCAGCGTCGGCGGCGCATCTGGTTTCGAGCCCCCGATTCCGCAACTGCAAAGCCGGAGTCGGCCGGTTGCGTCTCGTGCAACTGACGCGATTTCTCCTCCGGAAATACAAAAAGGCCCGGCGTCTCCGCCGGGCCTTTTCCGTATTGATACGGGGGTGCGCTTACCAGATGTGGACGCGCTGCTCGGGCGGCAGATAGAGCTTGTCGCCCGGCTGGATGTTGAATGCCTTGTACCAGGCATCGACGTTGCGGACGACGCCGTTGACGCGCGCGGTCGCGGGCGAGTGCGGGTCGACGACGAGCTGCTGACGCAGCGCATCCTCGCGCATCTTCACCCGCCAGGCCTGGCCCCAGCCGAGGAAGAAGCGCTGGTCGCCGCTCAGGCCGTCGACCGTCTTCGCCTTGCCGTGCTTGGCCTGGTACTTCTGGTAGGCGCCATACGCCGCCTCGACCCCGCCCAGATCGCCGATATTCTCGCCGAGCGTGAGCTTGCCGTTGATCTTCATGCCCGGCAGCGGCTCATAGGTGTCGTACTGGCCGGCCAGCGCCGCCGTGCGCGCACCAAAATCGGCCTTTGCCTTGGGCGTCCACCAGTTCTCCAGCTTGCCGGTCGGGCCGAACATGCTGCCCTGGTCGTCGAAGCCATGGCCCATTTCGTGGCCGATCACCGCGCCGATCGCGCCATAGTTCACCGCCGGATCGGCCTTGGGATCGAAGAAGGGCGGCTGCAGGATCGCGGCCGGGAAGGTGATCTGGTTCGACAGCGGGTTGTAATAGGCGTTCACCGTCTGCGGCGTCATCGCCCAAAGCGTGCGGTCGACCGGCTTGGGGAAGCGCGCCAGCTGCAGCTGGTGCTGGAATTCGCCCGAGCGCATCACGTTACCCAGGATATCGCCGCGATCCACGGTGAGCGACGAATAATCGATATACTTGTCGGGATGCCCGATGCGCGGCTCGAAGGCGGCGAGCTTGGCGAGCGCGGCCTTGCGGGTCGCCTCGTCCATCCAGGTCGAGGCCTCGATCCGCTCGCGGTAGGAGTCGCGCAGATTCTCGATCAGCTCGGCCATCTGCTTTTCCGCCTCGGGCGGATAATATTTGGCGACATAGGCCTTGCCGACCGCTTCGCCGAGCGCGCCGTTGACCATCTGCACGCCGCGCTTCCAGCGCTCGCGCTGGGCCGGCACGCCGGAGAGCGTCTTCGAATAGAAGTCGAAGCGGGCCTGATCGAACGCCTTGGGCAGATAGGTCGCGTGATCGCTGACGAAGCGATAGGCGAGATAGTCCTTCCAGGTCTGGAGCGGTGTCTCGGCGAAGATCTTGGCCAACGCGATCAGCGCGGTGTTCTGCGCCATCAGGATCTGCGGCGAGCTGTCGACGCCCGCGGTCTTCAGCATCAGCGCCCAGTCGAACTCGGGTGCCTTGGCCTTCAGGCCGGCGATGGTCTGCGGATCGTTGAGCTTGGCGATGTCGCGGCTCTGCTCGGGCGACCACTGCACCTTGGCCATCGCCATTTCGAGCGCGACGATCGCATCGGCCTTGGCAGACGCATCGGGGATGCCCGCCAGTTCCTGGATCTGCTGCACATAGGCGCGATAGGCCTTGCGGAAGCCCTCGAACTTCTCGCCCGGGTTCAGGAAATAGTCGCGCGGCATGCCGAGGCTGCCCTGGCCGACCGCGGCGGTGTAGCGGGTCGGATCCGCAAAGCCGGGGGAGATCTCCACCTCGACCGGCGTCGCATAGCCGACGCTGGCGAACAGCACCTGCAGCGCGGTCTTGTCCTGCACGCCGGCGATGCGGGCGAGATAGGGCTTGAGCGGCGCCGTGCCGCGCGCCTCGATACCCGCCTCGTCCATCCAGCTGGCGTAGAAATCGCCGATCTGCTTGCCACTCGCGCCATAGGCGGCGGGGTTCTTGGCCATGTCGTCGAGCAGTGTGCGAACATTGGTTTCCGCCGCCAGCGCGAGGTCAACGAACGGGCCCGCCGAGGTGCGGTCGGCCGCGATCTGGGTACGATCGGCCCAGCCGCCATTCGCATAGGTCCAGAAGTCGTCGCCGGGCTTCACGCCGGGCTTCTGCGCGGTCATGTCGACGCCGAAGCTGCCATAATAGGGCTTGCCGGTCTGGGCGAGCGCAGGCGCGGAGACGAGCAGCGCCGCAGCGCTGGCAAGAAAGAGAGAACAACGCAATTTCATGGTGTTAGGCTTCCCCACCTCGGTGTGTGTTACCGGAGTGTAACGGCCAGTTTCATGCGTCGCAATGGAATTTTGTTACAAGGGAAACTGCCCAAACGGGCACCCCTCCTCCCCCGTTCTGCGGGGAAGGAGGGTCACGATCAGCCTACCCGATTCGCCACCAGATCGTCGACGACCGACGGATCCGCCAGCGTCGAGGTGTCGCCCAGGCTGCTGACATCGCCCTCCGCGATCTTGCGCAGGATGCGGCGCATGATCTTGCCCGAGCGGGTCTTGGGCAGGCCAGGCGCGAACTGAATCGCGTCCGGCGTGGCGATCGGGCCGATCTCGGTGCGCACCCAGTCGCGCAACTCCTTGCGCAAGCCCTCGCTCGACTCCTCGCCCGCGTTGAGCGTCACATAGGCATAGATGCCCTGGCCCTTGATGTCGTGCGGCATGCCGACGACCGCGGCTTCCGCCACCTTGTCGTGCAGCACCAGCGCGCTCTCCACCTCGGCGGTGCCCATGCGGTGGCCCGAGACGTTGATCACGTCGTCCACCCGCCCGGTGATCCAGTAATAGCCGTCGGAATCGCGGCGGCAGCCGTCGCCGGTGAAATACTTGCCGCGATAGGTGGTGAAATAGGTCTGGAAGAAGCGCTCGTGGTCGCCCCAGACGGTGCGCATCTGCCCCGGCCAGCTCCGCGCGATGACGAGATTGCCCTCGGTCGCGCCCTCCAGCAGTGCGCCATCGCCGTCGACCAGCTGCGGCTCGATCCCGAAGAAGGGCATCGACGCCGAACCGGGTTTCAGCGCGGTCGCGCCCGGCAGCGGGGTGATCATGTGGCCGCCGGTCTCGGTCTGCCACCAGGTGTCGACGATCGGGCAGCGCCCCTCGCCCACCACGTCGTGATACCAGCGCCACGCCTCCGGGTTGATCGGCTCGCCCACCGAGCCGAGCAGCTTGAGCGACTTCCGGCTGGTCGACGTAACGTAGCTATCGCCCTCCTTCATCAGCGCGCGCAGCGCGGTCGGCGCGGTGTAGAGGATCTCGACCTGGTGCCGGTCGACCACCTGCCACATCCGGCCGGCATCGGGCCAGGTCGGCACGCCTTCGAACATCAGCGTGGTGCCGCCGTTCGCCAGCGGGCCGTAGACGATATAGCTGTGCCCGGTGACCCAGCCGATATCGGCCGCGCACCAATAGACCTGGCCCGGCCGGTAATCGAACACCACCTCATGGCTGTACGCCGCCCAGAGCAGATAGCCGCCGCTCGAATGCAGCACGCCCTTGGGCTTGCCGGTCGATCCCGAGGTGTAGAGGATGAACAGCGGATCCTCGGCGTCCATCGGCTCGGCCGGACAGTCGGCGGAAACCCTGGCGGCGGCCTCGTGATACCAGAGGTCGCGGCCGGGCTGCATGGGCACGTCCCCGCCCGTCGCCTTCACGACGATGACCTTCTCGAGCACCGGGGCATGCTTCTGGGCTGCGTCGACATTGGCCTTCAAGGGCACGCGCTTGCCGCCGCGCCGGCCCTCGTCGGCGGTGATGACGATGCGGCTGTCGCAATCGACGATGCGGCCGGCCAGGGCCTCGGGCGAGAACCCGCCGAACACCACCGAATGGATCGCGCCGATCCGCGCGCAGGCAAGCAGCGCCACCGCCGCCTCGGGAATCATCGGCATGTAGACGGTGACGCGGTCGCCCTTCTGCACGCCTTCCGCCTTCAGCACATTGGCGAAGCGGCAGACCTCTTCATAGAGCTCAAGATAGGTGATCCGGCGCGCCTCTTCGCTGGGGTCGTCCGGCTCCCACAGGATCGCGGTCTCGCCCCCGCGGCTCGCCAGATGCCGGTCGAGGCAGTTGGCCGCGACGTTGAGCTTGCCGTCGGCGAACCAGCGGATGCGGAAATCGGCCTCGTTGAACGACCAGTCCCCGGCCGTCTGCGGCGGCACGATCCAGTCGAGCCGCCTGGCCTGTTCGAGCCAGAAGCCGTCCGGATCGGACAGCGACTGGGCGTGGAGACGTTCATACGCTGCGGCATCGACGCGGGCATGGCGCGCCCAGGCTTCCGGCACCGGATACAGATTCTCGCTCATCAAGACCCCTCCTGGTCGGCGGGCATCTAGGGGCGCAAGGGGTGGCTAGGCAAGGCACCTGCCTGCGCAAGATCGTTACGGTACCCCATGTTTTTTTGGTGGATCGGCGAAACCGTATCAGCCATATAAAACGCTATGGCACGACCTGCGATTGCTCTGTTGCTCGGTGCGGCGCTGCCGCTGGCAGCCTGCTCCACCGGTTCCGCCCGACCGCAGCAGAGCGCCGCGACGATCGAACTGCCCGATCGATTCTCGGTCGACCCGCAGGTAAAAGCGCGCGAGGACCTGTCCCGCTGGTGGGACAGATTCGACGATCCGATGCTGGGCCAGCTGATCGGCCAGGCGCAGTCCGCCAATCTGGACATCGCCCAGGCGGTGATCCGCCTGCGCCAGGCACGCGAATCGCTGATCCAGTCGCGGTCCGCGCTGCTGCCGACGGTGAGCGGCTCGGGCGGCTATTCGCGCAACGAACCGCTGCGCGGCGGCAGCACCACCACGCGCCTGCCCGACGGCACCATCGCCTCCTTCTCGCAGGGCGGCAGCAGCAACTTCTCGCTGGGCCTGGATGCGAGCTATCAGGTGGACCTGTTCGGCGGCGTCCGCGCCGGGGTGCGCAACGCGCGGGCCAGCTATGAATCCACGGTGTTCAACCGTGCGGCGGTGCTGCTCTCGGTCGAATCCGAAACCGCGCGCAACTATGTGCTCGCCCGCCTGGCGCAGGCCCAGCTCGCCAATGCGCGCGAGAGCCTGGCCATCCAGGACGAGACCCTCAGCATCGCCCGGTGGCGCGTGCAGGCCGGCCTCGTATCCTCGCTCGATGCCGAGACCGCACGGTCGCAGCGCGCGCAGACCGCCGCGACCATCCCGCAGCTGGAAAGCAGCTATGCCGGCTATGTCGCGCGGCTCGGCGTGCTGACCGGGCAGGCACCGGGCGCACTGCGGACCCTGCTGGAGACACCAAAGCCGATCCCGCGCGGCCCGGCGAACGTCGACACCGGCATCCCCGCCGACGCGCTGCGCCAGCGGCCGGACGTGCGTGCCGCCGAACGCAGCCTTGCCGCCGCCGCCGCGCAGATCGGCGTGGCCCGCGCGCAGCTCTATCCCAGCCTGGCGCTCGGCGGCAGCATCAACATGGGCAGCAGCCGGATCGGCTCGCTGTTCGACATCATCACCGGCCGCGCCTTCGCCAACGTGGCGCAGACGCTGTTCGATTCCGGCCGGCTGCGCAGCCAGCTCCGCTCGGCCCGGGAGGGGGCCGACGGTGCCTTCTATGCCTACAAGTCCAGCGTGCTGAAGGCGCTGGAAGAGATCGAAAACGCGATCGTCGCGCTGCAGGCCGCCCGCACCCGCGAGGCCGAGTTCCGCATCGCGCTGGAAGCCGCGACCAACCAGGCACTGCTCGCCCGATTCCAATATCGCTCGGGCCTGACCGACTTCACCACGCTCAACCAGTCCGAAAGCGCCCTGCTTTCGGCCAAGAACGGCCTTTCCCAGGCCGAATCCGAACAGGCGACCGCGCTGATCCAGCTCTATGTCGCGCTTGGTGGCGGCTGGGACGAAGCCGCGCCGATCCCGCCCCTTCCTCCAACGACAGGCAGCGCCACCGATGGCCAGTGAACCTCAGGACCTCAACGCCTTTCTGGGCACGAAGCGGCGCCCCTGGTGGCGGCGGAACCTGCGCTGGATCGTCATCGCGCTGGTCGTGGTGGTGCTGGGCCTGCTCGTCTCGCGCTGCTTCGCGCCCAAGCCGCCGCCCAGCTACATCACCGTGCCGGCGGAGCAGGGTTCGCTCGCCGTTACCGTCTCCGCCACGGGGCGCCTTGCGCCGATCCGCCAGGTGACGGTGGGCTCGGAAATCTCCGGCCTGGTGCTGAAGGTGCTGGTCGACGTCAACGATCGGGTGACCGAAGGCCAGACGATCGCGATCATCGACCCTGCCCGGCTGGAGGACGCGATCACCCAGAGCCGCGCGACGCTTTCCGCCAACCAGGCGGCGGTGGCGCAGACCCGTGCGACGCTCGACGAGGCGACCGCGCAGCTCCGCCGCATGGAGGAAGTCAGCCGACTGTCCGGCGGCAAGGTGCCCGCCCAGACCGAGCTGGATACCGCCCGCGCCGCCGTGGCCCGCGCCCGCGCCAATCTGCGTTCGGCCGAGGCGAACGTCGTCTCCGCCCAGGCCTCGCTCTCCTCGAACCAGACGCAGCGCACCCGATCGATCATCCGCTCGCCGGTGAACGGCGTGGTGCTCGCCCGCCAGGTCGATGCCGGCCAGACCGTCGCCGCGCAGTTCAGCACGCCGAACATGTTCGTGATCGCGCAGGACCTGACGCACATGAAGCTGGAAGTGGCGATCGACGAGGCCGATGTCGGCGCGGTCAAGGTGGGCCTGCCGGCGAGCTTCACGGTGGACGCCTTCCCCGGCCGCACCTTCCCGGCGCAGATCACCCGCGTCGACCTCGGCTCGAACCTGACGGCATCGACCGCCTCGACCAGCGCATCGACCAGCACCACCACCGCCAACCAGGTCGTCTCCTATGCCGCGATCCTGTCGGTCGCCAACCCGGACATGACGCTGCGCCCGGGCATGACCGCAACCGCGACGATCGGCGTCGAAAAGCTGGAGAATGCGCTGCTGATCCCCAACGGCGCGCTGCGCTTCACCCCGGACCAGGCCGGCGCCAAGTCGGGCGGCGGCATCCAGTTCGGGCCGCGCCGGCAGGACCAGCAAAAGGCGATCGGCCGCGGCAGCAAGCAGACGGTGTACATCGTCGGCAAGGACGGGAAGCCGCAGAAGGTGGAGGTCGTCACCGGCCCCAGCGACGGCAGCCGTACCGCCGTGACCAGCGCCCAGCTCAAGCCCGGCATGAAGGTGATCGTCGGCGTGCAGGCCGAAGGCGCGGCCACGCCCGCCAAGGCCGGCCAGAACTGACATGGCCGAGCCGCTGATCCAGCTGGAGGGCATCACCAAGACGTTCGGCGAGGGGCCGACCGCGTTCCAGGCGCTGAAGGGCGTGGATCTCACGATCGAGGCCGGTGCGTTCCTGGCGGTGATGGGGGCATCGGGCTCGGGCAAGTCGACGACGATGAACATCCTCGGCTGCCTCGATGTGCCAACGGGCGGCAGCTACCGGTTCCGCGGCGTGCATGTCGAGCAGCTGGACCGCGACCAGCGCGCCTATCTGCGCCGCCGCTATCTCGGCTTCGTGTTCCAGGGCTTCAACCTGCTGGCGCGCACGACGGCGCTGGAGAATGTGGAACTGCCGCTGCTCTACCGCGGCGAGCATCGCAAGGCGCGGCGGGAGGCGGCGATGGCCGCGCTGGAACAGGTGGGGCTCGATCGCTGGGCGGACCATACGCCCTCCGAACTCTCCGGCGGCCAGCAGCAGCGCGTTGCCATCGCCCGCGCGATCGTGACGCAGCCCGACGTGCTGCTGGCGGACGAACCGACCGGCAACCTCGACAGCGAACGCTCGGTGGAGATCATGAAGCTGCTCCAGCGCCTGAACGCGGAGCTGGGCATCACCGTGCTGATGGTGACCCACGAACCGGACATGGCCGCCTTCGCCAAGACGATCGTGCATTTCAAGGACGGGCTGGTGGAGCGCACCGAGATCGCCGCGGGCGCGGGAGCCTGAGCCGATGCTGTTCACCACCCTCCTCCTGTCGCTCCGCGAAATCCGCCGGCACCTGCTGCGCTCGTTCCTGACGACGCTGGGCATCATCATCGGCGTCGCCGCGGTCATCACCATGGTGACGCTGGGCAACGGCGTCTCCGCCTCGGTACAGGCGTCGATCAGCTCGCTCGGCAACAACACGCTCACCGTGTTTCCCAGCGGCGGGCGGCGCGGCGGCGGCAATGCGCCGCCCAGCTTCGACAATGCCGACGTGCTGGCGATCCGCCAGCAGGTGAGCGGCGTCAGCGCGGTGGCACCCCAGGCCTCGTCCTCGGCGCTGGCGGTGCGCAACGCGCAGAACTGGAACGCCTCGGTCACCGGAACCAGCAACGACTATTTCGACGCGCAGAACCTGGAACTTGCCGGCGGCCGCCGCTTCACCGATGCCGAGCTGAGCGCCGGCAAATCGGTCTGCGTGATCGGCGACACGATCCGCGCCAACCTGTTCGCCGACGAGGATCCGGTGGGCGAGCGCTTCCGCCTCGGCACGGTCAGCTGCGAAGTGATCGGCGTGCTGAAGAAGCGCGACAACGCCGGGTTCAGCGATCCCAATTCCACCGTCGTGCTGCCGCTCAAGACGGTGCAGCGCCGCTTCGTCGGCAACCAGAACGTGCTGGCGATCCAGGTGGCGGTGGCCCCCGGGTACGACACCTCGGTCGTCAAGCAGTCGCTGACCGGCCTGCTGCGCGAACGCCGCCACCTGAGCCCCGGCCAGCCCGACAATTTCGACATTTTCGACAGCGCCGAATTCGCCTCGACGGTTCAGAATCAGACGAAGCAGCTGACCCTGTTCGTCGCCGCCATCGCTGCCGTCAGCCTGCTGGTCGGGGGCATCGGCATCATGAATATCATGCTGGTCTCGGTAACCGAGCGCACCCGCGAAATCGGCATCCGCCTCGCCATCGGCGCGCTGGGCAAGGAAGTGCTGATGCAGTTCCTGGTCGAGGCGGTGGCGCTGTCGTGCCTGGGCGGCATGATCGGGATGGTGCTCGCCTTCTTCGCCTCCTGGGGCCTGGCGACGCTCGCCACCCTGCCGTTCCAGTTCGACCTGTCGATTAACCTGATCAGCTTCGGCATCTCGGCGCTGATCGGGATCGTGTTCGGCTTTTTCCCGGCCCGGCGCGCCGCCGCGCTCAATCCGATCGACGCCTTGCGGCACGAATAGCCGCGGCCGCCTCGCGCGCGCGCAGGGCCTCCAGGTCCTCGCGCGTGTCGATGTCGACCAATTCCTCGGGCCGGGTGATGATATGGTGGCCGCGCAGGATCAGCGTGCGCGCGCCGGCATCGCCGTCCAGCCCGCGCAGCGCCGCGAAATGGTCGCGGCCGATCAGCGCCGGCGGCATCGGCTGCACCCCGTCGCTGGAGGCGACCAGCGTCGCGCCGTTGTTCGAGGCATCGAACAGCCGGTAGCAATGCGCCACGGTCACGCGCGGCATGTCGGCCAGCGCGATCAGCACCGCCTCGGCGCCGGCCGCCTCCGCCGCCTCCACGCCGTGGCGGACCGACCGGGCCTGGCCGAGCGCCGGATCGGGGTTCTCCACCACCTGGAACCCGCGCGCGGCGAAATCCAGCGCGGTGTCCGACACCACGGCGACCCGCGCGAGGAACGGCATCTTCTCCAGCGCCGTCACCACATGGAAGGCGAGCGGCTGGCCGAGATAGTCCTCGGTCAGCTTGTCGCCATCGGCGAACCGCTCGGAGCGGCCCGCGGCGAGCAGGACGAGCGCGGTCTTTTCAGGCGTGAGCATGGAAGGTCTTCACCATGGCGGCGGCGATGGACAGGGCGATCTCCGACGGACCGATCGCACCGATCGAAAGCCCCGCCGGTCCTTCGATCCGCGCGAGATCCGAAGGCGAGACGCCCGCGGCGCTCAGTCGTTCCAGCCGCGCTGAATGGCTGCGCCGCGACCCGAGTGCGGCGACATAGCCCGACGGATGGGCAAGCGCGGCGATCAGCGCCGCATCGTCGATCTTGGGATCATGGCTGAGCGTCACCACCGCCGTTGCCTGGTCGGGCCGCAGGGCGGTAACCGCCTCGTCCGGCCAGCGGTCGTCGAGGGCGACACCGGGGAAGCGCTCCTCGGTGAGGAACCGGCCGCGGGGATCGATCACCGTCGTCGCGATGCCCAGCTCGCGGGCCAGCCCGGCGAGCGCCTGCGCGATCTGCACCGCGCCGACGATCAGCAGCCGTCGCGGCGGATCGTAGCGGTTGACGAAGCCACCGCCGCCGATCGTGCTCTGCCCGGTGGCGAGGTCGGTCCCCACCTCCAGCGGCCGCCCTTCGGCGCGCGCCGCACGGATCGCGTCGAACAGCACGGGCGGAAAGCCGTTCGCCGCCACCGGCTGCACCAGCACCGCGATCTGCCCGCCGCAGGGCAGCCCCACTTCCCAGGCGGCCGCATCGGCGACGCCATAGTCCTTCACCACCGCAGGCGCGCCGGCGATCACCTCGGCGGCGGTCTGCAGGATGTCGGTTTCGACGCAGCCGCCGGAGACCGAACCCTCGAACCGCCCGTCCTCATGCACCAGCAGATGGCTGCCGCGGGGGCGCGGGGCGGAACCCCAGGTCGTCACCACCGTCGCCAGCGCCATCCTCGCACCGCGCCAGGCCTCGGCCGCTGCCAGCACGCTGTCGTTGTCGGCCACTTGTCTCGCTCCCGTCACATCCGCTGCCTAACCGCCTAGACGAAGGAGAGTTTCGTGACGAGATGGATGCTTCTGGCGGCGGCCCTGCTGGCGCCCGCTTTCGCTTTCGGACAAGATCATCCCATGCAGAAGCCCATGCCCCGGATCGTCGTGATCGGCCATCGCGGCGCCAGCGGCGAGCGGCCCGAGCACACGCTGCTCTCCTACCAGCGCGCGATCGACCAGGGCGCCGATTTCATCGAGCCCGATCTGGTGCCCACCAAGGACGGCGAACTGGTCGCCCGCCACGAAAACAACATCACCGACACGACCGACGTGGCGGCGCATCCCGAATTCGCCACCCGCAAGACCACCAAGACGATCGACGGCCAGACGATCACCGGCTGGTTCACCGAGGATTTCACCCTCGCCGAGCTGAAGACGCTGCGCGCCAAGGAGCGGCTGCCCAAGCTGCGCCCCGGCAACACCGCCTTTGACGGCCAGGCCTCCATCCCGACGCTGGACGAGATCATCGCGCTGGCGAAGCGGGAATCGGCCCGTCTGCATCGCACGATCGGCATCTATCCCGAGACCAAGCACCCGAGCTATTTCGCCTCGATCGGCCTGCCGCTCGAGGCACGGCTGGTCGCCAGGCTCAAGGCCGCGGGCTGGGACCGCGCCGACGCGCCGGTGTTCATCCAGTCGTTCGAGGTCAATAACCTCAAGCAGCTTCACACCATGACCAAGGTGCCGCTGATCCAGCTGATGGCCGGCAGCGAGGGCCCGGCGGATCATGCGGTTGCCAGCTACAAGGCGATGGCGACGCCCGAGGGGCTGAAGACCGTGGCGACGTATGCCGCCGGCATCGGGCCAGAGCTTACCCAGATCCTTGCCGCCGACGGTACGCCCTCGACGCTGGTCGCCGATGCCCATGCGGCGGGGCTGAAGCTCCACCCCTGGACCTTCCGCGCGGAGAACTATTTCCTGATGCCGGCCTATCGCGACGGCACCGATCCGGCGACGCACGGGCGGCTGGCGGGAGAGATCACCGCGTTTCTCAAGGCAGGGATCGACGGCTTCTTTACCGATTTCCCTTCCATCGGCGTGCCGGCTCGGGATAGCTTCCTGCAGACCAACGGCAAGTAAGGACCTTCCATGCGCATCCTCCCCGCCCTACTGATGCTGCCGCTGCTGGCGGGTGGCTGCGTGGTGAAGACGGCCGCCAATATCGTGACGCTGCCGGTCAAGGCCGGCGCCCAGGCTGCCGATTGGGCCACCACCAGCCAGGACGAGTCCGACCGCAACTACGGCCGCAAGATGCGCGAGAAAGAAGAGCGCGAAGGCCGCGAGCGCCGCAAGCGCGACAAGGAATGCCGCGAGCATCCCGAGCGCTGCCAGTCTCAGCAGCCATAAGCAGAGGGTCAGCGCGCGCGTACCGGCGCTCAGCCGGCGAGTACGCCCAACGTCTTCAGCTCCGCGCGAAAGGCTTCGGCCCCTGTGAACACCACACCGTGGATGCCCTGCGCGCGCGCCGCTTCCACATTGGCGGGCAGATCGTCGACGAACACCGCCTCCGGCCCGTTGAGGCCGAATCGCTCCAGCGCAAGCGTGTAGATGGCGGGATCGGGTTTGGTCAGCTTCTCGTCACCCGAGACGACGATGTCCTGAAAGCGACCGAACAGCCACTCCACCTGCGGCATCCAGTCGCGCCAGAACTCGCCCGAAAAATTGGTGATCGCGTACAGCGGCACGCCCGCCGAATCGAGCTCGTCGATCAGCGCGATCATGTCCGGGAAGGCGGGCCCCAGCTGCTCGGCAAAGCGCGGCCCCCAGAGCGCGATCTTGTCCGCATGCTCGGGGTACAGGGCGCTCAGCTCCGCCGAGGTCTCGGCGAAGGGGCGGCCAGCGTCGTGCTGGAAATGCCATTCCTTGGTGGCGACCTTCGACAGAAACGCATCGAGCGCCTGCTCGTCATCGAACAGGCGCTCGTATACGAGTCGCGGTTCCCAAGGGAAAAGAACGTTGCCGACGTCGAAGATGACGGCGCGCGGCGCGGTTCCCACGTGGGCGATCAGCCCTGGCGTGCCTTGAAACGCTTCTGCGTCTTGTTGATCACGTAGATCCGGCCACGGCGGCGGATCACGCGGTTGTCGCGGTGCCGCCCCTTGAGCGACTTCAATGAATTCACGATCTTCATGACCGATTCGCTTCTCAAATTATCTGGAATGCCGGAAAGAGCGGCTCGCCTATAAGCGCGAGGGCAGGAAGTCAAGGCCGGTGCGCAGATGCGGCCGATCGTCGCGTTCGGGCGTTTCAGCGGCACGGGGCGCCGCCAAATCCGCTCGACCAGGTGCGGGTCCGCAGGATACAGCCATTGCGCCCACGAAACAGGAGTGCGTGTTCGTGAATCAGTATCTGCGTCTTGCCCTGCTTGCCACCCTGCCCGCGCTCGCCGCCGGCTGCACCACCACCGGCGCCCGCACGCCGGTAGACGTCACGCGCTACCATCTGGGTCAGCCGCTCGAGCGCACCACCGTCAGCGTCGTGCCGATGAGCGGGATGATCGACGCGACGCCGGAGTTTCGCGCCTATGCCGATGCGGTGCAGGCCGAACTGAACAAGCTCGGCTATGTCCCCGCCACCAGCGAGCGACCGGCCGGCTATATCGCCTCGGTCTCGTTCACCCGCGCGTCGCGCGGCACGGTGCAGGATCGGCCGCCCGTATCGGTGGGGCTGGGCGGCGGCAGCTTTGGCGGCGGCCGGGGCGGCGGATTCGGCCTGGGCGGGGGACTTTCGTTCGGCATCGGCAAGCGCAAGACCAACGAGATCCTCGTCTCGCAGCTCTGGGTGCAGCTGCGCCGCCGCGCCGGCGAGAGCGTGATCTGGGAAGGTCGCGCCGAGACGACGGGCGTGGGCATCAAGGACAACCAGCCCGCCGCCACCGCCCAGCGCCTGGCGGCTGCGCTGTTCAAGGACTTCCCCGGCGAGTCCGGCATCACTACGACGGTGAAATGAGCATTCAGATCAGCGCCGCGTTCGACAGCGGCAACATCCGCGTGGTCGCCATCGAAGGCGACCGGGTCGACTGCGAGATCGTCCTCGATCACGAGTCGGACTTCTTCCAGTGGTTCCACTTCCGCGTCGCCGGCGCGAAGGGGCGGACGCTGACCTTCCGCATCCTCAATGCGGCGAGCTCGGCCTATCCGTTCGGCTGGCCGGGCTACAAGGCGCGCTGGTCGGCCGACCGCGAATCGTGGCGGATGACCGATACCGACTATGCCGGCGGCATCCTCAGCTTCACCCACCATTTCCAGACCGACATCGCCTGGTTCGCCTATTTCGCGCCCTATTCGATGGAGCGGCACCATGATCTGGTCAGCCGCATCGCGCTGCAGGACGGCGTGACTCACCGCGAGCTGGGCACGACGCTCGACGGCCAGCCGATCGACTGCCTGACGATGGGCGAAGGCCCGAAGCAGGTCTGGCTCTATGCCCGCCAGCATCCGGGCGAGAGCATGGCCGAATGGTGGATGGAGGGCGCGCTGGAGTTCCTCACCGACGAGGACAATGCGGTGGCGCAGGCGCTCCGCAGCAAGGCGACCTTCCACTGCGTGCCGAACATGAACCCGGATGGTTCGCGGCGCGGCCATTTGCGCACCAATGCGGCAGGCGTGAATCTCAACCGCGAATGGCACACCCCCACGCCCGAGCGCAGCCCGGAAGTGCTGGCGGTGCGCAACCGGATGGACGAGACCGGCGTGCATTTCGCCATGGACGTGCACGGCGACGAGGCGATCCCGGCCAACTTCCTCGCCGGATTCGAAGGCATCCCGAGCTGGACCGACGAACTGGGCGAGAAATTCTACGAGTTCGGCCGTCGCCTTGCTGCGCACACGCCCGATTTCCAGACCGAGCTCGGCTATGACAAGGCGCCGCCGGGCCGGGCCAACCTGGCGATGTCGACCAACCAGCTCGCCGAGCGGTTCGGCGCGGTGTCGATGACGCTGGAAATGCCGTTCAAGGACCATGACGCCAATGCCGACCCCGAGTTCGGCTGGTCGCCGATCCGCAGCAAGCTGCTCGCCCATGCCTGCCTCGAAACGCTGGCGGGCATGATCGACACGCTGTGATCGCGATCCGGGAAGGCGGGCTGGACGACGTGCGGGTGCAGGATCTGCTGCGCCTGCACGCGACGGGCATGCTCGCCAACTCGCCGGCGGAAAGCTGCCATTTCCTCGACCTTTCGGGCCTCCAGGCGGCGGACGTGACCTTCTGGAGCGCCTGGGAGGGCGCGGATGCGATCGGCATGGGCGCGCTCAAGCAGCTCGACGCGACGCACGGCGAGGTGAAGTCGATGCGCACGGCCCCGGCGCACGTCGGCCGGGGCGTGGGCACGGCGATGCTGGAGCATATCCTCGCCGCCGCCCGCGGGCGGGGGATGACCCGTCTCAGTCTGGAGACGGGGACGGCCCCGGCCTTCGAACCGGCGATCCGGCTCTACACCCGCTACGGCTTCCTCCCCTGCCCGCCCTTCGGCGACTATCGCGAGGATCCCCACAGCCGCTTCCTGACGCTGGCACTGTAGGCGCGGCGCCGGAGACCGAAGTTTAGGACGTTTAGGCGTTCGCGCGTTTCAGCCGGTCGCGCGACGGGGCGTAGCGGGTAAGCGAAGTTTTTTAGTGGGCACCTCGACGGTGGGGGTGAACCGGCGGATGCGATAGCCGTCACCCTGCGGCACTAGGAGGGCAGTTTCGGCCAAATTGTTTTCCGCCGCCGGCGCCTCGCAGAGCCCGTCGCGAGATCGCTGTCGAACAGCGTCACCGCAGCCGGCTTGCCTGCGAAGCGCCTTGTGGTGAACGAGGCCCGCTGAAAAGCACGCGCTTCCACGCCGCGCAGGCCAACAGCCGAACAACGATGCGGACAGCCTCGGCGATACCTTCAAGCGAACAGAGACAGCGCCCCGCTCTCCAGCGCTTCCGGGATCGACAGCCGCTCGCCGGGCTCGCGCAGGTGGGCGGTAGGCTCCGGCACCAGGTTCCACGGCGTTACCACCGCGTCGCACCAGGCGGTGAACAGGCCCGAAGACCAGGCCCGGATGCTCTCTTCCGCTTCGGGCAGGGTGCCCGCGGCGAGGTTCGGTTCCAGCTGCATCGTCATCGTTCCCGCTCCCTGTCAGCGTGTTCGATCCCGCACTCCCCCGAGTCCCGCTCCTTATACCCCCAAACCTAGAGGAATGCACGGTAGTGCAATCGTTTAGCCTGCACCCATACCGGCTGCGAAGGCGATTCTGAGGGCCTCGGACAGGCTCTTGGCGCCCAGCTTGGCCATCACATTGGCGCGGTGGACTTCCACCGTGCGTGCCGAGATGCCGAGATCATAGGCGATGGTCTTGTTCGGATAGCCCTGCGCCAGCCCTTCGAGCACTTCGCGCTCGCGCACGGTGAGCGCGCCGAGCAGCGTTTCGGCGTCCGCCGCGCGGGTCTTCACGTCCTCGGCCGCTTCCAGCCGCTCGAAACCCCGGTTGATCGCGTCGATCAGCGCGCGGGCCTCCATCGGCTTTTCGAGGAAGTCGACCGCGCCGGCCTTCATCGCCTTCACTGCCAGCGAGACATCGCCGTGCCCGGTCAGCACGATCACGGGCAACGCAATGCCGCGCGCATGGAGTTCCTGCTGCACCTCCAGCCCGTCCATCTCCGGCATGCGCACGTCGAGCAGCACGCAGCCCGGCTCGACATGCCGCGCCTCCTTGAGAAAGGCGACGCCCGAGGGCCAGGTCTGCACCGCGAAGCCCGAGGTCTTGAGCATGAAGCTGGCGGAGCGGCGGACGCCGTCCTCGTCATCGACGATATGGACGAGGCGCTTGTCGGTCACGGACTATTCCCTTCTTCTACGTGGACGAGGGTGAAGTGGAAGCAGCTGCCGCCGCCCTCGCGCGGCTCCAGCCAGATGCGGCCGCCATTGGCCTCGACGATGGTGCGGCAGATCGAGAGGCCGAGGCCCATGCCGTCGGCCTTGGTGCTGTGAAAGGCGCGGAACAGATCCTCGGCCACCGCGGGGGCGACGCCGGGGCCGGTATCCGCCACCGTCACCCGCACGAAACCGGGCGATTCGACGCGGCTCGAGATGGCCAGCCGCCGCTCGGGCATTTCGGCCATCGCCTCGATCGCGTTGCGCATCAGGTTGATCAGCACCTGCTGGATCTGGATGCGATCGACCAGCACCGGCCCGGCATGGGGATCGAACCGGAATTCGGCGGCCACGCCCTTCTCGCGCGCGCCGATCAGCGCGAGCTTGCAGGCTTCGTCGACCAGATCGGGGATGTGCTCGACACTCTTCTCCACCTCCCCGCGCGCGACGAATTCGCGCAGGCGCCGCACGATGGTGCCCGCACGCAGCGCCTCCTGCGCGGTATCGTCCAGGGCCTCGCGGATCATCGGCAGGTCTTGCGCGTCGCTCGCCTCAACCAGGTTGGCGACGCCGCGCACATAGTTGACCACCGCGGTGATCGGCTGGTTGAGCTCGTGCGCCAGCGTCGACGCCATCGTCCCCATCGCGCTCACCCGCGCGGCGTGGATCAGGCCCGAACGCAGCTCCTCGATGCGCTGCTCGGCCCGCTGCTTGTCGCTCAGATCGCGGATGAAGCCGGTGAAGACGCGCTCGCCCTCGGTGATCGCCTCGCCGACCGACAGCTCGATCGGAAAGGTGGTGCCGTCGCGGCGCCGGGCGGTGACGGTGCGGCCGGTGCCGATGATCCGCCGTTCGCCGGTGTCCAGATAGTGGCGGATATAGCCGTCGTGCCGCGCCCCGTCCCCGGCGGGCATCAACAAGCTCACATTCGCGCCGACCACCTCGTCCTCGGCATAGCCGAACAGCCGCTCGGCGGCCGCGCTGAACGAGAGGATGTTGCCGCGTTCGTCGATGATCACCATCGCGTCGAGCACCGTCGCCAGGATCGAGCGGAGATGGTTGGCGGCGGCGGTCGCCTGGCGCTCGCTGGCGCGCTGCTCGGTGATGTCGCGGATCACCTTGCCGAAGCCGCGCAGCCGCCCGTCCGGCCCGAGCAGCGGCGTGATCAGCACCTGGGCCAGAAACTCGCTGCCATCCTTGCGGAGCCGCCAGTCCTCGTCCTCGAACTTGCCGTCGCGCAGCGCCGCGTCGAGATCGGCGCGCGGCTTGCCGGCGGCGACGGCGGAAGGCGGGTAGAACAGCGCCATGTCGCGCCCCAGCACCTCTTCCTCGCCCCAGCCCTTCAGCCGGCGGGCACCTTCGTTCCAGAAGGATACGCGGCCCAACGGATCCACGGTGTAGATCGCGTAGCCCACGGCGCCGTCGATCAGCAGATTGAGCTCGGCGGCGAGTTCGTCGGCGCGGTCGGCACGGCGGCGGGCATCGGCCTCCTCGGCGCGCAGGCGGCGACGCAACGCCCGGCTGTACGACGCCAGCAACAGGATCGCGGCGGCCCAGGCGAGCAGCACGCCGACCAGCACATAGCGCTCGCCGCGGGACACCAACGGCGCGAGCGCGAGGCCCGAGACCAGCAGCAGCAGCGTCGCCAGTGCCTCGGGCGCGCGCTGCCGCATCCGGTCGCGCAGCGCCACGGGTGCCGGCGTCTCGAACTGCGGCAGCGGAAAGTTCATCGCGCCAGCGCGCCGAGCAGTTCGATCCGGCCGACCGGCTTCTTCACCACATGCGCGAAACCGGCGGCGCGGGCGGCATCGTCCAGCTCGGCGTGGCTTTGCCCGATCAGGATCGCCCGCCCCTGCCAGCCGCGCTGCGCCAGCTGCCGCAGCAGGTGGATCGCATCGCCGTCGACCAGGTCACGCGCGATCAGCAGCGTGCGGATCTGGTCGAGCGTCGCCTCCGCCATCGCAGCGGCGGCCGAGGCGAAGGCGCGTACCTCCATGCCGCAACCCTGCAACAGCAATTGCACCGCGCGTCGCGATTCGTCCTGAGAATCGACCAGCAGCACGCGCTCGCGGGGCGCGCGGCTCGGCATGGGAGCGCCCTCCTTCATGCGCGAGACTCCGGGGACGCAAGGGTGGGGACAAGGCAGACGCTGAAACGCATGTCGCCAAAATACGGACTGCGAATCTGCAGCGGCATGCGGATTGGTACGTATTGCCGCGCGGTTCAGCGCGAATAGCGCTCCTCGGCCCAAGGATCGCCGCGCAGGTGATAGCCGTTCACTTCCCAGAAGCCAGGGCGGTCACGCCCGATCAGCTCGATGCGCGAAATCCATTTCGCACTCTTCCAGAAATAGAGATGCGGCACCACCAGCCGCGCCGGGCCGCCATGATCGCGGTGGAGCGGCCTGCCCTCCCAGCGATGCGCGATCAGCGCGTCGGGCGCGGCGAAATCGGCGAGCAGCAGGTTGGTGGTATAGCCGTCATAGCCGTGGAGCATCACCGCCGCAGCTTCCGCGCGCGGCTCGACCATCTCGAGCAGCCGCGCCGTCGCCACGCCCGCCCAGCGATTGTCGTAGCGCGACCAGCTGGTGACGCAGTGGATGTCGCTCACCCGCTCGTCGGTGGCCAGCGCCTCGAAGGCGGGCCAGTCGAGCGTCAGCGGCCGGGCGACCATGCCGTCGATGGTGAGGCGCCAGCGCTCCGGCCGCACCTCGGGCTGGCGGCCGAGATCGAGCACCGGCCAGTTGGTCACCAGATGCTGCCCTGGCGGCAGCCGATCGGCCTCGGGGCGCGACGTACGCCCGGTGAGGAACTTGCCCGCCTCGGCCCAGGCGCGCTTGGAGCGGGTAAGCTTGCTGTCCTCGTCCATCGTACGCCTCACTGTCAGGCCGGCTTCCGCTCGCCGGCGATGGTCGGCAATAGCTCGGAGACGGTCGGGTGGATGGGCACGGCGTGGGACAGGTCCGTGGCCGTCCCCTGCTTCACCATCAGGTCGAGCACGCCGTGGATCGCCTCGTCGCCGCTGGTACCGAGGATCGCGCCGCCGAGGATGCGGCCGCTATCGGCATCGCTCACCAGCTTCATGAAGCCGAGCGTCTCGTCCTTCTCGACCGCGCGGCCCACCCGCGTCATCGGCCGCCGGCCGACCTCGATGCGGTGACCGGCCTTCTTCGCCTGCGCCTCGCCCATGCCGACGCGGCCGAGGGGTGGATCGATATACAGCGCATAGGCGGGGATACGGTCGGTCACCTTGCGGTCGGCGCCGGCCAGCAGATTGTCGGCGACGATCTCGAAGTCGTTATACGCGGTGTGGGTGAAGGCGCCGCGGCCGTTGCAGTCGCCCAGCGCCCAGATGTGCTCGACATTGGTGCGGAGATAGTCGTCCACCTGCACATAGCCGCGCGCATCAGTCGCCACTCCTGCCGCGTCGAGCCCGAGATCGTCGGTATTGGGCGTGCGGCCGACCGCCAGCAGCACATGGCTGCCGAGCACCTCGGGACTGCCCTCGTGGCAGTCGACGCCGACGAGCACGTCCTCGCCTTGGCGTGCGAAGCGGATGCACTCGGCGCCGGTGCGGATCGCGATGCCTTCCGCTTCGAGGATGTCGTGCACCGCGTCCGAAATCTCGGGATCCTCGCGGCCGATCAGCGTGGGGCCTTTCTCGACGATCGTCACCTCGGCGCCGAAGCGGCGGAACATCTGGCCGAACTCGAGGCCAATATAGCTGCCGCCGACAACCACCAGGTGGCGCGGCACCGCATCCAGCTTCAGGATCGTGCTGTTGGTGAGGAAGGGTACGTCGTTCACGCCGGGCATGTCCGGCACCAGCGCGCGGCCGCCGACGTTGAGGAAGATGCGGTCCGCCTCCAGCACCGCGTCGCCGACGCGCACACGGTGCGGCGATTCGAAGCGCGCATGGCCGAAGAACAGCGTGCAGTGCGCCATGCCGTCGATCCATTGGCGCAGCGACGCGCGCGAGTCGGCGGAGATCTTGTCCGCCCGCGCGCGCACCTTCGCGAAGTCGATGCCCACCGCACCGCCGATTATCACGCCGAAATCGGCGGCCCGCCTGGCCATGTGCGCGGCATAGGCGCTGGCGACCCAGGTCTTGGTCGGCTTGCAGCCGGTGTTGACGCAGGTGCCGCCGAGTAGGTGCCGCTCGACCAGCGCCACCGACATGCCGGCATCGCTCAGCCGCCCGGCAAGCGGGGTGCCTGCCTGGCCGGCGCCGAGGATGATCGCGTCGAACCTGCGGGTCATAGCGAGGCGACCGCGAAGGCGCCGAGGGCGATGGCGGCGAGATCCTCGATCAGCGCCGCGGGCAGATCGGCGCCGAACGCCCGGCTCAGCCGCATCCGCGCCGCATGGCCCCCGAGGGTTCCGATCACCGCGCCCAGCACCCCGGCGGCGATGCACAGCGGCAGCGCACTCGCCACCAGCCCGATCGCCGCACCGCACAGCGCGCCCGAGAGCAGTCGTCCGATGAACCCCGGCGGCGCCTTGCGGCTGGGCGTGGTCGGCAGCTTGTCCGCGACAACTTCGCCGATCGCGAGCAGCGTGAAGATCCAGGGCGTGCCCCACCAGCCCATCCAGCCGAGCCACGTTCCCTCCAGCGGCAGCCAGCCGGCCGCCGCGGCCCAGGAGACCGCCATGGGCGCAGTCATGGTGCGCATGCCGGCGACGATGCCGATCAGCAAGGCGAGGACAAGGGGCGGCATCGGCAGGTCTCCCATGGTTGCGCGCATCCAGCGCTTTTCCGCGCGCCTGCGCAACTGGACTTGGGTATGGTCCTGCCGCCAACGAAACGACGCGACATGGGTTGCAACCCGCCACCGATTGAAGGATCAGGCAGGCCAACCAAGCCACAGGAGAACCGGCCATGAAGACCCGCGCCGCCGTCGCCTTCGAAGCGAAGAAGCCGCTGGAGATCGTCGAACTCGATCTGGAAGGCCCCAAGGCCGGCGAAGTGCTGGTCGAGATCATGGCCACCGGCCTCTGCCACACCGATGCCTACACGCTGGACGGCCTCGATTCGGAAGGGCTGTTCCCCTCGGTGCTCGGCCATGAAGGCGCCGGCATCGTCCGCGAGGTGGGCGCCGGCGTCACCAGCGTGAAGCCCGGCGACCATGTGATCCCGCTCTACACGCCCGAATGCCGCCAGTGTAAGTCGTGCCTCTCGGGCAAGACCAACCTGTGCACGGCGATCCGCGCCACCCAGGGCAAGGGGCTGATGCCCGACGGCACCACGCGGTTCAGCTACAAGGGCATGCCCGTCTTCCATTACATGGGCTGCTCGACCTTCTCGAACTTCACCGTGCTGCCCGAGATCGCGGTGGCGAAGATCCGCGAGGACGCGCCGTTCCAGACCAGCTGCTATATCGGCTGCGGCGTCACCACCGGCGTCGGCGCGGTGGTCAACACCGCCAAGGTCCAGGTGGGCGAGACGGTCGTCGTGTTCGGCCTGGGCGGCATCGGCCTCAACGTGATCCAGGGCGCACGGCTGGCCGGCGCAGGCCAGATCATCGGCATCGACGTCAATCCGGACCGCGAGGAATGGGGCCGCAAGTTCGGCATGACCCACTTCCTCAACACGCGTGGCATGTCGCGCGAACAGATCGTCGCCAAGGTGGTCGAGCTGACCGACGGCGGCGCCGACTACAGCTTCGATGCGACCGGCAACACCGAGGTGATGCGCACCGCGCTCGAATGCTGCCATCGCGGCTGGGGCGAATCGATCATCATCGGCGTGGCCGAGGCGGGCAAGGAAATCAGCACCCGCCCGTTCCAGCTGGTCACCGGCCGCGTCTGGAAGGGCACCGCGTTCGGCGGCGCCAAGGGCCGGACCGACGTGCCGAAGATCGTCGACTGGTACATGAACGGCAAGATCGCGATCGACCCGATGATCACCCACGTGCTGGCGCTGGAGGAGATCAACAAGGGCTTCGACCTGATGCATGCGGGCGAGAGCATCCGCAGCGTCGTCGTCTACTGAGAGGAGAGGAAACGATGTTCAGTCACGTGATGCTCGGCGCCAACGATATCGCGGCGTCCAAGGCCTTTTACGACGCGGCGCTGGATGCGCTCGGCATCCCGGCGGGTCGCATCGATCCCAAGGGCCGGGTGCTCTACATACACGAGGGCGGCCTGTTCCTGCTGACCAAGCCGATCGACGGCGAGCCGGCCTGCCACGCCAATGGCGGCACGCTCGGCTTCAGGGCTGCGACCACCGAGGCGGCCGATGCCTGGCACGCCGCCGGGCTCGCGCACGGCGGCACCGCCTGCGAAAGCCCGCCGGGCTGGCGCGAGTCGCCATTCGGCGCGTTGTACCTCGCCTATCTGCGCGACCCCGCCGGCAACAAGCTCTGCGCGATGCACCGCAAGCCCGCCTGATGGAAACGCTGTCGACCAACAAGGCGTTCGGCGGGGTGCAGGGCGTCTACCGCCACGCCTCCGCCGCGACGGGCACGCCGATGACCTTCTCGGTCTATGTCCCGCCGCATGCCGCGGGTGCGAGACTGCCGGTGCTATGGTATCTCTCCGGGCTAACCTGCACCCACGCCAACGTCACCGAGAAGGGCGAGTATCGCCGCGCCTGTGCCGAGGCGGGCGTAATCTTCGTGGCGCCGGACACCTCCCCGCGCGGCGAGGACGTGATCGACGTGCCGGAATATGACTTCGGCAAGGGCGCCGGCTTCTATGTCGATGCGACCCAGGCGCCCTGGGCCGAGCATTTCCACATGCGCAGCTATATCGAGGACGAGCTGCCGGCGTTCATCGCCGCGCAGTTCCCGATGGCCGACCTGACCCGCCAGGGCATCACCGGCCATTCGATGGGCGGGCACGGCGCCCTGACCATTGCCTTGCGCAATCCCGAACGCTTCCGCAGCGTCTCTGCCTTCGCGCCGATCGTCGCGCCTTCCCAGGTGGCCTGGGGCCAGAAGGCGCTGGGCGGCTATCTCGGCGACGATGCGCCCGCGTGGCGCGCGCACGACGCCGTCGCCCTGATCGAGGACGGCGCGCGGCTGCCCGCGCTGCTGGTCGACCAGGGCGAGGCCGATGCGTTCCTTGCCGAGCAGCTCCGCCCGCAGTTGCTGGCCGATGCCTGCGCCGCCGCCGGCATCCCGCTCACGCTGCGGCTCCAGCCGGGCTAT
Source organism: Sphingomonas elodea ATCC 31461 (assembly GCF_000226955.1). GTDB lineage: Bacteria > Pseudomonadota > Alphaproteobacteria > Sphingomonadales > Sphingomonadaceae > Sphingomonas > Sphingomonas elodea. The sequence goes on from NZ_AGFU01000016.1 coordinate 103,737, forward strand.
GACCACAGCTATTATTTCGTCTCGACCTTCCTCGCCGACCATGTCGCCTGGCATGCCGCGCGACTGAAAGCGTGATATAGGACTAGTACACGGGCGGGGCGCGGGGCCTCGCCCGATCCAGTTCGGGGGACCTTCCGCCGTGAAGATCAAGTCGCTGCTCGCCCTTGCCGCCGCGCCGCTGGCGCTGCTGTTCAGTCCGTTCGCCTTCGGACAGGCAGCCCCTGCCGCGAAGCCCGCCGTGCAGAGCCGCCCCGCCGATCCGGCGCTGTGGGTGGTCAAGGATGCCGATACCACCATCTATCTGTTCGGCACGGTCCATGTGCTGAAGCCCGGCCTTAGCTGGTTCGATTCGGCGGTGAAGACCGCGTTCGACAAGAGCGACACGCTGGTGCTCGAACTGGTCGAGCCCGATCCGGCGACGATGCAGGGCCTTCTGATGAAGATGGCGCTGGCCCCCGCCGGCGCCAAGCCGATCGCCGAGCAGCTGCCCGCCGACAAGCGCGACGCCTATCTGAAGGCGATGGCCGATATCGGTGTGCCGCCGGCCGCGTTCGATGCACTGCAGCCCTGGGTGGCCGGCATCACGCTCAGCGTCGCGGGACTGCCCAAGCTGGGCTATGATCCGGCGAGCGGCGCCGAAAAGGTGCTGACCACCGCCGCCAGGGATGCCGGCAAGCCGGTGATCGGGCTGGAGACGGCAGAGCAGCAGCTCGGCTATTTCTCCAGCATGTCGGGCACGCTGCAGATCGCCTTCCTCGCCTCCGCGGTGGACGATTATCCCAAGCTGGGCACCGAACTGGGCAAGATGATCGACCAATGGGCCGCCGGCGACCCCGAGGCGCTGGGCGCGACGATGAACGAGGGCATGCGCGATACGCCCGATCTCGCCAAGATCCTGCTGACCGATCGCAATGCGCGCTGGGCAAAATGGATCGAGGAGCGGCTCCAAAAGCCGGGAACGGTGTTCTTGGCGGTGGGCGCCGGCCATCTGGCGGGTGCCGACAGTGTCCAGGCGTTCCTCGCCAAGGATCGGGTGAAGGCGGAACGTATCCGCTATTGATCCCTTTCGGCGGGGCGCGTCATCCCTGATGCGGCGCCCCGCCGCATCCCGTTTGGAGCAGCGTTGCATGGCATCGAGTCCCCGTCCCCTGATCGGCCTTCTCGCGGGCGTCGCCGCCGGCCTGGTCGCCTCGGCCGCGATGGCCGTCTTCCAGAACCAGGCGAGCAAGCTGATCCCCAAGGAAGACCAGAGCGACGGCGATCCCGCGACGGTGAAGGCCGCCGACGTGGTGGTCGAGGCGACGACGGGCGAGAAGGTGCCAGAGCCCTATCGCGAGGCGTCGGGCCAGGCGGTGCATTACATCGTCGGCGGCGTGTTGGGCGGCATCTACGGCGTCATCACCGAGTACCGGCCGGAGGCTGCTTCGGGCTTCGGCGGCGCCTATGGCGTGGTGACCTCGGCCCTGCTCGACGAAGGCGCGGTACCGGCGCTGGGCCTGGGCAGCGGACCAACCGAGACGCCGGCGTCGGTCCATGCGTACGGCGCGGCCTCTCACCTCGTCTACGGCATGGTGCTGGAAGGCGTGCGGCGGATCATTGCCGGCGCGCGGTAAGCGCCCAGGCTCACCTCGCGAGGTAGGGCTTCATTATATTTTCAAAGTGGCCCGTCATCCCGGCGAAAGCCGGGATGACGATGGAAGCGGGGTGACGATGGAGGTGTGGCCGTTCTCCTTCCGCCTCCCCACCCCTATCGCCTTGCGCTAACCCCTTATTCCTATACCCTCTCGCCTTGCGGACGAGACTGGACCGATCCGGCGCGCGCCGCGACCCGCAATTGCAGGGGAGGATGTCACTCTATGACGATCGTCTATTTCGCCATCGTCTGCGGCCTGATCGCCGTGGCCTATGGGTTCTTCACCAGCCAGCAGGTGCTGCGCGCACCGGCCGGCAACGCCAAGATGCAGGACATCGCCGCCGCCATCCAGGAAGGGGCCAAGGCCTATCTGGGGCGGCAATATCGCACCATCGCCGTGGTCGGCGTGCTCGTCGCCATCGTCCTGTTCTTCACGCTGGGGCCCATCCCCACCGTCGGCTTCCTGATCGGCGCGATCCTGTCCGGCGTGGCCGGCTTTGTCGGCATGAACATCTCGGTCCGCGCGAACGTGCGTACGGCCGAGGCGGCGCGCGGCAGCCTGCAGGGCGGGCTCACCCTCGCCTTCCGCTCGGGTGCTATCACCGGCATGCTGGTGGCGGGCCTGGGCTTGCTCTCGATCGCGGTGCTGTTCTGGTATCTGGTGGAGGTGGCGCACCATGCGCCGAACGATCGCCTGGTCGTGCTCACCCTCTCGACGCTCGCTTTCGGCGCCTCGCTGATCTCGATCTTCGCGCGGTTGGGGGGCGGCATCTTCACCAAGGCGGCGGACGTCGGCGCCGATCTCGTCGGCAAGGTCGAAGCGGGTATTCCGGAGGACGATCCCCGCAACCCGGCCGTCATCGCGGATAACGTCGGCGACAATGTCGGCGACTGCGCCGGCATGGCCGCCGATCTGTTCGAAACCTATGTCGTCACGCTGGGCCTCACCATGGTGACGATCGCGCTGCTGCTGCGCGGGATCGATACCGTGCTGCTCACCCGGCTGATGGCGCTGCCGTTGCTGGTCGGCGGCGTGTGCATCCTCACCTCGATCCTCGGCACCTATATGGTGCGGCTGGGCGCCAACCAGTCGATCATGGGCGCGCTCTACAAGGGCTTCTGGACCACCGTGATCCTCTCGGTCCCGGCGATCTACGGCGCCACTTATTATGTGCTGGGCGGGCGGATGCAGGAAGCGATTTCGGCGCTCGGCGAGCCCTCGGCGCTGCTCGACGGCAGCGCGCTCTCGGCCGAAGCCGTGGCGGCGGCCGCCGCGATGCCGAACGTCACCGGCATGGGCCTGTTCTGGTGCATGATGATCGGCCTGATCGTCACCGGGCTGCTCGTGTGGATCACCGAATATTACACCGGCACCAATTTCCGCCCGGTCAAGTCGATCGCCAAGGCCTCGGTTACCGGCCATGGCACCAACGTCATCCAGGGCCTCGCGATCAGCCTCGAATCGACCGCGCTGCCGACGCTGGTGATCGTCGTCGCGGTGATCGCCACCTACCAGATCGCCGGCATCCTCGGCGTGGCGTTCGCCGCGACCTCGCTGCTGGCGCTGGCCGGCATGGTGGTCGCGCTCGACGCCTATGGCCCGGTGACCGACAATGCCGGCGGCATCGCCGAGATGGCAGGCCTGCCCGACGAGGTCCGCCACAAGACCGACGCGCTCGACGCGGTGGGCAACACCACCAAGGCGGTGACCAAGGGCTATGCGATCGGCTCGGCAGCACTGGCGGCGCTGGTGCTGTTCGGCGCCTACACCACCGACCTCGACCATTATCACGACGCACTCGGGTTGACGGGGCCGGTCAACTTCTCGCTCTCCAACCCATACATCATCGTGGGTCTCTTGCTCGGCGCGCTGCTTCCCTATCTGTTCGGCGCGTTCGGCATGACCGCGGTGGGCCGCGCCGCCGGATCGGTGGTGGAGGACGTCCGCGCGCAGTTCCGCGACAATCCGGGCATCATGGCGGGCACCAGCCGGCCCAACTATGCCCGCACGGTGGACATCGTCACCAAGGCGGCGATCCGCGAGATGATCGTCCCCTCGCTGCTGCCGGTGCTGAGCCCGATTCTCGTCTATTTCCTGATCGCCGCGGTGGCGGGCAAGGAACAGGGTTTCGCCACCGTGGGCGCGATGCTGCTGGGCGTGATCGTCTCCGGGCTGTTCGTCGCCATCTCGATGACCAGCGGCGGCGGCGCCTGGGACAATGCCAAGAAGTATATCGAGGACGGCAATTACGGCGGCAAGGGCAGCGACGCCCACAAGGCCGCGGTCACCGGCGACACGGTGGGCGATCCGTACAAGGATACGGCGGGGCCGGCGGTGAACCCGATGATCAAGATCACCAACATCGTCGCCCTGCTGCTGCTCGCAGCGCTTGCAGGCGGCGGCGTGCACTGACCAACAACTTCTCCCCTGCTGCGCAGGGGAGAAGTTTCTGTAGCTTGCCCTGCCGCTCTCAAATCCCCACATCCCGAAGGAAGACGCGCGCCCGTGCCGCGCCGCCTTCCCTTTTTCCTTCCAGCGCTGTAAGGGCGACGCACTTTTACGCGCGCTAATTCCTGAGAGGCATTTTTTGGCCAAAGAAGAACTGCTTGAAATGCGTGGACAGGTTGTGGAGCTTCTCCCCAACGCCATGTTCCGCGTCCGGCTCGAGAACGATCATGAGATTCTCGGCCACACCGCCGGCAAGATGCGCAAGAACCGCATCCGCGTGCTGGTCGGCGACGAGGTGCTCGTCGAGCTGACCCCGTACGACCTGACCAAGGGCCGCATCACCTACCGCTTCAAGTAAGCGGGTGCCGCCCATGCGGCTCGTGCTCGCTTCCACCTCGCCGCGACGGCTCGATCTGCTCACCCGGATCGGCGCCGCGCCCGATCGCGTCGCTGCGCCCGATGTGGACGAAGATGTCCACCCCGGCGAGCTGCCGCGACCCTATGTGCTGCGCGTCGCCACCGCCAAGGCGCATGCGGTGACGCGTGCCGAGGACGAGATCGTCCTTGCCGGCGACACCACCATCGCCGTCGGCCGCCGCATCCTCGGCAAACCCGCCGACGAAGCCGATCTGCGCCGCATGCTCGCGCTGCTCTCCGGCCGCCGCCACCATTGCCTCTCGGCGCTCTGCGTGATCGGCGCGGACGGCCGGGCACGCACCCGCGTGTCCGACACCGTCGTCGCCTTCAAGCGCCTCAGCGACGCCGATATCGACTGGTACGTCGCCAGCGGCGAAGGCATGGGCAAGGCGGGCGGCTATGCCATCCAGGGCAAGGCCGAGGCGTTCGTGCGCTTCCTCTCCGGCAGCCATTCCGGCGTGGTCGGCCTGCCGGTGTTCGAGGCGCGCGCGCTGCTGGCCGGCGCCGGCTATCCCCTTGGCTGAGTGGCTGTACGAGGCGGGGATCGGCGAGAACCGCGCCGCCCTCGTTTCGCGCGGGGTGATCTGGAAGGCGCGGATCGAGCTCGCTGGCACCCGTCCCCAGGTCGGCGCGATCTGCGCGGCACGGCTCGTGGACAAGTCCACCGGCAAGGTGACGCTCGACCAGGGCGGCGAGGCGCTGTGCGATCCCCTCCCCAAGGGCATCACGCAAGGCGCGGCGCTGCGCGTGAAGATCGTCCGCGAGGCGATCCCCGAACCCGGCCGCGCCAAGCTCCCCAAGGCCGTCCCCGCGCCGCCCGAGGCCACCTTGGGCGACGGTCCGGACCTGCTCGCCCGCATCATCGCCAGCGACCATCCGGTGCGCAAGCTCCGCCCCCACGAGGCCGATACGCTGGAAGCGGCCGGCTGGTCCGAGCTGCTCGACGAAGCCTATACCGGCGAGATCGCCTTTCCTGGCGGCGCGCTGCGCATGTCGCCCACCCCCGCCATGACCCTGTTCGATGTCGACGGCGCCGGCCCGCTGGAGCCGCTGTCGATCGCAGCCGCCCACGCCGTCGCCCGGGCGATCGAGCGATTCGGCATCGGCGGCTCGATCGGCATCGACTTCCCGACGCTGAGCAGCAAGGCGGCGCGCAACGCCGTTGCCGAGGCGATCGACGCGGCGCTGCCCCAGCCCTTCGAGCGCACCGCGGTGAACGGCTTCGGCTTCCTCCAGATCGTCCGCCGCCGCACCCGCCCCTCGGTCCCTGAGCTGCTGCACGCCGATCCGGTGGGCGCCGCGACCCGCGCCGAGCTGCGCCGGCTGGAACGCCTTCCCCCGCCGGTGCCGGCCACCCATATGGTCGATACCCGAATCGCCCGCCGCCTGGCGCGCGAGCCCGACTGGACCGAGACGCTCGCCCGCCGCATGGGCGGCGCGGTCCGGTTCGTGACCCCCAAGGAGTGACCCGCATGCCCCGCGACGCCTGCCCGATCTGCGGCAAGCCCGGCACCGCCGACTTCAAGCCCTTCTGCAGCCGCGGCTGCAAGGATCGCGACCTGCTGCAATGGCTGGGCGAAGGCTATCGCGTCCCCGGCGAGCCGGCCGAAACAAATGTGCATTCGGGGCTGGACAGCCACGAATTCCCCGACTAACAGGCGCGCTCCCCGGCGGCTCCGCCGGTGTGCCCGGGTAGCTCAGTTGGTAGAGCATGCGACTGAAAATCGCAGTGTCGGCGGTTCGACTCCGTCCCCGGGCACCATTTCTTCCCGGCAAAATCAGTAACTTACCTAGGTGTCGCTTCGCCCATAAGAGGTGAAGTCCGCTCCCATATGTGGTGACATCCTCGCAACCCACGGGAATAAGCCATTTTCCCGATAATTCGCGTAATGACGACATATGGGGAAAAGCGTCGGGAAGGCGTGCTGAGATGGCAAGAAAATCTGCGAAACGCCCGGTATCAGGCTCCTGAGGTTCGTTCGCACCCGTCTGAGCGGTCCGTCACCTCCTTTGACCGCCAAGATCGTGACGAAGCCCATCTTGGCGTCCCGGTCGCTGGACCGATCGGAAGCGGCAGTAGAACACCTCGGTCATATTCACGACGGGAGACTACCGTCGCAGCGATCGTTGCGCTCACCAGCGAAGATCGATCTTGGACGGAGCAGCGCATGGTCACGCGTGAGGAACTTTATCGCCTCGTATGGTCGAAGCCGCTTACAAAAGCCTCTGAGCAGCTCGGTATATCATACAGCAAGCTGGTACAGATCTGCGCCGAGCTGGGAGTACCGAGGCCACCACAGGGTCACTGGGCGAGGCTTGAGCTCGGCAAGGCCGATCCAGCACCGCCACTACCGCCACCAGCAGAAGGGCAGCTTGTGGCGTGGACCGAGGAGGATTTAGCTCTCCCCAAGGCACCGTCGCGACCACGAGCGCCTCGAAAGAAGGCGATCTCAGCGCATCGTGCGCCCCCAACCATGCATTCCCTCGTTCGTGGCAGGAAGGCAGATTTCCTCAATACCCGCCCGACCAAGGAAGACGGCTTCCTACGTCCATTCAAGCGCGCTCTGCCCGACATTCAAGCGTCGTCCGACATGCTCGATCGCGCATTGCTGCTCGCGAATGCTCTGTACACTGCATTCGAGGACGCCGGTCACCGCGTGACCCTCAGCGGCCTTAACTCAGCCGCTCGCCGCCTGCGTATCGACCCCCGAGAAGCCCCTGCAAAGGGGGATAGGTACGACCCGTATCCGCAGCCATGGCGGCCCGATCGACTCACCCTCGTGCAAGCTGGTGCCGTCACCATCGGTCTGATTGTCCTCGAGATGACCGAGCGGGTGAAAATGCGCCACGTAAAGGACGGGTATGTCAGGGACAGTCCTGAGCTTGCCGCACGCGTGGAGCGCTCCCGCGCATACAGCTGGACCACGTTCAAGGACGTGCCCTCAGGTCGGTTTCGAATAGTCGCCTATGCCGCAGACGCCGCAGTAGATTGGTCGCAGAGTTGGCAGGAATCCGAAAAGCAGCCAGATTCTCTCACTGCTGCGTCAATTGCCAAAGCCGTCTTATCGCAACGAGGTAGGCTGATGGAAATGACTCGGGAAGCCGCGCGCCAGGCAGAAATTCGGCATCGAGAATGGCTGGAGGAACAGGAGAAATGGTGCCGCCAAGAGGACGAGCGAAAAGTTGCAAAATCTCGAGAAGAAAGCCTTGCCACTTTGCATACCGCTATCCAGCGCTGGGGGCGGGTAATGGAAATGGAGATGTTCTTCTCTGAAGCTAAGCAGCAGGCTCTAGGACTACCCGCCGACGCCAAGCACATCGTGCTAGAGCGCCTCCGGCTCGCCAGAGAGTTGATAGGCAGTCAGAACCCACTAGACTATCTACAAAACTGGAAGACTCCCACTGAAATTTATCGGCCTCGATATAGTGAGTCTGCTCATTCGGAGCGCTATCAAACGCCATAGAAGGTAGAGGTCCATTCTGCTTGCTTGGCATTTTGGCCTTAGACATTCCCGAAACGATGCCCCGCTGAGCTAATAGTGGCCTGAAAACGGGGAGCAGGTCAGCAGCTTTGCCCCAAAGCCTACGTTCAGCACTTCCCCGACTAGGCATTGGATTGCGCTCTAAGATGGCCGTAAGCTGTCGCTCGACTTTCCGCGCAAAACTTATGAAAGCGCCTAGAACTGGCGTTTCTGTTCTCGAAGGTATATCCTCGCCGACATGATCTATATTTGGTCGAGCTGTAGGTACGCCGGCCCGATGGTGCTCGGCAACGAAGGTCGCGAGATACCTGAGGACCTCGCAAAGCGGACGCCTCCACCGGACGATGTATTCTGCCTACCGTTGGTCGACAGCTGGCGGGATCGGATCTGGCACATGCTCGAAGACCTGGTCACTGCTGAGGTGAAAGATGCTTTCATCGGCGACCCGCCGGAATCCGTCTTTTCAGACGATCTGAGCTGGCTCGACGAGATCGTCTATGAGGTGACCGGTCGCATCGTGAACATGAAAGAACTGGTCGTTGACCGGTTCGCCAATGAATATCGCGCGTTCCGGGCAGGCCACGGGACCAGGACCAATGACGTGGGCCCGTTCTATAGCCATGGCCTGCGGTATCTTCGGCCCGATGAGATCGAGAACCGTGCGCGCGCGATATTCTTGAACGGCCAATATCCTCTCGGCAACGAAGCGAGGCTGAAGGATGCGATCGATGACGTCGACGCGCGCAATACCAGCGGCGGGCGGCCGGGCCGGCTCTACTTTGCGGCAGAAGAGCGCAGCCTAATCACGCGCATCGGCGGATCCGGGCACTATCTCGTTTATGGAAGCGAGTATCTCTATTGTCTCGGCATGCGCACGATCGGCGAATGGGAAACGCGTCAGGCGCTTAAGTCGATCGGCCGCCCGACCATGTTCGTGTGCGACATACCTATGTCGATGATGCGGCCGCATACGCTGGGTGAATTCGCTGGCATGGTCATCGAGTATCTCTTTTGCGAGCTCGCCAACCTTCCTTGCCACGCGCTCAGCGCAGGCGCGGGATCCGCGCTTAGCATTGCCCAAGACCTCCCCGGCAGATGCATCGTCGGGCATTATCATCCGGCGCGCGTCCACGCGCCCTATTAGTCGCCATCCCACCCCCCGTCCCCTACCTTCGCTCCCGCACGTGCGAATCTTGAGGCGCCCGACCAGCACCTGCTCAGGCGAGTGGCGACGGATTGCCGGATAGGTTTATAGCTGGGCTCTTGGCATGATCGTACGGTCAACGCTGTAACATGGCCTTGTTCGCGAATAATACAGCGTGCATCAGCGCGTCTCCGGCTCACCAGTTCGTGAGGAAGGCCTCGAGCTAAGGCGGGCGACAATCGATTCCGTCTGCCAATGTCCCAATCTATAAATTCTATTGTCCTTATATCCGAATATCGGTGAGAATGTTTGTGACGGACAGGCGGTTTTTCTCGTTCCTGCGGGCCCAAAATCTCCTTAGGAGATCCTCGTCGATGAAGTCGTCAAGCTTGGCGGACCTCAGACCGACAACGAATGAGGCAAGATCATCGATCGCCGGGCACTCCGGCAGCGAGCCGAGGAGCTGCTTCAATTCCGGGGCAGAGATGCCGACGGCCGTTACGCCGACATCGTGCGCCTCGGCATCGATACCAGCGCTCATGAGGACGATCGAGAGCAGGGAGTTCACCGCGGTGCCATGCCAGGTCAGGAGGTGGGTATCGGCCCCGGTCTCGATGACATTGCGCCGTTGCAGGCCCAACTCGCGGAACGCGGCGCGCCCCTGGTCCAGGAACTCGCCTCCTGCCGCGTCGAGGAACGCGGGCCGGTCGTCATCGAGGAACACCTCCAGCGTCATCGCCGTCAGGCGGTCGTGCAGCGGCTCGTTCGCGGGCCTGTCGAAGCGGGGCAGCTTTCCCGATCTGTGCGGGACAACCTCGAGCACCTTCGCCCGGTCGTCGACGACCTCAACGCGCCAACGCCGGCCGGCGAACCCGACGAGCGATCCAATTCCGAGGACGTTGGTCAGCGGCACGGTGCCAAGGGGCCTGCCACCCGCGACAAGGCGCCACTCCTCGTCGGTGGCGAAAACCGCGTAGAAGTCGCGGCTGTCGACGAGCTTCTCGCCCTCTGAACCGAGCAGAAGCAATCCGTCTGGCGCCTGTTCCAGCAGATCGACACCGTCGCGGGCCGCTCCGCGCAGGAGGTCGGCGTAGTCGGAGGGCGCGAGCCGTAGAATGCTATCCTGCCCGAAGAGGAGCTTGTGCGCCGCCGCGGCGCGAACGCCCCCCCGTGATGAGATCAGCGACAGCGTCTGATGCAGCGAGACCGTCGGCAGCGACGGATCTTCCAGAGCCGGCTCGACCCAGTTCTGCTGTAGGAGTCGGACACTCGCCACGGCGCGGGCCGTCTCGAGGCGCAGCCGGTCCAACGGGTCGACATCGGCCGTGAGGTGCTTCTCCCGGACGTAGATCCTGAGAATGGCGGGATCTCCGCGACGGCCGCTGCGACCCAACCGCTGCTTCAGGCCTGCGAGGGATCGAGGGGCCCCTACCTGCGCAACCGACTTCACGCTGCCGAGGTCGATGCCAAGCTCCAGCGTCGTTGTGGCGATGGCCGTCGTCGGCAGGCCACCCGTCTTGAGCCGCGTCTCGAGGGTCTCCCGCAACTCCTTGGAGAGGCTGCCGTGATGGGGAAAGAACTCCTCAGGCACGGCGTCTCGTTCGGACCGCTGCCGGAGGCGATCGGCCAAAGCCTCGACCGTCCGCCTCGACGCGGCGAAAACGAGATTGTTGCTGCCGCGAAGCGTGGCGAAGATATGGTCCGCTATCCTGCTCAGGGCGTCCTGTGCCCCGTCTTCCGCAAAATCGTCCGAGCCTCCCTTCTCGGGAGGCTCCTCGTAGCCCCGTATCTGCAACCTGACCGACGGACCGCCTGTCGATGCCTTTAACACGGCGACGTCGCCCGGCCGTTGGGAGTTGACCCATCGGCAGGCAGCCTCCGCATCGCCGAGCGTCGCTGACAGTCCGATCCTCCGGGCGCGAGATACGAAGATCAGGTCAAGCCGCCGGAGCAGAGAGGCAAGGTGCAGGCCGCGAGGCCCTTGGAGGAACGCGTGCAGTTCATCAACGACGATCGCCTCGACCCCGGAGAAGAGGCGCGCTGCGTCCGCAGGCTTTCGAAGCAGCAACGCCTCGATTGATTCCGGAGTGATGAGGGCGACGCCGGCGGGAGCGCGCAGCAGCCTCGTCTTCGGACCCTGGGGGGCATCGCCGTGCCATTTCGTGAGTGGAAGCGACAGGCGCTCGCAGAGTAGCTCCAGCCGGCGGAACTGGTCATTGATCAGGGCCTTGAGCGGGCTGATGTATAGGAGCTTGAGGCCCGGCCGCGACGATTCGGCGGTCTGGGTGAGAAGTGGGAGGAAGGCCGCCTCTGTCTTTCCCGAAGCCGTTCCGGCCATGACGATGACATCGTCCCTAGTGTCCAGGACAGTGCGGATCGTGATGTCCTGGATCTCGCGCAGACCGGGCCAGCCCTGCTCACGAATCCAACGGCGGATCTCGGGATGAAGCCGATCGTAAGATCCGGCCTCAGAGACGGAGGTCAACAAGCTCGTCGTCCGCGTCCAACTCGTCGGGTTCATCCTGCTCGGGCGCGACGCCCCCGATGAGATCCTGCCACCTGGTTCCCGGGTTCTGCTGCAGCACCGAAAGGAACTGCACGAAGGCCTTGATGGTGTTCCTCGGCGTGCGGAAGTAGGCCTCGCCGATCCGTTTGCTGCAGTGATCCATGAACGCCGTCAGCGCCTCGTCGGGAACCAAGTTGGCGGTAGCATCGCCTAGCGCGAACACGGACCGGATGTTGGAAAGCAGGACGAGCAGATCCTCGGGCGACAGGCTCTGCAGGCGCAGGACAGGACCGCTCATGTCGATGCGCCCCTCAGTCGCGAAGCTGTTCTCCGCGAGGCGAGACTGAAGGGCCTGATAGCTGTAAAGGCCGCGTCGGCTGTCTAGCAGGAACTCCGGCGTTCCGCCGAAGACAAACCCTAGACCCTCGACGTTGCCCTGCAGGACGTCGTTGAGGATGCGGAGGAGCTGCTCGTAGTTCTGGTTGCGAGCCTGCGAGCTCTGCAGCTTGTAGAGGTTCACCATCTCGTCGAACACGACGAGGAGGCCGCTGTAGCCCGCGATGCGAACGAAGGCGGACAGCAGCTTGAACGTGTCGTAGATGTTGGCGTCGTCGATGATGCTTCGAACCTGAACCGCCTGCCGCGCTTCCGTCTTCGTCGGGTACTCCGCGCGAAGCCACCGCAGAGAGGCCGACTTCAGCGTGTCGTCACCCTCCTCGTGCCCGCGCCAGTAGGCCTTGATCACGGTGGAGAAGTCATGGCCGCCGAGCATGTCGAGGAGTGGCGCGAGCCGCCTGTCGATAACGCGCTCAACAGGAGACGTCGTATCCTCCGCCTCCCGCAGGCACTCGGTCACGAAGCGCTCGACGATGCTTGGGAGGGCGCCTCCCTCTGGCTTCGTCCTCGTCGCCATATTGCGCACCGCTTCAGCGTAGAGGCCGCGGGCCTGCCCCCCTGTAGCATGCAGGCGGCGGTCCGGCGCCAGATCGGTATGGACCGTGACGCATTTCCGCTCAAGAGCGATCAGACGTACCAGATTGAGGAAGAAGGTCTTCCCCGCTCCATACTCTCCGATCACGAACCTCACGGCGGATCCTGAATCCGCGATCCTGTCGATGTCGCGAACGAGCGCTCCGACTTCCCGCGAGCGTCCGACCTGGATGTGCTGAAGCCCGACCCGGGGGACGACGCCTGCTGACAGGGCCTGCACGATGAGATCTCGATCCTTGCGACGTATAGTGGTCAAGCGGGAACTCCAATCGGCTGCAACTGGTCTAAGATCTCGGCGAGAACGCTGACGCTCTCATCGTCCTCAACAACGGGCTCCCCGAAGCGGTCAAAACCCCACTCGTTGAGAGTTTCGATGGCGCCTTCCGGCATCAGGCGCAGGGATGCGGCAGCCGCATCGAACTCCGACCTCGGCAGAGGGGCCAACATCAGGCGGACCAGGAGGTCGGAATGGGCGGCATCCAGGCCCTCAAAGGCGCTACGCGCCGCCTCCGGTCTAGAGGGGATCGCCGCAGCGGGTTGCGGATCCGGCTCATCCTCCATGAAGATCGCAGCGAGCATCGCGGACACCTGCGTCGTCTCGCCGCGGATGCGTTCCAGCCTGCGTGCGTCGATCAAGACACCCGCGCGCTCCTCGTCTGCGGGCAGCGGTACCAATTGTTCGGGCTCGCTCCTCAACACCTCGACAGGGCCGTGATCCTCGCCGGTCCGGTGCAGGGCGGAATAGAGCGCGTTCAGGGGTAGGTCCAAGGCGGCGTGGAGCGCCTCTAGGAACCTCACCTCGTCAGGGAGCACCCGACCATCGGCGAGCACCGCCTCGATTGCAGAAGCGACGAGGGCGGCCTTGCTCGCCGGGGGCACGTCGGCCAGCTTCTTCAACGCGGCACGTACCTTAGGCGGGTCAGCGGCGAGCGCCCTGCCGCATGCGAGCAGTCGCGTCACCTCATGCGGCTGAAGGTCAGGCATAGATCGAAGACGTCGTTCGATCGCATCGATTTCAGAGTCCGCGACCTCGCCATCGGAGGCGGCCGCAAGCATCGCGACCTCCACCATTCCGCGCGCAGCAAGGTATGCAGGCCGATCCGGATCCACCGCGCCGCCGCCAGGTGCCTCGAACAGGATAAGGATTGCGTTGCGGCGGAGCACTGTTGCGGGACCATAACGGCGATCCGGCTCGCAACCGAGGTCGAGGGCGTCTAGCGCTACGCCCATCTGCCGCACCAGACCGGCGGGTAGCTTGTCGGAACCTTCCTCCACCTCAAGATCCAGGACGCGTGCCAGATCGACTGCCGAAATGGCTGACGGCGCTCCAACGCCGAGCGCATCTCTGCAGCGCGCAAGAGATGGACGCGACGGCCTCAACTCCTGCGGGAGCAGAAGATCACCCCTCAAGCAGCCCCGCGCCTCTGGATCGCGGCCCAGAAGCCTGCTGTATGCCGACAGGTCCTCCATGCAGGCGTCGAGGAGCGTCCGGAGCGGCACGAGCGCCGTTGAGACCTTGGACACGTCGGGGATCTCCAACGTGAGGTTGGTTACAAACGCTCCGCTGGCCGCCCTGTACTCGTAGCGCACCTGTGCCTTGGGTTTGCGGACCCGCAGCCCTTCCGGATGCCGAACGGCGAACCTCGCCGTCCACAGCTCTCTCATCTCGTCGAAGCAACGCTGGCCGGGCGTTCTCAAATACACGTCCGGCAGCCCCAACACCCATGAGAGGGCGTCATCTGCATCGAACGGCTGATCGTCGCGAAGCCTTCGCCCAAGCCTCACTCTGACATCAAGTGGGAGCTCGAGTTCGTAGTTGCGGGTCGAGGCTTGGGTCGGAGGGCCGCCTTCGGTCGGTTCATATACCGCGGCCAGCGCGAGGAACTTCCAGGCATAGCTCTGAAACGAATAGTTTTCGCCGTAGATCTGAAAGAGACGGCGCACCTCGGCGAAAAGGACCGGCACGTCCTCCCGGGCGTCATCAACGAGAAGGCGTTGCTCCAATCCGTAGAAGAACAGGAATACGTAGCCGATGGGTATGGTCGGATCGGAACGTCCGCTCTCGAGCCAGTCGAGATATGTCCAACGCGCCTTCGGATCGAGGCCGGCATAGGTCGGCCAATAGCCGAGCGTGGCACCCGAGCGGTCGCCGCGTGGATCGATTGGCAATGACGGGTCGATCCGGCTCTTGTCGTGCCTCGGCTCGTAGGAGGTCGGCGTGCCGTAGTAGGCGAATTCCAAGACCACGGAGCGCCCGCCCACGTCCAGCGCCTCTGTTTGGCCGACCCAACGCGAGGAGGCCCGCGGGCCGGCCGACGCCTTTGGAGCGGACGCCGGCGCCGGGGAGAAGTTCGGTTGAGCGGGGCGAGGCTGGCTCAGAGAGGCAAGGTGCTTCTTCGCCTGCTCCAGGGTCGAGAACGAGTATTGACCGACCACGAAGCGGCCGTCTCCGCCCATGCGCACGCCCTCCGGAAGATCCCTAGGAGTGCCACTCGGGGACGGAACGTTGCGATCGGCTTCAGCATGCGACGCCGACGGTCCAAGATTGGCGTTGCTGTCCTTCGTCGCTGGCGCGAGTGCCGCAGAGCCAGCGAGTGATAAGGCGGGAAGGGCTGAGCGGGGGCGGCTCAGGGAAACCAGATGACGCGTTGCCTGCTCGAGGGTCGAGAACGAGTAACCGCCGGCCACGAAGCGGCCGTTGTCGCTGACGCGCACGCCGTCGGGAAGCTCAGTGGAAGCGCCCTGTGTGGAGGGAGCGTCAGGTTGCGGGAGGGCGACCTTCTCGGCCAGCGACGCCTGCGGCCCGAACTCTGCGGCGGCGTCGGCAGTCGTTCCGGACATGAGTTCGCCGAAACGCCGCGCCACTCTCGAGAGCCAACCCCCACTCTGCACCATCACAGTCCCCCAGTCTGCCGATCGTGTCCCAAAGTCGATGCGATTTCCAGACTATTCCCTCGCGATTAGATGGAATTTGTTGACCGATAGGGTTGTTAGTCGTGGAATAGTTCCTTCTGATGTAGCAGCATGGGGGGCGATCCGTCCGGGAAAGCGGATTCGCCAGGTTGAATGGGTTTGAAGGAGTTGGGGGCGAATGTCGTTCACTGAGGTGCCGGTGATTCCGGCGTTGGTCCTGCTCGTGCTGCTGTGCCTGGCGGCGGGGTTCGTCCGATTCTTCTTCATCCCGGCGAGAAGACTCGACCAATCGCTGAAGAGAATAATTCAGGAGGTCGAGCGTACCAGGGCAGCCGGATCCCAGAGCCTGACCGAATGCTTCGGATCGGACGAGGCGATAGCCGCACTGTGGAACGAGTACCGCGAGACGCTCCATGTACAAAAAGCGATCGACGCCGGAACGGGCGAGGTGGCCCTAGGAGCGATCCGGTCGACGGTCCCGGCCGAGATGTTCATATCTCCGCACTCGATCGTCGACAGCCGGGTCCACGCCGAGTTCTTCAAGCATCTGCCAGGTATCTTCACCGGCATCGGCATCATCGGGACGTTCACGGGTCTGCTGACTGGCCTCCGAGCCTTCCAGATTTCTGACGATTCCAGCGTCGTCCGGAACAGCCTAACGGCCCTGCTTCACGGGGTGAGCGAAGCCTTCATGGTCTCCGCGATTGCGATCATCCTCGCGATGCTCACCACCTTCGTGGAAAAATACCTTCTCAACAGCTTGTATCGGAAGGTAGCCCATCTCGCGCATCAGGTGGACGCGACTTATGAGGCGGGAGCGGGCGAGGAGTATCTGGCGAGGCTCGTCGACTCCTCGGAAGAGTCGGCCAGTCAGACGAAGATCCTCAAGGACGCGCTCGTCGCGGACCTCAAAGAGATACTGACCGACCTCGCCGAGCGGCAGATCCAGGCGACCGTCCAGCGGTCGAACGAGCTTGGGACCACCATCGCCGGCGCGCTGACCGAAGCGCTCAAGGCTCCCCTCGACCAGATCGCAGGGGCGGTTGGCCAGGTGAGTCTGGACCAGTCCTCTGCGGTGACCAAACTCCTCACCGACGTCCTTGCGAGCTTCAGCGACCGCCTTGAGAACCTGTTCGGCAGCCAGCTCTCGGGCATCGGCGACATGCAGCAGCGGACCATAGACGCGATGCAGACTGCCGTATCGAGGCTGCAGGACCTGACCGCCAATGTGGAGGCGGCCGGCACTCGGGCGTCCGATACGATGTCGGCGAAGCTTGTCGAGGCAGTCGAAGCCGTCGAAGCGCGCCAGTCTGCGATCAGCGAAGAGATCCGCAACGTTCTCGGGGAGATCCGGGCGACGACCGGCCAGTTGCAAACCGAGACTCAAGAGCGCGTGCAGTCCATGCTCGCGGAACTCGGCGAGCGCATGGGCGAGGCCATAAACACCATCGAGAGGCAGTCGGCCGAGCGGTCCCGCCTTCAGTCCGAGGAGGATGGCCGGCGAGCTCAAGCCGCGGCCGGGCAGGTCGGGCAGATGCGCGAATCGGTTGGAGAGCTGGCCTCCAACGTGGACGGATTGGTCGGCGCCGTTCGCGAGATGGCCGCCGGCGTGCAGTCAGCGACGCGCGACGCGTTCTCGCGCCTCGCCGGCGGAGCGGACACGCTTCTCGCCGCCGCCAATAGGCTTGAGGCCTCGGGGAAGGAGGCTGCCGGAGGCTTCGACCGCATTGCCACGGTCACGTCAGGCTTGACGGAGGCGGCGGGCAGCGTCGCAGGCGCCGCGCGCAGTCTGGACTCCGTCATCTCGGACTACCGGTCAGCCCGCGATGCCGTCGCGACCATGGTCGCCGATCTGCGCGGGACGGTCGAGGCCGCCTCGAGAGAGGCCACCCTTACCGCCGACGTGCTTGGCCGGATCGAGGGGGCAGCCCAGAAGCTGGCGGCGGCCCAGGTCCAGGCGGATGGCTTCCTCGACGAGGTGGTGGACGTGATCGGCGCGTCACACGAGAAGTTCTCGGATGGCATGCGGAACACCGTGGTCGAGGCGAACCGGCAGTTCCACAAGGAGATGACCCAGGCCACGGGCCTGCTCAAGGAGGCGATCCAGGAGCTGGAGTTCGCACTCCCGGCCGGTGGACGCCAGGCAGCCTAACGCTAGATGTTCCAGCGCATCTCAATCGGGCAGCGGGGTCGTGAGGAGGGCGAAAAGCCGTTCTGGATCTCATTCGCGGACCTCATGACGGCGCTCATGGTGCTGTTCCTCCTGGTCATGAGCGTCGCGCTTCTGGCCGTCACCCGCACCATCACGCAGAAGGAGCGGCTCGAGGCCGAACGGCAGACGGAGATCAGCAAGCTGCTTGATCGGATAGACGCAGCAGCGCGCAAGCAGGGGATCCACGTCGACCACCAGCGGGCGGTCATCGATTTCGGCGACCGGGCCCGGTTCGATACCTCGAGCTTCTCGCTCAATCCCGATCAGGAACGTCTGCTCAGGACGTTCGTCCCCGAGGTGCTCGCCATAGCCCGCGACAAGGGCGGTCGTCGCTGGCTCAAGCGTATCGTGGTGGAGGGGTTCACCGATCGACGGGGGAGCTATCTCTACAACCTCAATTTGAGTCTCGAGCGCAGCCAGCGGGTCCTCTGTGCGCTGATGGCGCCGCCGATCGCCGGCGAGCAGCCCATGAGCCGCCAGGAGCTCGAGGAGATCAGAAGGCTCTTCCTGGTCGGTGGCTACTCTTCCAACTCCGCGAAGGCGTCCCTGGACGCCAGCCGAAGGATCGAGCTCCGATTGGAATTCTTCGGCGTCGACGAGCCCGCAGTGACGGCGGTGAGCGCGTTCGAGGGCGACTTCGGGAAGTGTGCCCTGTGACGCCGCTCCTAGCTAGGCTGCGGGAGCGTCTCGACGCCGCCGGAACGGCCGCCCTGCGCAACATGCCCGAGCCGGATCTCGTGGCGCTCCGTCGGGAGGCGACTGCGCTGAGATCGATGCTCGGAGGCTCCGGATCCGGTGCCGGTGGCTCGACAGACCGAATCCGCGATGAGGTGTTGAAGTTCAGGGACACCGGGCGGCTCGCGGACGTGCGTTCCGCGCGCCTCGTGTGTTGGGGCACGCGTCTCGGCGACAGGACGCATGCACCGCTCATCGAGGACGGCGACAGGTTCGAGCCACTGCTGGACGAAGTCGACGCCTTCCGCAGCATGCCGAGGCCATACCGACGTTGCTGGCGTGGGCTTCTGGACGGCTACATCAACTACGACCCAGACGAGGCCCGCGATCATGGTGCCAGGAACTGGCGGCGCCTCCGCGAGTACCTGAACGACAATTTGCCAGGGCTGGCGCGAGCCGGGCAGTCGCCGGACTGGCTCATCGCGGTGGACGAGCATGCCAACATCCTCAGCGACGACCCGTGCTCAAGATACGGGGCCGAACTTCTCGGCGGCGGGAGCGACGCGCTCGAGGTTCTCCGCCGGGAACTCTCGGCCGGGGACTCGTCATGGATCGGAAGGCGCATATTCGAGGCGCAGATCGCAGCGGCCATCGGCTTCGACGACCGACGCTTCCGTAGCGTGATCTCGAAGGTCCTCGACATCATCGGCGCTCACGATCTGCTCGCCGACGAGGCGCTCTCGCGCGTGCTGGATCGCTACTCGATGTGCGAAAGCGCCGAAATCGAACCCGCTCTCCGTGACGCGTCGGTTTCACGCTGGGGCAATCCCTGGCTCGAGCGCAATGACACGAGGTGGACGCTGGTCCGTCCGGAGACCCGATCCATGGTCTCCTCCTGGCTGAAGCTCCGCCTGATCGAGGATTTCTTCAGCCTGCTTTCCGAGGATGGCGTGAATGATCAGCGCAGGATCAACTTCTGGAAGCGCTACGTGGATCAGATTAGTGACATGCACTTCGCGCTGGGCGACGCGGCCTATCGAGATCCGCGGCCAGACTTCCGGGCGCTCCGCCAATCGATGAAGGGACGACTGCTGGAACTCTCGAACGGCGGATCCCCGCGCAACAACGCCTTCATAATGCGCATCGGCGGGCACGTGTTCGTTGAGTTCGGCGAAACCGGCAACGCCATGTTCGCCTTCGACGCGGAGAGCCTGCCCTTCGATCTTCGGAAACCATGGGTCGCTGGAAACAAAACTGCGCTCAAGCATCCGAGCTTCGCCGCGCGTATGACCCACACCGACAGCGCCGGTGAGCGCTGGGAACGGAAGATCGAGCGGCGGATCTCGGAACTGGGCGCGAAGCGGACGACGCCGCCGTTGCCAGCTCAACCATCGACTCATTCCGGTAATATCCGGCGGCCGGCCGAGCCTGATTACGCGCCTCGTTGGCGATCCACGCCTGCGCAAACTGCGTCTGGAGACGACGCGGGCCTGTTCGCGATACTCGCGGCGCATGGCATCAAGTCGGTGGACTCCCGCGACAAGGGCGGGACGTTCTGGGCATACGCTCCGAGGTCCAGCGCTGCGTCGAAGGAGCTGGTGGATCGGGGCTTCGCCTGGTCGGACCGGCGCGGCGCCTGGTATCTGCGGCGATGATCTGGGGCCGCAAGACCAAGCCGTCATCCGCGGTTCTCGAAGAGGCTGCACCGCGCGCGCAGCTCGATGAAGATGGGCTCCGCTTCCCTTTAGGTCGCTTGGAGGCGCCGTCGGCGGCAGCCAGCGCCGCGCTCCTCGATCAGCTGGCCGACGAGGGACTTGCGGAGCGGACCGGCGATGGACACCGCATGAGCTGGGCTCAGCTCTATGTTCTTCTCGAGGACGAGGAGGCGGCGGGGGAACTTCAGATTCTCGGTCTCCCGCCGACGGTTAGCGCAGCGCCCCGTCTCGTCAGTCGGAAGTCGCTCACGGATCCCGACTTCGTCGTGGCCATCGACGGCTGGATCGGCGCGGACCGCCGAATTCTGGCTGACACTCGCCTCAAGGGCGGCGCTCTCGAGCTCCGGGGCGAGGTGAACCTGCTGCCGCCGGCGGCGTGGCGTCTGGTCGAGCGGGTGAGGAGCTTCGCACGTCGTTCCGACGAGGACAGGGGAGAGGCAGGGCAGCGTCGAGCCTGGGGCGAGATCCGCGGTCTTGCGCTGGCGGCCGGCGCTCATCTCGACGATTTTCTCTTCCGGACCGTTGTCCTCACGCCGGAGCGTCTGCAGCTCGCATTGCGCCGCTCCGGGGAACTCGGGCTGGTTGAGGTCGAGCCTTGGTTCGAGGGCGCTCCTGCGGACTGGCTCGAGGCCTTCGACCGATCCGGCCAGGTGAGGGAGCGATACGACCTCCCCACGTCGGACGGGATTGTCCAGGTCATGATCTCGCCCGAGGTCGGCACGGTCCTGCGGGAGGTGAAGCGGATGCCCGGCCGCCGGGTCGCCGGGCAACGGGCGGAGGCGTTCCTCCTCAACCCGATCGCGGCGCTCGGCCCGGACGCGGCGAGAGTGGTGGACGAAAGCCAATTCGAGGCCGCGAAGCAAGAAGCGGGGATCGTCTTCGAGAGGTTCGCGGCGATCACGCCCGAGACTCACGGGAGCGGGGCGCTCGGTCTGCTCATTTCGAGCGGCTCAGGCGACGCCATCGAAACTCGCCAGGTGATGCTCGAGGAGAGTGACGCTCTCGAGTTCGCGGACGGCGTGGAGCGCAACCTCAACCGGGGCCTCCAGCTCTTCGCATGGGATGAATACGAGTTCGAGCTGGACGGTGACAGCCACCTCCACTGCGAGGCACTTCGGCGAGCCGTCACGCGACGCGACAAGGGCCTGATCAAGCACGGGGAGGTTTACGATCTCTCCGGATACTCCGACCGCGTCGAGGGCATCGGCCAGGAGAAGTCGTTCTACTCGCCGCATATCGCCAAACGTGACGACGGCGATAGCTGGTTTCCCGAGAACATCGTGCCGATGATCGGCTGGAATGACGCGACGACAGGAGAGCCGAGCTTCCTCCCTTTGACGGACGATCTCGCCGAGCAGCTGCGGTCTGGCGTCCTGAACGCTAAGCGGGCGGGCGAGGCCTCGGTTCAACTTGATGGATGCCCAACGCCCATTCCCGTGCGCGAGGCCGAGGCCATTGCAGCGACCTTCGCCAAGGTGGGAGAGCAGGCGAAGAAGGGGACGTTCAAGCCGACAGGCGCACCGCGGCGGGGCCCCAAGCCCACCCTCATCCTGAAGAGCAACATCGGCCAGGTCGACTACCGTGAAGAGCGTCTCGCGGCCCTCGCGGTTGAGCCCGGCCCCCCTCGCCTTCCACGGGCGCTAAAATCCACGGTACAGTTGAAGCCACACCAGCTGGATGGGCTCGCATGGATGCAGCATCTCCTCGGCCTAGCTCCCGACCACTGCCGCGGTGCGCTGCTCGCCGACGACATGGGGTTGGGGAAGACGCTTCAGATTCTCAGCCTCGTTGCCAGAGCGCGGGAGGAGGACCCCGCGATGCCGCCGGCGCTCGTAGTCGCACCTCTTTCGCTTCTCGAGAACTGGCGGGAGGAGGCGGAGAAGTTCCTGGAGGCCGGGTCTCTTCGGATACTCACGGCCTATGGTGAGGGCCTCGCGGACCTCCGGGTCGACAAGACCTCCGTGGACGAGCAGCTACGTCGGGAGGGGCTGGTCCGCTTCCTCAAGCCGAATTGGCGGGGCAACGCCGATCTCGTCCTGACGACCTACGAAACGCTCCGCGATCTCGAGTTCTCGTTCGGTCGCGAGCGATGGTCCGTCATGGTCTGCGACGAGGCTCAGAAGATCAAGAATCCCAACGCGGCGATGACCCGGGCCGCGAAGAAGCAGCAGGCCAGATTCCGCATCGCGTGCACGGGAACCCCGGTCGAAAACAGTCTGGTCGACCTCTGGTGCCTCTTCGACTTCGTGCAGCCTGGACTGCTCGGCGCCCTCAACGAGTTCGGCTCGACCTACCGTCGCCCGATCGAGGCGAAGAACGACGAGGACAGAGCGAAGGTGGAGGAGCTCCGCCGCATGATCACGCCGCAGCTCCTCCGTCGAATGAAGGCTGAGGTCGCGACCGACCTGAAGTCGAAGAGGGTCGACGAGGAGAGCCGCTCGCTCCCTATGGGCGCGTTCCAGCGCGGGCTCTACGTCAGCGCGATAGAGGCCTTCCGACGTCAGTCCGCGGGTGCCCCCGGCCGGCACCTGGCGCTGCTGCATCGGCTTCGGCTGCTTTGCTCGGATCCGGGAGACGGGGGCGCCGAGACGCTTGAGCCGATCGAGATTTATAGGTCGCGGTCGCCGAAACTCGACTGGCTCATCGACACGCTCGACAGCATCCGGGCGAAGGATGAGAAGGCGATCGTCTTCTGCGAGTTCAAGGCTATCCAACGTCTGATCCGACACTATGTTAAAGATGCGTTCGGCATCCCCGTGGACATCATCAACGGCGACACGTCTGCGGTCGCCAGCAGCGTCGACAGCCGGCAAAAGCGCATTCGCGCCTTCCAGGAGAGCCCTGGCTTCGGCGTCATCGTCCTGTCTCCCGTCGCCGTCGGCTTCGGCGTGAACATGCAGGCGGCGAACCACGTCGTCCACTTCACCCGCACATGGAATCCCGCAAAGGAGGATCAGGCGACCGATCGCGCATATCGGATAGGGCAGACGAAAGACGTGTTCGTCTACTATCCGACGGTTGCCGCGGTGGATTTCAAGACATTCGACGTGAAGCTTGACGAGCTGCTGGAGCGAAAGCGTTCGCTTGCAAGCGACATGCTTAATGGCAGTGGAGACATAGGTTTGAGTGATTTCGACGTGGATGAGCTCAGACCCAGGGTCGTCTGAACGCTTGTGCGAGGCGCCGAAAGAATTGAGCATGCCGCGGAAACTCCACCCCAAGCGTGTGCAAACAAGCGAGTGATCGCTCCGTTGGCGTCGGCGAGGATCGCTGACGCAATCGACGCGGCACATGCGCTTGACTGATAAATTTACATATATTGACATGGTAGCATGGCTCGTAAACGACAGCCCTCGACGCAGATGTGCCGCCTCGCCAAACTGATGCGGATATTGACCAGACCCGGTCGCTCGCATCAGTCCCCGCGAACGTTTGCTCCTGACAGAAGCTGCCGATGCAGCACTCCGGAGCGGACCGGCAGGAAGGCGCGCTAATCTCAGCCATTACATGGCCTTAAGCTTGATCCCGAAAGCGGTCTTTCAGTCTTGGTTGATTGGCGGAACTGCGCGGGCGCGGCATCATCTCTGCTGTGGGCCCGCGCAGATACTGGTGGAGACGACGCTACCCCAACATCTCTTCAAAATTCGTCGTCGTGCCCGTTTGGCACTGGCTGCAGAATGAAGCCTGGGAAATCGATGATGTGGGCACGCTGAGTCATCTCCAGTTGCACCAGCGGCAATGGCTCGGAAGTTGAAACGATGACTTGGCCTCCGGCTTGCGCAGCGGCCGCAGCTCGCTTCAGGAAGGCAAACAGACTGCCTGAGTCAATCTCCTGCTGCCCAGGTTCATCAAATATTAGCAGCCCTGGATGATTTGTCGGATGATTCTGCTGGAGCTCGAACGTGGCAAGCAGATAAGCCCATTTCAGGCGGATCGCGTCGCTTGCTGAGACCTCGAAATTGATTTCCTTTTCGACGATCTCGGTGCCTTCGCGTTCCCGGACCAAGGGGCGGAAATTGTCTGTCGAAAGCGCAATCTCCGCGGGCTGGAAAGACCGAAACCCGTAGGCTGTCAACTGCTCGATGACCTTGACTGTGAGAAGATCGACCTTCTTCAAATCAGTCGCGGTCAGATTGTCGTCGGGCAGCTTGCGCAAGGCGTCGCTGGCTTTTGCCCATCGCTCGGCAATCGCTTGCAGATCGTCGAGCAGTGAAATGGCAACGTCGTCTATGCTACGCAACTGGCTCAGGAAATTCTGCTGCCGAACGAGATTCTCGATGACCGCGCGCGACGGTGACGACCCGGGACGGAGCAGTTCCTGACGGAGAGTCCGTAGCTCCTGCTGCTTGTCGTGGAGATTCCGCTCGACACCACGATATCGGCCAGCAATCTCCTGCAACCGCTCGGACGAGGCGCCCAGGCCGGACCGGTATAACTCAAGCTGCGACTTAACGAACGCGACATTCTCGTCGAGCGCCATGCCCAATGCATCGACCGTGGGAAGCAACTCGTTGCTGACGTCTTGATGGCAGGTCGGGCAGACGTGCTCGGACGACGCCTTGCCTAATTCCGACCCGAGCCGCTGTAACTTTTGGGCGTCCTGGTTGCGGCGAAGGTCGACTTCAAGCCCTCGAACTCTTGCGGTGAGAGCTTGGCTCTCCTGAACCTCGGATGCATATTCGCTACGAACGGTTTCGAGAACTGCTGTCTCGGTATCTATCTGCTCACGCAGGAGCACGATTCGGGCTTCAATCTGCGGTGCGACATTGTCGACCGTTTCCATCTGCGCCGCTTCCAGCTCCGCGATGCGCTCATCGATTTCGGCGACAAGCGTTGAAAGCCGGACCCATTCGCCCTCATGGAAGAGCTGCAAGTCTATTTCCGGCTGCAGCGCGAATTCCGCGTTTGGTTGCTGCGGCAGACCTCGAATTCGGCCGATCCTAGCTGCAGCCTCAGCGAGCTTGCTACGCTCTTGGGTCCATCGATTGTTGAGCTCCGCGATGGCGTTCCTTAATTCGGACCGCTGGCGCCGAAATTGCGCGACGTCCAGATTGAGGAGGAACTCCATCACTCTGCGCGCGATATCCTGAATACGGAAGAAGGTCGGGAATGGTCCTTGGATTGTGGACCAACCTCGCTTCTGCTCGACGAATAGCATCGGAAAGATGGCTTCGAGATATAGTGGACATTCAGCACCGTCGAAGCGCGCCACGATCGGCAGGTTCCAACCCAGAAACGATGCGAGGAAGAAGTGGAACCCATCCTCCCGAACCGCCGATCCGCTATCGAGCACGTAGAAATCGCGCTGCCGCGTGCGCGCTGCGCCTTCAGTCAATGACGGCCCGAATGTGGCCTGGATTAGCTTTGTGTCCTTTCCGCCGACGACATCGCGATGGAGGACAATGATCTCGCCGCGATCGTTCTCTAACTCCAGTTCGACGAACGATTGCAGGACCATTTCATATGGCGTGTTCTCAGCCGCATGGATGCGTTCCCGCATCGCATATGGCAGCGGAATAGCCAGTTGTGGACCTAACGACCGCTCAAGGCCCAGCACGTAGATCACCGCCTGCAAGCACGTCGATTTGCCCGAGGTATTTGGTGCCTGGATAATGTTGAGGCCGGCATCAAAAGGAATGTCTGCCTGGAACGACTGGTCCGCAGTGAAGGAGCGCAGGCGCAGGTGGCGAAGTCGAATCACGCTGCGGTCCTTTCCCCGAGGAGCGCAGAAACGCGAATCTCTGTCAGCTTTTTGGCATGCTCGGAGATGATCGCCCGTTCCTGCTCCAGAGCGTCCTCAATTTTCTCAATCTCTCCGACCGCGGTCAGGCCCGCCTGGGTCAGCTGCAATGAGGCTCGCCCACCAGCCTTGGTCCATTCTGCAAGCCGCTCACCGACAACGAAGTCGATCGCGCGCGCGAAGGCGGGTTCGACCCGCAAGTTCCAGGGCAGGATCTTTGTATCGGCATCGATCGCATCTCGCAGTGTGCTGATCTGATTTGACCGGATCGCATCGTTTAAAATGTGAAGTTTCGCCAGCGAGGCGCGAGCCGATCGCGAGCCCGCTAGCATCAATAGGATAAGCGATACGCGCCAAGTGATGCGCATGTCTCCGGGCACAGGCGTCGGCCGCCGCTTGAAGGAAAAACGGGTGTGCGAGAATTCGGAGCTGCTCAAGACGCACCCTCTTCCGGAAAATCCAGCGGACAACGGATCAGCCAGTCGCTGATCGTTCCATGCGCGATGCGAGTGCGAAGTCCTGGATTGAGCGTCGGCAGCGCCTCCGCAAGGGAGGTTTCCATTCTGCTCATGCTCTCTTGAAGTTGCTGGCCCGGCAGGGTGGAGGTCGCGCCGAAGGCTATAAGCCGAGCCTCTTCTGCCTCAATCGTTTCGAACGCGCGTTCCCAGAGGACAGCGTGATTCTCACGCAACTGTTGAAGCGCATTCTCACGATGGAGGTGCGCCTTCACAAATTGATCGCGCTGGACTGCAACCTGCTGGGCAGACGCTGTCGAGCCAAATGCCCGACCGAGCTTGTCATCAATGCGTGCGCCAATTTCCGTATCGCCAGCATCTTTCACCTGCTGGTCGGTCGGCGAAACGATACTTAGCGGCAAGCCCAACGACATAGCCCTCAGCTGCTCTAGCTCAGCCTGAAAATCCTCTTGAGAGTGGCAGAGGGCCTCAAAGTCCGTGGTCAGAAAGGATAGGCCGCCTGCCTTAATCGCGAGGCCGCGCGCACGGATGGATGCAACCACATCCTTATTGTCCAGGAAAGGACAGAGAAGGATCCACCGCCGGGCCATCGTTCCCGCAAGCAGTTTCTTGATCGTTTCCCTATTTTTTTCAAGCTTCGGCAAGTCGCGACCAGCTTTGGCCTTCATGGCGCTGGCAGCCTTGGCGACGTTCGACGCCTCTTCGGGCGCGTAACATTGGTAAAGGCAACCGCAGGTCGTGAAGAACTCGAGTCCGGCGTCGCCCTTTACCTTGTCTGGGACGACCTGGATATTCTCAGCACCATGACGGCGCTGGACGAGCTGTAGCGCAAATTCCTGCCACTCCTTTCCCTTCCATTCTCGCCGAGTTGCCATGCCTTCCCCCAAAAGAAGAGAATTACGGAACACACGTCTCGCTGCAACTGGAAACGCGCGGATTAGGTCTTGAGCCCTGCCCAACGGGGTAACCGCTCAACCCTTTGCGATGCGGGCGCGGCTCAAGGCATGCACCAGCTGTAGCAATTCCTTCATCCTGGCGTCGCCTTCCTCGCTCGACCACGGCTCGACCATCTCGCCATGCATGACCGAGTTTCGGACCTTCGACCAAGTTTGGACATGGTCCGGATTGACGACGCCCCGCGCCGCCAGCCCGCGCATAAAGGCCAGGATGCTGCGCTTGCTGACCAAGCCGAGATTGTTGAGCAAGCGATCCCGCAGGCCGATGTCGTCCTTCCACGCCCGCAAATGCGTCTTCATCGATCGAAGCAACGCATCGGAGAATTCCGGCTTGCGGTCCTCGGCGGTCATTAACGTCCCGGCCAAAGCCTCCACCGTGCTGGCCAGCGTCAAAGTGATCACCCAGCGAGAGCCGTGCTGCGCATGGGCCAGCTCGACATACAAATGTGTAAGCGGATGAGCCTCGAAACTACCCGCCTTCGCGATCATAGTCAGGATGTCAGCGTAAAGCTTCCAGAAGGCTTCGCGGCGGCCGCCCTCGAGTGCGAACGGCTGCAACAGCCCGATCGCGGACGGCTCCCGCGTTGTCGGTGCCGACCTCAGCCAGACATGCGCGGTTCCGTCACCCAGGTTCCGCGCGACCATGCGCGGGTAGACCGTGATGCCGAGCAATATGCGCAGCGGCTCGGTTAGCCAGTTCTCGGCAAAAGGGTGCTTCAGCTGCGGGCTCGTCTCGGCCGTGATCCAGAGCGCCTCGCCGCCCTGCTCATAGGTGAAGTGGATGGTCGTGCCGAGCAGCGAGACACTGTGCTCACCTGCTTCCCAAATTGAGCGGACTTTTCGGTCGCCAATGCGCGAGATGGTGACGAGAGTCTTGGTCGTCGGCAGGTCGATCGAAGGAATCAGCAGCAGCTCGACGCTGCTCCGCTTTGACACCCATGGTCCGGTAGCAAGGGTCGTCAGCCCCTGTAATTCGCCCGTCAGCGGCCATCCCTCCTTGGCGTCATCGAAATAATCGACGGCGCTCCAACCCCCGGCCCATTCGACGCCCTGATAGTCGGTCGCGTGAACCTGAAACTGCTCGAGCGGGTCATAGGGATGCTCGCGCGCCTTGATTAGCTTGCGGAACGCCGCCGGGCCATTCTCGGCCGTCCCGTAAACGAAGAAGCGAATCTCGGTCTCGGACCGGATCTCGATCCGCCCAGGGCCGGTAAAATAGGGCTCGTGGCTGTCGCCGCTCAAAAGCTCGATCACGCTGCACTCAATCGTGCGAGGCAGTCCAGACAGCTTACCGCGCCAGTGATCGAGCGTGCGCAGCTCGCGGTTGATTTCATCGTCATGCGCCGCGGTTGCCGGCATCTCGACACGCAACTTGTCAGCGATCCAGTTTCTGAGTCTTTCGAACAACCCGCGATCCTGCTTCTATGACGTCGGTATTTGCACGAGAGAGGCTGAGACAAAGAAGAAGCGGCAATTCTTATCGGGCGCCCGAACGGCAATCAAGGGCGATAGCGGCATCCGTTGGCAACTCTGGCATTCGGACAAGGGCGTATCCGGCCGCGCGATCACTGCGAAGAGACGTCCGCTCTGGCCTGTACAGCTGCCGACAGCCGCCAGTCCGCTTGCGACCCAGCTTTCGTCGCTATGCAACGCCGCTCAGGCAAACTTTGAATGTCTGCTCCAGACGAGAGATGCCGTTCCGCGCGTCGCCTCTGAACGGCAGCAAAGTGCCAAGACCTCCCCTCGCTCAAACTCGAGGCCCAGGGTTTTCCATGCGAATTTGCGCCTCAGAACTCCTGACGTGGCACTCGGCCGCAACCTGTCCAGGTGCCCTCAGCAATCCGACGCCCTTGCTATTTGTTCTTTTTTTGTTCTAGCTGACGCCTCGCTGCTGATGCAGCGATTCGATGTCATTGGGAGCTTCGGCATGGAGCATGACCTCCAGTTGCGCGCTGCGGCGCGTGCGATCTACGATGCCTGCTATCCGAGCGACGAATGGGCGCCGTTCGGCTTCGACGAGGCGGAGCGATTCAGGACCATCCACTATCGCCAGGCCGTTGGCGCGGCGCTGCAGGCCCGTCGGGCGCTGCACGATCGCGCGGTGCAACCGAACCTGTTCGCCGAACAGGTGCACGCCTGACGCCAGCGCGATGGATGCGATCGAACGGACCAACTGGCTGGCACATCGCTGGCCGATCGAACTCGAAACCTTCTCCTATGGCGGGTGGCTGATCCATTTGGGCAGGGTCGAGGGGCATCGCCTGGGGCAGGTCAATTCCGCTGCGGAGTTCGAGACCTGGAAGGCGGCGCAACGGCCGCTATGCCTGGCACGCTTCATTGCGGGGAGATGCGAGTTGCACCCTCCAGCGGTGCTGGTTGTCGCCGGCAAGTACCGCCTGGGCCGTATCCCGCCGGAACTGTGGTGTGGCTATGACGCGACGCTGCTGATGGATGTACCTGCAGCGACCCTGCTCTCTGCCAAGGTGCGCGCGATGTTCCCTACCTGGCCGGACGCCCTCATCCGGGTGGTACCACAGGATCAGGTGCCTGCGCTCGGCCTGCATCCTGCGCCCGCCGCGGCAGGTCCCTGCCTGCGCCTGGTTGGCTGACATGGCACGCTACGATGCAGATGGCGGGCAGGTGCCCCGGACGCTGTTCGAAGCTGCGGCGTTCCATCGTTCGGTCCGGGCAGCCTGTGCGGGGTGCGGGCACATCGGCGTCTTCCACGCGGCGGCGCTCTGGCGGCTGTTCGAGCGCCGGCAATGGCCGGGCCTGCTCGCCGAAGTGGGTGCTCGCCTCCGATGTTCGCGATGTTGGCGGCGCGGCACGACGATCAGCCTGACCCGCGATCCGCCGACGATCACCAACCTGCCGCTCCCGAGCGATGTCGAATGGCGGCGGGCGGTCAGCCGGTTTCGCGCCTAGAACAGGGCCGCCTGTTCGACGGCGCCTTTGCGTTTCACCCAAGGCTCGCGGGTCCGCTCCGTGACGATCAGGTCATCGGGGAAGCAGCGCGCCTGGAATCCGAGAATGTCGTCGAAGCTGCCGTGCAGCCAGCGATCATGGTCGTCGCGGTGGAGCAGCACCGGCATGCGGTCATGCACCGGGCGGATCGCTTCATTGCAGTCGGTCATGACGCCGGAATAGACCGGCCCCCATTCGGCGCTGTCGCGCCACAGGCCCGCCCAGGCGAAGAGCGGGGAGCCCTTGACGCTGAACCAGGTCCGCGTCTTCGATCCCTTGGCCCCCTCTGCTTCGGCAAAGCCGGTCAGTGGGATGAGGCAGCGCCATTCCGGCTTGCGTGCCAGCCCGACCCACATCGGCTTGGTGAGATCCGCAATGTTGTTGACCGGCTTCGGCTTGGCGCTCGGGCTCATACCCTTGAGCCGGAGCGGAAATCCCCAGACCATCGACTGCAGTACGCGCGCGCCGGCTTCCTCGCGCACCACCATGCCGGGATAGCCGGGATAGACTTCCTCGCCCGCGTTGGACTGCACAGGGCTGTCGACGCCGAAATGCGCGGCGACTTCGGCCGCGCTCTTCCGAAGCTGGTAGAGGTTGCACATGGCCGCAGCGTAGGTCGAAGCCAAGCGAGCTGCAACGCAAGTCCTATGGTGTAGGATTGGCTTTCCTGCAGTTCGCTACATTCGGCTCAGTGTTGGAGCTCCGCCGCCCTCGCCTGAGGCTGGTCCCAGATTGTGGTTTCTGAACTTTCCCTACGTAAATCAAATACGTTAGTGTCGAGGTTTCCACGTGAGCTTCCGCCGCAATCTCTGAGTGCAATCGATCTCCCTTTGCCAACTCACCATTGAGGAAGTTCACCAACTCGGCTTGGCTTGCGAAACGCCCCCTCACCAGCATGGCTTCGCGGTTGTGCGCTTTCCGTGCGAGCATCTTCTCTGCAACGATCTCTCTCGCAGGGCGCTGTGGCAGGATTTCAACCCAGTTTAGTGAACCAAACCTGCTATGCAATTGCTTCCGGGTCATGCGCGTCCGCCGATCTCCGACTGCGCGGCCTGGATCTCAATTAACGGAATATCTATCAAGCACAACTTTTCGAGAGAGAAATAGCGCGCGCAACCTTCTGCGTGCGATATTCTGACTACGTTTGTGCTAAGCTCCCACTCACTTGCGGACACTGCAAGCAAATCAGCCCGGTCGGCTTCGTAATTTTTTGTCTTCCCATTTTCATAATGGATGACAGTTTGCCGGAGCAAAGCGCGGAGTTCGGCGGGGCTTTCTAAAAGCCCCAGACCTTCAATAGCCGCAAGCGCCTCCTTTTTCTCTCTAGCGGTATAATTTTCTTCGAAATAACCTTCGCCATCCGCCCAATCCGCCATCCGCTGAAACAGCTTGGCCGACAATTCACCGCTGTCGCTAATCCCGAGCTCACAGCCAGTCCCGACTTCCGGCCAGGATTCTGCCTCGTCCGACAGTAAAATACTGAGGCATTTTGTGGGATTTAGGAACAGCAAGCGATGATCCATCGTCTCTACAGACAACCACCCAGAAGAGCGTCGCTCAGAAGACAACCCACTTTCTAGCTGGAACGCCACTCGACGCGAGACGGGCCACCACTTGATATCTGGCGAACCGATGAGCTCGACACCTAGGTGCCCAAACAATTTGTCAGATACTCCGCTGAAATTAATTGGACTTCTCCTCAGTTGCGATCGAAAACAATACTCCAGGTCGGTGCTTCTTTATGTTGTTAGCGTATGCAAGCGCATCCAGCACAATAGAAATTCGATACCCTCCAGCCTCAAATCGTTCCTCTATGTTATTTTGTGTGGAAATTGAGAGATCACTTTCTATGATTATATACCGGTAAATCACCCTTTCCGATATACCAAGAAGTTCCTGGACCTTACGTTTACGTACGGCCTCATTTCCATCACTAATCCAACCCCGATAATCGGCGACTTCCTCCGCCTCTCCCTCGAATTTCCAGTTTAAAATATCCACACCAAGCTCCGTTAGAGCAAAGTTTCGGAGGCCCCCGATGTATTTTGCCACGGTAGCCGCAGATATCCCAAATTTTGCGACATCGCTAAAAGCCATCACTCCGATTGCGGTCCCAATGTAGTCAGCGGAGGAACTAGCCAGATTAAGCTTCCTATACTCGTCGTAAAAATTCATTCTGTCTTCAGTTTTTGAACTATCCAATTGTTGGTAGTGCCTTCTAGTGACATCGCCTTGAGTTACTACGAATTTATGTGTCAATTAATCACTCCTAAATTCAAGATTGAGCCTCACCAAGTGCAACCGTCAACGTGGTGCTCCAAAAGCAGCAGCTGCAGCCGGCTGGTTGGCAATGCAGCTAACAGGCTCACTTGCTCGCCATCCACCTCCACCAAGCGGCCGTAGAGCCAGCGGCCACGTTCCAATGCGGCCGCGAGCTCATCCAATCCGCAGACCGCAACCTCGACGATCAAAACCTGCGGGGAGCCGATCATCGATATCCGCACCCTCAAGTTCGCTTTCACCATATAATCCACCGCCTGCGCAGATCGAAACGCCCCGATCGTCCACAATGAAAATAGTATTCAAAGCTTCCTCGAGTCAACTTGAGGTTTTATGACATCACTTTTTGGGTGGATCGATTTGGCACGCCGACATGTTAGGCAAAATTGACATCTCTTTATCGACTGTTACTTTCACTGGTCTTGATTTGACTTAGATGACACTGCATATCTCGATCGAACAGTGATCGAGGGCGTAGGTGCCAATCAGCAACGACGAAAATAGCTGGCCTCACTCGCATGAGGCCAAAGCGAGTGAAGAATTCCTCAAACTGAGGGGTGGTGCTTGGCCGAGCGGCATCGCGGTCAGCGAACAAGCCGTGCGACGTGTTCATACTCGCGGCCGCCGCAGGAACACCTCTCTCGTCTTCTCCACACTGCCCTTAGGTATGCGTGTCTCAGAGTCGCATTCCGAAACGCGATTCCTGAAAGTGGCGCAGCTCGAACCACTCGCGTCCATTGTGCGCGCTCAGCCGACCTGGCTGCGGGTTATGGAAGAGGGCAGGATACGTCGCCGCGCACCGGATTTCGCAGTTCTCATCGACGGGCGCGCCGAACTTCACGAGACGAAGCAGGACGCCGAGTGCCAGAAAAGCGAGATCAAATTAGAGCTTTTGGCGATCCGGGACGAGGTCGAGCGTCATCCTGGTTGGCGCTACAGTGTGACGCTCGAGAGCGCCCTGATGGCCGAGCCCTTGCGCTCAAACACCGATCTGTTGTGGCGAGCGCTGGTCCCGCTGGAGGAGATTGGCCTGGATCTCCGGTTGCGCACCCAAGCGGTCCTGGACCATGGGCCCCTCTCTGCTGCAGAAGTGATGAAACGGGCTGCACCCCCAGCTGGACGTCAGGGAGCTGCCACCCCCTGGCAGGACCTGCTCGCAATGATTGCGGGCGGCCTCATTCATTTTGACGTGCGTGAGAAACTCACTCGGGACAGCCTTCTCTGGAACCGCAACTCAGGTCCTGAACGCGGCCGCACGCTACCGTTTTGCACGGTCGAGGAGGCCATCCGTCGCTCTTCAGTCGTTCCTCAACCGACACCCTTCTGCGCCGTCAAGCTTCGAGGTCCAGCCCAGTGAACGACCTTGCGAACCTCGTGCCGCTGACGCCGCGCTTCGACATCACCGTGGAAGACCGCATTCAATGCAAGGGAGCGACGTGGTGTCTCTCCCGGCGCCGGGATGCACATCTGGATTTCGTCGATCCGCGAACGGCAGAACTACTAACCCTGACGGATGAGGATCTCGCGGGCCTGATCGCCGCTGGAGAGGCAAGGATCGTTCGTGGGAACGCTTCTGCCAAAGAGCAGGCATATGCGGCTGCAACCGCTGACCTTGGTGTCATCTCCAAGGTGGACGTCGAAGATGCGCGACGAGCGATGGCGTACACGGACGAACTAAAGGCTCGGCAGCTAACCTACCGCCCTGCAACCCCATTGGTTCAGGAGGCTATTTCGCATGTTGCGGCGCGGATCTTCGATCCGAGCCCGCCGGCGGTGTATCTCGTTAAGCGTTGGCTGAAAAAGGGCGATAGCCGGGCGGCCGGCGGTGGTCGGCTGCGATCTGAGACCACGCTGGCCGACTATGTCCCGCAACATGGGTTCAAGGGAAACCGAACATCGCGCGTCTCGTTTGAAGTCGCGCAGATCATCCACCGTGTCTTGGACGAACTTTACCTAACCCCAGAACGCAGGTCGGCGGAAGCAGCCCTTGCCGTGTCCCGTCATAGGGTTCGGCTCGCCAATGAGACGCGTGCACCCGCAGACTGGCTCAGGGTCCCGGGGCGCAAGGCTGTAGAGGCTGCGATAGCCAGCCTGCCCCGAGAGGAAGTGATCCGGCGGCGCTATGGAGCCGATAGGGCATATGATGCCGTCGGGCCGGTCCAGTATCGGTCCCGCCCCGAACAGCCGCTGGATGAGATCGAGCTCGATCACACGACGTGCGACCTGTTCGTGGTCGACAGCCTAACAGGTGCACCGCTCGGACGACCGACGATCGTGCTGGGCACGGATAGGTGTACCGCAATGCCATGGGGAATGCATATCGGCTTCGATCCCCCCAGTGTGCACACGGTGATGCAGTGCATGCGCAACGGCATGCTGCCGAAGAACTATGTCCGGATCTACGCAGATGCTGGAATCTGGGACATCGAGGGCTCGTGGCCAACCTTTGGCCGCCCGGTGAAACTTTCGGTCGACCGCGGTGCCGAGAACATCAACCACGATATGCGGGCCCTCGGCGTCGACTTGCCGATCAAGGAGATAGAGGCGAAGGCGGGCCGCAAGGGCCGCCTGAAGGGTGGTATCGAGCGCATGCTCGGCACCCTCAATCGCAACCTCCTGCAGGAACAACGCGGCACGACGTTCTCGAACGTAGTCGCGCGCGATGACTACGACTCAAAACGCAATGCCATCATCACGTATGAGGAGCTGCTGGAGAAAACTCACCAGTGGCTCGTCGACATCTACATGCGCCGTTATCATCACGGCGTGAAAGACGTGCCTTTGCGGCTCTGGAATTCGAAGATAGCCAGTCACAAGCCGCGGCAGGTGGAGAATATCGACAAGCTCCTTCCGCTTTTCGGCAGGATTGAGCAGCGAGTTCTGCGACGAGACGGCATCCGTTGGCGGCATCTTTTTTATACTTCGCCAACCCTGATGGCGCTCCTGTCGAACCCTGAGTTTTTGAAGGAGTCGAGGAGTGCACGCGGCGATGTAGTTGTTCGCTTCCGCTACGACCCGTCCAACATCGACCATATCAACGTCTATCTTCCGCATTCTCGCGGCCAAGAATCGATGCACCTACGCGTTCCGATCGAAGCGCGTGCACAGGACTACGCCCGCGGCCTATCCGTCTGGGCTCACACATCGATCGTAAAGATGTCTCGAGATGCAGCGATGACCGCTGTGGATCTGGCAGCCCTTGACGCTGCCAAGGCCAAGCTCCTCGCGGATCTAGACCGCGATGCGCCCGGATCAGCAAAAGTCCGACGAATGACGCGCATTGCTCGCATTCGGCAAATCGGCGGCATTGCACCGTATGGCGACAGCGTCCGCACGACTCCCGTCGGCAGCTTCGAGGATCACCGGCAGCGATTAACTATCGATGCACAAAGAGAATGCGAGCAGAGAGTCGCAGAGAAGCACCGCACCAACAAATCCTCGCGAAGGCCATTCGATCTTGCGGCTCAGGGGGAGGCAGGCAGTAAGAGTGACCCGTATGCGAGGGCATCCAGAACATCCAATCGTACATCAAGCAATAGCCGGACAATCACTCCGCGAGTTGTTTCTGATGGGCTCGACGATGGTTTCGACTTTTACAGTGATGAGGTCAAAGCGTGACCGGGATCAATGCTCCTTCAACCTCTGCGTCTGTCATCGACTGGGAGGCCGTACCAGTCGCAAAGCGGCGGGAAGCTGCGAACTGCATCTTTGTACCACGAGGCTTCACTGATGAATTTTTGATCGCGATGCAGGAACTACGAGACGGAACGAGAGAGGGAGCGGACGCCATGTGCCTCGTAATTGTCGGTGAGCAAGGCGTTGGCAAAAGCACGTTTTTGAAGCGGTACGCCGAAGAGCATCCGCCACAACGACTTGTCGAAGGCAATGTGATCACGATCACCCGGCCCGTGATATACATTTCTTTCCCGCCAAGCCCCACGCTGAAGGGCGCCGCAGAGACTTTTCTGAAAGCCCTTGCGGGCCCGGGCGCTGCACGCGGCAGCCGCACCACGCTGACGCACCGCATCAAGGAAATGCTGATAGACCTCAAGACGGAGTTGGTAATCGCAGACGAGTTTCAGCATGTTCGAAACGAAGGTATAAAAGGAAGGAGCGAAGTTGCCGATTGGCTAAAGGATATTGTGAAAACGACGAATATACCTTTCGTACTCTCCGGGATGCCGGAGACGGTTCAGATAATCCAGGCCGACGCGCAACTTCATAGCTTAACCGAGAAACCAACAATCCTCATGGCTTATGATTGGGAAAACAAGGATAGCCGCTTTGCATGGAGAGCCTTACTCGCAAAGATCGATAAGCAGCTTCCGTTCAACGAGCGATCCGATCTTTCAGAAGAGGAAACTGCTCGGCACCTCTTCATGTGTACTGGCGGCAATCTGAGAGACCTGCGCAAGATTCTCCACCGCGCGGTAAGGCGGGCGCTTTCCGTAGGTGGGAAATTGATAACCTGGGACGACCTGGCAGCCGGCTATGAGATCCTCCCGAAAGCATCCGCAGTTCGAGGAAACCCGTTCGACCGTAATGGCCTGTTCAAATGACCGCGGTAGCGACCCCCTTCCCTCGCCGCCCGATCCCCGTCCACGGTGAAAGCATTTACGGCTTCGAGCGCCGGTTCGCCGCGTGCACCCGCTACCAGAGCCTTGGCGCCTTTCGCAAAGCAACCGGACTCATGGAGGTTGTCCCGGGCAGCACGCCCAGGAAGTTCGCCAGCATGGCCGAGCTGGCAGGGCTGGCACCAGAAGCATTGGCTTCCATGCGCTGGACTGGCCGCGATGGCGTTCGCAGAGGCTGCTCCGCGCTCATCATGGGCCACCTGATCAATGCTTCGTATCTGAGGACGCAGACGCTACGCTTCTGCCCCGACTGCCTCTCGGAAGATGGGCCGCCTGAGCAGCGAATCCATCATCAGGCCTGGCAGATCCTCCAGGTTTGCGCCTGCCCCAAGCACGGCACCATGCTCGTTGAGGCTTGTGACGACTGCGGCCGGCCCATTGAACAAGCGCTCAAGACCAAGGCGTGGGCCTGCGCTTGCGGCAAGGAGATGACGGACATGGCGGCTGCGAGTGCTCCGGACGGAGCGGTGCGCATGTCAGAGCTCATCACCAAGCGCCTGCTGACACCCCCTGGGCAAGAAAACGCAACGTGCAACGCGGGGACGGTGCCGGAGGAGTTCAAAGCCCTGAGCCTAGACGCCCTTCTAACCGTCATCTCGAAAATCGGGACGATCGCATCCGATGATCAGGACGACGAACCTGTCGGGCTGACAGACCGGTTGTACAATGGCGTGGCGTTCAACAACACCGCGTCCTGCGTTGACGCTGCTCGCGCGATGAGCGCCGCCTACGACGTAATCAACACCTGGCCCCAAGGCCTCGAGCAGATCTTCACGGCCCTCGCCGATCGCAACCCCTCGCCTGCCACCAACCACCCCATTCACTCGATATTCGCGACGCGGCTGGGCTACCGGCTACTCGGTGGCATCAAGACCTCTGATGGAGAGAGCATTCGCCTGATCGACGATGCCTTGGGCGCTTGGCTCTTCCGGGAGCGCGGCATCTACATCGACGCGAGACGTCGACCCAAGATTGCCGCTGCCGAGGACGTCGCCATCGACATGGCGGATGCGTTGCGAAAGCTGGAAGGCCAGGCTGGACACCCGCTTGCTATCCGCACTTGGGCAGAAGCTGGTGCCGTCCAGATGATAGGCGGGTCCGTCAGCTTGAACTCCGTCGATGCCACCGTCGAACGCATTGCAAACCTGAAGTGTAGCCATTTCGATCGAGGCATGTCCGTGGAAGATTGGCGCAGCCGCTTTCTGTATCACAAGCACTACAAGCGCTCGGACGCGATCCGTGACATCCTCCGTGGCGATATCCGCGTACGAAAGGCCAACGAGGACGGCCTAACCGGCTTGGCCTCCATCGTGATATCTGCAGACGACTTCCTCGAACGCAATCGCCGCGCGGCGACGTCCGCCAGGACGGAGCGGCGCTCGCTCCACCGGAAATTGGAACGGGCACAGAGACATGACACCTTCTGTCGATCGGGCCAACTTCAGGCCCTGCTGGACGAACGTTTCAAGGGCCTTCCGATCATCGACTTCGCTGCTGAGCCGACCATCAGACACAGGGTTGACGTCCGCAGATACTATGGACGGCAGATGATACAGAATATGTACAGCATCGTTGACGCCATGACCTACGTACAGAGAACTTACCGCAGCTAAACGTCTTTTACCGCAATATCGTAACTTGATACTGTCGCGAGTTTAGGATCGAAAATGATCAAGCCACATCAATCCATTTTCTCTCATCCAGGTCCATGGCTTGCAGACGCGGTGGTGAAGGAAAACGGCCTTGATATTGGTGAGCTTGCTCGCGCGTTGGACCAGCCAGAAGCTGATGTGGCGACGTTCCTTCAAGGAAGCTTGCGTTTAACGCCGGAAATCGCTGCCAAATGGGAGCTGGCCTTTGGGGTCAATCCGGAACTGCTGAAAAAACTACAGGAAGGGTACGATCGAGCGAATGGGGTTGCCGCTGCGCCTGACGATCCCTCCTGACAGCCTCGGGTCTCGGATCAGCGCGTATTCAAACAAGCCGGCTTCCCGCCGGCATTTTTTGTAGCTCCCATCCGGCAAAACGACGGCTTATGCGCGCTGACCGCTCTGAAATGACCGCTTATGCTCGCAAAGTTGACCCATTGCGCACACCCGAGGGCTTGCAGCCCTGAGGGACACGCCGAGCCAAGTTGACCTCTTATGGGCACGGCGACACTAGGCTCTCGCTCTAGCCCTGAGCTGGAGCTACGCTAGCACAGTGCTAGCACACGGATTTCCGCCCTCTCAGCAATCTCAAGACGTTAACCTTCTGCGGCTATCGCCGGGAGGGGCTGTTCTAGCACATTTCAAGCACAGCCAGCGCAGTCCGCACACGGGCGCGCGCTACGATGTCGGGGCATGTCACGCATGGAATTGAGCCGGATTGCCGGAAAACAGCCTTTTACGATCTTTCAGCGGCCAGGAAGCACCGTCTGGTGGATGCGCTTCAGCGTCCGCGGCGAAGGCCAAATACGAAAATCACTCGGCACCTCGGACGAAGCCGAAGCGCACCGCGTCGCGATGAAGCTCTGGCACGAGGCGCAATATCGTAGGGAGCATGGGCTGCGGGCAGTTCAACGCACGTTCCGTGCCGTCGCCGAAGAGTTCTGCGATCACATGGACCGGCTCGCGCGGGATGGCGAGGTCCGCCACGATCGCGGCGATCGCATCCGCCCGCTGGTCGAACGCTATTTCATGCCATTCTTCGACAAAAAGCCGATCGACGCCATTACCGACGCGGACCTCACCCGTTACATTGCTTGGCGCAAGGCATACTGGACGACCGGCCCGGGCAAAGACCAGACCCACCTCGAATATATCCGCGCCGGCAAGCGCGTGCGGCGGCCGGCCACGGAGATGCGGCGCATCCCCAGCCTGAGCAGCCAGCGCGGCGAAGCGGTGGTGTTGCGGCAGCTCTTCCGCCAGGCGGCGAAGTGGGGCTACATCAACCAGAGCCAGATACCCGATGTCGACACGCCCCGCGTGCCGCCCTCGCCGCGCCCCAGCTTCTCAGCCAAGGAAATCGAACACCTCCGCAAACTGGCCGAGGCCAGAATGTCTGATCCGCAGATCAATCGAGAGGTACGCCGCGATCGAACCATCCTTTACGCCTACATCACCATCGCTGCTAACACGGGAATGCGCCCTACCGAGCTGAAGAACCTGAACTGGGGCGACATTTTACACTATCGGGAAAGCATGGCTAAGCCGGTAGGAGAGCGGGATATCCGCATTCGTGCGCGGGGTAAGGGTAAAGCACGGGAGTTCGTGCCGCATCTGGGCGCGATCGCGGGCTTTGACATGCTGTGGATGCTTTGGAAAACTTATAATCAGAACAATTTGCCGGCCGACACCGATCCCGTCTTTGCGGCGGCTGACGGTAGGCGGCTGACCTCGCTCAACAACGGGCTGAACGCTCTGCTCGAGGCCGCAGACCTCAAAACCGATCATCGCGGAAAGAAGCGCGATGCCTACAGCTTCCGACATTTCTACATTTCGCAGCAGCTATGCGCCGGCGTTGACGTGTTCGTGCTGGCACGTAATACCGGCACCAGCCCCGACATGATCGACAAGTTCTATGGCCAGGTCAGCGTCGAGCAATTCAAGGACGCGCTTCGCCCCTCGTGGGGCGCTTAGCTGCCCGTGCGGGGGTCACACAGGGCCTCGTATGCTCCTGCTTAGCCGTTGCGCCCCGCAGGCTGTCAGACGCCGCACAGGGGCTCATTGGCCGGCGCGCGCCCGTCACGCACACTTGCCCTTTTCGTGGAACGACGCTTGATCGAGCAGCCTCAGCACAAAGAGGTGTAACATGCGGCAGGAATATCGAGATCGGGTGGGTCGACTGATCGGGTGGCGCGAACACCGCTCAAGCCGGGTAGATGGCCGCAATCGAGTTGGCGTTCTTGTCGGGTGGCATGACCCGAACCGTGACGAGACCCCCGATCGACTGGTAGACTGATCGGGCGCGGCGACATGATAATGTCGCTCCTGTGAGCGCCTCAGTTGATGGCGTCGCCGGCGATCGCCGTATCCGGTTGGCGCGGCGAATAAGAAATAGCGGGCGGCCAAGGGCGCTTGCTCCTGACAACGATGTGCGCCTCCGCCTGGTTAGTTGCCAGAAGCAAGCGAAGCGCCCGGTAGTGTTGGTCGGTGATGTCGCGGACATCGTAGCGACGCATCAATATTCCTCCACCAGCATGATCGTCGTAACACGCAGGGTAGTGCTGGGGTCGGCCGGATCGGGCTCAATCCGGCCGGTGCGATCGCTCGGGTGATAGTCGATCTTCCACATGATGCGGTCGTCACCTGCCGACAAACTCGCGCAATCATGCTCCCCGTGCGGATCGTTGTCGGAGGTGAACGCATCGAGAAGACGAACTGCTCGTATCACCGCATCCTTGCGGGCGATCGGCAATGCGGCCACGCCGCGCGATAGATAGGTCCACCCGCCCTCGCCGGTAAAACGAAGATGGTCGTTGAGGCGGGCGATGTTCGCCCGCCTCAGGTCCGTCGCCATCAGGCGTTGGCCTTCTTCGCACGCGGCTTGAAATTCGCCCTGCGCTGGGCGATCGCGCCCTTGAGCTGCGGGTCCAGCTCGCCGGCGTTGATCGCCTCCATGATGGAAGTGATGATCTCAGGCACTTCATTGAGGCCCTGCACCTCCACCGCGTTCATCCCCTTGGCGAACTCCAGCGGCTTGCTGCCGTAGCGTAGCTGGAAGAAGGTCTTGCCACTGGTGTCGGTGAACCAGCCCTTCCGCACATGGCGCGGCACATCGACGCGCGCCTTTTCGCCCGCATCGTTGGTGCGGGTGACGCGCCGGGTCGCGCTGAACGGC
The DNA here is from genome assembly GCF_000226955.1 of Sphingomonas elodea ATCC 31461. Taxonomy (GTDB): domain Bacteria; phylum Pseudomonadota; class Alphaproteobacteria; order Sphingomonadales; family Sphingomonadaceae; genus Sphingomonas; species Sphingomonas elodea. Next base: position 145,744 of record NZ_AGFU01000016.1, read on the forward strand.
GTGCCTGCGATTTCGGCCTCCGCCAGCGCCTTCTGCTCGGCGAGATAGCCCAGCAGCTTCGCGCGGAAGGCATGTTCGGACGTGGTCGGGTTGGTCGGGGCGGCTGCGGCCAGCTTCAGGGATTTGAGGATCGACATATCGGGCTCCTGTCTGGTTTCGGACAGGTAGAGCCGTAATGTCGTCGTTCGTGAGAGCGACCGAAGATTGGCGTTAATGCCCATAAATTCAGCCAAAAATAATTCCGCCAACATGACCATGGCTTCGATGCCATTTGGGTTGGTGGCGGAATATCTGTGTTTATATCTATGACTTGTTTCTTCATGCCACAACCACAAGAAACTGCTGCGGCTGTATCGCGAGGAGAATCTGCGGGTGCGTCGTCGGCGCGGCCGTAAACGGGCGATGGGTACGCGGGCGCCGATGGCGCACCCGCAGGGGCCGAACCAACGGTGGAGCCTGGACTTTGTGAGCGATACGCTGGTGTGCAGCCGGCGCATCCGCATCCTTGCCGTCGTCGACGACTTCACGCGGGAGAACCTAGCGCTGGTGGTGGATACGTCGCTGTCGGGCGCTCGTGTTGACGACGACGGGGATGGGCACGTTCGGCGGCTGGG